>JBBSEG010000044.1:0-41537 GCA_038239945.1 Burkholderiales bacterium
AAGACGGGCAGCGGCTGGCCGGCCAGCCGCGCGCGGATCGTCCACTGCAGCAGCAGTCCCTGCTGGCGTGCGGCCTGGGCGCGCGGAGGCACGCGGGCGCCCGGCTTGCCGGCCTGCGGCCAGGGGGAGTCGGCGCAGTCGCCGAACGCGAACACGTCGGGGTCGCGCGTCGTGGCCAAGGTCGCTTGCACCACGATCTGGTGGGCGCGATTGACTTCGAGCCCATCGAGCCGGTCGAGCGTACCGGATGCCTGGATGCCCGCGGCCCATACGACGAGATCGGCCGCGAGAAGCTCCCCGGAGACAACGCGCACGCCGTCCGCGTTCACCGCCGTGACCCGCAGCCCGGTCCGCACGTCCACGTCGAGGCGCGCGAGCAGCTCGGTCGCCGCCCGCGCGATCGACTCCGGCAGCGGGGGCAGGATGCGGGGCGCTGCCTCGACGACGGTGATGCGGATATCGGCGGGCGCCAGGTGATCGAGCCCGTAGGCGGCATGGGCCTGGGTCGTCTGCCGCAGCTCCGCGGCGAGCTCCACGCCGGTGGCGCCGGCTCCGATGATGACAATGCGGACCTTGGCGTCGGCGCCGCCGGCGCGCCTCCCGTCCGCGCGCACGCAGGCAGCCAGGAGCTTGCGATGGAACCGCTCGGCCTCCGGCGCGGTGTCGAGGGCGATGGCGTACTCGGCCACGCCGGCGACGCCGAAGTCGTCGCTGACGCTGCCGATGCACAGGATCAGCGTGTCGTAGCGGAGCGCGCGCTGCGGCAGGATCTCCTCGCCATCGTCGTCGACCACCGGGGCGATCGACACCTCGCGGCGGGCGCGGTCGAGCCCCGCCAGCGCGCCCTGGCGAAACCGGAACCCGTGCAGGTGGGCGAGCGCCAGGTACGCGATGTCGTGGGTCGCCGCATCCAGGCGCCCCGCCGCCACCTCGTGAAGCAGCGGCTTCCAGACGTGCGTGGCGTACTGGTCCACCAGGGTCACGGTGGCTGCGCCGCCCCGCCGATAGCGATCGCCCAGCCGGGCCGCCAGGGGCAGGCCGCCGGCGCCGCCGCCCACGATGACGATACGATGCGTTTCCATGTCGGGTCGGCCCGCGGCCAGCCGCGATTGTACGTTCGCAGGTGCCCGGTGTAAGGTAACACCGCGCGCGCCGACCGATGCGCAGCGAGGCAGACAAGGCCGAGCAGGCTCGACCCGATGAGCGGGTCCCCTAGAATCTAACTTCGGACCAAGGAGAACTCGATGGACCTGAAAAAGACTGCGATGCTGGCGATGATGGGCGTCGCCACGATGGTAGCGCCCGTCGCCTTTGCCGCCGACGGCGACGGAATGCAAAGCTTCCAGAAGGAAATGGGGACCATGGCGAACAAGGACGGCATGATCATGAAGAAGGATTTCATGGCCATGATGGAGAAGAAGTGGAACGCCATGGACAAGGGCAAGAAGGGCATGCTGTCGATGGCCGACGTCATGCGCATCTTCAGCGACACGAAGGGCAACTAGGCTTCGCGGCGAACCCCGCGCGGCCGCGCTCGACGCGGCGCGCGACAAAAAGGGCGGCACGGGCCGCCCTTTTTGTCGCCTGCGTGACGGCGCGGGCGGCGCGTCCCGGCTCCCGTTAGCGTCTACTTCCCGGCTGGCGCGGGGGATGCCGTGCCTGGCGCATCGGCCGCCGGCGCCGACGCGGGGGCCAGCGTCGCAGGCGACATCGTCGCAGGGGCCGTCGCCGCAGGCGAAACGGCCGCGGGCGACATGGCCGCGGGCGACATGGCCGTGGGCGACATTGCCGCCGGCGGCGCCGTCACCGCCGGGGGTGCGGAACTGCCCATCGCCGGACGCGCCGGGACGGTGGCGGCATGCACGGTGAGGAGCGGCACGATCATCAGCGCAACGATGTTGATGATCTTGATGAGCGGATTCACGGCCGGACCCGCGGTGTCCTTGTAGGGGTCGCCTACGGTGTCGCCGGTAACCGCGGCCTTGTGCGCGTCCGAGCCTTTGCCGCCGAAGTGGCCGTCCTCGATGTACTTCTTCGCGTTGTCCCAGGCGCCGCCGCCAGTGGTCATCGAGATCGCGACGAAGAGGCCGGTGACGATGGTGCCCATCAACAGGCCGCCGAGCGCTTGCGGGCCGAGCACCAGCCCCACCACCACCGGCACCAGCACCGGCAGCAGCGACGGGACGATCATCTCCTTGATTGCCGCCTTGGTCAGCATGTCGACCGCGACGCCGTATTCCGGCTTGGTGGTGCCTTCCATGATGCCCTTGATCTCGCGGAACTGGCGGCGCACCTCGACCACGACCGCGCCGGCCGCGCGTCCAACGGCCTCCATGGCCATCGCCCCGAACAGGTAGGGAATAAGGCCACCGATGAAGAGCCCGACGATCACGTTCGGGTTCGACAGGTCGAACGAGGCGTCGATGTGCTGCGACTCGAGCGCGTGCGTGTAGTCGGCGAACAGCACCAGTGCCGCCAAGCCGGCGGAGCCGATGGCGTAGCCCTTGGTCACCGCCTTCGTGGTGTTGCCGACGGCGTCGAGCGGATCGGTGATGGCGCGGACAGAGTCGGGCAGGTTGCTCATCTCGGCAATGCCGCCGGCGTTGTCGGTGATGGGGCCGTAGGCGTCGAGGGCGACGATGATGCCGGTCATCGAAAGCATGGCCGTGGCGGCGATCGCGATGCCATACAGCCCCGCGAAATAATGCGACGCCAGGATGGCTGCGCACACCGCCAGGACGGGCCACGCCGTGGACTTCATCGACACGCCGAGGCCGGCGATGATGTTGGTGGCGTGTCCGGTGGTGGACGCCTCCGCGACGTGCTTGACCGGCTTGAAGTCGGTACCCGTGTAGTACTCGGTGATGAACACCATCGCGGCCGTCAGCACGAGGCCGACGAGCGCGGCGAGGTAGAGCTTCACCGGCGACAGCAACGGGTCGGCGGCGCCGATGCCGCCCATCATCCACTGGGTGATGAACCAGAAGCCGATCGCGGAGAGCACGCCGGCGACGGCCAGGCCGCGATAAAGCGCGTTCATGATCTTGCCGCCGGGGCGCGCCTTGACGAACGAGCAGCCGACGATGGACGCCAGAATCGAGAAGCCGCCGAGCACCAGCGGGTAAGTGACGGCGGTTACCGCGATGCCGGGCAGGAGCAGCGTGCCGAGCAACATCGTCGCGACGATCGTCACGGCGTAGGTCTCGAACAGGTCGGCGGCCATGCCGGCGCAGTCGCCGACGTTGTCGCCCACGTTGTCGGCGATCACTGCCGGGTTGCGCGGGTCGTCCTCGGGGATGCCCGCCTCCACCTTACCCACGAGGTCGGCGCCGACGTCGGCACCTTTGGTGAAGATGCCGCCGCCCAGCCGGGCGAAGATCGAGATCAGCGACCCGCCGAAGGCCAGGCCGACGAGGGGCTGGATCGTGTCGTGGAGCGTATGCGTGGCATCGGCCGCAGGCGCTGAGCCCACCAGGAACCAGTAGAAACCGGTGACCCCGAGGAGCGCCAGGCCGACCACGAGCATGCCGGTGATCGCGCCGCCGCGGAAGGCCACCTGCAGCGCTTCGTTGAGGCCGGTGCGCGCGGCTTCCGCGGTGCGCACGTTCGACCGCACCGACACGTTCATCCCGATGTAGCCGGTCAGCCCCGACAGTATCGCCCCCACGGCGAAGCCGCCAGCGGTGCGCCAGTCGAGCGCGACGCCGATGACCACGAGCAGGATCACGCCCACCAGGCCGATCGTCAGGTACTGCCGGTTGAGGTACGCCTTGGCGCCGGCTTGGATCGCCGCCGCGATCTCCTGCATGCGCTCGTTGCCCGCCGGCTTGGCGAGGATCCAGTTGATCGAGACGACGCCGTAGACGATCGCGGCGAGCGCGCAGGCGAGCGCGATGTAAAGCCCGGTATTGGACATCCAGAGTCTCCGAGAGGTGGCGAACGGCCCGGGGTGCGCTTCTGTCGGCGGCACCGCCGGTGGCGGGCCTCCTCCATCTCGCCGGGGGCGGCCACGAAAAGCACGCTATTGTGCCAGCGCGCGGGCGAGGAAGTCGAGCCGGTCTTGACCCCAGAACAATTCGCCGCGCACCACGTAGGTGGGCGCGCCGAACACGCCCCGGTCGATCGCTTCCTGGGTCAACGTATCGTAATGCGTCCTGGTGTCGGGCGCGTCGGCGCGCTCGGCGAGGCGGTCGGCGGGCAGGCGCAGGTCGGCGGCCAGCGCCCGCAGCGTCGCGGCATCGCTGATGTCCCGCTCCTCAGCCCACAGGGCCCGGCCGAGCGCGCCGAGCAATTCCAGCCCTTGCGACTGGCCGAGCTCGGCCGCCGCCAACAGCCAGCGCGACGCGAGGTCGACGGGGACCGGAAAATGGCGGGGCTCGAGGTTGAGAGGCAAGCCGCGATAGGCCGCCCAGCGCCGCAGCTCGACCCGGCGGTACGCCTGGCGCTGCGGCGCACGCTGCTTCAGCGGAAGGCCGCCCGACACCGGGAACACGCGACCGAGATCCACCGGCTTGATCGACACGCTCGCCCCGTGCTCCGCCGCCAGTGCGACGAACGCCGCATGCCCGAGGTAGGTCCAGGGCGAGCCCGGCGAGAGGTAGTAGTCGATCGGGTCGCTCATGGGCCTAGACCTCGAAACCCGCCGCGAGGCGCTTGCGCACGGGGACGTTCTTCAGGCGCACGTATTGGGGGAGGCCGTCCCTGAACGGCGGTGGGTCCTCGCCGCGCATGAGCGGCGCTAGATAAGCGCGCGCCTTCGCCGTGATGCCGAAGCCGTCACGGCCGATGAAGCCCGCCGGGAGCATCTTCTCGCGGTTGGCGATCTTCTCGAGCGGAGCGGCCTCGATCTTCCAGCGATAGGGCCGGTCGCTCGTGCGCACGATCGCCGGCATCACCGCATTGTGGCCCGCGAGCGCCATCTGCACGGCGGCGCGGCCGACCGCATACGACTGCTCGACGTCGGTGCGCGACGCGAGGTGCCGCGCGGCGCGCTGCAGGTAGTCCGCCACGGCCCAGTGGTACTTGTAGCCGAGCCGGTCCTTGACCAGCCGCGCGATCATCGGACCGACGCCGCCGAGCTGCGCGTGGCCGAACGCATCGCGCGTGCCGGCCTCGGCCATCAGCGTGCCGTCGGGCTGCTTCAAGCCCTCGGAAACGCCCACGCAGCAATAGCCGAAGTCGGCAGTCTTGCGCGCCACCGCCGCGACGAAGCGCGCCTCGTCGAACGGGACCTCGGGGAACAGCAGCACGAGCGGGATGGGCGTGGCGGCATCGGCGGCCATCCCCACGGCGGCCGTGATCCAGCCCGCGTGGCGGCCCATCACCTCCAGCACAAACACCTTGGTCGAGGTACTCGCCATCGACGCCACGTCGAACGCGGCTTCGCGCATCGACGTGGCCACGTATTTGGCCACCGAACCGAAGCCTGGACAGTTGTCGGTCACCGCCAGGTCGTTGTCGACCGTCTTCGGCACGTGAACGGCAATGAGCGGATAGCCCAGCGCGGCGGCGACCTGCGCGACCTTGAGGCAGGTGTCCGCGCTGTCGTTGCCGCCGTTGTAGAAGAAATAGCCGATGTCGTGCGCGCGCAGCACGTCGATCAGGCGCTGGTACTGGGCGCGGCCTTCCGCGAGCGACTTCAGCTTGTAGCGGCACGAGCCGAATGCGCCGGCCGGCGTATGGCGGAGCGCGGCGATGGCGCGCGCGCTTTCGCGGCCGGTGTCGATCAGGTCCTCCGTGAGCGCGCCGACGATGCCGTTGCGGCCCGCGTAGAGCCTGCCGATGCGCGCGCGGTTCGCGCGCACCGTATCGATCACGCCGGCCGCGCTCGCGTTGATAACGGCCGTGACGCCACCCGACTGCGCGTAGAACGCGTTGCGCGGCGCCATCGGCTAGGCGCGGAGCGCCGCAAGC
The DNA here is from genome assembly GCA_038239945.1 of Burkholderiales bacterium. Taxonomy (GTDB): domain Bacteria; phylum Pseudomonadota; class Gammaproteobacteria; order Burkholderiales; family Casimicrobiaceae; genus VBCG01. The sequence continues at coordinate 5,914 of JBBSEG010000044.1, forward strand.
GCGGCGGCGCGCACCCGCTCGACGTCCTGCAGTCCGGCGATGCCGCGATAGACCGGCGCGTGCGCGTCGCCGGTCGCCGCCCAGTCCTGGTAGTACGCGACCAGCGGCTCGGTCTGGGCGTGGTAGACCGCCAGGCGGTTGCGCACGGTTTCCTCGCGGTCGTCGTCGCGCTGCACGAGCGGCTCGCCGGTCAAGTCGTCCACGCCGGGGCTGCGCGGCGGATTGAAGCGGACGTGATAGGTTCGCCCCGACCCCGGATGGACCCAGCGGCCGCTCATCCGCTCGACGATCGCGGCATCGGGCACGTCGATCTCGAGCACGTGGTCGATCGGGACCCCGGCGTCCTTCATCGCGTCGGCCTGCGGGATGGTGCGCGGAAAGCCGTCGAACAGGTAACCCTGCAGGCAGTCGGCCTCGCGCAAGCGCTCCTGGACCAGGCCGATGATGATGTCGTCGGAGACGAGCGCGCCGCTGTCCATGACCTTGCGCGCGGCCAGGCCCAGCGGCGTTCCCGCCTTGACCGCCGCGCGCAGCATGTCGCCGGTGGAGATCTGCGGGATCGCGAACGCTTCCTTGATGAAGGTCGCCTGGGTGCCCTTGCCCGCGCCGGGCGGGCCCAGCAGGATCAGTCGCATGGATGGCTCGATTGGCTGAGGCGGCGCCGGCCGGGCGTCTCGTGGCCGGCCGGGGTTCTCGTGGCCGGCGGACCGCCGCGCCGGGGAGCGATTCTCGCCGCGGAACCGGGCGCGGTCAATTGCGCGCCGCGTAGTACGCGCGCACCCGCTCGAGATCCTGCTCGGTGTCCACGCCCGGCGCAGGCGTGCCCTCCGTGACCGCGACCACGATCCGGTGCCCATGATGAAGCGCGCGCAGCTGCTCGAGCGCCTCGAAGCGCTCCATCGGAGCGGCCGACAGCCGCGGATATTCGAGCAGATAGCTCACGCGGTAGGCGTACAGCCCGTAATGGCGATAGAGCGGCAGCCCGGGCGGCAGCCGATCGGTCCGCGCGTTGAAGGCGTCGCGCGCCCAGGGGATCGTGGCGCGGCTGAAATACAGCGCGTAGCCGCGCGCGTCCAGCACCACCTTGACGACATTCGGATTGAACGCCTCGGCCGGATCGCCAATGGGATGGCACGCGGTCGCAATCGAGGCATCGGTGGCGCCCGCGAGCAGCCGCGCCATCTGGCGGATCAGGTCCGGCTCGAGCAGGGGCTCGTCGCCCTGCACGTTCACCACGATGTGATCGGACGGCAGGCGCAGCCGCACCGCCGCCTCCGCCAGCCGGTCGGTTCCCGTCGCGTGGTCGGCGCGGGTGAGCACGGTCTCGTAGCCGTGCGACGTTACGGCCGTCCGGATGCGCTCGTCGTCGGTGGCGACCACGATGCGGTCCGCGCCGCTCGCGCGCGCCCGCTCGGCAACACGCACCACCATCGGCTTGCCGGCGACGTCGGCGAGCGGCTTGCCCGGCAGTCGGGTCGACGCGTAGCGCGCCGGAATGAGGACCGTGAAGCTCACGCCGGCGGGCGGCCGGCGCGCACCGGTGCGCAAGGCGTTGGCAGTACCGGCCACGTCCCCACGGCGCGGCCGTCGCGCCCCGCGGTCGTCATCGCTCGTACTCGGCGGGCGAGAGCTTGCGCGCCTCCTCCTCGAGCATCACGGGAATGCCGTCGCGGATCGGGTAGGCGAGCCGCGCCGAGCGCGAGACGAGCTCCTGTCGCTCCCGATCGTAGGTCAGCGGCCCCTTGGTGACGGGGCATACCAGGAGCTCAAGCAGCTTGGGATCCATGCATCCGCTCCTCGATGAGGGTGACGAGCGCCGGATCGAGCATGGCGCGCACCGGCAACCAGACCATGCGGGGGTCCGCGAGGCCGCCGCATTTTACCGCGTCCTTCTCGGTCATCAGGATCGCGCGGGCGCCGGGAAAATTCAGGTCGGCCGCGGTATAGCGGTGATGGTCGGGAAAGGGATGCGGCTCGGCGGCGATGCCCAGCGTCGCCAGCAGCTCGAAGAAGCGGGCCGGGTGCGCGATGCCGGCGATCGCATGGATGCTTCCGCGCGGTAGCGCTCCTGGGTCCGGCACCGGAACGCCGCCGTCCACGCGCCGCCACGGCTCCGGTACGAGCTCCATGTCGAAGCAGGGCACCTGGAAGCCGTGCAATTGCGCGGCGGTCGCCACCGACCCTCCGACCGGCGCATTGCCGGCGCGCCGGTGCGCGTCCGCCGTCACGACGACTGCGGCCACCTCGCGCAGGCGCGCCGCTGGCTCGCGCAGTGGACCGGCCGGTAGGAGCCACCCGTTGCCGAGCCCGCGCGCCCCATCCACGACGGCGATCTCCACGTCGCGTTCGAGCGCGTAGTGCTGCAATCCGTCGTCGGACAGGATCGCGTCGACCTCCGGTCGCGCCGCGAGCAGGCAGCGCGCGGCGGCGACGCGATCGCGGCCGATCGCGACCGGTTGCCCGCCCGCGGCGAGCAGCAGCGGCTCGTCACCGACCACGCCGGCGTCGTCGTCCTGCGCCACCATGCGTGCATTCCGCGCGCTGCCCCCGTATCCCCGGCTCACGATGCCCGGCTGCCAGCCGCGCTCGCGTAACGCGAGAGCGAGCGCGCGCACGAGCGGGGTCTTGCCGGCCCCGCCCACCGTCACGTTGCCCACCACCACCACCGGCACGCGCACCCGGCCGGGGCCAGGCGCGGCCCCTCGCAACCGGGCGCGGCGCGCGCCAGCGGCCGCGCCGAACAGGAACGAGAGCGGCACGAGAAGGGCCGTGAGCGGCGTGAGCGCCGGCCGATACCAGGCTTGAACGAGCCGGCCCGAGAAGCTCATCGCCGCCGCGCGGGCCCGGCACTGCGGGGCGATCGCCATCGCGGGCGCGGCCGCGGCGGCACGGCGCTGGCCGAGGCTTCGGTCCTGCGTGGGGTCACATTGCGGCCGGCGGCCGCCGGATCACCGGGAGCCCGCAGGCGTCTGCGTCGCAAACGTGATATGCAGCAGCCCCGCCTGGCGCGCGGCCTCCATGACGTGGACCACCGCCTGGTGGGTGGTCTGGGCGTCGGCGTTGATGATCACCACGGGGTCCTTGGCGTCGCCGGCCGAGCGCTTCAACAGGTCGGCCAGCGCACCGACGGTCGAGAACGAGAACACGGCCCTGTCGATCACGTAACGGCCCTGCGCGTCGATGCCGACGTTGATCTCCTTGGCGCGGTCCTTGACAGGGTCGGCGCTCGCCTCCGGCAGCGTGATCTGGAGCTCGGCGATGCGCTGGTAGGTGGTGGTGACCATCAGGAAGATGAGGATCACCAGCAGGACGTCGATCAGCGGGATAAAGTTGATCTCCGGATCCTCGCGCGTGCGCGTGCCTCGCAGGTTCATCGCCCGCCCCTACTTGCGCTCGCCGTGCGCGAAATCGACCAGCTTGATGGCCTGCTGCTCCATCTCGACGACCAGCGCGTCGACCTTGCCGCGAAAATGCCGGTAGAAGATCATGCTCGGGATGGCCACGATGAGGCCCATCGCCGTGTTGTAGAGCGCGATCGAGATGCCCTGCGCGAGCTGGATCGGATTCGAGCCGGTGGCGCCTTGCGAGCCGAAGATCTCGATCATGCCGATCACGGTGCCGAACAGTCCGAGCAGCGGCGACATGGCGGCGATGGTGCCGAGCGTGGTCAGGAACCGCTCGAGCTCGTGCGTCACCACGCGGCCGACCTCCTCGATCGCCTCCTTCATGACCGGCCGCGGGCTGCGCACGTTGGCAAGCCCGGCCGCCAGGATGCGTCCGAGCGGACCCTGCTGCGCCGTCTTCGCGAGCAGTTCGGGCGTGGCGCCGGTCTGGCGGAACTCGGCCAGCACCCGGTCGACCATGCCGGCGGGCGCGACCATGCTCTGCCGCAGCGAGTACAGGCGCTCGAAGATCAATGCGAGCGCCACGATGGACGCGATGATCAGGGGCCAGATCGGCCAGCCGGCCGCTTGTATGATCGACCACACAGTGCGCTAACTCCTCGTTGGTAAACGCTTGGACTGTAGCGTGGACGCGCCGGGCGGCGCAACTTGGGCGCGCGAAAGCGCCGCTCGGCCGCTCAGCGGCGCGGCCGCCGGCCGCCCTCGGCCAGCGTCGCGGTCACCGCCGCGCCGGCCAGCACGATGATCCAGCCCATGTAGATCCACACCAGGAACACCGGCACGGCCGACAACGCACCGTAGACGAGCTGGTAGGTCGGCACGCGCGTCACGTACAGCGCGAAGAGCTGCTTGCCGCCCTCGAGCGCCAGCGCTGCGCCGACGCCTCCCAAGAACGCCCAGGCGATCGGCACCGCGCGTGCCGGGGCAAACTTGTAGAGCAGCGTGAGGCCCGCGGTCGAGAAGGCGAACGGCAGCATGCCCACGATCACGTCGCCGAACGTCTTGCGCAACGGAACGGCCGCGAGCGACTGCGCGATCGCCCAGGTGGTGATGGACATGGTCGCGCCGACGACGACGGGCCCCGCCGTCAGGCCGAGGGCGTAGACGACGAGCCGCCGCGACGCCGAGCGGCGGATGCGCGTACCGAAGATTGCATTGATCTCGCGCTCCACCGTGTAGATCGCGAGCCCCGCGGTCACGAGTACCAGCACCACCGAAAGCCCCGTCAGGCGGGCGGCCTGCTCGGCGAAACCGGCGATGTGGTCGTGGATGAGCGGCGCGGCACTGTCCGGCAGCACGTGCTCCAGCAGGAACGATTCGAAGCCGGCCAGGCCGCGCTCGAAGACCGGGAAGCGCGCGACGAAGCCGAGCGTGACGGAAGCGAGCGGAACGATCGCGAGCAGCGTGGTGAACGAGAGGCTGCCCGCCGTGCGCGCGATCCGGATCTCGCGCAGCCGCGCGACCGCGCGTTGCGGAAAAGTGAAGAGTCGGGTCACGAGCGGATGCGGCGCGGCTTGCAAGCGGCCGCGATTATCGCAGATGAAAGTGGCGCCGCCCGTGCCGGCGCGGCGACCCGCGCGCCGCGTCCGCGCGGGACGGCCTGAAGGCTCGCGCGACCGGCGTAAGCTTGTCCGAGCGGGCGCCGACCAACGCATCCCGCCGCACGCATCGGCCCATTTTCCCGGAGCTTTGCCATGAATCCTTCCGACTCGTCCTTCGCGACCGCCGTCCTGGGCGGGGGATGCTTCTGGTGCCTCGACGCCGTGTTTCGCGGCCTGGACGGCGTGAGCGCCGTGGAGTCCGGTTACGCCGGCGGCGCGGCACCCGACCCGAGCTACGAAGAGGTCTGCGGAGGCGCCACCGGCCACGCGGAAGTCGTGCGTGTGACCTTCGACCCCGCCGTCGTCACGTTTCGCGACCTCCTCAACGTGTTCTTCACCATCCACGACCCCACCACCCGCAACCGGCAGGGCAATGACGTCGGCACGCAGTACCGGTCGGTTGTCTTCGCCCAGGATGAGGCCCAGCGCGCCGATATCCAGGCGGTCATCGCCGACCTCGAGGGCCGGAAGTTGTGGCGCGATCCGATCGTCACCGAGGTCACTGGACCGGCCCCGTTCTTCCCGGCCGAGAAGTATCACCAGGACTATTTCACCCGCAACGCCCGCCAGCCGTATTGCCAGGCGGTGGTCGCGCCCAAGGTGGCGAAGTTCCGCAAGACGTTCGCCGAGCGGCTGCGCCGCCAGGCCACTGCCTGACGATCGTCCTGCCTGGCGCGCGGGGCCGCCGGGTCGCCGGCCGTCATGCGCGCCGCAGCAGGTATCCGCTCGACGCCAGGAACACGCCCACGGACCACAGCACCGGAGCCAGGCCGACGGTGCCGCCGATCGTCCCGAACAGGAGCGGCACCGCCACCGCCATCGAGTTGATGAGCGACGCGCGCACGCCGGTGGCCTCGCCCATGCGGCCCGGCGGGGCGTGGTTGTGCAGCAGCGCCATCACCATCGGCTGGCCGGCCCCGATGCCGAGCCCGAGGCAGAACGACAGGGTCATCAGCACCGCGGTGCTGCGCGCGAACGGGAACAGCAGGTACACGAATCCGCCCACGATCAGGGCGACGGTGAGCACCTGGTGCTCCGAGAGCCGCCGCGATATGAGCGGCATGGCGAGACGCACCGCGAAGGTCGCCGCGGCGAACGACGCCAAGACGAGGCCGATCGCGAAGGCCGACAGGCCGACCGCATGGCCGTAGATGGGAACGAACAACGTGTGCAGCTCCCAGGCCACGGCGATCAGGGCATTGATCGCAAACACGCGGCGCAGCTCCTTGTGGGCGAGCAGGTCGAGTGTCCTGCGCGAGGCGTGGGCAGCGTGGTCGGGGTGCGGTCCGGGCAGCGGAAGCCGGTCGGTGCCGAGCACGAACACCGGCACCAGCGGGGCTAGCGCGAGGAGGGCGAAAGCGGCCCGAAAGCCGACCTGGTCGATCATCAGGCCTGCGACCAGCGGTCCGACGATCGACGAGCACGAGTAGCCCAGCGCCAGGAGGCTGAAGTTGCGCGCGCGCTGCGCGGGCCCGCCGAGCTCGCCGGTGATGTATTGCGTCGAGACCTGGTAGGTCATGAACGAAACGCCGGTGAGCGCCGCGGACGCGTACAGCGACGGGAGCCCCGGCAGCAGGACGGGCAGGAGCGCGGCGACGGCCACCCCGCACGAGCCGGCCAGCATCGGCCCGCGGACCCCGACCCGATCGGCGAGACGCCCGAGCGGGATGGCGAACAGCATCGGGAGCACGGCGTAGAGCGCCATCAGCACGCCGACCGTCGCGGCGGAAGCGCCGAGCGCGAGCGCGTCGAGCGACACGGCGACACGCGAGCCGGTGAGCACGACGTGATTGGCGATGCTGAGCCCGATCAGCGGAAGCAGGATCCGCTCGCGCCCCGCCCCGGCGCTCATGGCGCGAGCCGGCCGATCGACCAGCCGTCACCACGCGGGGTGTAGACGAGGCGGTCGTGAAGCCGGCTGCGTCGTCCCTGCCAGAACTCGAACCGGTCGGCGCGCACGCGGTAGCCTCCCCAATGCGGTGGACGCGCCACCGCGTCCGGAAACCGCGCCTCGATCTCCGCGAAGCGCCGCTCGAGCCACCCCCGGTCGTCGATCGGCGCGCTCTGGGGCGACGCCCACGCGCCGACGCGCGAGGCCCGCGGCCGGGACGCGAAGTAGGCGTCGGATTCGGCAGCATCGACGCGCTCGACCCGGCCTTCGATGCGCACCTGCCGCTCGAGCTCGACCCAGTGGAACAGCAGCGCGGCGTGCGCGTCGCCCGCCAGCTCGCGCGCCTTGCGGCTCGCGTAGTTGGTGTAGAAGACGAAGCCGCGCGCGTCGAAGCCCTTGAGCAGCACGATGCGTGCGGAGGGCCGGCCGCCGTCGCCCACCGTGGCGAGCGTCATCGCGGTGGGCTCCGGAACCTGCGCGGCGAGCGCGTCGCCGAACCAGCGGCGGAACTGGGCGACGGGGTCGGCGTCTGCGTCGTTCTCGCCGAGCGCTGCGCGCTTGTATTCGGTGCGAAGGTCGGCGGGGTCGTGAGCGGAGGAGGACATTGCAGCGCATGCATTCTACGCGGTCGCGCGGTGCCGCATGCGCTCGCGCGCGCCCCTGTGTCGCAGAGGGAAATTTCCCTATGAGAACGCTTCCACGCCCTCTGAAATGCGGTATAGTCGCCGCCGATGGAGCGGAGTGCCCCTGACAGGAGGGTCCGCTTCAGAACGCTACGGCGTTGTCCGCTCGCACAACCGACAGGAAGGAGAATCGATGGCTACTGCCAAGAAAGCTGCGAAGAAGTCCGCCACGAAGAAGCCCGCCGCCAAGAAATCGGCCGCCAAGAAGCCGGCCGCCAAGACCTCCGCAGCCAAGAAGGCTCCCGCAAAGAAAGCGCCCGCTAAGAAGGTAGCGGTGAAGAAGACCGCCGCCAAGCGCAAGCCGAATGCCGCGTTCATGAAGGCCATGCAGCCGTCCACGGTGCTGGCCGCGGTGGTGGGTGGCATGCCGATGCCCCGCACCGAAGTGACGAAGAAGATCTGGGACTACATCAAGAAGAACAAGCTGCAGGACGCCGTGAACCGCCGCCTCATCAACGCCGACGACAAGTTGAAGGCCGTGTTCGGCGGCAAGGGGAAGGTGTCGATGTTCGAAATGACCAAGCTGGTCTCGAATCATCTGAAGTAAGTTCGCATCGGCGGCGCGAAGCGCTGCACACGGGAACGGCCGGCACTCACCGGCCGTTTTCATTGGTGTCGCTCATCCGGCGCGCGGCGCCGGGCGGGTTCCATCCGGCGCGCGCGGCGCCGGGCGATTACCCGGCGCGCTTGGGCCAGTCGTCCTCGTCCTGCAGCACGCGAATGACGCGCGTGCGCTTGCCGCCCGCGTATTGCTCCATCTGCACGAGCACCGGATAGCGCTCCGCGAGCGCGGCACGCGCGGACGCCTCGTCGGCAAACAGCAGCGGCTTGCCGTCGGCGCCGCGCACGTCGGCCCAGATGCCGGTTTCGTCCTGCACTTCGATCTTGTGCTGCATATGCGTCCCCGTGATGGGATTGTAGGCGTGCGCGCTACGCGTGGCCTGCCTGCAGCGCGGCGATGCGCTTCTCGATCGGCGGATGCGAGGCGAACAGCGCCATGAAGCCGATGCCGCCGCCGGTGATGCCGTGCGACTGGAAGGTCTGCGGGAGCTGGCCGGGAGGCAGGCCGCCCAGGCGCGCCAGGGCATGGATCATCGGCTGCGCGTTGCCGAGCAGGCGCGCGCTGCCCGCGTCGGCGCGGTATTCGCGCAAGCGCGAGAACCAGGCGACGATCATCGACGCCAGGATCCCGAACAGGATCTGGCAGACGATCACGGTGACGAAATAGCCGGGGCCGTTGCCGCGCTCGGTGCGGAACACCGCGCGGTCGACGATGGCACCGACCACGCGCGACAGAAACACGACGAACGTGTTCACCACACCCTGGATGAGCGTGAGCGTGACCATGTCGCCGTTCGCGACGTGCGAGATCTCGTGCGCGAGCACGGCCTCGGCCTCCTCGCGGTTCATCGACTGCAGGAGCCCGGTGGACACGGCGACGAGCGCCGAATTGCGAAACGCGCCCGTGGCGAACGCATTGGGCTCGCCTTCGTAGATCGCGACCTCGGGCTGGCCCACGCCGGCTTGCTGAGCGAGCCTGCGCACGGTCTCGACCAGCCACGCCTCGGCCTCGTTGGCGGGCTGCTCGATCACGTGCGCGCCCGTGCTCCACTTCGCAATCGTCTTCGACATCAACAGCGAGATGATCGCGCCGGTGAAGCCCACGACCGCCGAGAACGCCAGCAGCTGCGCGTACCCGAAGCCCCCTTGCGCCGACGCGACGCGGTCGAGGCCGAGGACGCGCAGGACGACCGACAGCACCAGCAGCACGGCCAGGTTCGTCGCCAGGAACAGCAAGATGCGCTTCATGAGAACTCCCGCAGGTTGCGAATGTTAACCCGACGCGCAGCGGCCCTTCGGATCGTCGTCGCGTAGATGGCGGCGGCGAATCGAAGCTGCAAGAGCGTCGGCGCCCGCTCCTCGCGTTGCGCCGCGGGCGGAGAGCGGCGGAACCTTCGCAACGCGCCTGGCGTCCGGCACCGGCGCCGGCCCACCCGCTACTTCCAGGCGTCCTTCAGCGTGACCGCGCGGTTGAACACCGCGCGGCCGGGCACGTGGTCGGCGAGGTCGGCGACGAAATAGCCATGCCGCTCGAACTGAAAGCGCTCCTCCGCGGTCGCGAGCGCGAGCGCCGGCTCGACGTACGCGCGGATGATGCGCTTGGACGCCGGGTTGAGGTCATCGAGGTAGCTGCGCCCGACCGGCTCCGCCGCCGCTTCGTCGTCGCCGGCGATCACGATGCCGTGGTGCGGCGGCAGCTCCGCCTCACCGGCGGTCTCGCCGCGCAGGGCGCCCGTCGCGCGCGCACCCGGAAACGGCACGCGGAACAGGCGGTCGTACAGCCGCACCTCGGCGGTCGCGGCGTCGGCGACCGACAGCCAGTGGATATTGCCCTTCACCTTGCGCGCGTCGGCGCCGGGAGTGCCGCTACGCGTGGCGGGGTCGTAGGTGCAATGCACGGTCGCGACGTTGCCCTCGGCGTCGCGCTCGAATCCCGTGCAGCGCACCAGGTAGGCATAGCGCAGGCGCACTTCTGACCCGGGGGCGAGCCGGAAAAAGCCCTTCGGGGGCGTCGCGGCGAAATCGTCGCGCTCGATCCAAAGCTCGCGGGCGAAGGGCATCGCGCGCCGGCCCCATTCGGGATGCTGCGGATGGTTGGGCGGCTCCATCACCTCGTGCGCGTCGGCGGGATAGTTGTCGACGACGAGGCGGATCGGATCGAGCACGGCGACGCGGCGCGGCGCCACGGCGTTGAGATCGTCGCGCATCGCGTCCTCGAGGACGCTCATGTCGATCCAGGAGTCGGACTTCGACACGCCGATCCGCTCGGCGAACAGGCGGAACCCTTCCGGAGTGAAGCCGCGCCGGCGGGCGCCGACCAGCGTCGGCATCCGCGGATCGTCCCAGCCGTCGACGTGCCCGCCGTCGACCAGCTCGATCAGCCTCCGCTTCGAGAGCACCACGTACGTGAGGTTGAGGCGCGCGAACTCGTGCTGCTGGGGTAGCGGACGCGCGAGCTCGCCGCCTTCCGCAAGCCGCTCGATCACCCAGTCGTAGAGAGGCCGGTGGTCCTGGAACTCGAGCGTGCAGATCGAGTGGGTGATGCGCTCGAGCGCGTCGCAGATGCAGTGCGTGTAGTCATAGAGCGGATAGATGCACCATCGGTCGGCAGTGCGATGGTGGCGCGCGTGGCGGATCCGGTAGATCGCGGGGTCGCGCAGGTTGACGTTCGGGCTCGCCATGTCGATCTTGAGGCGGAGCACGTGGGCGCCGTCGGCGAACTCGCCGCTACGCATGCGGCGGAACAAGTCGAGGCTCTCCGCGGCGCTCCGCTCGCGGTAGGGGCTGGCGATGCCGGCTTCGACGAGCGTGCCGCGCGTGGCGCGCATCTCGTCGGGGGTCTGGCTGTCGACGTACGCGAGGCCCTGCGCGATGAACCACTCCGCGAACGCGTACAGCGTGTCGTAGTAGTCCGACGCGTGATAGCGATGCGGGCCCCAGTCGAAGCCCAGCCAGCCGACTGATGCGGCGATGGAGTCCTCGAACTCGACGTCCTCCTTGAGCGGATTGGTGTCGTCGAAGCGCAGGTGGCACGTCCCGCCGTTCTCGGCCGCCAGCCCGAAGTTGAGCCCGATCGACTTCGCATGACCGTAATGGAGGTAGCCGTTGGGCTCGGGAGGGAAGCGCGTGACGATGCGCCCGCCGTATTTTCCCGTCCGCAGGTCGTCGGCGATGATCGTCCGGAGGAAATTCGATCCGGACGGCGCGGAAGCGCCCGTCATCCCTCCCCCGCCGGAGGAGCGAGCAGCGCCGCGGGCGGTTCGTGCACTGCAGCAGGCGACTGCATTTGTTCATGAACAACGGACATGATGGGATGATTCTAACCGGGACCCTTCGACCCGTCATCGGAGCGCCTCGTAGCGCAATCGAGGGACACCCCCGGAGACCCGCGCCAGCTCACGTTTTCCGGACGGGCGTCGGACGAACACCGATATGGTTTTCCACAAAACCTGTGGATAGTTGTGTGTATATCTTGTACATTCGCGCGCTAAGTACCGCGCCCGCCGGGAAAGTCACTCGCATGACCAAACGATGACGTGATGAAAGTGGAGTCCGGTCAAGGGTTTGGGGGTCTCAATCAGCCATTTGGCGTAGACCATCCGGGTTTGCCGATGCGTCGACCACGCTGCCGATGGCCCATTCACGCCCGGCGCTTTGTCATGGACAGCGACGATATTCCAGGTGCGGTGTCTAGCGCGCCCCGCCTACGTCCATGAGCGGCTTCGACTTCGATCCCCCGCAGGCTCCTTCCGCGCATCCCGATCTCACCCGCGCGGCGGCCCCGGGCGTGCTGTCGGTCGGCCGGCTGCTCGCGTCGGTGCGGCTGCTGGTCGAGCGGCGCATCGGCCTCGTCTGGGTTGCCGGAGAGGTGTCCGGGTGCCTGCGCGCCGCCTCGGGGCACTGTTACTTCACGCTCAAGGACGAGCAGGCGCAGGTTCGGTGCATCCTGTTCCGCAGCAAGGCGCAGGCGCTCGGCTTCGACCTGCGCGACGGCGTGGCGGTCGAGGTGCGCGCCACGCCGACGATCTACGACGCCCGCGGCGACCTCCAGCTCAACGTCGACACCGTGCGCCTGGCCGGCCTCGGCGCGCTTTTCGAGCGTTTCGTGCGCATGAAGGCGCGGCTCGAGGCGGCCGGCTGGTTCGCACCCGGGCGCAAGCGGCCCCTGCCCGCGTTCTCACGTTGCGTGGGCGTGATCACCTCGCGGAGAGCGGCCGCGCTGCGGGACGTGCTCGCGACGCTGGCGCGCTGGCCGGCATTGCGCGTCGTGCTCTACCCGGCCGCCGTGCAGGGCAGCGGCGCGACCGACGAGCTGGCCGCAGCCGTGCGCGCCGCCAACGCGCATGGCCTCGCCGACGTGCTCATCGTCTGCCGCGGCGGCGGATCGCTCGAGGACCTGTGGGCGTTCAACGAGGAGCCGCTCGCGCGCGCCATCGTCGAGTCGCGGCTGCCGGTCGTCTCGGGCGTGGGGCACGAAAGCGACTTCACGATCTGCGACTTCGTCGCGGATGTGCGCGCGCCTACACCCACCGCCGCGGCGGCGCTCGTGGCGCCCGACCGGGCCGCCCTCGCGCACCGCACGGGCCAGCTCGCGCAGCGTTTCGTGCGCGTCGCCCGGCACGCGCTGGACGTGCGCACGCAACGGCTCGATCACGCGGCGCGCCGCCTCGTGCATCCGGCGGCGCGGCTCGCGCGGCGCGCCGACGACGCGCGGGCGCTCGCCCAGCGTCTGGCGCGGGCGCAGTGCCTCGTGCTGGACCGCTACCACGCCCGCATCGTGGCCGTGCAGCAGCGCTTCCTGCGCGAGCTGCGGCTGGCGCGCCCCAGCGCACGCGCCGTCGCGCAAACCGGGGCGACGCTGAAGCGCTGCGGCCGCGCGCATTTGGCGCGCCTCGACACGCGTGTTGCCGCGCTCGCGACTAACCTTGCGCATCTCGATCCGCGGCGCGTCCTCGATCGTGGCTACGCGATCGTGGCAGGACCGGGCGGAGCGATCGTGCAGGACGCGCGGGAGGTGCCGCCGGGCTCGCCGGTGGCGATCACCTTCGCGCGCGGCCGCGCCGCCGGCACGATCACGCACGTCGACGACAACTAGGGCAGGCCACGGCGGTGGTGGCGGGCCGCGGCTTCGGCGGGCCCGCCAGATCGCAGCGTCAGGCCTCGTCCGGGTCCGGATCGTCGACGCCTGCAGAGCGCTGCCGCTCCGCGATCACGCCGGCCGGCGCGAGCGCCGCGAGCCGCGGCGTCTCGACACTCACGTCGGCGTTCTGCGCGCGGTGGCGCAACGCGTGGTCCATCAGCACCAGCGCCAGCATGGCCTCGGCGATCGGCGCGGCGCGAATGCCCACGCATGGATCGTGGCGGCCGTGCGTGTTGACGATCACCGGTGCGCCGTGCAGGTCGATCGAATGCCGGTCGAGGCGAATCGACGACGTCGGCTTGACGGCAATCGCCACCACCACGTCCTGTCCCGTGGAAATGCCGCCGAGAATGCCGCCGGCGTGATTGGAGAGAAAGCCCGCGGGCGTCATCTCGTCGGAATGCTCCGTGCCGTGCTGGCGCACCGCCGCGAAGCCCGCGCCGATCTCCACTCCCTTCACTGCATTGATGCCCATCATCGCGTGGGCGATGTCGGCGTCGAGCTTGCCGTACACGGGCTCACCCCAGCCGACCGGCACGCCCGTCGCGATCGCCTGCAGGCGCGCGCCGATCGATTCGCCGGACTTACGGAGCCGGTCCATGTACGCCTCGAGCGCGGAAACCTGCGACACGTTGGCGACGAAGAACGGATTGGCGTCGACGTGCGCCCAGTCCTCGAACGCCACCTCGATCGCGCCCAGGTGGGTGAGGTGCGCGCGCACCTGCACGCCGTAGCGCTCGTGCAGCCACTTGCGCGCGATGGCGCCTGCCGCCACCCGCACGGCCGTCTCGCGCGCCGATTGACGGCCGCCGCCGCGATGGTCGCGAATACCGTACTTGTGCCAGTACGTGTAGTCGGCATGCCCGGGCCGGAAGGTTTGCGCGATGTTCGCGTAATCCTTGCTGCGCGCGTCCTCGTTGCGGATCAGCAGCGCGATCGGCGTGCCGGTGGTGCGCCCTTCGAACACGCCGGACAGGATTTCAACCGTATCGGGCTCGCGCCGCTGCGTGACATGCCGCGATGTGCCCGGACGGCGGCGGTCGAGCTCGCGCTGGATATCGGGTTCGCCGAGCGACATGCCCGGCGGGCAGCCGTCGACCACGCAGCCGATGGCCGGCCCATGCGACTCGCCGAACGAGGTGACGCAGAACAGCGTGCCGAGCGTATTGCCGGACATGGGCGGAGGCGGATAAGGGCGCGGCGACTATAGCATGCGAAAACGCGCGCACTGGCGCGCACCTGGTGCACGCTACGCGCCGCTAGCGCGCGTCGACGATCGGTATCGCGAACGCGAGCGGCGCATCGGCGCGCCGGCGCCGATGCTGCTCGTCGAGCGTCGCGCGGATGCCGGCCAGGCGGTCGCGCTGCGTGCCGCGGTAGAACAGGTTGTACGCCTCGAACGGGATCAGCCGGCCGTCGGGTTCGGCGATGTGGATGCATGATTTCTTGAGCGCGCGGATATCGAGCGAGTGCGCGTCCATGAACTGCACGATGAGCACGCGGAACACGTTGCGATAATCCAGCACCGCGGGCACCTCGACGCGCGGCAGGCAGCACAGCAGGTCCGCGAGGCAGCTCGCCTGCGATTGCGGCGAGTGATTGGTCGAGAACAGGGCGAACATGCGCGCGCGAAGCGCCGCATCGTGCTCGAACACGATGGTATTGCGCTCTCCGGCGACGAGCGTGGCCGCGTCGAAAAAGCGCGTCAGCGGCACCACCTTGCCGTCGAGCTTCAGCGCGTAGGCCATCGCAAGCGTATCGGGATTGCAGGGCACCGGAACCACGCCCTCCGCGGTGAAGATTTCCGACTGCGCCGCGATCTGGCGACGGATCTCGCTCACGGTCAGGCGATGCTCGTGGCGATCGTACCCGCGCGTGCGGCCCGCCTCCTGGATCGGCTGGAACGTGACCCCGCGCACGCACGGCTGGGCCATCGCGTAGCCCAGCAGCGCGCCGATCTCGTCGTCGTTGACGCCCTTCTGCAGCGTCACGACCAGCGTCGTCGACAGGCCGGCCGCGTTGAGCCTTGCGACCGCCTCGGCCCGCACGCCGGTGAGGTCCGCGCCGCGCATGCGCTGCAGCGACGCTGCGCGCAGCGAGTCGAACTGCAGGTACACCTCGATCCGCGGATGCTCGCGCGCGAGGCGCTCGACGAATGCGGCGTCGCGGGCGATGCGCAGCCCGTTGGTGTTCACCATGAGATGGCGGATCGGCCGTACGGCAGCCTCGGCGAGGATCCCGAAGAATTGCGGATGCAGCGTGGGCTCGCCATCGGAGATCTGCACGACGTCCGGCTCGCCCTCGTTGGCCACGATCGCGTCGAGCATCCGGCGGATCTCCTCCATCGACCGGTGCCCGGCACGTCCAGGTCCGGACTCGGCGTAGCAGGTCGGGCACTCCAGGTTGCAGTGCTCGTTGATCTCGACCAGGCTCAAGCACGAGTGCTGCATGTGGTCCGGGCAAAGGCCGCAATCGAACGGACAGCCGTAATGCATCGCGGTGTTGAAGCGCAGAGGCAGCTCCGGCGGCTTGATCCAGGTCCCGCGGCAGGCGCGGTAATACGCGGCATCGTCGCTCACGAGCACACGCGCGCTGCCCTGCACGGGGCACCACTTGTCCATGTAGACGCGCTCGCCGCGGATCACGATCTTCGCTTCCACCACGTGCAGGCACTCGCCGCATACGCTCGTCGTGGTGTCGTAGAACAGGTAGGGACGTGTCTTGCGGTTCATGCGAGCCTTCGAGCGGCGCGAACGACCAATGGAAGGTAGACGACCAGGAAGGCAAGCGCCAGCACCTGCAGTCCCGACCATTCGCCGGGGTAGGCGAAATGCACGGGCTTCAGCTGGTCGACGACGATGCGCCAGGCCAGGTAGCCGCAGAGAAACAGCTTGAAGGCCAGCCCGGGCACGCGCTGCAAGGTCGGCCGCGCATGCCGCAGGATCGCAGCGAGCGCGACCACGAAGGCGATGTCATAGAGCTGGGTGGGGTGCCGCGGGATGCCGTCGCCGAAGTCGACGCCGAAGGGCAGCGTGGTCGGCTCGCCATACGTGTCGTCGTGCAGTGCGGCGATGAAGCAGCCGACCCGTCCGATCGCGATGCCCGCGGCCAGCGGCAGCACGAAGTGATCGCCCGAGGATGCCGCGACGCCGGCCAGACGCTTGGCGAGCTCCACGCCGAGCAGACCGCCGATCAGCGCGCCGACGATGGACTGCCCCATCGTCTACGGGACTATCGTGCTCCAGCCGGCGAGCGCGGACGTCGGGACGGTCGAGCCACACCGCAATGCGGCTGCCCGCGATGGCCCCGTCGATGCAGCCGAGCGCCACGGCAAATCCACCGCCGCCGCCGATGCCGCGCAGCGCGTGCGAGCGCATTCTCGCCGCGAAGAGCCGCATGCCGACGAAAATACCCGTCATCTCGAACGCGGTGTGCCACGCGACCGCGGTGGACGCGTTAGCAGCGATCAGGGGCGCCGTCATGCGGGCGGAACGTCCGGTGGCCCAACGGCGGGGTCAGGGGTGGGCTCGACGTCGGTGCGGTACTCGACGTGTGCGCGCGCAGGCTGCGCGCCAGCGCGCGGGCCGCAAAGAAACAGCCGACCGCCAACCCGACGGCGGCCAGGCTGACGCCGACGACCAGCGGGGCGAAATTGTCGGCTCCTCCACGTCGAACCGAGTCCAGTAGCGTCGCGCCCAATCCCATCAAGCCGCAGATGCCGGAACCGAAACCGATCGTCGCCAGGATGACCAACGCCGCGAACCGGAAAAATTCGCCATGTCCTTCTCCCTAGTGGTGCAGGAATCGCCCGCTTCGCACGCACGCGCCCGCGCGCCTCACGCGAGCGGACCGCGCGACGCCGCGGGGCCCGCATCGGCCGGGGGCGGTCGCAGAAGCCGCCATCCGAAGGACACCAGGACCGCCGCTGCGGCGAGGAGCGCCCCCCACAATGCGACGCGCTTGAGCTCCACGGGCGAGGTCAGCGCCGCCCGGTTGCCGGCGAGCGGCGCCGCCACCGGCAGCACCGCACTTGCACGTCGCAGCACCGCGACGCCGGTGTCGCTGCCGGGCACCAGGGTGGCCAGCGGCAGCGCGCCCGCGGCCGCGTCGCGTCGTCCGTAGGCGAGTTCGAACGGCCCAGGTCCGCGCGCGGCGAACACGATCTCGGCCGGCTCCCAGCCGAGCCGCAGGATGGGTGCCGCCGGCAGCCCCGCACGCGCATCGGGTACGACCTTCCAGAATCGGTAGGCCGCGCCGTCGAGCCGCAGCGGTGGGTTGCGAAGCGCGTCCGGGCGTTCGCCCATCCGGTAGAACACGCCGGTCGTCACCGCCCGCCATTCATCTCGCGCCGACACGCGCGCGAGCACCGTCGCCGGCGCCACCGAGTTCGCCACCGCCAGGTCCAGGTCGAGCCTCGTCACGGACAAACCGAAGCCCGCGTCGTAGACAAAGACGCCGGCGCTTTCCTGTCCGGGCGCGCCCTGCACGTCGCGCCACTCGACGTGCGGCATTGCCGCCGCGGGGCCCGTTTCCCCGACGATCCCCGACAGGACCGGCATGGGTCCGCCGTCGCTGCGCGTGACGCGAAAGTAGCGCGCCCGCACCGGCGCGAACTCGATCCGGTCGCGCTGCAGGACCCGGCCTTCCACGGCAATGCGGATGAGCGGCGCGGCCGCGGCGACGACGCGCCACGTCGCAAGATCGTCGCCCGTCTCGACGCGCAGGCGCACGTCGACCGCCCCCGTGCCGTCCGCGGCCACGATCAGCGCGGCCCACGCCGACGAGCCTGCGGATCCGTCGGCGATGTAGCCCGCCAGGCGCGCTTCCGCGTCCGCGCGGCCGCCGCTCGTCGCAAGCTCGAGGGTCGTGCCGCCCGCCGCGCGGCGGACCCGCAGCGTGACATCGTCGAGCGCCGGATGCGCCGCGTCGAGGCGCAGCGGAAACAGCGCGAGGGGCGCGCCCCGGGGCGTCGTGTCGCGGATGGACGCAGGCGGGGCGAACGCGTACGGAACGATCTCATGCGCTCCGTTGAAGACCCGCAGGTCGCGCAGGTCAGGGTGCGCAACGCCTCCGTACACCGCGGCCGGCAGCACCACCCGCTGCAACGCCGCGTCGCTCGCGGCGAGCGGCCAGACCCACGCGAAATCGCCGGGCGCCTCGCCGGCCGCCGCGCGTGCGTCGCCGGTGCCTGCGCCACCGCCGACACCGAGCGCAAGCGCTGCGACGGCGACGACGCCGCGCGCGAGCGCCGCGACCGCGGCAATGTGCCTCATGCCGTGCGCCTCATGCCGTTGCGCCTCATGCCACCGCGTCGCGCCGCTGCGCGGGAACCGGCGCGACATAGCCGACGAGGAGCAGCAACAGGCCGACGCCGATGAAGGACACGATGCGCGCCACCGTGCCCGCGTGGGCCAGATCGACGAGGAACAGCTTCACGACGACCACGCCGAGCAGCGCGGCCCCCGCCGACCACCCGAGCCGCGTCCCGCGCCGGTTGGCAATCGTCATCGCACCGAGCGCGGCTCCGCTCCACACGAGCGCGAGCGCCGCCTGCACGGCCGAGGACGACCATGCGTCGAATGGCGTGAACGGCACGCCGGTGGCGTGATGGATCGTCCGCACGGTGGACAGGGTCAGCCACGCAAAACCGCTCGCGGCGGCGAGGCCGACGAGGAGGGCGCGCGGAACCGCGGCAAGCGCGGCGCGGCCCGCGCCGCGCCACCATGCAACGGTCGCGACCGCAATACCGGCCAGCGTCACGTCGAGCGGATTGGCGAGGGGCACGAACGGCAGCGGGCGCGCATCGCCGTCGCACATGAGGTTGGCCAGCGCCGCACCGACCCACAACGCCGCTACTAGGCCGCCGGCACCGAGCGTGGCATAGGTCGCGTGCCAATGGCGCAGCGTCCAGGCAAGCCCCGGCGCGGACGGCTCGACACCGTCCACCCGGCCGCTCGATGAATTCGCGTCGCGCCGGCGCCGCGATAGCGCGATCACGCCCGCGATCGGAACCGCCGCGAACGCAGCCGCCCGCCACGCGCACGCCTCGGTCGCACGCGACATCCACCAGCCGGCTTCCTCGGCGGCGAGGAACGCGACGAGCCACAGCAGCACCGCGTGCATCGCGCCGAGCGGCCATCGCGTGGAGGCTTGACTCTCGAGCTCGAGGACACGCAGCACCAGCGCACCGGCCAGCAGCGAAGCGACCCACGCGCCGGCGGCGATGCCGGTGAGCAGATGGCCGCCATCGGCCGCGCGCGGCACACCCTGCCCGATCGCGATCGCCAGCAGCGCGGGGAGGTAGGCGAGCGTGGGCAGGTACGGCATCGGCCAGCGCAACACGCGGGCCGCGCCGAGCAGCACCGCGGCGGTGAGCGCGAGCCAGCCCACGACCCCGGCCACGCGCAGGTCGGCCGCAACGAACCGCTCGACCTCGTGTACGCCCGCACCGAGCCACCAAAGCAGCGCCCACGCCAGCGCGGCCGCGGCGACGGGCGTCCCGGCGCGAGTGCGCGGCGCGGGATCGGCGTCGTAACGCCAAGCGGTGAAACCGGCGCACAGCGCGATCAGCAGGGCACCGAAGCACTCGCGGTTGAGAAACGGCAGCGCGAGCGCCGGTCGGCCGTCCGTTTCCGGCAAGGCACCCTGGAGCGCGAAAGCCGCCGCGGCCCCCACCTCGAGCACCAGGCCGGCTACGCGCATCGGCCGGCGCGCCTGGCGCAAGCCGAGCCAGACCAGCGCCGCGCCTTCGAGCGCCCACGCGGCGGAGGTCCAGCGTGCATCGACGGCAAGCGGAATTGCCAGCGTGGCGAAGACCACGCCCAGCGCCGCAAAGGCCTCGACCAGCAGGCGCAGCGTCGCCTCGCGGCGCGCCCGCACGAGCGCGGCCAATGCAAGATAGACGATCGCGATGCCGATTGCGCTGAAGGCCATGCCGAACTCGAACCGTGCGACCAGTGGCGCCTGCAGCGTCGCGACCGCGATCGGCGTGCCGAACACGAGCGTCGCGTCCACCGGGCTGCGCAGCGCGAGCGAGCGGCGCCACGCATAGGCGACGGCGATCACCGCATAGAACAGGAAGAAGAGGACCAGGAACGGCTCGGTGGTCGCGAAGCGATCCGGCGTGTAGCGCATCGCGCCCCACGCCGCAGCCACGATGACCGTGCACGCGAAACCGAGCACGTTGAGCGCACGCCACGGCCGCAGCCAGGCGATTGCGAAGATGCCGGCGTTGAGGAGCGCGAAGTAGGAGAACAACACGACGTGCTCGCCGGCGCCACTGGACGTGAGCACGGGTGCGGCGAAGCCGCCGAGCGTGCCGAGCACGGCGAGCGGCATGGCGTCCTGTCGCACCGCGAGCACGCCGGTCGCGACGACCAGCAGTACGAGCAACGCGAACGCGGCGCCCGGTGGAACGAGCTGGTAGCGCGCCAGCGCCGCGAAGACGGTCAGGTACAGCACGCCCATTCCTGCGCCCTGCAGCGTGACCGCATAGCCGCGCCGCGAGGTGCGCAGCCGCCAGCCGATCAACAGCAGCGCGATTGCGAGCAGCGTCACGCCGGCGAGGCGCACCTCGATCGGGACGAAGTCGCGATCCGCGGCGTACTTGGCGAGGAAGCCGACGCCGATCAGCAGGACCACCGCGCCGATGCGCGCGAGCGCGTTGCCGCCGGTGATCCAGGCCCAGAGCCGGCCGGACGATTCGCCGGGTGCACGGGGCGGCGCTGCACCCCTGTCGTCGCCGACGATGGGTGACGCCGCGACGTGCGCATTCGGCTCGAACGACGCCATCGATTGGGGCGCACGCGCGGCGGCGCTTCCATAGCGCGGCATCGGCGGCGGCTGCGACGCGTCGGCGGTCGCGCGCGGGGGCAGGGCAACGCCGGCGTCAACGGTCTGCGCAGCGGGTGCGGATGCGGCGACCGGCTGCGCGGGCAGGGGCGCCGCAATAGGGACCGATCCAACGCCGGGTTGCGGCTCCACGCCGACCGATCCAACGCCGGGTTGCGGCTCCACGCCGACCGGTCCGATACCGGGTTGCGGCTCGATTCCCGACGTGCGCTCGAGGGTGCCGTCGGTCGCCGGTTGAGCCGCCCGGCCGAGCGCCTGCTCGAGAACCTCGACGCGGCGCTCCAGCACGCGCACGCGGCGCGCGAGCGGATCCTCGAGCGCGCGCGCCGGTGCGGCGCCCGCGGCCTTCGCCTGACTGTTGCGCACGCCCTGCACGACCAGGCCGAGCATCGCGCCCAGCAGGCCCCCTGCGACCAGTCCCTCGCCGCGGCCGAGCAGGAACCCCGCCGCACTGCCCAGCAACAGGCCGATCAGGAACGGCATGGCTGCCCCTGCCGTGGATTGCGCCGGACGCAGCACGCGCGCGATCGCCGGGCGTGTGTCATCGTGCCTCCCCCCGCAACGCGCGGACGCGCTCGAAGAGCCGCTCCTGGGTGGCCTCGCCGGGCGCGAGCGGCGCGGAGATGACGAGCGCGATGCGCGCGAACCACCCACGCCAGGTCCGCATCGGCCGACCTCCGGATGCGCGGGAGAAGAAGCTGCCCCACAGGCCGCGCAACGCCATCGGCACCACCGGCACGGGGGTAACCTCGAGGATCTGCTGCACGCCCGGCCGGAATGTCTCGATCTCGCCCGACGCCGTGAGCCGCCCCTCGGGAAAGATGCCGACGACGTCGCCCGCTTCCAGCGCGCGCCGCACCTCGTCGAACGCGCACACCTTCAACTCGGGGTCGTCCTTGGCCGACGCGATGGGAATCGCGCGCATGGTGCGAAACAGGAACGACAGCACCGGCATGCGAAAGATGCGGTGGTCCATGACGAAGCGCACCGGTCGGCGCACGCACGCGGCGATCACGACGGCGTCGACGTAGCTCACGTGATTGCACACCACCACGCACGGCCCCTCCTCCGGCACATGCTCCAGGCCCTCGACGCGCACCCGGTACACCGTATGGATGAGCAGCCACGCGAGGAAGCGCATCAGGAACTCCGGGATGAGCGTGTAGATGTACACCGCGACCGCGGCGTTCATCAGCCCGACCACGAGGAACAGCTGCGGGATGGTCAGTCCCGCGCGCAGGAGCCCGATGGCCACGCCCGCGGACACCACGATGAACAGCGCGTTGAGGATATTGTTCGCGGCGATGATGCGCGAGCGGTGCGACGGCTGCGACCGCGCCTGGATGAGCGCGTACAGCGGCACAATGTAGAAGCCGCCGAAAACGCCCAGAAGGAGGACGTCCAAGAGCGCGCGCACGTGGGCGAGGCTTCCTGCGAAAGAGCCGATCGACATCGTCGCGGCGCCGCCGAGCCCGCGCGTCGCGAGCCACAGATCGACGGCGAAGACGGTCAACCCGATCGATCCGAACGGTACCAGCCCGATCTCCACCTTGCCTCCCGACAGCCACTCGCACAGGAGCGACCCGACGCCAATACCGACCGAGAACGTCGCGAGCAGCAACGTGAACACGTGCTCGTCGCCATGCAGCACGTCGCGGGTGAACACCGGCAGCTGCGCCAGATAGATCGCGCCGTAGAACCAGAACCACGAGATGCCCAGCATCGAGCGCCATACCACCGCGCTCCCCTGGGCGAGCCGCAGGTTGCGCACCGTCTCGGTGGCGGGGTTCCAGTTGATGACGAGCGCGGGATCGACGGCCGGCGTGCACGGGATGCCGCGGCTGGTGACCCACCCCGCAATTGCAACGGCGATCGCGAGCGCGCCGGCGAGGACCGGACCATGCGGCTCGATGCCCACGACCCCCCCGCCCGCGATCGTGCCGAGCAGAATGGCGACGAACGTCCCCATCTCGATCAGGCCGTTGCCGCCGACGAGCTCGTCGTCGCGCAGGTGCTGCGGCAGGATCGAGTACTTCACCGGGCCGAACAAGGCGGAATGCACACCGAGCAGCGCGAGCGCCGTGAACAGCAGCACGATGCTGCGGAGAGCGAAGCCCGCCAGGCCGATCGCCATGATCGCGATCTCGAGCACCTTGATCGCCCGGATGAGGCGCGACTTCTCGAGCTTGTCGGCGATCTGGCCGGCCGTGGCCGACAGCAGCACGAACGGCAGGATGAACACCGCGCCGATGAGGTTCACGACCATGCCGGCATCGATGCCCGCGTCGGCACTGGTGCTGGCCGCGCCGAACGCCACGAACACCACGAAGGCGTTCTTGAAGACGTTGTCGTTCGCAGCGCCGAGAAACTGCGTCCAGAAGAAGGGCGCGAAGCGACGCTCGCTCAGCAGGTCGAACTGGTTGGGCTGGGACATGGGGGCGTGAGCGTACCGGGTCGGCGGAAGGCCGTCACGAACGCCTGGCGGTTGGCAGGGGCATGGATATGGGCATGGACGCCACTCTACCAACGCCTTGCAATGACATACTTTATGTTTGGAGTATCGTAATCTACTACTCGAGGGTCGAGCCAAGGATCTTATGAACGACGCGCGCAAGCTGGTCGAGGCGCTCAAGCGCGTGGTGCGCATGCGGGGCCTCACCTATGGCGCGCTGGCGGCACGGGCGCGGCTGTCCGAGGCGTCGGTCAAGCGCCTCTTCTCCCGCGGCACGTTCACGCTGCCCCGGCTCGAGCAATTCTGCGCGCTGCTCGACGTGGACTTCCAGGAGCTGGCCCGGCTCGCCGGAGGCGGCGACGATGAAGCGCGCGAGATGACGCTTGCGCAGGAAGCGGCGCTCGCGGCCGACGAGCGGCTGCTCGCCGTCTTCTACCTGGTGTACAGCGGGTGGCGGCCGGCCGACATCGTCGCGCACTATCGCCTCGCCGCGGCACAATGCACCGCACTGCTGCTGAAGCTCGACCGCCTCGATCTGATCGAGCTCATGCCCGAGAACCGCGTACGGCTGCGCCTGCCGCGCGGCGCGCGGCTGCGGCCCGACGGCCCGCTGCGCCGCACCCACGGCGCGCGTCTCGTCGACGACTTCCTGGCGCCGCGCTTCGAGGACGCCGGCGGCTACTTCGCGTTCGAGTTCGAGGAGCTGTCGCGCGCGTCGATGGACGTGCTGCGCCGCAAGCTCGAGCGGCTGGCCGCGGAATTCCACGACCTGGCGCAGCTCGACGGCCACCTGCGCGCGGCCGATCGCTCGACCGTCGGGTTGGCGCTCGGCCTACGTCCCTGGTCGCTGGTCGAGGCCGTGCGACTGCCGCGACGCGCACCGGAAGGCCGCCCGGCGGTGGGCTAAACTGCGCGGGCCGCCCGCCAACCGTGGCCCGATGCAACCCTATCTCGAGTTCATGCGCCACGTGCGCGAGCATGGCCATCGCAAGGCCGACCGCACAGGCACAGGCACGCTGTCCGTGTTCGGCTACCAGATGCGCTTCGACCTGGCGCGCGGATTTCCGCTCCTGACCACCAAGCGCGTCCACACCAAGTCGATCTTCCACGAGCTGCTGTGGTTTCTCCGCGGGGAGACCAACGTGCGCTCGCTGCAGGCGGCGGGCGTGACGATCTGGGACGAATGGGCGGCGGCCGACGGCGAGCTCGGCCCGGTCTACGGCTACCAGTGGCGGAGTTGGCCGATTCCCGGCGGCGGGCACGTCGACCAGCTCGCGAACGTGGTGGCCGACATCCGGCGCTCTCCCGACTCGCGCCGCCTGATCGTGTCGGCGTGGAACGTCGGCGATATCCCGCGCATGAAGCTGCCGCCGTGCCACGCGCTGTTCCAGTTCTATGTGGCCGACGGCCGCCTGTCGTGCCAGCTCTACCAGCGCAGCGCCGACATCTTCCTCGGCGTGCCCTTCAACATCGCGTCGTATGCGCTGCTGACCCACCTGGTGGCCCAACAGTGCGACCTCGCGGTGGGCGACTTCATTTGGACGGGCGGCGACTGCCACCTGTACCTCAATCACCTCGAGCAGGTCGACCTGCAGCTTGCGCGCGCCCCGCTACCGCTGCCGCGGCTCCTGCTGCGGCGCCAGCCGCCCACGCTGTTCGACTACCGCTACGAGGATCTCGAGCTGGTGGACTACACGTCGCACCCGGCGATCCGAGCGCCAGTGGCCGTCTAGCCTAAGCCGCCGGTCCCGCAAAAAAAGATGCCCGCCGTTCGACGGGCGGGCAAGGGGGATTCCGATGGTCGGGGCGTGACCCTGCCTCGCGAGGGTGGCTGGGAAACGGCTCGCGCCCGGCGGCGCGTAAGCGGGTGCGGTCAGACGATCGTGCGGGCAGCGTAGACCCGCTCGGCGAGTTCCTCGAGCGCGGCCTTGTCACGGTCGGCGTCGGCCGCGCGCGATTCGCCCGTCGCCTCCACCGCCGCTACTGCGGCAAGGCCCGCCAACCAGAACTGCGCGAACTCCGGCGCAAACGTGTGCATGACAATTCCCGGTCTATTCATGTGGCCCCCGCACCCAGCCAGAGCAAGCGACGTGCCAAGCCGTTACGGGGCGGGACGAACGGTTCGCACGGCGCGATCCGCCCGCTGCACCGCACGCTAGCCGACGCTCATTGAACGGTTGTGACAAGCGCTGCGATGACGCGCGATTTGTCGCGGTGCACCGACGCTTGCGCGGGCACTGGGTGCGACGCGCCTGATCCGCAAGGGAATTGCGTGTCGCCCTCGCCCGACAGGCGAGGACACCACATGACGCGTTGCGCGTCAGGTCTTCGCGGCCTTGAACATCCCCGGCTCGAGGCGATGCCGCTGCAGCAGCTTGTAGAACTCGGTGCGATTGCGCTTGGCCAGTTGCGCGGCCTGCGTAACGTTGCCGCCGGTGATCTTGAGCAGCCGCACGAGGTAATCGCGCTCGAAGCTGCGGCGCGCCTCCTCGAACGGAACGAGCGCGGCCGCATCCTCCTTCAACGCGTTCTGCACGAGAGACGCGGGAATGACGGCCGTGGGGGTGAGCGCGATCGCCTGCTCGAGCAGGTTCACGAGCTGGCGCACGTTGCCGGGCCAGGGTGCGGCGACGAGCAGCGCCATCGCGTCGGGCGCGAGAGTCGGCACCGGCTTTCGATAGGTCTCGGCAAGCTTGCGCAACACGTAGGCCGCCAACAGCGGGATGTCTTCGCGGCGGTCCGACAGCGGCGGCAGCTTGAGCGACACGACGTTGAGGCGGTAATACAGGTCCTCACGAAACTGCCCGCTCACGCGATAGGCGTCGAGGTCGCGATGCGTGGCGGAGATCATGCGGACGTCCACCGGAATCGATTGGGTAGCCCCCACGGGCCGCACCTCGCCTTCCTGCAGCACGCGCAGGAGCTTGACCTGCAGCGGCAGCGGCATGTCGCCGATCTCGTCGAGGAACAGCGTGCCGCCGTCGGCCGCCTGGAACAGCCCGCGATGCGCCTGGATGGCGCCAGTGAATGCACCACGGGCGTGTCCAAACAGCTCGGATTCGAGCAGATCCCCTGGTATCGCCCCGCAATTGACCCCAATGAACAACTTCTCCGACCGGGGGCTTGCCTGGTGAATCGCGCGGGCGAGAAGCTCCTTGCCGGTGCCCGAGTCGCCGTAGATGAGCACGCTTGCGTCCGACTCCGCCACCAGCCGCGCCTGGCGCAGGAGGTCCTCCATCTTCGGGCTGCGCGTGACGATGGCGGCGCGCCATTCGGAGCCGGGGTCCGAGCCAGCTGAATCCTCCCCCGACACGGCCATCGCCGCGCCGACCTTCTGCAACAGTTCCTGGCTGTCGAACGGCTTGGTCAGGAAGCCGAACACGCCGCGCTGCGTGGCATCGACCGCATCGGGGATGGTGCCGTGCGCGGTCAGGATGATGACGGGGAGCGCCGGATGGCGGCGATGGATCGCCTCGAACAGCTGCATGCCGTCGATGCCGGGCATGCGCAGATCGGTGACCACGATGCCGGGACGGGTGATCGAGATCGCGGCAAGGGCGGTCTCGCCGCTGTCCGCGGTCTGCACACGGTACCCCGCCGAGGCGAGTCGCAGGCTGATGAGCTTGAGGAGATCCGGGTCGTCGTCGACCAGCAGGATGTCGCCGGATTGGAGCGTTGGGTCTTGAGCCACGTCATTCCCCTCGGTTGATCAGTGGCCGCCGCTGCCACCGCTGCCGCCGCCGCCTGCGCCGCCGCCGCCGCCTCCCCCTCCGCTACGCACCCGTTCCCGCAGCAGGGTGCGCTCCATCTCGAGCAGCTGGTCGAGCTTGCGCACCGCCTGGTCGGCCTTCAGCTGCTCCTCACGCAGCGCGCGCTGGCGCTCGCCGACCTGAAACGTCAGCACGGCCGCGAGATGCTTGACCGGCGTCATGGTGCCGCCGCTCTTGGCGACGTTGTCGAAGAGCTGGAGCGCCCGCAGGTCGTCCTGCGGCGTGCTTCGCACGAGGGTGTAGAGCACGGCGAGGCGCACGCGGTTCGCATCGTTGCGCTGGCGCGCGAGCGCCTGCGTGGCACCGGCGAGCTCGCGCCGCAGGTCGTCCGACGGCAGGCCGCCGTAGCGCGACAGGTCGGCGAGCAGGCTCACCATCTGGCTGTCCTCGGGCGGCTCGACGGGCACCGGCACGGCTATCACCGGCGGCGTGACGATGGGTGCGGTCGCGGGGGGCGTCGCCGCCGCCGGGGGTTCCGTGGCCGGCCTGGGGAAGGGCGCGGCGAAGACGGGAGCCGGTTGTGGCGACGGCTCGACCGGCTCGAGCGGCGGCGATTCGATCAGCGGCGCGCGCTGGGGCAACTCGATCGGCGGCTCGATCGCAGCCGGCATCTCGTCCTCGATCGCCGGGATCGTGGCCGGCGGGGCCGTGGCGCAACCGCCCAGCAGCAGGGCGACCAGCGCGCCGCCGCAAAGCCATCGATGCAGCCTCATTTGACGCCCGCCAGACGGGCCTTCGGATTGGCCAGCCGATGGCGCTCGTCCGGCACGTCCGCCAGAGGCAGCCACAACCGGAACCAGGCGCCGCGTCGTCCATCGGCGCGATCGAGCACCTCGATGCGACCGCCATGCGCGACCGCGTACTCGCGGGCGATCGCCAAGCCCAGCCCCGATCCCTTGATGCGGCCGTCGGCCGGCGTCGCTCCCTGGTAGAACGACTCGAAGATGCGGGCCCGGTCGTCGGCGGGCACGCCCGGGCCCTGGTCGACGATGTCCAGCACGGCGAAGCCGTCGCGCGCGCCAAGCGTAACGCCGATCTCGCCCGAGCGCGGCGAGTACTTGATCGCGTTGCTCAGCAGGTTGTCGACGATCGTGCGCAGGCGCTCGGTGTCGCCGATCACCAGCGCCGGCTGCATCTCGCCGTCGAAAGTGATCATGCGCGCGAGGGCGGCCAGCTTTTGCTCGCGCGTCACCCGCCGGACGATGTCGGCGAGCGCCACGGGGCCGAGGGTCGCCGGCTCCATCGCGCGCGTCTGCTGGTAGGCGAGCAGGTCCTCGATCAGCTTCTGGAGCGAGAGCGTGTTGTCGCGGACGATGCGCACGATGTCGCGCTGCTCGGGCGTGAGCGTCCCGCCGACGTTGTCGCGCAAGAGCTCCGCGCCTTCGCGCACGGCGGTGAGCGGCGTCTTGAGCTCGTGCGAGACGTGGCGCAGGAAACGCGCCTTCTGCTCCTCCAGCTCGTGCAGACGGGTGCGCAGCCACTCCAGGCGCTGCCCCACGTAGCGCAGGTCCTCGGGGCCGGACAGCTGGATCGCGTGCTTGAAGTCAGCCGTGCCCATGCGCCTGATCGCCTGGTCGAGCTGGCGCACCGGACGCGCGATCAGCACCGCGAACACGAATGCGAGAGCGATGGCGATGCCCACCGTGGCCAGACCCACCCACAGCCACTTCTCGCGCCCTTGCGAGGCCGTCTGCTGCAGTCGCTCGATCGCCCGTTGCGTGAGCTGCGTGGCCGCGGTGATGAGCGACTGCGAGTCGTCCACGAGCTGGCCGTAGCCCTCCACGAGGGCGCGCGTGGTCTCCGGCGTGCGCGCGCCGGCCTGGAGCAGCCCATGCAGCCGATCCTCGCGCGCGGTCATCTGGGTGAGGCGCAACTGCTGCGCCGGCTCGAGCGCGAGTGCTGCAAGCTGCAGCGCCGTCTGGCGGAAATTCTGCCGGAGCTTGCCGTACTCCTCGAGCAGCGACGCATCCTCGAGGATGAGCTGCTGGCGCGCGATGCGCTCGAGCGTGGTGGCCTGCTCGTAGAGCTGCCGGCTGGTGCGGCCGGCCTGGGCCGCCTGAAGCACTTCCTCGCGGCTCTGCGACGCCAGCCGGTCGAGCGACAGGATCAGTTCCGCCATCGCATAGACGAGCGGCAGGCTCACCAGCAGGAAGCCGAGCAGGATGAACTTGAGGAAGGAGCGCGGGTAATACACGCGGAGGCGGCGCCGGGGCGCTCGTTATAATGGTCCGATTATGACACCGCCCACTCTGCTCGCATGCCCGCGCCTGCCGACCGCCCGCCGGCCGGCGACCCGCCGCTCGCGCTGATCGCCGCGGTCGCGCGCAACGGCGTCATCGGCGCCGACAATCGCCTGCCGTGGCGGCTGCCGGAGGACCTGCGGCGGTTCAAGGCGCTCACCCTCGGCCACGCCGTCGTCATGGGGCGACGGACCTTCGAGTCGCTGCAACGGCCGCTGCCCGACCGGCAGAACATCGTGATCACGCGCAATGCCGGATACGCGGCCCCCGGCGCCGAGGTGGTGACGTCATTCGACGACGCATTGTTGCGCGTCACGCTGCCGCCACCGGTCTACTGCATCGGCGGCGGCGAGATATTCGCGATCGCAATGCCGCGGGCGTCGGTCGTGCAGTTGACCGAGATCGCGCGCGACTTCGCCGGCGACACGACGTTTCCGGCGGTCGATCCGGCCGTCTGGCGGGAAACGGCACGGGAGTTCCATACCCATGCCGCACCGGACGGATACGATTACGCGTTCGTGACGTACGAGCGGCGGCCCGTCGCCTGACGGGACCCTCGCCGACTTCGACAACGGCAAACCGGGAGAAGGCAATGTCCGAAGGTGGATTCCACGTGCACGGGCCGCACGATCACGAGCTCGAGCACGCCGCGCACTCCGGCGACCCGTTCTCGGGACGCATCGCCGTGATGACCGCGATTTTCGCGACGCTCGGCGCGGGCATGGGCTACATGGCGGGCGCCACGCAGAACGCCGCGCTGCTGCACAAGAACGAGGCGGCCATCCGTCGCACCGAGGCGTCGGACCAATGGAACTTCTACCAGGCGAAGTCGAGCAAGCAGAATCTCGCCGAGCTCGGCGGCGTGCTCGCGACGGGCCCTGACGCCGAGCGCTACCGCGGCGAGGTCGACCGGTACAAGAAGGAGAAGGTCGACATCGAGAAGGAGGCGCGCGCGCTCGAGGCGAAGTCGAAGGCGGCGGAGGACGCGAGCGACGAGTCGCTGCACGAGCACCATCGCTGGGCGCAGTCGATGACGCTCATCCAGGTGTCGATCGCGCTGGCGGCCATCACGCTGCTCACGCGCAGTCGCGGCCTCCAGTACATTTCATATGGTGCGGCGGCCGGGGCGGTGGTGATTGCGGGGCTGGCGTTGGTGCACGTGTAGGGGCGCGGGGAACTGCGCGATAATGCTGAGGCTGCGGGGTGATTCGGACTGCGGCGGATTCAAGGCCGGGATGGCGGAACGGCAGACGCAGCGGACTCAAAATCCGCCGGTAGAAATACCGTGAGGGTTCGAGTCCCTCTCCCGGCACCAAGACGATCGATGAAGACGCTTCAAATCGGCTCCGAGAACTCCCGTTTCCCTAGGACAGATCGGCTCCCGCACGGTCGAACCGTCGCAAGCTACAGCACAACAAATGAGCCTTGCAAACCGGGCGGTGTCCATATAAGACGTTCGGTGGGCGCGTTTGCGATTCCCTGATTCGTGTCGTCCGTGTCCGGCATCTACAACGGGACGCTAAAGTACGATTCGTCGATCCGCTGAGACTATTTGCGTCCAAGCCAGCGACCGGGACCCTGCACCCATGAGCCACATCGAGGCGATACGCGACGCCGAGCGGCGCCAGGTCACCCTCCTGTTCTGCGACCTGGTCGGCTCGACAGAGCTCGCGAACGCCGTCGACCCGGAGGACATGGGCGCCTTCATCCGCTATTTCCAGGATACGTGCGCCAGCGCGATCGCGCGCTTCGACGGCTTCGTCGCCAAGTTCATGGGCGACGCCGTGCTCGCTTACTTCGGGTATCCGCTGGCCCACGAGGATGCCGTCGGGCAGTCGGTGCGTGCGGCGCTGGCGATTGTCCAGGGTCTTCGGACCGCCAAACGGCCCGATGGTCAACCGCCCGAGGTCCGCGTGGGACTCGCAACGGGCCTCGTCGTGATCGGCGACCTGGTAGGCGCAGGCGTCGCGCGGGAGCATGCGATCGTCGGCGAGACGCCCAACCTCGCGGCGCGCCTGCAGGCACTGGCCGAGCCCAACGCGATCCTGATCAGCCAGGCGACGCATCACCTGGTAGGACGGCAATTCGAGTGCGAGAGCCTCGGCGAACGCGCGCTCAAGGGATTCGCCCAGCCCGTGCGAGTCTGGCGCGTGCTGCGCGAAGCGGCGGTCGAGAGTCGCTTCGCAGCCAGCCAATCCGCGGGGCTGAATCCGCTGATCGGTCGTGGTGAGGAAATGCGACAACTACTTGCCCGGTGGAACCTCACCCGGGGAGGCAAAGGCCAGGTCGTCATCATTCAAGGCGAAGGCGGCATCGGCAAGTCGCGGATGGTGGACGCCCTTTCGCGGCACCTTGCCGACGAGCCGCATGTCCGGGTGCTTTGCCAGTGCTCTCCGTATCACGTCAACAGCGCGCTCTACCCGGTCATCCGCCATCTCGAACGCGCGGCGGGCTTCGAGCCCGACGATTCACCCGCGCGCAAGCTCGAAAAGCTGGAACAAATTTTGGCCGCATCCGACAGTGACATCGCGACTACTGCAAGCCTCATGGCCGACCTGCTCTCGATCCGGACGGAGGGCCGGTATCCGCCGCTCGACGTCCCGCCCGCCCAGCGCAAGGCTGCGACCATCGCGGCGCTGGTCGAGCAGCTGAAGCGGCTCGGCGAGCGCGACCCGGTTCTGTTCGTCCTCGAAGATGCGCACTGGATCGACCCGACGACCCAAGAGTTGCTGACGCGGCTCATGGACGGCACCGCCGATGCGAGCGTCATGGTCCTCATCACCGCTCGTATGGAGTTTGCGTCGCCGTGGCCCAGTGGCGGCCGCATCGCGTCCGTCGGGCTGGGTCACCTCGGCAAGGAGCAGTGCGCGGATATCGTCAACGGAATCGCGGCCGGGCGGATGCTCGAGCCGCCGTTGGTCGACGAGATCGTGGCTAAAGCGAACGGCGTTCCGCTTTTCGTCGAGGAGTTGACCAAGGCGGTCGTGGAGTCGGCGTCATCGGACCGGCGCGTTGTCCCTGCCACGTTACACGATTCGCTGATGGCACGCCTCGACCGGCTCGGACCCGCCAAGGAGATCGCCCAGATCGCAGCGGTGATCGGGCAGCAATTTTCCCGGTCGTTGCTGGAGATCGTGGCGGTCGAGCGTGCCGCCGATGTCGCGACCGGCATCGCGCGGCTTATCGATGCCGGTCTTGTGGTCAGCGAAGGCCGGGCCTCCGACTCAGGCTACAGGTTCAGTCACGCGTTGATGCGCGACATCGCCTACGAGAACCTGCTGCGCGTGCGCCGAAGGCAGATTCACGAACGCACGGGCCGGGCGCTGGTCGAGCACTTTCCCGCCGTGGTCGAGAGCGAGCCGGAATTGGTGGCGCATCACTTCGGCTATGCCGGCATTCCCGACCTCGCCTGCAACTTTCATGAGCGCGCGGGGGATCGTGCGGCGGCCCGATTCGCCTTTGCGGAGGCCGTCGCCCATTTCGGCGCCGGGCGTGCCGAAGCTGGCAAATTGGCGGACGAGCCGGACCGCCTGCGGCGCGAACTTGCGCTCCTGCTCAAGCTTGGACCTGCCCTGTTGATCATTAAAGGCGTTCAAAACCCGGAGGTAGAGGACACCTATCGTATTGCACGTGATATGGGACTAAAGGCCAATGACAACGTCGGCCTCTTCAAGGCGACTTGGGGCCTCTGGTTCAATGCCAACCTCGGACGCAGACTCGAACAGGCGCGCGACCGCGCTCAGGAACTTGTCGCACTGGGCCAGCAATCCCCCGATTCTGATCTGCTGCTCGAGGCATTCCATTGTCGCTGGTCAACGGCTTTTTTCCGTGGTGACGTTGCGACTGCGCTCAGCGACAGTCGCGAGGGCGTCCGGCGATACGACCCTGCACGGCACAGCTGGATGGGCGCCGTGTTCGGCGGTCACGATCCGGGGTTGTGCGCGCAGGAGGTCGAGGCCCAGATGCTGTCGCTTTCCGGCCATACCGTCCAAGCGAGACAGCGCATGGATAAGGCGTTATCGCTGGCGGAGACTCTCGGACATCCGCACAACATCGCATTCGCCCTGCAGAATGGAATGGTCATGTACCAGACGCTCGGGGACCGCGAAGCGGTCCATCGCCTGGCGCAGCGTTTGATCGAGCTTGCCGACAAATATAATTTTCCTCCGATGCGCGCACATGCGCTTCTTCTCTCCGGCTGGGCGCGCGCGTTCGGAGACCAGACCGACGCCGGCCTGACGATCATGGAGGCCGAATATCCGAGGGCGTCGGCCATCGGACCATTTTTCCGGCACTATGCCGCGATACTGGCAGACAGGCGTGAAAGCGCGGGTCGGGTAGCCGATGCACTTGCACTGGTCGGATGGGCGCTCGATACGGTAACGGAGCCGGGCGTCGGCATCTATGTGCCGGAGCTCCATCGGCTGCGGGGCGTCTGCCTTCTTCGGCTCGACGCCAGTTACGAGACCGAGGCCATGCAGTCATTGCAGACGGCGTTCGACGTCGCGAAGCAACAAGGCGCGACGTTGCTGCAGCTGCGGGCCGCGATCAGCATCGCCAAGGCGTCGCGTGCGCTCAAGCTAGCAGGCGCCGGCCTGGAGCCGTTACGCGACGTATGCGCCGAACTTCCTCCGGAGTGCGATGCGCCTGACATCGAGGAAGCGAAGCGACTTCTCGCGGCGTAGAGATCGGTGGTGGCCAGGATTCCCGCCTCCAACTTACACGACGCCGAGCGGCGCCAGGTACAGTCCTGTTTTGCAATGTAGTCGGGTCGTTCCAGCGCTCGCGAACCGCGTCGACCCCGCCACCTACGCTGACGGATGCTTGGCTACGGTGTCGAATGTCCGCTACGTGGCCACGCAGCCAAGACCGCTTCTGGCCGATGGTGATCCTACCCATGTTTCGTGGGAGCGCAACGGTGTTCCCAAGCAAGAGTTGGCCACGGCCGAGCAGGATATTGGGAAGCTCAGACGTGAGAACGCCCGTCTTCGTGAGAAGAACGAGCTTTTAAAAAAGCTGTCATCTACTTCGCAAAGGTGTCGACGTGAAGTGCGCGTTTATAGACACGCAGCGCGGCAGCCATTCGGTGTGCGTGATGTGCCGGGCGCTGCGGGTATCGGCCGGTGGGTACTACGCCGCCCAGAACCGGTCGCCGAGCGCCCGGGCGCGGCGCCAGTCGTCCTTGGCCACCCGGATTCGGGAAGTGCACATAGCGAGCCGCCACACGTATGGGGCGCCGCGGATACACGCCGAACTTAGCGCTGTAGGCATTGCCTGCTGCAGCAACACGGTCGCCAAGCTGATGCGTCGAGAGCAGATCGTGCCTCGGGCGATCCAGCACTTCCGGGTGACGACCGACTCGCGCAACCCCAATCAAGTCTCGCCTGATCTGGTGCAGCGACACTTCGCGCCAAGCGGCCCAATAGCTGCTGGCTCAGAGATGTCACTTACATACCGACCCGCGAGAGTTGGCTGTACCTGGCCGCCGGGATGGACGTTTACTCTCGGGCGATCGTAGGCTGGGGGATGAGCCGCTCGATGGGCGGCAAACTCGCCGCCGATGCGCTGGAAATGGCGATTCAGCGGAGCAAGGCGATCCTGGAGTTGCTCGCCGGGGCGAAGATAGACACCGCCTTGATAGATCCTGGCAAGCCGTGGCAGAACGGCGCCGACGAGAGCTTCAACGGCAAGTTCCGCGACGAATGCCTGAACATGGAATGGTTTCGCGGCCGCAGCGAAGCTCGCGTCCTCATCGAAAACTGGCGACGACACTACAATGACGTGCGGCCCCACTCGAGCCTCGATTACCGCACGCCGAAGGAATTCCGCAGCCATCACGATACAACCCACCAGGGGGCCATCCTCAAGTAACAAGTGGTCCGCATTTCCCCAGGCAGGTCACTCGTCGCCGCGCTCTACTTCTGGACGAAGATCTCGCGCACGATGCTGTTCTGGGCGGCATTCGTCCTGACGCGGCCGCTCGGCGCCACCTTGGGTGATCTACTCGACAAACCCGTGGCGCAGGGCGGGC
>JBBSEG010000045.1:0-38937 GCA_038239945.1 Burkholderiales bacterium
CCGGCTTGCGGTTGGTCTGCGTGAGGCCGCGGAAGATGTACTGGCTGAAGATGCCCAGGTTGCCCGTGAACACGAAGTCGGGCGTGGGCGCCGCGGGCGCCGCCGCGGCGTCGGCGGCGGGTGCCGGGGGCGTCTGCGCCAAAGCGCCTGCTGGGGCGGTCAAGGAGAAGCACGCGCTCACGGCGAGCAGGGAGAAGCGATGGCTTCGTTGCATGCACTGCCTTCTCGCGGCCGTGGAAGTTGTGCCTCCCGCAGTGGGCCGCCGGACACCGCGCGACACCAAGCCTATCGGTCGCGGCGTCAACATCCCGAACAAATGCCGGCACGCGGCATCAACACGCCGCAAATGCCCGGCGCAACGCGCCCGCGGAGTGGACCGCATTTACGCGGCGTTTACGTCGGCCAGTCGCACATTATCGTGCCCTTTGCGCGGTTCGCACTATCTTCGATGCCACGGGGACGCTGCCGCCGGCCCGGGTCGGGCCAGCCCGGTCTGCGTCGCGACGGCCCCCGAAATCCCCGGCCGTTCAACTCGAGACACCCCCATGAACACCCTGCATTCGGCACTCCTGTACCGCAGCCTCCTGATGGTCGCGATGGTGATCGCGCTGATCATCACCGTTGCCGCGCTCAAGGCGATGAATCGCCTCGCGGCCCGCATCGCGCCGCGGCTCCGCGCGTTCCTCGACGAGCGTCGTGTCGAGCTGCGCGATCCCCGCCTGCATCACTGACCCTTTAGGTTCGCACAGCAGAGGACGTCGACATGGATATCGCATTCACTCTGCTGGTGGCGGCGCTCGCGGCTGCCACCATCGGCCTGATCTACGGCTTCGAGCGCCTGCGGGGCAAGCCATGACCACGCTGTATGCGATCGGCGCCGTCGTGAGCCTCGCCCTCCTCGTCTACCTGGTGTTCGCGATGCTGAAGCCGGAGTGGTTCGAATGAGCGCCAACGGCTACCTGCAGCTCGCCCTCTACGTGGTCGTGCTGGTGGCGCTGGCGAAGCCCCTCGGCCTCTACATGGCGCGCGTGTACGAGGGCCGGCCCGTGCTGCTGAACCGCATCGGCGCCCCGATCGAGCGGCTCCTGTATCGTGGATGCGGAATCGACCCGTCCTACGAGATGCACTGGACGCGCTACGCGCTGGCGGCACTCCTGTTCAATCTCGTCGGCCTGCTGGTGGTGTATGCGCTCCAGCGCGCGCAGGCGTGGTTGCCGCTCAATCCCCAGTCCCTGGCCAACGTGAGCGCCGATTCCGCGTTCAACACGGCCGTCAGCTTCGCCACGAACACGAACTGGCAGGGCTACAGCGGTGAGGCGACGATGAGCTACCTCACGCAGATGGTCGGCCTGACCGTGCAGAACTTCGTGTCGGCCGCCACCGGGATGGCGGTGGTCGTCGCCTTCATCCGCGGCTTCCAGCGCGCCTCGGTGCAAACGATCGGCAACTTCTGGGTCGATCTCACCCGCTCGACGCTGTACATCATGCTGCCCCTGTCGCTGGTGCTGGCCGTCGGGCTGGCTTCCCAGGGCGTCGTGCAGACGTTTTCGAGCTCTGCGACGGTCACGCTGGTCGAGCCGGTCACCTACGACAATCCGAAGGTCGACGCGGCCGGCCAGGCCGTCAAGGACGACCAGGGCAACGCGGTCACCGAGCCGGCCACCGCCACCGAGCAGACGATCGCCGTCGGCCCGGCCGCCTCGCAGGTCGCGATCAAGCAGCTCGGCACCAACGGCGGCGGGTTCTTCAACGTCAATAGCGCGCATCCGTTCGAGAACCCGACGCCGCTCGCCAACTTCCTGGAGCTGCTCGCCATCCTCGTGATCTCGGCGGCGCTCTGCTACACGTTCGGGAGTCTCGTGAAGGACACCCGCCAGGGATGGTCGATCCTGGCGGCGATGACGCTCATCTTCGTGGTGTTCCTCGCGGTCGCCGCGTGGGCCGAGAGCCAGGGCAATCCGATCGTCGCAGCGCTCGGCGTGGACCAGGCGACAACCCCCGCGCAGCCCGGCGGCAACATGGAGGGCAAGGAGGCTCGCTTCGGCATCGCCAACTCCGCCCTGTGGGCGACCGCGACGACGGCCGCGTCCAACGGCTCGGTCAACGCCATGCACGACTCGTTCACGCCGCTCGGCGGGCTCGTCCCGATGGTGATGATGCAACTCGGCGAGGTGGTCTACGGCGGCGTGGGCTCCGGGCTGTACGGAATGCTCGTGTTCGCGCTCGTGGCGGTGTTCGTCGCCGGCCTGATGATCGGGCGCACGCCGGAATACCTCGGCAAGAAGATCGAGGCCTTCGAGATGAAGATGGCGATGATCGTGATCCTGGTGCCGCCGCTCGTGGTGCTCACCGGGACGTCCATCGCGGTGCTGCTTCCGGACGGGCTCGCCGGGCTGGCCAATCCCGGCGCGCACGGCTTTTCCGAGATCCTCTATGCGTTCTCGTCGGCGGGCAACAACAACGGCAGCGCGTTCGCCGGGCTCTCGGCCAACACGCCGTTCTATAACACCGCGCTCGGCATCGTCATGTGGATCGCGCGCTACTGGCTGCTGGTCCCGGTGCTCGCGATCGCCGGGTCGATGGCGGCCAAGAAGACGGTGCCGAGCGGGCCGGGCACGCTGCCCACTCACACGCCGCTGTTCGTCGTGCTGCTGATCTCGACCGTGCTGCTCGTCGGCGCGCTGACGTTCGTGCCCGCGCTCGCGCTCGGTCCGATCGTCGAGCATCTGACGCTCCACGCAGCCCACTAGGACATCCCGCATGAGCCGCAAGACACTGCCGTTGTTCGATCTCGCGCTGCTGGTGCCGGCGCTCGCCGACGCATTCCGCAAGCTCGACCCGCGCGTGCAGGCGCGCAACCCCGTGATGTTCGTCGTGTTCGTCGGCAGCATTCTCACCACCTGGCTATGGATCGAGGCGTTGCGCGGGCGCGGGGAGGCGGCCGCCTGGTTCATCGGCGCCGTGGCGCTCTGGCTCTGGTTCACCGTGCTGTTCGCCAACCTGGCCGAGGCGCTCGCCGAGGGCCGCAGCAAGGCCCAGGCATCGGCGCTGCGCGGGCTGCGGCAGAAAACGTGGGCCAAGCGCCTGCACGAGCCCCATCGGGGCAGCGCTTTCTGGACCCAGCCGGCGGACGAGCTGCGCCGCGGCAACGTGGTGCTGGTCGAGGCCGGCGACCTGATGCCCTGCGACGGGGAAGTGATCGAAGGTGTCGCGTCGGTCGACGAGTCCGCCATCACCGGCGAATCGGCTCCCGTGATCCGCGAGTCCGGCGGCGACTTCTCTGCCGTCACCGGAGGCACCCGGGTGCTCTCGGATTGGCTGGTCGTGCGCTGCACGGTCGATCCGGGCGAAACCTTCCTCGACCGGATGATCGCGATGGTCGAAGGCGCGAAGCGCCGCAAGACCCCGAACGAGATCGCGCTCGCGATCCTGCTCGCCGCCCTCACGCTCGTGTTCCTGCTCGCCACCGTCACGCTGTTGCCGTTCTCGCTCTACAGCGTCGACGCCGCGAAGGCGGGCGCGCCGGTGTCAATCACCGTGCTGGTCGCGCTGCTGGTGTGCCTGATCCCGACGACCATCGGTGCGCTGCTCTCGTCGATCGGCGTCGCGGGCATGAGTCGCATGCTCGGCGCCAACGTGCTCGCCACGTCCGGCCGGGCGGTCGAGGCAGCGGGCGACGTCGACGTGCTGCTGCTCGACAAGACCGGCACGATCACCCTGGGCAACCGGCAGGCGAGCGAGTTCGTCCCCGCGCCGGGCGTGCTGCCGCGCGACCTGGCCGACGCCGCGCAGATCGCGTCGCTGGCCGACGAGACGCCGGAGGGACGCAGCGTGGTGGTGCTGGCGAAGAGCGCGTTCGGCTTTCGCGAGCGCAACATCGCCGAGATCGGCGCGACGTTCGTGCCGTTTTCCGCGACCACGCGGATGAGCGGCGTGAACCTCGGCGGACGCGAGGTCCGCAAGGGTGCGGAGAGCGCCATCCGCCGCTACGTCGAGGACCGCGGCGGCGTGTTCCCGCCCGAGGTCACGCGCGCCGTCGAGGATGTCGCACGCCGCGGCAGCACGCCGTTGGTGGTGGCCGAGAACGCGCGCATCCTGGGCGTGATCGAGCTCAAGGACATCGTCAAGGGCGGCATCAAGGAGCGCTTCGCCGAGCTGCGCCGCATGGGCATCAAGACCGTGATGATCACCGGCGACAACCGGCTCACCGCCGCCGCGATCGCCGCCGAGGCAGGAGTCGACGATTTCCTGGCGGAGGCGACGCCCGAGGCCAAGCTCGCGCTCATCCGCCGCTACCAGGCCGAAGGGCGGCTGGTGGCGATGACGGGCGACGGCACCAACGACGCCCCCGCGCTGGCCCAGGCCGACGTCGCTGTTGCGATGGGGAGCGGCACGCAGGCCGCGAAGGAGGCCGGCAACATGGTGGACCTGGACTCGAACCCCACCAAGCTCATCGAGGTCGTCGAGATCGGCAAGCAGATGCTGATGACGCGCGGCGCACTCACCACCTTCTCGATCGCCAACGACGTCGCGAAGTACTTCGCCATCATTCCCGCGGCGTTCGTGGTGACCTACCCGCAGCTCGCGGTGCTGAACGTCATGCATCTGGCCACCCCGTCCTCCGCGATCCTCTCCGCGGTGATCTTCAACGCGCTGATCATCATCGCGCTCATTCCGCTCGCGCTGAAGGGCATCCGCTATCGGCCGCTCGGCGCCGCAGCGCTGCTGCGCAAGTTCCTGCTGCTCTACGGCCTGGGCGGCGTGGTGCTGCCCTTCGTCGGCATCAAGCTCATCGATCTGATCCTCGCCGCCGTCGGCCTCGTCTGAAAGGAATACGACATGCTCCGCACGTTACGCGAGGCGCTGCTGATGGTGGCGGCGATGACCCTGCTGACCGGGGTCACCTACCCCCTGATCGTGACCGGCGTGGCCCGGCTCGCGTTTCCGCGCGCGGCGGCCGGCAGCCTGATCGAACGCGACGGCAAGATCGTCGGCAGCGCACTGATCGGCCAGCCGTTCAGCGCTCCCAAGTATTTCTGGAGCCGGCCGTCCGCCACGGCGCCGATGCCGTACAACGCGGCGGCCTCGAGCGGATCGAACCAGGGCCCGCTCAATCCCGCGCTCGCCGATGCGGTCAAGGCGCGGGTCGAGGCGCTCCGCGCGGCCGATCCGGACAGTCGCGCAGCCGTGCCGGTGGACCTCGTCACCGCCTCGGCGAGCGGCCTCGACCCGCACATCAGCCCCGCGGCCGCCGAGTACCAGGCGGCGCGCGTCGCGCGCGTGCGCAACCTTCCCGTGGAACGGGTCCGGGCGCTGGTGGCCGAGCACACCACCGGCCGGCAGCTCGGCGTCTTCGGGGAAGCCGTCGTCAACGTGCTGCAGCTCAATCTCGCATTGGATAGTATTCGCCGATGACGGCGCGCAGCGACGATCGCCCCGACGCCGACGCGCTGCTCGCGCGCCTGAACGAGGAAACGGCGCGCGCGGCGCGCGGCCGGCTCAAGCTGTTCTTCGGCGCGTCGCCGGGCGTCGGCAAGACCTACGCGATGCTTGCCGAGGCACGGCGCCTGCAAGATCAAGGCGTCGACGTGCTGGTCGGGGTGGTCGAGACCCACGGTCGCCAGGACACGGCGCGGCTGCTCGAGGGTCTGGAGGTACTGCCCCGCCGCGCCGTCGAGCATCGCGGCGGCGTCCTGCAGGAATTCGACCTCGACGCGGCGCTCGCCCGCGAGCCCGGGGTCCTCCTCGTCGACGAGCTGGCGCATACCAACGCGCCAGGCTCGCGCCATCCTAAGCGCTGGCAGGATGTCCTCGAGGTGCTGGCGGTGGGGATCGACGTCTACACGACGGTCAACGTCCAGCACCTGGAGAGCCTGAACGACGTGATCGGGGGCATCACGGGCGTGCAGGTGCGCGAGACGCTGCCGGACCGCGTGTTCGACCAGGCGGACGAGATCGTCCTGGTCGATCTTCCCGCGGACGACCTCCTCCAGCGCCTCCGGGATGGCAAGGTGTACCTGCCCGAGCAGGCGGAGCGCGCCGTTCAGAATTTCTTCCGCAAGGGCAACCTGCTCGCGTTGCGCGAGCTGGCCCTGCGGCGCACCGCCGACCGCGTCGACACGCAGATGCGCACGTTCCGCGGCACCCAGTCGGGCGGTGCGGCGTGGAAGGCGCGCGACGCGATGATCGTGGGGGTCGGCCCCGCCGAGGGCAACGATACCGTGGTCCGTTCGGCCGCGCGGCTGGCCGCGGCGCTCGACGCCCCGTGGCACGCGGTGTACGTCGAGACGCCCGCGCTGCAGCGCCTGCCCGAGACGCGGCGCCGGTCGATTCTCGCCACGCTCAAGCTCGCGCAGGAGCTCGGCGCGCAGACCGCCACCGTGGGTGCGCCCGAAGCTGCGGCCGCCATCGTCGACTACGCCCGCCGCAACAACCTCGGCAAGCTGGTGGTCGGCCGCGCACCGGTTCGCAGTGGCTTGCGAGGGCTCCTCTCCCGCCTGCGCCGACCGTTGGCCGATCGCGCCACCGCGCTGGCGCCCGACCTCGACCTGGTGGTCGTGACGCGCGACGAGGCGCCGCCTGCCCTCGAGGCGCCGGAGGACTCCGGTCGCGACGGATTGCCGCTGCGCGGCTACGCCGGCGCACTGGGCATTTCCGGAGCGGTCGCGCTGGTCGCGAGCCTCGTGCACCCGCGCCTGGATCTGGCCAACATCGTGATGCTGTTCCTGCTCGGCGTCGTGGCGGCCGCGATGACGCTCGGACGCGGCCCGGCCGTGATGGCGGCCGTCGTCAACGTGCTCGCGTTCGACTTCCTGTTCGTCCCGCCGCGCTTCTCGTTCGCCGTCCACGACGTCCAGTACACGTTGACCTTCGCCGTGATGCTGATCGTGGGCCTGGTGATCGGGCAGCTCACCGCGCGGCTGCGCTACCAGGCGCGGGTGGCGTCCGCCGGCGAGGAGCGCGCGCGGCGTCTGTTCGAGATGGCGCGCGAGCTGGGCACCGCGCTGGGCCCGGAGCAGGTCGCCGAGATCGGCGAGCGGTTCGTCGCGGACGCGCAACGCAGCAAGGCGGCCGTCGTGGTGCTCGATGAAAGCGAGGCGCTCGCGCTGCCGAAGGCGCGCGCCGGCCATCCCGAGATGGACCTCGCGATCGCGCGCTGGACGGTGGATCGCGGCGAGCCGGCGGGCGTGGGCACCGACACCCTGCCGGCCGCGTCGAGCCTCTATCTCCCGCTGAAGGCGCCGATGCGAACGCGCGGCGTCCTGGTGGTGCAACCCTCGAATCCGCGCGTGCTGATGATCCCCGAGCAGCGGCGACTGCTCGAGACCTGCGCGGCGCTCATCGCCATCGCGCTCGAGCGCGTGCACTTCGTCACCATCGCGCAGCGGACGCTCGTGGACATGGAGTCCGAGCGGCTGCGCAATTCGGTGCTCGCCGCGCTCTCGCACGACCTGCGCACGCCGCTAACAGCGCTCGTCGGCCTGGCGGAGACCCTGGCGCGGGAGACCGCGGGGAGCGCGGTCAACCTGCACGCGCAGGCGCTGCACGACCAGGCGCGCCGCACCGCCGCGCTGGTCGACAAGCTGCTCGAGATGGCGCGCCTTGAAGCGGGCCGCGTCGAGCTGCACCAGGACTGGCAGTCGATGGAGGAGCTGGTGGGAAGCGCGATCAAGTCGCTGGAGCTCACGCTGCAGCCGATGGATACCCGCGTACGCGCTGATGACGGGGTGCAGCGTGACGACCGGGCGCGCGGGAAGGAAGCCCGGCGGGCGGACGACGGGATGGCGCGCATCGAGATCGACCTTCCCGCCGATCTCCCGCTGGTCCGCTGCGATGGCGTTCTGGTCGAGCGAGTGCTCGTCAACCTGATCGAGAACGCGGTGAAATACACGCCGGCGGGCAGCCCCATCCGCCTATCCGCAGGAGCGCGCGGCGACTTCATCGAGGTCGCCGTCGAGGATCGCGGACCCGGCCTGCCGCCCGGGCGCGAGGCCGCGATCTTCGACAAGTTCACGCGCGGCAACCCCGAATCGGTCGTCCCCGGTGTCGGCCTCGGGCTCGCCATCTGCCGGGCGATCGTCGAGGCCCACGGCGGCACGATCCGCGGCGAGCAGCGCTCCGGCGGTGGCGCACGCTTCGTGTTCACGCTGCCGGCGGGCGTGCCGCCCTCGATCGAGCCCGAGCCTGAGCTGCATGCCGTCGGCACCTGAAGAACGCCTGGGCACGGACCACGGCGCCCAGATCCTGGTGGTCGAGGACGAGCGCGAGATCCGGCGGTTCGTGCGTGCGGCGCTGGAGGCCGACGGCTTTCGTGTCTGCGAGGCCGAGACCCGGGCGCGCGGGACCATCGAGGCCGGGACGCGCAAGCCCGACCTGGTGATCCTGGACCTGGGGCTGCCGGACGGCGACGGCGTCGATCTCATCCGCGATCTGCGCGGCTGGAGCCAGGTGCCGGTGCTGGTGCTCTCGGCGCGCATCGACGAGCGCGACAAGATCGAGGCGCTCGACGCGGGCGCCGACGATTTCCTGGCGAAGCCGTTCGGCACGGGCGAGCTGCTCGCGCGCGTGCGCGCGATGCTCCGCCGCGGGTCGCGCACGTCGCTGCGCGATTCACCGGTCTGCGAGTTCGGCGGAGTGCGCGTCGACCTCGTCGCGCGGTCGGTGCATCGCGACGAGGCGCCGGTGCACATGACGCCCATCGAGTATCGATTGCTGGCGCACCTCATCGCCGCGCCGGGGCGAATGCTCACCCACCGGCACCTGCTGCGCGAAATCTGGGGGCCGTCGCACGCCGAGCACAGCCACTACCTGAGGGTCTACATGGGGCGGCTGCGCCAGAAACTGGAGGCGGATCCCGCCCGGCCCCGCCATCTCATCACCGAGACCGGCGTCGGCTATCGCTTCGTCCCCTAGAGGCCGGCACGACGCGCGCGGACGGTACAATCGAGGCGCCATGAACGATCGTGACGTTCCCGACGCGGCGCTGATCGGCGATCTCGCCGCGTACATGCACGACATGGGCGAGCGTGCGCGCGGCGCGGCGCGTGCGCTCGCTCGTGCGGGCACGGCCGCCAAGGATGCCGCGTTGCGCGCGACCGCCGCCGCGCTGCGCCGCGACGCCGCGCGATTGCTCGAGGAGAACGCGCGCGACGTGGCCCATGCCCGCGCCGCGGGCCAGGACGCGGCCTTCGTCGATCGCCTGTCCCTCGGTGCGTCCGGTGTCGAGGCCATGGCGCAGGGCGTGGAGGCGGTCGTCGCGCTGCCCGACCCGGTGGGTGAGATCGTCGGCATGCGCTTTCGGCCGTCCGGCATCGAGGTGGGCCGGATGCGCGTGCCACTGGGGGTCATCGGCATCATCTACGAA
Source organism: Burkholderiales bacterium (assembly GCA_038239945.1). Taxonomy (GTDB): domain Bacteria; phylum Pseudomonadota; class Gammaproteobacteria; order Burkholderiales; family Casimicrobiaceae; genus VBCG01. The sequence continues at coordinate 9,365 of JBBSEG010000045.1, forward strand.
TCGCGTCCCAACGTCACCGTCGACGCCGCGGCGCTGTGCCTCAAGTCCGGCAACGCCGCCATCCTGAGGGGCGGCTCGGAGGCGCAGTACAGCAACCGCGCCATCGCCGCGTGCGTGCACGAGGGCCTGCGCGCCGCGGCACTGCCCGTGGACGCCGTCCAGGTGATCGGCACCACTGATCGCGCCGCGGTCGGGCTGCTGATCGCCGACGACGTTCACGTGGACGTGATCGTGCCGCGTGGCGGCAAGAGCCTGACCGGACGCATCGCACGCGACGCGCGCGTGCCGGTGATCAAGCATCTCGACGGCATCTGCCACGTCTATATCGATGCGGGCGCCGACTGCGCCCAGGCGATCGCCATCGCCGACAACGCCAAGACGCAACGCTACTCGCCGTGCAACACCATGGAGACGCTGCTGGTGCACGGTGAGATCGCGGCCACCGTGCTGCCGCCCCTCGCCGCCCTCTATACCCGCAAGGGCGTCGAGCTGCGCGGCTGCGCGCGCGCGCGCGCGCTGGTGCCCGCGATGCGCGCCGCGACCGAGGCCGACTGGTCCATCGAATACCTCGGCCCGATCCTGTCGATCCGGATCGTCGACTCCTTCGACGCGGCGCTCGATCACATTGCGCGCTATGGCTCGCAGCATACGGACGCCATTGTCACGCGCGACCACGTCAACGCGCAGCGCTTCCTGCGCGAGGTGGACTCGAGCTCGGTGATGGTGAACGCGTCCACCCGCTTCGCCGATGGCTACGAATACGGCCTCGGCGCCGAGATCGGCATCTCGACCAACAAGCTGCATGCCCGCGGGCCGGTCGGCCTGGAAGGGCTCACCAGCCTCAAGTGGGTGGTGCAGGGCACCGGGCAGGTCCGGACGTGAGCGGCTGCCGCGTGCTGCGCGCGGCCGCGCGCGCCTGACCGCATCGCGCGATGTCGTCCTCGGTGCGGATCTCGATCGCGACCAACTCCGCGATCGCGGTGTCCAAAGGCTTCGGCTGGTTCGTCACCGGCTCGCCCACCCTGTTCGCCGAAACGATCCACTCGCTCGCCGACGTGGGCAACCAGGTGCTGCTGCACGTGGGCGAAGTGCGCAGCCACCGCGGGCCCGACCGCCAGCATCCGTTCGGCCGCGGGCAGGAGTCGTATTTCTGGGCGCTGGTCTCGGCGGTCAGCGTGTTCTTCGTCGGGTGCGGCATCAACGTCTACCACGGCGTGCACGCGTGGCTCGCGCCGCAGGCGTCCGAGCCGTTCAGCCCGCTGGTGCTGGGCCTCCTGGCGTTCGCGCTGCTGCTCGAGAGCTGGACGTTCAGGACGGCGCTCCGCGAGCTGGGCGGCTTCGGCAAGCTCCGCGGCAACCTCGCGAACACCACGGTGGTCGCCGTGCTCCTCGAGGATGCGGTAGCGCTCGTCGGCATCGTGCTCACCCTCATCGTGGGCGGCGTGTCGTACTGGCTCGGCGCGCATCCGGCATTCGACGCCGCAGTGGCGATCGGCGTGGGGCTGCTGTTGGGCGTGATGGCCGTGTTCCTCGCGGCCCTCAATCGCCGGCTCCTGATCGACACGTCCGACCAGCCGGTGGACCGGGCGGCCGAGCGCTGGCTCAAGGAGCAGGGCATCGAGGCCGACGTGCGCTCGCTCATCCTGGGCAACGCGCGCACGGTCGTGTTCGTGCGCGCCGACGGCGAGGTCGCGCGCACGGTCGCCACCGGGGAAGCGCTGAAGGAGCATCTGGCGAAGACGCTCGGCCGCAGCCCCGAGGCGGTCTACTGGAAATTCAAGCGGGCGCTGGGCTAGCGCGCCGCCAGGCCAGCGCCGCGACCGCGATGCCGATCACGGCGAGCACCGGCAGCGCGGCCCAGTTCGCGGTCTCCCAGCCGGCCGACGTGACCAGTGCCCCGGAGGTGAGCGACGACAGCGCGAGCGTCGCGAACAGGATGAGGTCGTTGGCGCCCTGCACGCGCGCTTTCTCGGCCGGGCGATACGACTCGATGAGGAGCGTCGTGGCGCCGGTGTACATGAAGTTCCAGCCCACCCCCACCAGGGCCATCGAGCCGATGAAATGCGCGACGGTGATTCCGTGCAGCGCCACGCCGATGGCCACGCCCATCAGGACCAGGCCCGCGGCGATCACCTGGAGCACGCCGAAGCGCTTGATCAGCGAGCCGGTGACGAAGCCGGGCGCGAACATGCCCACCACGTGCCATTCGATCACGGTGGCCGAGGCGCCGAACGGATAGCCGCAGAAGCTCATGGCGATCGGCGTGGCGGTCATGAGCAGGTTCATGAGTCCGTAGCTCAGTGCGCCCGTCACCACCGCGACGACGAACACCGGTTGCGCCGCGATCTGCGCCAGCGACCGTCCGCCGGCGGCGCGCTCCTCGCGCGTGGGCAGCGGCACGTCCACGCGCGACTGCACGAGCAGCGCGAGCAGCGCATATCCTGCGAGCAGGACGAACGTGCCCAGGAACGGCGTGCCGAACAGGTCGCGTGACCACTTCGCGGTCTCCGGCCCGATCACGCCGCCCACGACGCCCCCGGCCAGCACGAGCGAGATCGCGCGCGCCTTGTCGGCCGGAGCGGCGACCTCCGCGGCGGCGAAGCGATACTGCAGGCCGATGGCGTTGTAAACGCCGATCAGGGCGGTGGCCGCGCAGAACAGCACGAAGCTGCCCATGAACAGCGCCAGCGCCCCAAGGGCGCATCCGCCGATGTTCACCGCGGCGCCGGTCATGAAGCCGCGCCGGCGCCCGACGCGCCCCATCCATAGCGCCATCGGCAGCGACGCGCAGGCGGACCCGAGCACGTAAGTGGTCACGCCGGTCGTCGCCAGCGCCTTGTCCGGCGCAAGCTGGTAGCCCACCAGGCCGTTCAGCGAGATCAGGCCCGAGGCGTTGGCGAGGAGCAGCGCCTGGCAGCAGGCCAGCAGGAAGATGTCGCGGTAGGACGTGCGCATGCGGGGCGGTCGGCCGCGTCGACGGGGCCGCGCGGGAGCCCGTATCATAAGCCGCATGCTTGCCGTCGACACCCGCGCGGTGCTCGAGTTCTGGTTTGCGCCTCTGTCGCCCCCCGCGCCGGGAGGGCCGGGCGCGCCGCATGCCGCCGACGCCACCGCGAACGCCACCGCTAACGCCACCACGAACGCCACCGCTAGCGCCACCGCCCCGGCCGCCTCGATCCGGCGCGAATGGTTCCGCAAGGATGCCGCCTTCGACGCCGAGGTCCGTTCGCGCTTCGCCGGCCTGGTCGCGCAGGCGCTGGCCGGCGGTCTGGGCGAATGGTGCGCGACGCCCGAAGGGTCGCTGGCCCGCGTGCTGGTGCTCGATCAGTTCACGCGCAACGCGCATCGCGACACTGCGCAGGCGTTCGCCGGCGATGCGCGGGCCCGCGCCACGGCGGCCGACGCGATCGAGCGCGGCTTCGACCGGTCGCTGCGGCCGGTCGAGCGGTGGTTCATGTACATGCCGTTCGAGCACAGCGAGTCGCAGGACGACCAGCAGCGGTCGCTGGCGTTGTTTCGCGCCCTCGCCGACGAGACCGGCCTGAGCGAGCCGGTGGAATGGGCGGAGCGGCATGCGGAGGTGATCCGCCTGTTCGGCCGCTTTCCGCATCGCAATACGATCCTCGGCCGCGCGTCGAGCCCGGAGGAGACGGAGTTCCTCCGCTCGCCGGGCAGCCGGTTCTAGTACGCCCGCCCGCGGACATGCGCAACGACGCGGTCCCGCTGGCGCTCCTGGGGGGCACCTTCGATCCTGTGCACTACGGGCACTTGCGCCTGGCCGAGGACGTGCGCCGCGCGCTCGCCGTCGATGTCGCGCTAGTGCCAGCCCGCGACCCGCCGCACCGCGACGCGCCCGCCGCGTCGCCGGCCGACCGCCTCGCGATGCTGCAGCTCGCGGTCGAGGCGTTTCCGGACCTTGCCATCGACGCGCGCGAACTTGCACGGGCGGGCAAGAGCTATACGGCGCTCACGCTCGAGGAGCTCCGGGCCGAAGCGCCGCGCCGCCCGCTCGCGCTCATCGTGGGGGCCGACGCGCTGCTCGGCCTGCCCGGCTGGCATCGCTGGCGAGACCTGTTCGGCCTCGCGCACCTGATTGTGGTGGAGCGCCCGGGCACCGTGCTTGCAACCCGCTCCATGGCCCCCCACCTACGGGCCGAATGGGAGGCGCGGTGGCGACCCGACCCCGCCGCGCTGCGGCGGGCAACGGCGGGCGCGATCGTCGTCCAGGCCGTCGCGCCGCAGCCGATCTCCGCCACGGCGATTCGCGCGGGGCTGCGCCGCGGTGCGCTGGACGAGATACGCGGATTGCTGCCGCCCGCCGTTATGTCCTATATTCAAAATCATCGACTCTACGAGCCCCCTCCGGATGCGCCGTAACCGACTGTCCGACCTCGCCGTCACCGCCCTCGAAGACATCAAGGCCCGCGACATCGTCGTGCTCGATGTCCGCAAGCTCACCAGCCTGTACGACACGCTGATCATCGCCTCCGCCGACTCCAACCGGCAGGCGAAGGCGCTAGCACACCACGTCCGCGACCGGCTCAAGGCGGCGGGTGCGTCGATCATCGGTGTCGAGGGTGAGGAGACCGCCGAGTGGGTGCTGGTGGACGCCGGCGATCTCGTTGTCCACGTGATGCAGCCCGCCGTGCGCGCCTACTACAACCTCGAAGAGCTCTGGACGCCGCCGCGCGTCCGGACGGTGCGCGCCGCCTAGAAGCCGCGCCGTTGAAGCTGCGGATCTGCGCCCTCGGCCAGCGGATGCCCGGGTGGGTCGACGCCGCGTTCGCCGAGTATGCGCAGCGGTTGCCGCGCGACTACGCGCTGGAGCTCGTGGAGCTCAAACCCGCGGCGCGTGACCGGGGCCGCACCGTGGCGCAGCTTCTCGACGAGGAAGCGGCGCGCATCGAGGGCGCGTGCGGCGGCTTCGACCTGGTGGCTTGCGACGAGCGCGGAAGCGCGTGGACCACGCGCCAGTTCGCAGCGACCCTGGCGCAGTGGCGCGACGCCGGAGCGAGCATCGCATTCGTCCTGGGCAGTGCGGACGGCCTGGCACCACGCGTGCGCGCGCACTCGCGCGCGATCGTCGCGCTGTCGGCGCTCACGCTCCCGCACGGCCTCGCGCGCGTCGTGCTGGTCGAGCAGCTCTATCGCGCCGCCAGCGTCATCGCCGGCCATCCGTATCATCGAAGCTGAACGACGAGGCGTCGCGTCGCGTATCCTGACCCGTCGACCGAAGGCCCCGCCATGACGCCCGAACCGCTGCTCTATCTCGCATCCCGCAGCCCGCGTCGCGCCGAGCTCCTCCGCCAGCTCGACGTGCCGTTCGAAACGCTGCTGCTGCGCGAGGCGACCGGCCGGGACCGCGACGTGCGTGAAGGTGCACTCGACGGCGAGCCGCCGAGCCACTACGTCGAACGGATGGCGCGCACGAAGGCCGGCGTGGGCTGGCAGCGCATGTTCAGCCGGCTGCTGAGCCCTCATCCGGTCCTCGGCGCCGATACCGAGGTCGTGCTCGACGGCGCGGTGTTCGGCAAGCCCCGCGACGCGGCCGACGCCGCCCGCATGCTGAGGCGTTTGTCGGGCCGCACCCACGAAGTGATGACGGCAGTGGCGCTGCGCTGGCAGGACCAGACCGACGTCGAGGTGTCGGTGTCGCGGGTGACCGTGCGCACGCTCGACAACGCGACGATCGACCGCTACGTGGCCACGGGCGAGTCCAGCGACAAGGCCGGCGGCTACGCGATCCAGGGCCGCGCCGCCGGCTTCATCACGCGCCTGGACGGAAGCTACTCCGGGGTCGTGGGTTTGCCGCTCGCAGAGACCGCCGCCCTGCTCGCGCGCGCCCACGCGAAGCCCGCATGACGCACGAGATCCTGATCAACGTGACGCCGCAGGAGGCGCGCGTCGCGATGCTCGAACAGGCGGTCGTTCAGGAGCTGCACATCGAGCGCTCGAGCGCGCGGGGGCTGGTGGGCAACATCTATCTAGGGCGCGTCGCGCGGGTGCTGCCGGGCATGCAGAGCGCCTTCGTCGAGATCGGCCTCGAGCGTGCCGCGTTCCTGCACATCGCCGACATCTGGGAGCATCGGCAGAACGGCCACGCGGCGACGGCCGAGCACCGGCCGATCGAGCGCATCCTGAGCGAGGGCCAGCCGCTGCTCGTTCAGGTGATCAAAGACCCGATCGGCACGAAGGGCGCGCGCCTGTCCACGCAGGTGAGCCTCGCCGGGCGCCTGCTCGTCTACTTGCCGCAGGACTCGCACATCGGCATCTCGCAGCGCATCGAGGACGAGGCGGAGCGCGAGATCCTGCGCGTACGGCTGCAGACGCTCCTGCCGGAAGGCACCGCCGGCGGCTTCATCATCCGGACCATGGCCGAGACCGCCTCGGAGCGCGAGATGCAGTCCGACATCGAATACCTGACCAAACTGTGGCGCGATCTCACCTGCCGATCTGGCGCGGCGACGCCTGCGTCGCTGCTCTACCAGGACCTGAACCTCGCGCAGCGCGTGCTGCGCGACATGGCGACCGAGGAGACCGCGGGCATCCTGGTGGACTCGCGCGAGACGTTCGTGCGCATGGAGGAATTCGCGCGCGAATACACCCCCGCGATCGCCGACCGCATTCATCATTACACCGGCGAGCGCCCGCTGTTCGACCTCCACGGCGTCGAGGACGAGATCGAGAAGGCGCTCGGACGGCGTGTCGATCTCAAGTCGGGCGGCTATCTCATCATCGACCAGACCGAGGCCATGACGACGATCGACGTCAACACGGGCGGTTTCGTGGGTGGGCGCAGCTTCGACGACACGATCTTCAAGACCAACCTCGAGGCGTCGCAGGTGATCGCGCGGCAGCTGCGGATGCGCAACCTCGGCGGCATCATCATCATCGACTTCATCGACATGGAGAACGCCGATCACCGCCACGCCGTGCTCGCCGAGCTCAACAAGGCGCTGGAGAAGGATCGCACGCGGCTCACCGTGAACGGCTTCACGCAGCTCGGCCTGGTCGAGATGACGCGCAAGCGCACGCGCGAGTCGCTGGCCCACGTGCTGTGCGAGCCCTGCCCGATGTGCAAGGGGCGCGGCGAGCTCAAGACGCCTCAGACGGTGTGCTACGAGATCCTGCGCGAGATCCTGCGCGAGGCCAAGCAGTTCAACGCGCGCGAGTTCCGCATCCTGGCCTCCCAGGCGGTGATCGATATGTTCCTCGACGAGGAGTCGCAGAGTCTCGCCCAGCTGGGCGATTTCATCGCCAAGCCGATCTCGCTGCAAGTCGAGACGATCTACACCCAGGAGCAGTACGACATCGTGCTGATCTGACCGTAGCGGATGCGGATCTCCACCTGACAGCCCACCACCAGCGCGTAGTTCTCGATCGTCGTGAGCGTGGGGCGGCTGCGCCTGCCGCGCTCGAGCCGCGAGATGGCGCTGCGCGTGGTACGCAGCCGGAACGCGACCTGTTGCTGGCTCAGGCCAGCGCGCGCCCGGGCGACGATCAATTGCCCGAGAAGCCTGCGCAGGTAGGGGTCGGGCGCGCAGCGGAGCTTGCGGACGCGCGGCTGCGCCGATGCGCCGCCCGGCGAAAGTCCCCCGGTGCCCGTCGAAAAGCCCCCTTCGGGATCGCGTTCCACACCCATCGGCACCGCCCCCTCCCCGCCAGACTTGTTAGCAGAGATGCTACCGGGCGGCAGGGACAGGGGGCGTCGTCCGGATGGCCGAGGCGGTGCCCCGGCTCGACGCGACCGGCGCGCCGCATGCGGCCGGACCGAACGACGTGAGAGCCTGGCTCGCACGGATGCGCGCGTGGGTCGCGCGCCTGCGCAGGCGCGCCGAGCCGACGCCGGGGCGTTTCGAAGCCGGCAGCAAGGGCTCGTGGCGCGGATGGGTGGCGAGCGCGCCGCTCGCGGCGCCCCGCCGCGAGTACCTTCTCTACCTCCCGCGCGGACACCGCCGGTGGCGCCGCGCGCCTCTGCTGGTCATGTGCCACGGCTGCCGGCAGACGCCCGAGGAATTCGCCGCCGCGACCGGCATCGAGGACTTCGCCGATCTGCACGGCTGGCTCGTGCTGCTGCCGCGCCAGGCGGAAGGCGCCAATCCCTGGCGTTGCTGGAACTGGTTCGATACGCGGACCGCGCGCGGCGCCGGCGAAGCCGCCATCGTGCTGGCGCAGGTGGATGCGGTGCGCAGGGATCACCGCGCCGACGCGCGGCGCGTGATCGTCGCAGGGCTGTCCGCCGGCGGTGCGCTGGCCGCCGCGATCGCGGTGCGGCATAGCGCCCGCGTTGCCGGCGTCTTCGTCCATTCGGGACTCGCGTGCGGCGCGGCGTCTGGGGCGATGGCGGCCATGGGCGTCCTGCAACGCGGCCCGGACACCGACGTGGAAGCCATCGCCGCGGCGCAGCGGCGCGGGCAGGCGCCACCGCGCACGCTCCCGCTGTGCGTCGTGCACGGCGAGGACGACGACATCGTCGCCCCGCGCAACGCGGTTGCGCTCGTGCGCCAGTTCCTGGTGCTGAACGGCCACGCGGCGCTGGCGCACGAGGATGCGGCAACGGGCCCGGGCCGGTTGCCGCCCGCGGACCGCGAGGCGCGCGAAGCCGCCGGCGGACGCACCGTGATCACGCGCGACTGGGTCGACGCGCGGGGCGCGCTGGTGGTGCGGCACGTGAGCGTCGGCGGCTTGCGCCACGCCTGGAGCGGCGGCGATCCGGCGTATCCGTACAGCGACCCCCAGCCGCCCCCCGCGACCGCGATCCTGGCGCGCTTCGCAGCGGAAGTCGCGGGCTGACATAATCGACGCTCGACCAGCGCCTTTCGGAGCCGCCATGCCCGCGACCGCGATGAACCATTTCACGATCCTCACCGACGACGTGTCGCGCACGGTCCTGTTCTATCGCGACCTGCTCGGCCTCACCGACGGCCCGCGGCCGCCGCTGGGCTTTCCGGGGGCGTGGCTCTACGCCGGGCCGCAGGCCATCGTGCACGTAGTGGGGGGGCGGGCCCGCGACGAGCTCAAGGCCGGCGTGATCGACCACATGGCGTTCTCAGCAGCGGGGCTCGCCGACACGCTGGCGCTGCTCACCGCGCGCAACATCCAGCACACCTGCCGCAAGCAGGTCGGCTCGGGGGTCTGGCAGGTGTTCTTCCACGATCCGAACGGCGCGCGCGTCGAGCTCGACTTCGAGGCGGACGAGCGCACGGGCGCCGGGGGCTAGATGGACGTTGCGACGATCGACCATCTCGTCATCGCCGCGCAGACGCTCGAGCAGGGCTGCGCCTTCGTCGACAGCGGCCTGCACGCCCGCCCGGAGCCCGGCGGCCGGCACGCAACGATGGGCACCCACAATGCGGTGCTGCGTCTTGGCGAGCGGCTCTATCTCGAGGTGATCGCGATCGATCCGGAAGGCGCGGCGCCCGCGCGAGCGCGCTGGTTCGACCTGGACGAGCCGCGCATGCGCGCCGCGCTGACCGACGGCCCGCGGCTGGTCCATTATGTCGCGCGCACCGGCTCGATCGAGGCGCTCGCTTCACGCAGTACTGAGAACCTGGGTGAGATCGTCCCGTTCGCGCGCAACGGCTATCGCTGGCGGCTCACGGTGCCGGACGACGGGCACCTGCCCGGGCGCGGGCTGGTGCCGTCGCTCATCGAATGGTCCGGCCCGCGCCATCCGGCCGACGACCTGCCTGATCACGGCCTGTCGCTCGTCGCGCTCGCCGGCGAGCATCCCGATCCCGCGCTCATCCGCGCGGCCATTGCGCGGCTCGGGCTCGCGGAGGTGGTCAAGGTCACCTACGGCCAGTCGCCACGGCTGGCGGCGATGGTGCGCACGCGCCGCGGCATCGTGACGTTCTGACGGCGCGCCTACGGCCCCCAGCGCCGGTAGCCGGGCGGCGGCGGCTGCGGCGCGAACAGCGCGGGATCCCACTGGCCCGACGCGACGCCACGCGTCACGAGCGCGCGAACCTGTTGCATGCGCTCGTATTCGAGCGGCGTGAGCTGGTAGCGCTGCATCGACGACTCGAGGTCGCGCGCGTCGCATTCGGTCAGGAACGCGCAGGGCGCGTCGACCCACTCGGCTCCGCACGAGCGCCCGGCATCGCACGCGGCCATCATCCATCCGGCGGCGACGATGTCCGGCCGCACGAGCTGCCCGTCGACCATGAACACGTACCTGCCGCGCATCGCGGACATCGCCGCACTCGCCTGCTCGAGGAGGTAAGGGTCGCCGGTCGCGGCGAGCTCGCGCGTGCGGTCCATCGCCCCCTCCGGCGCGGCGCCTTTGCGCAGCGCTGCGCTCGCCTGCTCGAGAGCGGCGCGCGGATCGCTGGTGGCGAGCAGCGCGTCGTGGAGCGCCTTGCGGGTCGCCGGCGGATCGGCGCCGAGGTCGAAGCCGCTGCAGCGCGCCTGGAGCGCACCGTACGCCTGCTGGCGGCGCGCGGTCAGCGGATCGTCTGCGCGCGCCGGACGATACTTGTCGAGCGGTGGCGCCTCGCTCGATTGACCGGCCGCCATGATGTACGGCATGCACTCGCGCAACGCGCGCTCGGCGAAGAACAGCGCGTCGGGGTCGGTGGAGACGATGAGCGCGTTGAACAACGCCCCCAGGTTGCGCGCTTTCTCGAACGCCTCGCGGTTCGGCGACAGCGTGCCTTGCGCCCGGCGGGCCGCGCCTGCCGGTGTCGCGCCCGCGCCCGCGCCGGCCGCCGGGAGAACCGAGGGGGCGCCAAGCGCGCGACTGCCGGCGAGTGCGGCACCGCGGTCGGGACCGCGAAGGGTGGCGACCGGACCGGCCGCGCCGGCCGCGCCGGCCGGGTCGGCCGCTGCCGGAGGATGCGCGCGGTCGAGCGCCGCGTAGACGCCCGCCGCGACCAGCGCGACGGCCAGCAGCAACGCCGGCAGGCGCCACGCGGTGGAGCGATCCGTCGTCATCCTCGTGCGACCCGTCGTCATCCCAGCGCACCCCGGGCGGCCACCGGCCAGACTGCAACCACGCGATCGCCGCGGTAGGCGACGAGCCAGTCGTACAGGTTGACGGTCGGGTCGCAGTGACCGGGGACGAGCCATACCCGTTCGTCCAGGCGAGGGGCCGCCACCGACGGGTCGATCGAAAGCTCGCCGTGCTCGTCGGATGCCTTGACGTAGGCACGGCCCGGCGCGGCGTGCACGAGCGGCAGCCCGGAATCGAAGCTGAACGCCTTGAGGCCGGCGTCGACGATCGCGCGGCCGGGCGACGGTACGCTCATCACCGCGGCGAGCACGAACAGGCTCTGCTCGAAGCGCTGGTCGCCTGGAGAGGCCGCATTGCGCGCGTAGTCCGCGTCCATGAACATGTACGAGCCCGGCTGCAGCTCGTTCCACTCCCCCGACGCCTGCTCGAGCGGCCACGTGCCCGTGCCCGCGCCGGTGACGATGTCGCACGGGAGGCCGCGCGCCGCGAGCGCCACGCGCGTCGCCTGCACGTCGCGCGCGGCCGCCGCGATGGCGGCGCTCCGCTCGGCGGGGGTGCGCAGGTGCTGGGCCCCGCCCTGGTAAGCGTGCACGCCGCGCAGCCGCAGGCCGGGTGTATCGGCCACCGCCTGCGCGAGGGCGGCGGCCGCGGCACCCGGCGCTGCGCCGCAGCGTCGCGCGCCGACGTCGATCTCGACGTAGACCTCGAGCGTGACGCCCGCCTCGACCGCGGCTTGCGCCAGCGGCGCCACCGCGAGCGGATGATCGACGAGCACGCCGAGTGTCGCCTCGCGCGCGAGGGCGGCGAGCCGCGCCAGTTTGGGGCGCGCGACGATCTCGTTGGTCACCAGCACGTCGCGGATGCCCGCGGCGACGAACGCCGCGGCCTCGTCCGTCTTCTGGCAGCAGATGCCCACCGCTCCGTGCGCGATCTGGATCTGGGCGATCGCCGGGCACTTGTGCGATTTCGCATGCGGCCGCAGGCGGATGCCGGTGGTGGCGGCGGCCATCCGGGCGATGTTGCGCTCGAGCGCGTCGAGGTCGACGCATAGCGCGGGTGTCGCCACGCCCTCCAGGGAGTCGCCCGGGCGCGCGGGCGGACGCTGCGCCATCAGTAGACGAAGATCAGGTAGGCCAGCCCCGCGATGAGCGCGTACTTGACGGCGCGAAAGGCGGTGCGGTTGCGGCGCTTCAGCCGGGTCAGGACGTCGCTCGAGCGGCCGAACACGGCGTAGATGCGATTGAGCAGGCCCACCGGCTCGGTTTCGAGGTTTTGCGTCGACGCGGCGCGCATCACATGGCGCGCGACCAGGCGGTTGAGACCGCGCATCACCGGCGTGCGCAGCGGCCGCTCGACGTCGCAGAACAGGATGATGCGAGTGATGTCGGTGTCGTTCTCGGCCGAGTGGATGAACGTCTCGTCGAACAGAAGATCCTCACCGTCGTGCCACGCGTACGGGTTGCCGTCGACGTAGATGCGGCAGCGCTCGGAGTTCGGCGTGACGAGCCCGAGGTGATAGCGCAGAGACCCGGCGAACGGATCGCGATGGCGGTTGAGCTTGGCGCCGGGCGGAAGGAGCGCGAACATCGCGGCGTTCACGTTGGGCAACGAGTCGACCAGCGCGACGGTCTTCGGGCAGGACGCCAGCGCCGAGGGCATCGCGGCGCCGTACCACTTCACGTAGAAGCGCTTCCAGCCATTCTTGAAGAACGAGTTGAAGCCGAGGTCGTTGTGGCCGGTGGCGGCGCGGATGCTCCCCTGCTCCATCAGCGCGACCGCCTCGCCGCGGATGGTCTGCCAGTTCGCGCGCAACACGTCGAGCTCGGGGATGGCGCGCGGGTCGAGGATCGGCCGCGCGGGCAGCGCCGAGAACAGGTACATGAGCGCGTTGTACGGCGCCATGATCGTCGAGTGGTCGGTGAGCTGCTTGACCAGCGGGTGCCGCACGCGACCGCGAAAATGCACGAACAGCGCCGCCGCGACGAACACGTACACCGCGATGAATTTCGGCGCGAGGACGGCGGCGAACACGGCGTGAGGCTCGAAGGTCATGGCGGCGGCCGCAAGCGCGCGGCGCGGCGGCCCCGATTGTACGCCCGCCCCGATCCTCCCGATCCGGCCGGCCCATCCGAGCCCCGCTCACCCCTGCACGGCGTCCCGTCGATCAGCTCCGGCGCCTGCGTGAGCGCCCGCCACAGCCCGCGCGGGTTGAAGCGCGCGGCGATGAGGTGCCGCGCCACTACGCCGCCGATGCGCGCGATGTCCCGCGCGGGACGGAAATGACTGGGTCGCGCGTCCGGGAAGTAGAGCGTTTCGATCGGCACCGCGACTGCGCGAAAACCGCGCTGCGCAGCCACCAGCAGCAGTTCGCTCTCGAACGCGAAGCCCGCGCCGCGTTCGACCGCAACCGCGGAGAGCTCGCGCAGCAGCGCGGCGGGATAGACGCGCTGCCCGGATTGCGTATCGACGATCGGGTAGCCCGCGGCCCACGACAGCCAGAAGTCCGCGGCGGCGTTGGCGATCCGCCGGGACATCGGGGCGGCGCCCCGGTTGCGCACGCGCGCGCCGATCACGATGCGCCCCGGATTGAGCGCGCCCGCCGCGAGCAGCCGCGGGATGTCCTCCGGTCGGTGCTGGCCGTCGCCGTCGAGCGTCACCACCACCTCGGCCCCGGCGGCGAGCGCGGCAGCGAACCCGTCGCGCAGGCTGGCCGCCTTGCCCCGGTTGACCGCATGGCGCAGGAGCTCGACGGGCAGGCCTTCGAGGCACGCGGCGGTGGCATCCGTCGACCCGTCGTCGACCACGATCACCTGCGGACAGTGCGCGAGCGTGCGCACTACGATGTCGCGCACCGTCGCCGCCTCGTTGAACGCCGGGATGACCGCCACGGCACGCATCAGTACATCGCCCCGTCGACGCGGATCACTGCGCCGGAGACGTAAGCGGCCGCGTCGGAGGCAAGAAACGCCACCACCTGGGCCACCTCGTCGGGCGTGCCGGCGCGCTGGAGCGGCACCAGCGCCCGCACCCGCTCGGGGGGAAACGCGGCGGCGCTCATCGGTCCCGCCACGATGCCCGGGGCGACGCTGTTGACCGTGACGCCGCGGCTGCCAAGCTCGATGGCGAGCGACTTGCCGGCCGCGATCAGGCCGGCCTTTGCCGCGGCGTAGTTGGCCTGGCCGCGATTGCCCGCGATGCCCGCGATCGACGCGATGTTGATCACGCGGCCCCAGCGCGTTGCCATCATCGGCAGGAGCAGCGGCTGGGTGACGTTGAAGAAGCCGTGCAGCACGACGTCGATCACGCCGTGCCACTGCGCGGCCTGCATGCCGGCGAGCGGTGCGTCGTCGTGCACGCCGGCGTTGTTGACCAGCACCTGGATGGGGCCGTGGGCCAGCACGGCCTGCAGCGCGGCGCGCGTGGCCGCGGCATCGGTGACGTCGAACGACACCGGCGCACCTGCGCCGCCGGAGGACTCGATCGCGGCCACGACGCGCTCCGCGGCGGCGCCGTGCCGATGCGCGTGCACGTAGACGAAATGGCCCGCCGCGGCGAGCGCCTGCGCGATGGCGGCGCCGAGCGACCCGCTGCCTCCGGTGACCAGCGCGCGCTTCATGCGGACGCCGGGGGAACGGCGAGCGCGATCAGCGCGGACCCCGTCGCGACGACGTCGTCGCCGGCGCGCACCGAGAAGCGATACGCCAGCGCGCTTGCGCCGCCCGCCTGGCGGACCGCCTCGATCGTCAATGGGGCGGCGAGCGCGTCCATCGAATCGAACTGGAACACGCAATCGCGCACCCGCGCAAGCCAGCCCTGCAGGGCCCTGGGGCCGCCGGGTGCCAGGAGCGCGCCGTGCGCCGCCATCGCCTGCGCCGCGAGCTCGATTGCCGCCATGCAGGTCAGGCGTCCTTCTTCGCGCAGCGGGTTGGCCGGATCCAGGTGGCGGCCGGTGACGCATACGATGCGCGCAGCGTCGTGCACCACCACCGCGTCGAGCAGGCACATCGAGCCATGGTGCGGGAGTAGCGCGGCTAGCGCCGCACCGGCGATGGTCACGGCGACCAGCGCATCGACAGCCAGTCGCCGTCGAGATAAGGCAGCGCGATCGTCGCCGGAGCGGCACGCGCGATCGCGGCGAGCAGGGGCAACGCCGCGGCGGCCGGATTGCCGCCGAAGCGCTCGCGCAGCGAGGCCTCGAGCGTGGCGAAGCCGTCCGCGCCACGCTCCGCGACGATCTGCAGCGACGCTAAGGCGCCGAGGTCGCGATTGCCCTGGCGCACCGGCGCGATCAGCAGCGCGCATGCGAATGGGTAGCGCACCGGCGTGCTGATCGGCGAGGCCACCGGAAACGGCAGGTCGTAGGCGACCAGCAGCACGCTCGTACCGCCGAGCGTTGCCTGCGTCGCGGCTTCGATCAGCCCCGCAGCCAGCGTGAAAGGACCGCCGCAGATCGTCGTCGACGCGGCCGGCGAGTGCGCGCCGATCGACCAGTAGCCGGCCGGCGCGTTGAATACGGAATTGTGAAACGTCGTGGGCGACAGCGCGACGCGCCCCTGCGTGAGATCGTGCAGCACGCTCGTGAGCACCTCCCCGTCGCCGTCGGCGGACGCGAACACCGTGGGGAGCGCGGCCAAGTCGGCGCTCGGCAGCTCGCGCACCGCATCGGCCGCGGCCTCAAGCGCCCAGCGCGACGTCGTGTTGGCGCGCCGCCGCTCCGTGGCCGGGAGCAGCGCGGCTGCCAGACGGGGAACTTCGCCGCCCGCATACATCTTCAGGCCGGCAAGGATGGGCCGGGCCGCGCTCCATCCGGACAAGCCCGCCGCGCATACGCCGATTGCCCGAATCGCCACCGGCGTCATGCGGCCCGGGTCAGCGCGAGGCTGCAGTTGTTGCCGCCGAAGCCGAAGGAGTTGCTGAGCGCATGTCGCAGGCGAACGCTGCGCGAGGCGGTCGCGATGCAGGCGCGCAGGCGCGGGTCGACCTGCCGGCAGTTGAGCGTTCCCGGCACCCACTGCTGCTCGAGCGCGAACGCGGTGAGGAGCGCCTCGGTCACGCCCGCCGCGCCGAGCGTATGGCCGGTGAAGCCCTTGGTGGAGCTCACCACTGGCCCATGCGGGAGCGCCTCGCAGACCGCGCGATCCTCGGCCAGGTCGTTGGCCGCCGTGGCGGTGCCGTGCAGGTTGACGTAGTCGATTTCGGTCTCGGCGAGGCCGGCGGACGCGAGCGCTGCGCGCATCGCCTGCACCGCGCCGGCGCCTTCGGGATGCGGCGTGGACATGTGCCAAGCGTCCGCGCTCTCGCCGCATCCGGTGACGTCCACCGCGCCGTCCCCGTCGCGCTCGAGCAGCGCGAACGCCGCGGCCTCGCCGATGGAGATGCCGTCGCGCTCCGCGTCGCACGGCCGGCAGGGTGCGCGCGAGAGGAGCTCGAGCGCGCGAAATCCATGCAGCGTCGACAGCGCCAGCGAATCGGCGCCCCCGACCACCGCCGCGTCGCACCAGCCCGCGGCCACCGCGCGCCGCGCCGCGCCGAACACCTTCGCGCTCGACGAGCACGCGGTCGAAACCGTGTGCGCGATGCCGCGCAGTCCAAGATACTCGCGGAGGAAGCGGATGCCGGAATACATGCTGTGGCGGCACTCGTAGAACGTCGCGGACAGCGGCAGCGCGACCTCGCCGCGCGAGGCCGCGCGCGCGGCGAGCTCGGTGGCCAGGATGCCGGAGGTGCTCGTGCCCAGGAACACGCCGATGCGGGCCCGGCCGTGGCGCGCACGGGCCTTCTGCACCGCGCGCACGAATCCATCCTGCTCGAGCGCCAGCAGCGCGAGCCGGTTGACGCGGCAGTCGTAGCGCGCATAGGCGTCGGGCAGCGGCGCGGCTTCGATGCCGTCGACCCGGCCGATGAAGGTCTCGAGCTCGGCCGCGGGCGGGAAATCGTTGCGGCGCAAGCCGCTGCGGCCGGCGCGCAACGCGTCGCCGACCGCCTGCCAGCCCACCCCGCAGCCGTTGGCGAGCGTCGACGCGGTGATGCGCAGCGCGCCCGCCGGCATGCTCATCGCCCGCGACTGGAGGGTGCTAACGGCGCGTGCACGAACGCGACCGCCGCCAGGCATGCCGCGACGCCGGCGCACACCGTCGTCCCGAGCGCGTGCAGCACGGGAATGCTCGACACGGCGAGCGTCGCGAAGGCACAAAGCGTCGTGGCGCTCACGACCAGCAGTGTACGCACCACACGGACCCCCTCCCCCGGCGCGGTGCTTGCACGATCGGCGAAGAGCCCGTAGTTGACGCCTATGCCCACCACCAGCAGCAGGGCCACGAGGTGGAACAGCGTGAGGGGCGTCCCCCCCGCGACGAGCAGTCCGGCGGCCAGCAGCGTGCCGGCCAGCACCGGCGCGAGCACCCGGCCCGCGCGGCGCAGGTCGCGCAGGCCGATCGCGAGCACCGCCAGGATCAGCGCGACCCCTGCGGCCGTCGCGACCAGCGCGCGCTGTCGATACGCCGCGAGCATCGTCGCCGCGGCGGTGCGCAGGTCGAGCGTCGTCACCTCGGGCTCGCCCATGGCGCGCACCATCGCTCCGAGCGCGGCGGCATCCTTCACGCCGCGCAGCGGCACCACGGCATACGCGCCGTCGGCGTCCGTGCCGAGGAGCGCGGCGGCGCGCAGCCCGAGCGCGGTCCCCGCCAGCGTCGCGGGGGCGACCGGCGCGGCGACGCGCGCCGCGGCGACGTCGCGCAGGAACGGCGCGAAGGCGTCGGCGCGAAACGGCGTGCCGGTCAGCGCGAGGGCGAGATCGCGCTCGAGCTGCGGTGCATCGGGCAGCGCCGCGCGCCGGCGTGCCTGCGCAGCGGCGCTCGGCACGATGTCGCTGACGAGGTCGAAGCCCGCGAGCGCATCGGCCGCGACCGCTCCGTCGAGCGTCGCGCGGAGCCGCTCGCACCGCGCCAGGACGTCGTCCACCGTCCCGCCGCGCACCAGGATCACATTGCGCACATCCGGCGCGCCGAGCGCTGCGCGCCGGCCGCGATCGGCGGCGGCCAGCGCCGCGGGCAGTGGATTCAGGTGCGCCGGGTCGTCGTCGAAGTACACGCGGCGCTGGTCGACCAGCGCCACGACCACGACCGCCAGCGCAAGCAGGCCCATGCGCCACGCGGGCCGCAGCGGCAGCCGCCACGCAGCCCGCCCGGGCAGGTCCGGCAGCGCAGGCAAGGCGCGGCCGAGGTTGGTGGGGATCCAGTCGGCCACCCCCCACCAGGTGACGACGCCGGCCACCAGCACGCCCACCAGCGTGAGCACGCCGAGCTCGACCAGACCGGGGAAGCCCGCGGCGAGCAGCGCGACCGAGCCGCACGCGGTGGTCAGGACGGCCAGGCGCAGCAGCGGCCCGACGCGCATGCGCGTTTGCGCAGGCGCCTCGCCCGGCGCGACCTGGGTGAACAGGAAGCTGGGATAATCGACCGCCTCGCCCAGCAGCGTGGCGCCGAACGCGAGCGTGATTCCGTTCAGGCGCCCGATCCCCCAATGCACGGCGCAGACGCCGGCCAGCAATCCGGCCGCGGCGGGCAGCGCGCACAGCAGCACGGGGCGCGGCGAGCGGTAGGTCCACGCCAGTACGCCGAGGATCAGCAGGGCCGACACGACCGACAGGATCCCTGCCTCGCGTGCGATGGCCGCGCGGCTCGCCACCGCGAGCGTGCCGGGGCTCGAGAACGACAGCGAGCTTGCGCCGCCGGCCGCCGCATGGCTCGCGACGAGCGCGGCAACCGCGGCCGCCTGTCCGTCCAGGTCCGCGGCCGACGCAACGGTCTCCGCGACGAGGAGCGCACGCGCACCGGCGGGATCGAACCACACGCCGTCGACGCTGCGCGGCGCCTGCGCCGGCGCGAGACTGCGCAGGATGGCGAGGGTCTCGCCCGTGGGGTCTTGCGCGAGCAGCGCACCCTCGAGCGGCGCGGCGCTGCCGTAGAGGCCTTCGAGCCGCTCCGCGAGCGCAGCGCGCAATCCTTCGACCGTGAAGGTCGCAGTCGTCAGGCGGCGGCTCAGCGCATAGCGTTGCGCGCCGATCAGCTCGACTTCGCGTCGCGCGGCCAGAGCGTCGCCGTTGGCGGCGTAGCGGAACGCCGGTTCCGTCGCCAGGCGCGCGCGGAGCGCCTGGCTCGCCGCGGCGAGGGCGCCGGGCGGCGCTCCGGATAGCTCGATTAGCACCAGCCGGCCGGCCGCACCTTCGCGCAGCTGCTGGATGAGCGCGCGCTGCGTCGGGTCGGCGCCGGCGGGGAGGAACGCCGCGAAGTCCGCGCTGACCCGCACTCGCGCCACGGCGTAGGCGGCCAGGAGGACGACCGCCACGAGCAGCGCCACGGCGCGCAGCGCACGGCCGCTCATCGCGATGCGCGCGGCGTGATCGCGATGCGGGTGCGGTCGCCCTTGGTCTCGTCGACCTCGAAGCGCACGACCTCGGCGCCCCGGCCCGCGATGCCGATGCGCTCGACCACCGCGCGCAGCGCGGGGTCGCGCGGCAACAGCTCGAGACGCCATTGCGCAAGCGGCCCGTCGATGCGCACGTCGAAATGCTGCTGCAGCGCGGCGCCGTCGCCGGCGAGGGTGGCGCGGAGGCTCTCGATCCATGCGGCGAGCTGCGGCTGGCTCGCGAGCGCGATGCGCGACACGCCCGTGCGCCGCTCCAGCGTCAGCTCGCCGCCGGCAATCGAGAGGCGCTCGAAATAGGGCGACTCCACGCGCATCGTGAGTTGGTCGGGGCGCACGTAGTCGAGCGTGCCGCGGCGCACGATCGGCCCATTAAGCAGGGCCATCTCCCGCGTCTCGTCGAACGTCGCGTGCCGCTCGGCGACGCTGCGCAGCTCACGCAGCAGGTTGTCGAGCGTCGGCGCAGTGGGCGCTGCGGCGGCGGCCGCGAGGCTCGTCGCGCTCCACAACAGCAGCGGCGCGAGCGCTGCGCGCAGCCGGCTGTGTCGAGCGCCGCTCATCGGCGCGCCGGTTCCGACGGCCGCGCCCAGAAATCGTAGAAGTTGAACCAGTTGAACGGCGCGGCGCGGCAGCGCGCCTCGAGCCACGTGGCGAAGGCGTGGCAGCGCCGCTCCACCAGCGCGGCGCGGCGCTCCCCCGCCGCCGCCACCTCCAGCGCCTCGAAGCGGATGTCGTAATGGCGGCCGCCTCGATAGACCGCCGAGAACAGCACCACCGGCGCGTCGAGCAGCGCGGCGAGCTCGAACGGTCCGCGCGGGAAGGCCGCCGCGGCGCCCAGGAAGGGACACGCCACCTGCCGGTCGCCGTAGATCGAGCGGTCGGCCAGCAGCGCGACGATCTCGCCGCGGGCGAGCGCATCGCGCACCTCGAGCATCGCTTCCGGCCGGCCGAGCGCGATCACCTGGTCGGGCAGCCGCAGGTCCGCGCTGCGCAGCACCCGCGCCATCTTCGCCGCGTGGCGATGATGCATCAGCACGCGCAGCGGCACCGGACACTCGGCCAGCGCGATCGCGCGGAGCACCTCGAAGCTGCCAAGATGCGCGCCGACCAGCAGGAAGCCGCGGCCCGCGGCGACGTGCCCATTCATGAGGTCGAGGCCTTCGAGCGCGCAGTCGAACTCGTCGAGGCGGCCCGCATGCAGGAACACGCGGTCGAGCAGCGTCGCGGCGAAGCAGTGGTAGTGGCGGAAGCGCTCGCGCAGCGTGGGCGCGCGGTGCAGCACGCGGGACAGATAGTCGCGCGAGGCGCGGCGCGCGGCACCCGAAAACAGCATGAAGTAGGCGCAGATGGGATAGAGCAGCAGCGCGCCCGCGGGCCGGCCGAACGCAAGTGCGATGCGGATCAGCGTCGCCATCAGGAACACGCTGCCGCGCTCCTTCTGCTCGAGCCAAACGGGTGGCGCGCCGGTGCTCACGGGCGCCACTCGCGCGGCGCTGGCGCGCTTGACCCGGCGCACCGCGCCACGGCAGCCGCGCTCATGCGCTCGGCCGGGTGCGCAACGTGCCCGCGGCGGCCTTCTCGCCATCCACCTCGACGCGGAAGCGGGCGCGCGCGTCGTCGCCGAGCTCGACGCGAACCGACCATCGCGCGCCCGGCTCGACCGCCCGGGCGAACGAGGCGTCGTCGACAGCCGCCACGGCCAGGCCGTGCTCGCGCAGGAGCCGCTCGACGCGCTCGAGCAGCAGCACGCCGGGAAGGATCGGCCGTCCCGGAAAGTGTCCGGCGAAGGCGGGATGGGCGTGGGGCACGGCGCCGGCGCTGCACAGCACGCGATCGGGACGCGCGCCGGGCACGCGCAGCGCTTCGTCCAGCGCCGCCTGCAGCGCCGCGGCCGCAAGCTTGCCCTGCGCATCGCGCGGCAGCGCGGCGACGAACGCCAGCGGGCGCGGCAGGAAGGCCCGGTCGACGCGCGCCGCCAGCGCGGTGCGCAGCGACTGCGCGTCGTGGCCGGGCGCCACCACCAGTGCCGCCAGCCGCACGGCTTCGGCGGCCGCCGGCACGTATGCCGCGTCGCGCACGCCGGGGATCGACGCGAGCGCGGCCGACAGCGCGGCAAGCGTGGTGCGCTTGCCCGCGATCTTGACGATGTCGCGGTCGCGTCCGACGAGGCGCAGCCGCTGCGACCCGTCCTCTACGGCCAGGAAGCGGTCCGCCGTGACCAGCGCCGCGTCGAGGTGCCCGCCCGACAGCGTGGCGCGGCCATCGGCGGCGAGCGTCGCGGTCAGCCCCGCCCCGGGTGTGAACGTGGCATCGCGGGCGGGACGCCGCGTAGCGAGCATGCCGCCCTCGGTGCAGCCGTAGATCTCGCCCACCGCGACGCCCCAGTCGCGCTCGACGTCGCAGGCGAGCTCGATTGGAAGCGGCATCGTCGAGACCACGACCTGCGCCAGACGCGGCGGCTCTGCCATCGCAGCGTGGAAGGCGCGCAGGTGCAGCGGCGTGGTCATCAGCCACACGCGCCGCCCGCGCGCGCGATGCCCGGCGGCGCACGTCGCGAGATCGGCGGGATAGAGCGGCCGGCGCCCGTCCACCGGAGTGCCGGTCTGCCAAGGCAGCAGCACGGTGGTCTCGAGACCGAACATGTGCTGCGGCGCGACGGTGCCGACGATGACCGCGTCGCCGGGCAACGGCCCGAACGACCCGACGAACGTGCGCGCGCCGCGCACCAGCGCCGACCAGCGCTTCGGCTGCGCCGCCGGTGCACCGGTGGAGCCGGAGGTGAACAGGATCGCCGCGACCTGCTCCGCCGCGATTGCGGGAGGCGGCCAATGTGCCGCGCCGCCGAGGTCGCCGGCGTCGGGCACCACGGTCGGGATTGCGCCAGGCATCGCGGGCGCATCCGCGATCGCGTAGGCGCCCGGATAGCGCGCCTGCAGGTCCCCCTCGACCTCCGCGCCGCGCGAGGGAGGCAGGATCAACGTGTGGCCCGCGGCGAGCACCGCGGCGCTGCCGAGGAGAAAGCGTGTCCGGTCCTCGCAGCGATTGATGGCGTACGGACCGGACGGAAGCCTGCGCGCCAGGCGCAGCGCGGCACCGCAGAAGCCGGTCGCGGAGACGGCATCGATGGTGCCGTCCACGAGCAGGTCGTCGTCCGGCCCGAAGCCGTCGAGCAGCGGCAGCGCCGCGACGCTCGTGCTCACCGGTGCGCCTGTGCGCGCAAGCACGCGGGCACCCCGGGCCGGCGCACCGCGCCCGCGCCTGCGCACGAGTGACACCCCGCCGGCCTCATGCCCGCGGCGCGCGCATTCCTTCGCGGGCGTTGCGCCAGTGCGCCCGCCACCCGCCCGGCGTGGGATCGAAGCGCTGCCGGTACACGTACTCGCCCACGAAGAGCGCAGCGACGAGCAGATAGTCGACGAGCCCGGCCCACCAGGCCCCGACGCGCTCGTCGCCGTGCAGGGCGATGGCCACGCCGACCGCGGCGAGCGCCGCCAGCCACACCGCCCACACGATCGTGAGGCGACGACAGTAGCGGGCGACCTCAGGCGTGAGCACGGCCCCGCCGCGGCGCGCCAGCCGGGCAATCAGCGGCTCGCGCTCGCGCAGCGACACGGCAAACACTAGCGCGATCGCCAGGTTGATGGCCACGGGTGGCAGGAACACGGGCGGCAGGCCGGCGTCCTGCGCGAGCAGCGCAAGCCCGAGCGCGGCAAATGCTAGGAGCCACGCGGTCGCGCGCCCTGCGCTGCGTGCGACCGCCCACAGCACGAGCGCCACAACCACGACGGATAGCGCGTTCGCGAGCATCGGCCAGCCGGACCAGCGCGCGGCCCACACCCCCAGAGGCACGAGCGCCACCAGCGCCGGCAGCGCGCGGCACCATCCCGCGCGAGGTGCAGGCTGCGCAACGGAAGGCGCGTTCGCGGCCGGCTCAGCGGGTGCGGTGGGTCGCCACATGCGAAGCGAGCTCCCGCAGGGACCCGAACACCCGCTCGTTCTCCGCGCTGTCGGCGCGGATTTCGAAGCCGTATTGCTTGGACACCGCCAGCGCGATCTCGAGGAGGTCGATGGAATCGAGTCCCAGCGTATCGCCGTACAGAGGCGTCCCGGGGGCGAAGTCCTCGAGCGGGACCTCGAGCCGCAGCGCGGCGATGATAAGCGCGGCGATCTCGCGCTCGAGATCGGTGACGGCGGCAGGTTCCTGGACGTTCACGGCAGCACGCGCACGGCGATCGAGGACGGGAGTTGGGCAGCGGGCGGGGCGGCGCCGCACACGGAACCGCCGCGCCGGTGAGCCCTAGCCCCGAGCAGCGCCGTTCCACCATCGGGCGCGCGGCAGCTCCCGGGTCATTATACGCATCGCGTCGCGCGGCCGGATTCGCCGTCCCGCCCGGTGGCGGCGGCCGCCGGCTAGCGGGCGATCGAGTCGGCGGCGGCGAGCTGGCCGTAGACCAGCCGGCTGATCGCGAGCAGCTGGCCGCGCTCCATGCGCCCGGACAGCGCGTAGCCGCAGCGATCGTCGACCCAGACGAAGACCCCCACGCCGTCCTCCAGCGTGTAGCGGAACGCCGCATCGGCGGGACCCTCCGATTGCTTGCGTACCTGCAGGGTCAGCCGCTGCTTGTCCGCGTTCTCGTACATGAAGAACGCGGCGGGCTGCGCGTTGCCCGCCACCAGCCGTCCGCCCACCAGAGCGTATCCGAAGCCGTTGAGATCGGGCGCATGCACGGCGAAGCCGAGGCGGCGCGACAGCCACGTGACCAGGCGCTTCTCCTCCGCGGCCCACACCTCGACGGGGCGATTCACGTCGGCGGAGTAGAGCGCGTAAGTGAGCGCGGCCTGCCGGGCGAAGGTGGTCGGCGTGCCGGCCTCGCGCAGCGTCGCGTCCCGTGCGAACCAGCCGGCGGCGCAGCCGAGCGCGAGCAGCGCCGCGGCGCCAGCCGGCACCAGCGCTTCGCGCCATGCGCGCCGGGGCCGCGCCGCGGCTTCGAGCAGTCGCGGCGGGATGGGCTCGGCCAGCATCGGATCCAGCGCGTCGCGCAGCGCGGCGCTCTGCGCGCGCAGCCCCGCGACGAATGCCGCCTGCGCCGGATCGTCGCGCAGCGCCGCGGCGATGACGCCGATGCGCTCGGGCGCCGCCTGGCCATCGGCGTACGCGTGCAGCTCGGCCTCGGACACCGGGAGGCGGCTCATTTCACCACCTTGAGCGGCATCGGCATCGCCGGGTCGCGGTTCAGCGCATGGCGCAGCTTGTGCCGCGCGCGCGACAGGCGCGACATCACCGTCCCGATCGGGATGCCCATGACCGCGGCGATCTCGTCGTAACGCAGCTCCTCCACGGCGGCGAGCAGCAGCACCTCGCGCTGCTCGCCCGGCAGCCGGTCGAGCTCGCGCGCGATCTCGATGAGCTCGATCCGCAGCTGCTGGTTGGGCCACACGCACAGGTCGCGCGCGATGCCGTTCTCTTCGTCGTCGAGCGACGGCTGCTCGGCGTCGCGCCGCCGCGTGGCGCGCTGGTTGACGAAGAGGTTGTGCATGATGGTGAACAGCCATGCGCGCAGGTCGGTGCCGGCGGCCCACAGCCGGCGCTTCTCCCACCCGCGCGCGAGTGTCTCCTGCACGAGGTCGTCCGCGCGGCTCGCATCCCCGGTGAGCACGCGCGCGTAGCGGCGCAGCCGCGGAATGGCGGCGACGAGGTCCGGCTGCGGCAGCGGCGGTTCGGCAAGCATCGAGCGCCACGGGTGGAACAGCGCGGCGGCGAAGGCTATTCCGCGCGCCTAGACGAGGACCAGCGTGGCCAGCCCCAGGAAGATGAAGAAGCCGCCCGAATCGGTCACCGCGGTGATCATCACCGACGAGCCGACCGCCGGGTCGCGGCCGAAGCGCAGCATCGTGATCGGGATGATCACGCC
This sequence comes from Burkholderiales bacterium, assembly GCA_038239945.1. GTDB lineage: Bacteria > Pseudomonadota > Gammaproteobacteria > Burkholderiales > Casimicrobiaceae > VBCG01. Next base: position 34,655 of record JBBSEG010000045.1, read on the forward strand.
CATGACCGCCGCGAGCATCAGGTTGAGGGTCATCGCCAGCACCATGACGAGGCCGAGCGGCACCTGCCGGTATAGGAGCATGGCGATCAGCCCCATCACCCCACCCCACAGCAGCCCGTTGATCAGCGCCACCGTGAGCTCCTTGCGCACGAGCTTCCGCGCGTGCCCGGGCCGGACCTGCCCCAGCGCCGCCGCCCGCACCAGCATCGTGATGGTCTGGTTGCCGGAGTTGCCGCCGATGCCGGCCACGATGGGCATGAGCGCCGCGAGCGCCACCAGCTTCTGGATGGAGCCCTCGAATGCGCCGATCACGCGCGAAGCGAAGAAAGCAGTGACGAGGTTGATCGCGAGCCAGGTCCAGCGGTTCTGGAACGACTTCCACACCGAGGCGAAGATGTCCTCCTCCTCGCGCAGGCCGGCCTGGGCGAGCGCGTCGTCGTCGGCGCGCTTGCGCACGAAGTCGAGCACCTCGTCCACGGTGACGCGCCCGACCAGTCGATCGTTGGTGTCCACCACCGGTGCCGAGACCAGGTCGTAGCGCTCGAACGCGCTCGCCGCCACATCGGCCTTCTCGTGCTGAAGGAGCTTGACGCCCGGGGGGTCCATCACCGCGCCGACGGTCGCGCCCGGGTCGGATACGATGAGCTTAGGCAGCGACAGCACGCCCTGCAGGGTCTCGTTCCGGTCGACCACGAACAGCTGGTCGGTCTGCGAAGGCAGCTCGTCGAAGCGACGCAGGTAGCGCAGCACGACTTCGAGGGTGACGTCGGGGCGCACCTGCACGTCCTCGAAGTCCATCAGCGCCCCGACCATGTCCTCATCGAACGACATCGCGGCGCGAAGCTGCTCGCGCTCGTCCACCGGGAGGCTGCGAAAGACGTCGTCGAGGACTTCCTGCGGCAGGTCCGGTGCGAGCTCGGCGATCTCGTCGGCGTCGAGGGTCTCCGCCGCGGCGACAAGCTCCTCGGTGTCCATCGACGAGATGAGCGACTCGCGCACCGCGTCGGCCACCTCGACCAGGATCTCGCCGTCGCGGTCGGCCTTGACCAGCTCCCAGATGTAGAGGCGCTCGTCGAGCGGCAGCGCCTCGAGGATGAACGCGATGTCGGCCGGGTGCAGGCGCGCCAGCGTGCGCTCGAGCTCGGCGCGGGTCGCTCGCGTGACTGGGCTCTCGCGCAGCGCAGCACCCGCGGCACCGTGCGTCAGCTGCTCGTGGACGAGGCCTTCGACGAGACGATGGCGGCGCAGTACCGCCGTGACGCGGGCGAGCGCATCCTCCACCCGCTCACGCGGCTCGGTCCGATCGACGACATCGGGTTCGGCGGCTTCGGGCATCTCGGCTCGGGTGGCAAAGCGGACGGGGGACGACACACGCGCGGAACGGCCCATTCTACCCGGCGCGTGCGCACCGATGCCTTGGCACAGCCGGCCCGTCCGCGCCGCCCGCACGCCCGCCGGCGCGCGCTACGGCACTTCGGCCGAGGCCATGCGCGCGCCGATGATGCGGATCTTCTTCGCAAGCCCCGGCGCGGCCGGGTTGCGCTCGTAGAAGCGCGGGTTGGGCGCCATCGCCGCCAGCCGCGCCGCCTGCTCCGCCGAGAGCTGCGCCGCGCCGACGCCGAAATAGCGCCGCGCCGCGGCCTCGGCGCCGAACACGCCGCTGCCCCATTCGATGACATTGAGGTAGAGCTCGAAGATGCGGCGCTTGTCCAGCAGCGCCTCGAGCATCACGGTGATGATCGCCTCCTCGCCCTTGCGCCAGTAGCTGCGCGAAGGCGACAGGAACAGGTTCTTCGCGAGTTGCTGGGTGATCGTCGAGCCGCCCGCGACGATGCGGCCGCGCCGCTCGTTCTTCTCGAGCGCCTGCTCGATGCCGTCCCAGTCGAAGCCCTCGTGGTCGACGAACCGCGCATCCTCCGCGGCGATCATTGCGTGCTTCAGCGCGCCGGCGATACGCTCGTACGGCACGAACTGGTAGCGCAGCGCGGCGCCGGGCGCCCTGGCGCGCAGTTCGTCCATGCGCTGCGCCATGAAGGCGGTCTGCACCGGGGCGTGGTCGCGCCACCACCAGATCATCGCGGCGTAGTACGCGTGCAGCGCCACCAAGCCGAGCAGCGCGACGCCCCCCATCAGCAGGGCGACGCGCAGCACGCGCCGGCCGCGCGACGGCATCAGTCCGGTCTGAACAGCGTCAGGACGGGTCGTGTGTCGGGACGCACACCGCGCCAGACGAAGAAGCTTTCCGCCGCCTGCTCGATCAGCATCCCCAGGCCGTCGGCCATGCGGGCGGCGCCGGCCGCGCGCGCCCAGCGCAGGAAAGCCGTGGGCGCATCGGCGTACGACAGGTCGTAGGCGAAGGCGCCCGGCGCGAACAGCGTGGCGGGCCACGGCACCGATGCCTCGCCGCGGATGCCGGCGCTGGTCGCGTCGATCACCACGTCGAACGAGCGACCCTCGAGCGCGCCGGCAGAGGCGGCGCGCACCTCGCCGCGCCTCGCGAAGTCCATCGCGAGCGCCGCGGCGCGCGCGACGGTCCGGTTCGCGATGGTCAACGTGCGCGGGCCCGCGGCGAGCAGCGGCGCGACAATGCCGCGCGCGGCGCCGCCGGCACCCAGCACCAGCACGTCGCGCCCGCCGAGCACGACGCCGAGGTTGTCCTGCAGGTCGCGCGTGAGGCCGACCCCGTCGGTGTTGTCGCCGAACCAGCCATCGGCATCGCGCCGCAGCGTATTGACCGCTCCCGCGGTGCGCGCCCGGTCGCTTAGCGCCGCGGCGAGTGCGAAGGCCTCGAGCTTGAACGGCAGCGTCACGTTGAGGCCGCGGCCGCCATCTGCTGCGAATTGGTGCGCCGCCGCGGCGAATCCGTCGAGCGGCGCGAGGATGCGCTCGTATGTGATCGCGGCGCCGGTCTGGCGCGCGAACGCGGCATGGATGAGCGGCGACTTCGAATGCGCGATCGGGTTGCCGATCACGGCGTAGCGGTCGGTCACAGGCGCCTGCAAATGGGTGCGTGGGCGCGCCGGACGACTATTCCGAGGTGAGCTCGTCGCCCTTCGCGAACGTCCAGGTGCGCGTAATGTGCAGGATATCGGTATCGCGCTTCACCTCGGGCGGAAATGACGCGTACGGTCCGCCCGACTGCACGATCTTCACTGCTGCGGCGTCGAGGATACGCTTGCCCGACGACCGGTTGACCTCGACGTTCTCGATGCTGCCGTCGCTGCGGATCGAGACCGTCAGCACGAGGCTGCCGTAGAGCCGGTTGGCGCGCGCGGCTTCCGGGTAGTTGAGGTTGCCGATGCGCTCGACCTTCGTGCGCCAGTCCTCGACGTAGCGCGCGAAGCGGTATTCCTCGGCGCGCGCGCCGACGAAGCGGCGCTTGGGACGCTTCTGGTAGGCGTCCATGTCCTTGGCGATCTGCGCCTCGAGCCGCATGGCCTCGAGCGTGCGCTGCATGAGGTCGTTGGCAGTCGGCGAGTCGGTGGCCTCGGCGCCATCGACGGGCTTCTGCTGCGGCGCCGCCACGGGCTGCGAGCGTAGCTGCGTCAGGAGCTCGCGCGTCTGCTGCTCGAGCGCTTGCACCTTCTGGCTGGCGATCGAGACGTCGTTCTGCGCGCTGTCGCGCGGCAGGAGCGGCAGCGGCGACTTGGCGCGGCGGTCCTCGTCCGTGTTGCCGCCGCCGTCGAGGTTCGCCTGCGCAAGGATATCGGCCTTGGTGGGCCTGGTCGGCGAGCGCGCGTTGACGAGCGCGACGGCCAGCGGCGGACCCTTGTCGGCGAGGCTGCGCAGGTCGAACGGGCTGAAATGGACGGCGAGCACGACCGCATGCAGCAGGAGGGAGACGATCAGCGCGGCGGCGACGATGCGATCCTGCGGCGGAGCGCGCAGCGATTCGGGCGGGATGCGCGCCGGAGGCAGCGCGCCGGCGGGCGCGAGATGCGCGGTCCGCCGCGCGCGCGGCGCGAGGGGGCTCCCCGGCGCTGCGCGCGGAGCCACCGCGGGAAGCGCGGCCACCGCGGCGTCCGGTGCGGCGCGCGGCAACGCCGGAGCGGGCGCGGCTGCGCGCGCGGGCGTCGCCACGCCGCGCACGGGTGCCTTGCGGGGGGGCTTCGTCGTCGTGCTTGCCGCGGCGGGCCGCGGGATGCGGCCGGCCGGGCCCACGGGCACCGGCGCACCCGCCGAGCCGACCGGCGCAAGCACCGCTTTCGCCGCGGGCTTGGCGCGCAGCGCCGGCGCCGGCGCCCGGGCAACAACAGCGGCCCCCCCCAATCCGGGCGTGAGCG
>JBBSEG010000046.1:0-38573 GCA_038239945.1 Burkholderiales bacterium
GGGCTCGCGGCGTGCAGCGGCGTCCCTGCGAAAACCATCCACCCCGCGAACGCTATCGCGGACACGCTTCGATGCAGCTTCGCTTGCGCCATGCACGCCCCCGGGGCCGGGGTTGGCGCGCCTATCGCGACTGGCATGCGCGAGGCGCGAACGATGTTCCGGCCGAGACTGCTTATAGGGTGAGAGACGCTACGGCGCTGTAGGTGCGCGCCGCATTTGGCAGTAGGTGGTCCGCCGGATGGGCGAAGCGTCCGCGCGAGCAGCGCGAGTGTTATGCCTGGGGCGCCGCGGGTGCGTGCGAAAGCAGGAACCGGAACTCGTTGCGCAGCGCGAACGAGCCGTCCGGACGTCGGTACGGCGCGATCGCCTCGAGCACGGCAGCACTCGCCGTCGCCTCGCCCGAGCTGCGAACCGCGCGAATCGCCGGTCCGGAGGCGAGCAGGCCCCGGAGGGCGCTCGCATCGTCGGGAAACATCAACGTCACGGCCACGGTTTCGGCGTAGCCGGGGATGAGCCCCGCCTCTTGGGCAAGCGACTCGAGCGCACCCGGCAACGACAGGGCCCAGGGTCCCGGCGCGCCGGCCGGGGGCGGCGGCATCAGCTTGCCGAGCGCCGCCAGGTACGCCCCTGCCTCGCAGCGCTCGGGGGCACCCCATACCGCCGCGACGACGCATCCGCCCGGCTTGGTGACCCGCCCCGCTTCGGCGAGCCCATGCACGCGATCGGCCGCGTACTGGAACGAGTTGAACCCCGTGACCACGTCGAACGTGCCATCGGTGAACGGCAGCTCCTCGAGCTCGCCGACGCGGATATCGGCCGCGGGCAGGCGCGCGCGGGCGATGGCGACCAGCCCGGCCGAGGCGTCGATGCCGCTCCCGTCGCGCCGCACTGATGGGCCTGCGTGAGCGCGAGTCCGGCTCCGCAGCCGACATCGAGGTAGATCGTGCCGGCCGCCACCTTGGCCGCGGCGAGCGCCGCGTCGTACAACGGCGCGAAAAACGTTTCCTGCAGGTCGGTCCATGCCTGGGCGCGCGCGCCCCACAATTCACCCTGCACGGCAGCGGTACCCATGGTCGCCTCCAGTGATCGGGCCCGCACCACCCCCCGGGCTGGGCGCATAGCTTACTATCGGCATCGACCTGCAGCAAGGTCCGCGCTCTATGCGCTGTGCGGGACCTTCTCGAGCTCGAAGGCCTTGTGCAGCACGCGCACCGCGAGCTCGAGGTACTTCTCGTCGATCACCACGGCTATCTTGATCTCGGAGGTGGAGATCATCTGGATGTTGATGCGCTCGTCCGCGAGCGCCTTGAACATCTTGGATGCAAGCCCGACGTGTGAGCGCATGCCGATGCCCACCACGGAGACCTTGGCGATGCGGTTGTCGCCGATGATCTCGCGCGCCACGAAATGTTTACCCTTCTCGCGGTGGAGCACGTCGACCGCGGGCTGGAACTCGGCCCGATTGACGGTGAACGAGAAGTCGGTGTGGCCCGATGCGCCGATGTTCTGCACGATCATGTCGACGTCGATGTTGGCCGCTGCGATGGGACCGAGGATCGCGTAGGCGATGCCGGGCTTGTCCTCCACGCCCATCACCGATATTTTCGCTTCGTCGCGGTTGAATGCGATTCCCGAGATGATGGCCTGTTCCATGTCGTCGTTCTCCTCGAACGTGATCAGCGTGCCGCTGGAGTTCGCCTCGGGATCCTCGAAGGACGACAGCACGCGAAGCTTCACCTGGTACTTGCCGGCGAACTCGACCGAGCGGATCTGCAGCACCTTCGAGCCTTGGCTCGCGAGCTCGAGCATCTCCTCGAACGTGATCGTGTCGAGGCGGCGGGCCTCCGGCACGATGCGCGGGTCGGTCGTGTACACGCCATCGACATCGGTGTAGATCTGGCACTCGTCCGCCTTGAGCGCGGCGGCCAGCGCCACCCCCGAGGTGTCCGATCCGCCGCGGCCGAGCGTGGTGATGTTGCCGTGCTGGTCGACGCCCTGGAACCCCGCCACCACCACGATCGTTCCGGCCGCGAGATCGGCGCGCATCCGCTGCTCGTCGATCTCCAGGATGCGCGCCTTCGTGTGCGCGTTGTCGGTGAGGATGCGCACCTGGCCGCCGGTATAGCTGCGTGCCTTCAGGCCGAGCCCGCGCAAGGCGATCGCGAGCAGGCCGATGGTGACCTGTTCGCCGGTGGCGGCGACGACATCGAGCTCGCGCGGGTCGGGCTCGCTCGAAAGCTCCTTCGCGAGCCCGAGCAGCCGGTTGGTCTCCCCGGCCATGGCGGAAACCACGACCACGAGCTGGTGACCCTGCGCGTGGAAGCGCGCGACCCGCCGCGCGACGTTGCGGATGCGCTCGGTGCTGCCGACCGACGTGCCGCCGTACTTCTGGACGATCAGCGCCACGGCGCGCCCGCTAGACCGCGCGGAACGCGAGCGTTGCGTTGGTGCCGCCGAAGCCGAACGAGTTCGACAGCGCCGCGCGAATGGTCATGCGCCGTGCGACGTTGGGCACGAAGTCGAGGTCGCACTGCGGATCCTGATGGAACAGATTGGCCGTGGGGGGCGCGACCTGCTCGCGCAGCGCGAGCGCGGTGAACACGGCCTCGATGCCGCCGGCCGCGCCGAGAAGGTGGCCGGTCATTGACTTCGTCGACGACACGGCGAGGCGCTGCGCGTGCGCGCCGAACGCGCGCTTGACCGCGATGCACTCGGCGACGTCGCCCAAGGGGGTCGAGGTGCCGTGCGCGTTGATGTAGTCGATGTCAGTGGGCGCAAGGCGGCCGTTGCGCAGCGCGTTGGCCATGCTGCGCGCGGCGCCCGCACCGTCCTCGGGAGGCGCCGTGATGTGATGGGCGTCGGCGCTCATGCCGTAGCCCGCGAGCTCGCAATAGATGTTCGCGTTGCGCGCTTTCGCGTGCGCGAGCTCCTCGAGCACCAGGATGCCGGCGCCCTCCCCCAGCACGAACCCGTCGCGGTCGACATCCCAGGGCCGGCTTGCGGTGGCGGGGTCGTCGTTGCGGTGCGACAACGCGCGGGCGGCGCAGAACCCGCCGATGCCGAGCGGCGAAACCGTCGCCTCGGAGCCGCCGGCGATCATGATGTCGGCATCGCCGTACTCGATCAGCCGTGCGGCCTCGCCAAGGCTGTGATTGGCGGTCGAGCACGCGCTGACGGTCGCGAGATTGGGACCGCGGTACCCGTAGTGAATGGAAACCAGCCCCGCCACCATGTTGATGATCGAGCCCGGCACGAAGAACGGCGAGATCTTGCGGAGCCCCCCGGCGGCATAGGCCTGCTCGGTCGCCTCGATCAGCGGCAGCCCGCCGATGCCCGAGCCGATGCAGACGCCGACCTGGTCGAGGTCGCCCGCATACCCATCGAGCCCCGCGTCGCGCACGGCTTCCATCGTGGCGACCAGACCGTAGTGGATGAACGTGTCGTAGCGCCGCGCCTCCTTGGCGGAGAGCCACTTCGACACATCGAAATCCTTGACCTCACCCGCGATGCGCGACGGAAATGCGGACGCGTCGAAGCGCGTGATCGCCGTGATGCCGGAACGACCGGCCAGGATGCTGTCCCATGCCGCGGGCACGCCGACTCCCACGGGAGACACGATGCCAAGACCGGTGACGACGACGCGGCGACTGGACATGGCGGGTACCGGCGCTGAAGCGGCGCGAAGGGCGAGGGTCGGGAGCGAGTGCAGCCGGCGCCCACGGGACGCGGCCGGAGCGCGCGGAGCGGCGGCCGTGGCGCGCCGTCCGCGGAGGCGGCGCTATTTCTTCAGGTGCGAGCCGATGTAATCGACGGCCTGCTGGACGGTGGTGATCTTCTCCGCGTCCTCGTCGGGAATCTCGGTCTCGAATTCCTCCTCGAGTGCCATGACGAGCTCGACCGTGTCCAGCGAATCGGCGCCGAGGTCGTCGACGAAGGACGATTCGTTCTTGATCTCGGCCTCGTTCACGCCGAGTTGCTCGGCAACGATCTTCTTGACCCGTTGTTCGACGTTTTCCATTCGTCTCCTCCCCAGTGGGGCTCAAAGATCCAAACCGCCGGATTTTACCAGAAGGCCCGTCGTGGTCCGGCGACAGTTGGCCCGCGTCCTACATTACCCAACCGGGCTGGGGTCGAAGCCACACGGCGGGCGCGGCCCTAGGTCATATACATGCCGCCGTTGACGTGCAGCGTGGCACCCGTGATATAGCCCGCCCGGGGGCCGGCCAGGAACGCCACCGCATGGGCGATATCGACCGGCGTGCCGAGCCGGCCGAGCGGGACCCGTGCCAGCAGCGCCGCGCGCGGCGCGGCGGCGAGCCCGCGCGTCATGTCCGTGTCGATGAAGCCGGGTGCGACGCAATTCACCGTGATGTTCCGGCTGCCGACCTCCTGCGCGAGCGACTTGGTGAAGCCCACCAGCGCCGCCTTGGCCGCCGCATAGTTGGCCTGGCCCGCATTGCCCGACGATCCCACCACCGAGCCGATCTGGATGATGCGCCCGTGCCGCTGCTTAATCATCCCGCGCAGCACGGCGCGCGCGAGACGGAACGCCGGCTTGAGGTTGGTGGCCATCAGCGCGTCCCAGTCGTCGTCCTTCATGCGCAAAAGCAGGCTGTCGCGGGTGATTCCGGCATTGTTCACGAGGATCGTGATGGCGCCGTGACGCTGCTCGATCGCCCGCAACGCGGCGTCGCAGGCGGGCGTGTCGGTGACGTCCAGGCGCAGCCCCTCGCCGGGCGCAGCGGCCCCGCCCAGCGCGGCGCCGATGCGCGCGGCGCCGTCGTCGGTGGTTGCGGTGCCGACCACGCGCGCTCCCTGGTCGGCGAGTGCACGCGCGATCGCCTCGCCGATGCCGCGCGTCGCCCCGGTGACCAGCGCCACTTCGCCCGAGAGCTCGCCAGCGCCGGAGGGCTGGGCCTGCGTCGAGGCGACCTCACGCTTCCCCGCTTCCGAAATCGTGCGCGGCGCGCTCATGCCCCGCCGAGCGCGGCGCGTGCCTCGTCGAGCGCCGCGCCGTCCGTGAGCGAGAACGTCGTGATCTGCGGCGCGATCTTGCGCACGAGGCCTGTGAGCACGCGGCCGGGTCCGCATTCGACGATGTGCGTGACCTCGGTTGCCGCCATTGCGCGAATGATTCCGGTCCAGCGGACGGGACTCGCGGCCTGCCGCGCGAGGGCGGCACGGATCTCGTCGGGTTCGGCGTGCGTTGCCACGTCGACGTTGTGGAGCACGGGCGTGGCCGGCGCGTGCATCTCTACATGCGCAAGACGCAACGCCAGGCGCTCGGCGGCCGGGGCGAGGAGCGAGCTGTGGAACGGCGCCGAGACCGGCAGCAGGACCGCGCGCTTCGCGCCGCGGGCCTTCGCGGCGGCCATCGCCCGCTCCACGGCGCCGCGATGACCGGCGATCACGACCTGCCCGGGCGCATTGAAGTTGACGGCCTCGACGACCTCGCCTTGCGCCGCCTCGAGGCACGCGGCAATCACTGCGTCGTCCTCGGCGCCCATCACCGCGGCCATCGCGCCGTCGCCGGCCGGCACGGCGTCCTGCATCGCCTCGGCGCGGAAGCGCACCAGCGGAACTGCATCCTCGAACGCCAGCGCCCCGGCGGCCACGAGCGCCGCGTATTCGCCCAGGCTGTGGCCGGCCATCAGCGCGGGCGCGGGGCCCCCCGCGGCACGCCAGGCTCGCCACGCCGCCACGCCCGCCGTCAGCATCACCGGCTGCGTGTTGCGGGTGAGATTGAGCGCCTCGGCCGGGCCGGTCCGGACGAGCTCCCACAGGTTCTCGCCCAGCACTTCGGAGGCGGCGGCGAACGTTTCGTGCACCACCGGATGGCCGTCGAACCCATCCATCATGCCGACCTGCTGGGATCCCTGGCCGGGAAAGACGAAGGCAAGCTTCATGGCGTCGCTCGATCGAGTGGTTGCGGGTTGGTCACCAGCGCACGAGCACGGCGCCCCACGTGAAGCCGCCGCCCACGCCCAGAAGCAGCACGTGCTGGCCCGGGCGGATGCGGCCGTCGCGCAGCGCCACGTCGAGTGCCAGCGGAATGGACGCCGCCGACGTGTTGGCGTGCTGGTCGAGCGTGACGATCGTACGCGCAGTCGGGATGCCGAGCTTTTTCGCCGTCGCATCCATGATCCGCAGGTTCGCCTGGTGCGGCACGAGCCAGTCGATCCCGGCGGCCTCCATGCCGTTCGCCTGGAGGGCCTCGAAGCCCACTTCGGCGAGCACGCGCACGGCGAACTTGAACACGCCCGGACCGTCCATGCGCACGTACGGCGTGCCCGTGACCACGCCGTTGTGCACCTGTCCCGGAACGCACAGGATGTCGCGATAGCGGCCATCGGCGTGCAGGTGCGACGACAGAATCCCGGGCGCGCTCGACGGCACCAGCACCACCGCCCCGGCGCCGTCGCCGAACAGCACGCAGGTGCCGCGATCGCTCCAGTCGAGGATGCGCGAGTAGACTTCCGCGCCCACCACCAGCGCATTGCGCACCATGCCGCCGGCGAGCATCCGGTCCGCAAGCGCGAGGGCGTACACGAAACCTGCGCAGACCGCCTGCACGTCGAAGGCCGGGCCGCCGTGCGCGCCGAGCTTGGCCTGCAGTGCGCAGGCGGTGGAGGGAAAGATCGCGTCCGGGGTAGTGGTCGCCACGATCACGAGGTCGACGTCGCCGTGGGCGATCCCCGCGGCGTCGAGCGCCTGCACCGCCGCGGCGAGCGCCAGGTCCGAGGTGTTTTCGCCGTCGGCGGCGATGTGCCGCTGGCGAATCCCCGTGCGCGTGCGAATCCACTCGTCGCTCGTGTCCACGCGCGCCGCGAGCGCGTCGTTGGTGAGCACGGTCGCGGGCAGGTAGCGCCCGGTACCGGCGATGCGGCTATGCATGCGTGGCCGCGGGGCCGGGCGGGTCGTTGGCCGCCGGGGCGGCCGCAAGCGTGGGCATGGCGGCGATGCGCTGGGCGATGCGCTCGAGAACGCGATGCGATACCTCCGCGTACGCCTTGTCGAGCGCATTGGCGAACGAGATGGCGTCGGCGCCGCCGTGGCTCTTGACGACGACGCCCTTGAGGCCGATCAGCGTGGCGCCGTTGTAGCGCCGCGGATCGATCCGGCGGCGAAACGCGCGCAGCACCGGATAGACCACTAGCGCGGAGAGGCGCGTTAGCGCATTGCGCGTGAATTCGGCCTTGAGGAAATCGTAGAGCATGGCCGCCAGGCCCTCGGAGGTCTTGAGCGCCACGTTGCCGACGAAGCCGTCGCAGACGACGACGTGCGTCGTGCCCTTGTAGATGTCATCGCCCTCGACGTTGCCGTAGAAGTTGAGCTCCGACCGGCGCAGGAGCTCGGCCGTCTCCTTCACCACGTCGTTGCCCTTGATCTCTTCCTCGCCGATGTTGAGGAGACCCACGCTCGGACGCTCGATGCCTTCGACCGCGGCCACCAGCGCTGCGCCCATCACCGCGAACTGGACGAGCTGGACCGGCGTGCAATTCACGTTGGCGCCGAGGTCGAGGACGGTGGTCTGGCCGGTACGCGTGGGGAGCTGCGACGCGATCGCCGGCCGGTCGATGCCGGGCAGCGTCTTGAGCACGAAGCGCGCGATGGCCATCAGCGCGCCGGTGTTTCCGGCCGAGACGCAGGCGTGCGCCGTACCGTCGCGCACCAGGTTGATCGCGACGCGCATCGACGAGTCCTTTTTCCGCCGCAGCGCGTCGGCCGGCGGCTCGTCCATGTCGACCACCTCGCTCGCCGCGTGCACCTGCAGGCGGGCCCGCGTGGCGGCGGGCAGGCGCGCCACCGCGGCCAACAGCGCGTCGGCACGTCCCACGAGGATGACGTCGGCGTCGGGGTGCGCTTGCACGAAGCGCGCCGCGGCCATCACGGTGACCGGGGGGCCGTGATCGCCCCCCATCGCATCGACCGCGACCGTGACGGGCATGGACTGGGTGGGCGGCAACCGAGGGCGGGTGCCGCGCTAAGGCGCCGGGGGCTGTCTTACTCGTCGGCCTTCGTCTTGACGACCTTCTTGCCGCGGTAGTAGCCGCCTGGGCTGATGTGGTGACGGCGATGCACCTCGCCGCTCACCGGCTCGACCGCGAGGGGCGCGGGCTTGAGGTGGTCGTGCGCGCGATGCATGCCGCGCTTGCTCGGCGATTTCTTGTTCTGCTGGACTGCCATGCTGCTCTCCTTGCGGATTCGAATTGAACGGTGCGGCCGTGGCGGCTAGCCCGGCGGGCATTGCGGATGGCGCGGCGCGAAGGGTATCGCCAGCACCAGCTCGTCCTCCACCAGCTCGACCGGGTCGAGCGGACCGGTCGCGAGCACCACCTCGAGCTCGCTGTCGTGATCGAGCTGCGCCATTTGCGCGTCGCCGAAGGCCACCAGCACGACGCTGCGGTGGTGCAGCGGCCACCGATACTCGCCCAGGCATCGCTGGCATTCCAACGGCAGCAGGGCGTCGACCTCGATCGACAGCGCGGGCCGGCCCCCTGACTCGACGGTGCTGCCGATGCGCCACTCGACCGGCGCGCCCCGCTCACCGGCCAGAAGGTCGGCGACCCGCGGCAACGCCCGCGCATCGAGACGGCCCGCCAGCACGCCCCGATCGGCGAGCAGGCGCGCAGCATCGAATGTACCCGTGCCGGGCGACAGGATCGGGTCGCGTTTCATCAGCCTGGCGTCGATCGCGCCGCGCACATGCTGCGGGCCACGAAAACCCGCGATAATACCCCGCTGCCCCGCCACTGTCAAAAACTTGCGTGAAAACAACGCCGAACGCCGTTCCCCCGCTCATCCTGGCGTCCACCTCCCGATACCGCAAGGCGCTTCTCGAGCGGCTGCCGGTCGGGTTCGGTGTCGAAGCGCCGGACGTGGACGAAGCCGCCCTGCCCGCCGAAGCGCCGCGCGCGACCGCCCTCCGCCTGGCCGAGGCCAAGGCGCGCGCGGTCGCCGCCCGGCATGCCGATGCGCTGGTCATCGGCTCGGACCAGGTGGTTGATCTCGACGGCCTCGCGGTCAGCAAGCCGCGCGATCGCGCCGACGCCATTCGCCAACTGCAGGCCGCCTCGGGCCGCACGCTCGTCTTCCACACCGCCGTGTCGCTCGTGCACGCGGCGAGCGGGCGGGGGCAGCTCCGCTGCGTCGACGTGGCCAGCACCTTTCGCACGCTCGATCGCGGTCAGATCGAGCGCTATCTCGACTGCGAGGAGCCGTTCGATTGCGCCGGCGCGGTGAAATCGGAAGGACTGGGCATCGCCTTGTTCGAGCGCATCGAAAGCGACGATCCGACTGCGCTCATCGGCCTGCCGCTGATCGCCGTGATCGAGATGCTGCGCAACGAGGGCTGCGACGTGCTCGCCTGCGCGAACGCAGCGTCGACGTGAGCGGCACGCTCTACCTCGTCCCCAACCTGCTCGGCGTGACGGATCCGGCGGCGGTGTTGCCGGCGCGCACGCTCGAGATCGTCCGCACCCTCAGGCACTGGGTGGTGGAGACACCCAAGGCGGCGCGCTTATTCCTGCGCACCGCCGCCGTGCCCGGGCCCATCGCGGCGCTCACGATCGACGCGCTGCCCGCAGCAGCCGACCGCGCGGCGGGGGCGGCGCTCCTTGGCGCGCTGCACGCAGGAAACGACGTCGGGCTCCTGTCGGACGCCGGCTGCCCGGGCGTCGCCGATCCCGGCGCGGCGCTGGTGGCGGCCGCCCACGAGGCCGGCGTGCGCGTCGTACCCCTGGTTGGTCCTTCGGCCGTCCTGCTCGGGTTGATGTCCGCCGGCATGAACGGCCAGCGCTTTGCGTTTCACGGCTACCTGCCGGTGAAGCCGGAGGCGCGCATGGCGGCGCTGCAGCGGCTGGAGCACGCCTCGCGGGCCGACGACGCCACGCAGATCTTCATCGAGACGCCGTACCGCAATCGGGCGATGATCGAAGCGCTTGGCCACGCGTTGCGCCCCGCGACGCTCGTGTGCATCGCGGCCGACCTGACGTTGCCCACGGAGGCCATCGAACGGCGCACCGCGGCGCAGTGGCGCGCGGTGGACGGTGCGCGTTTCGACCGGCGCCCGGCGCTGTTCCTGATGCACGCGACCTGAGGCGCGGTCCTGCGGGCTCAGGGCGACTGCGTCTCGTCCTCGGGCCAGTTCTTGATGTACGACTTCAGCATGCGGTTCTCGAAGCTCTGCTCCTCGTACACCGCCTTGGCGACGTCGTGGAACGAGACCACCCCCTGCAGCGTCGTGCCTTCCATGACGGGCACGTAGCGGGCGTGGCGCTCGAGCATCACGCCGCGGAGCTCCATGATGTCGAGATGCGGGTTGGCCGTGAGCGGATCGCGTTCGAAGATCTCGCCAATGGCGAGCGGGCCGAGCGCTCCGTCGCGCGCCGCGAGGGCCTTCAACACTTCGGCGAAGGTAAGCATGCCCACCATGCGGCCCCGGTCCATCACGACCAGCGAGCCGATGTCGTGGTGGGCCATCACCCGCACCGCCTCGAGGACGCTGCCCTCCGGCGTGGTGGTGTAGAGCGTGTGGCCCTTGATGCGCAGGATCTCGCTGACCAGCATATCGCGCCTCCTCGCCGATTCGCGTGTTCAACAGGAGATTACGCGGGTGCCGCGGGAACGGCAACGCGGTCCCGCGCATCCGGTCCTGCGCGCCTGCGCCGGCGGCGGGCCGGGGAGCGCGTCAGGAGTCGAAGGGACGACGCTCGCGCAGCGCCTGCGCAAGCGTGCCGGCGTCGACGTACTCGAGCTCGCCCCCGACGGGCACTCCGCGCGCCAGCCGGGACACGCGCAGCCCCCGCGCGGCGAGCATCTCGCCGATGTAGTGCGCGGTGGCCTCGCCTTCGTTGGTGAAGTTGGTGGCGAGCACGACCTCGGCGACCTTGCCGTCCGTGGCGCGGCGCAGCAGGCGGTCGAGCCGGATCTCGCGCGGGCCTACGCCGTCGAGCGGCGACAGCCGCCCCATCAGGACGAAGTAGAGGCCGTGGTACGCCTGCGTGTGCTCGACCATCAGGAGGTCGGCGGGCGTCTCCACCACGCACAGCTGCGCCGCGTCGCGCTTGCCGGAACGGCACAGCGCGCACAGCGCATCCTCGGTGAAGGTGTTGCAGCGCTCGCAATGGCGCACCACCGCGGTGGCGTGCTGCAGCGCGTGCGCAAGGCGCGCCGCGCCGGTTCGATCGTGCTGGAGAAGGTGCAGCGCCATCCGTTGCGCGGCCTTCGGGCCGACGCCCGGCAGGCAGCGCAGCGCGGCCGCGAGCTCCTCGAGGCTTCCCAGCGGCTCGCGCGCGGTCGTACGCGCAGCCGCGCCGCGCGCGGGGGCCGGTGGTTGATCGCTGGCGCTCATCCGCAGGTTCAGAACGGCATCTTGAAGCCGGGAGGCATGGGCATGCCCATCGTGAGGCCGGACATCTTCTCCTGCGTGGTGGCCTCGACGCGTCGCACGGCGTCGTTGATCGCGGCCGCCACCAGGTCCTCGAGCATGTCGCGATCCTCGCCGAGCAGCGACGGGTCGATCGACACGCGCTTGACGACGTGGCGGCAGGTCATCGCGACCTTCACCAGCCCGGCGCCCGCCAGGCCCTCGACCTCGACCTGCGCGAGCTCGTCCTGCGCGCGCTTGAGGTTGTCCTGCATCTGCTGCGCCTGCTTCATGAGCCCGGCGAGCTGGTTCTTCATCATGGCGTGGCATCCTGAATTTTGGGAGCGAGAGTGCCGCCGGCCGGAAGCGGCTCGACGGAATCCGGTTTCACGCGGCCGTCGAAGCGCGCGATGAGGTCGCGGACGAAGGGCTCCTCGCGAAAGGCCTGCTCGCCGTTCGTCCGCGCGTCAGCGCGCTCGCGCCGCTCCTGCGCGGCGAGGGAGGTGTCGGCGACCTCGCCGACCTCGAACGCGAGCAACAGCTTGCGGCCCGCGACGGCTTCCAGCGCCGCCTTCAACCGGTCGGAGTAGGCGCGGTCGGTCAGGTGCTTGTGCGACGCCGGCAGCGCGAGGGTCAGCGCATGCCCGCGCACCGACCGCAGCTCGGTCTGCGCGGCGAGCTGCGCCGCCATGCCGGTGAGCTTCAGGCCGGCGACGAACGCGGGCCAGTCTTCGGGCGCGGGCAACGGCGTCGCCGGTGCGGCGCCGGGCGCGGCCACCGTCGCGCGCGCCTCGGTCGCCGGCGCAACGCGCAGCGATGCCACGTTCGCATGCGTAGAGGCGCTCCCATTGTCCGCGGCGCGCATAGCGCTGGCAGGTGCCGCCGCAGGACGCGCGGGCGCTGCGAGCGGCAGCCCCGTCGCAGGTACGCCCGCGCTCGGCGCGCTACGCGTGGCTGCACCGCCGCTCGACGCGGATTCGCGTGGTGGCTCGGCACCGCCCGGCTCGAAGGCAAGCAGCCGCAGCAGCGTCATCGAGAAGCCGGTGGTCTCGTCGGGCGCGAGCGCGAGGTCGGCGCGACCCTGCGTACAGATCTGATAGGCGAGCTGGACGGCTTCCGGGGTGAAGCGCGCCGCCGCTGCGGCCACCTGCTCCGCGTCCTCGAACGCAGCCGCCGCGGCGGGCACCGCCTGCGCAACCGCCATGCGATGAAAGAGCGCGGCAAGCTCGTCGAGCGCCGCCGCGAGCGAGAGCCCGCGTGCCCCGAGTGCTTCCGCTTCGGCCAGCAGCCCCGGCCCGTCCCCCGCCGCTAGCGCATCAACCAAGCGGTACAGGAACTCGCGGTCGACCACGCCGAGCATGGCGCGCACGACCGGCTCCTGCAGCGACCCGCCGCCGAACGCGATCGCCTGGTCGAGCAGCGACAGCCCGTCGCGCAACGAGCCCCGCGCCGCCCGGGCGATCAGCGCCACGCTCGCCGCATCGTGTGCAATGGCCTCGGCCGCGAGGATGTGCGCAAGCCGCGCACCCACGAGCTCGGGGCCGAGGGGCTTCAGGTTGAACTGCAGGCAACGCGACAGCACAGTGATGGGAATCTTCTGCGGGTCGGTGGTCGCCAGCACGAACTTCACGTGCTCGGGCGGCTCCTCGAGTGTCTTGAGCATCGAGTTGAAGGCCCCCTTCGACAGCATGTGCACCTCGTCGATCAGGTACACCTTGTACCGGCCCGCCGTGGCGGCGTAGCGCGCGTTGTCGAGGATGTCGCGCATGTTGTCGACACCGGTATTCGACGCCGCGTCGAGCTCGAGCAGGTCGACGAAGCGCCCGCTGTCGATGTCGACGCACGCGCCGCACACACCGCACGGCGTGGCCGACACGCCACGCTCGCAGTTGAGGCTCTTCGCGAGGATGCGCGCGATGGTCGTCTTGCCGACACCGCGCGTGCCCGACAGCAGGTACGCATGGTGCAGCCGGCCGGTCGCAAGGGCGTTGCCGAGTGCTCTGACCACGTGCTCCTGGCCCGTGAGCTCGGCGAAGGATTTCGGGCGCCACTTGCGGGCGAGGACCTGATAGGACATGGAGGTTTTGCGCGTGCGAACGACCGCTCGTGCGGCGGTGCCACGATACAACATGGGTGCGCGCCGCGCGGGACTCAACCGCACGCCAGGACCGTCGCGGAGGGGCGGCGGAGCGTCAGGATGGACTGACGGCGCCCAACGGCCGGGCCGGCCCGGGGACGGGCCGACCGCGAACGTTGGGAGTGGCGAGCCGTTCCCCCGGCACTTACGGGTACCCGCTGTGGCTGCTTCCTTCCGGACCTGACCAGATTCACGAGCCCGCAATGCGGGGCGACCCGCCGTTGATCGGGGCGCATCGCGCGAAGCGGCATTATACCGCGCCTTTCCGACGAGCCGTCGCGGGGCCTTCAGGTGGCGTCGTTATAATCGGGCGGTCCGATTCATCGACGGGAACCCTTGCGGATATCCAGGCCCGCTCGATGGCGAAAGGCAGCGCGGGTGCTCGGCACGGTGGCCGCTGCCGCGTTGCTGGCCACCGGCTGCGCGCCCGAGCCTGCGCCATTGCCCGCCGCCGACGCCAACGCGCTGGTTGTCGTCGTGCGTCCCGGTCCCACGTCGTGGTTCGCCGGCGCGGACGGCAAGCCGGCGGGAATCGACCACGACCTGATCGAGCGTTTCGCCCGCGAGCAGAACGTGCCGCTGGTGGTCGTGGTCACCGACAGCGCCCCGTCGCTGATGGCGAAGGTGGGTCGGGGCCAGGCGCATATCGGCGCCGGCGGGCTCTTCCAGCTGCCGCCGCCGGCCGGTGTGCACCACCTCCCGGGCGGCACGCGCGACGCAAGCGTGCTCTGGACCGACGGGTATCACAGCGTCGAGCCGGTGCTCATCTATAACCGCGACGTCAACCATCCCCAGGGGTGGAGCGACCTGCAGGGCGCCGCCGTCGTCTATGCACGGAGCACGGGTCTGGATGCAACGCTCGCGCCCGTGCGGGCGGCGCACGCGGACATACGCTGGATCCCGGCGGACCCGCCGACCGCCGATGCGTTGCTCGCCCAGGTTTCGGAAGGGGTGATCGACTATGCCGTCGTGGCATCGTCGGATACCGCCGCCTTGCGCAACGTATACCTGGATTTCGAGGTCGCGTTTCCCGTGGGTCCGCGTCACGAGCTGGCCTTCGCCGTGGCCCCGTCGCGGCCCGAGCTGCGCGCCGCGCTCGACGCCTTCTTCACGCGGCTGCGCAACGACGGTACGCTCGCCCGCTACGCGGACCGGTACTTCGGCGCGGGCGATATCGAGCGCATCGACGCCGGCGCATTTCGTGATCGCGTCCGCACCAGCCTGCCGCAATTCCGCCCGTTGTTCCACGACGCGCAGGCCCGCTCGGGC
Source organism: Burkholderiales bacterium (assembly GCA_038239945.1). GTDB lineage: Bacteria > Pseudomonadota > Gammaproteobacteria > Burkholderiales > Casimicrobiaceae > VBCG01. The sequence continues at coordinate 14,775 of JBBSEG010000046.1, forward strand.
ATCGAGTGGCGGCTGCTCGCCGCGGTGGCCTACCAGGAATCGCAATGGAATCCGGCGGCCACCAGCGAGACCGGCGTACGCGGGCTCATGCAGCTCACCGAGGACACGGCGCGCGTGCTGGGGGTGCCGGATCGGCTCGATCCGAAGGCCGCCACGCTGGGCGCTGCGCGCTACCTGCGGCTGCTGAAGGAAAAGCTCCCGGCGCGAATCGCCGAGCCGGACCGCACGTGGCTCGCCCTCGCGGCGTTCAACGTCGGCATCGCTCACCTCGAGGACGCACGCGTGCTCGCGCAACGGCAGAAGCTCGATCCGGACGCGTGGCGCGACGTGCGCAAGATGCTGCCGCTGCTGGCGCAGCAGGACTACTACCTGCAGGCGCGCAACGGCTATGCGCGCGGCGGCATGCCGGTGGCGTTCGTCGACAAGGTGCGCGCGTACTACGACGTCCTGCTGCGCACGGAGCCCGCGTTCGCGCCGCGCCTGAACGTGCCGGTGCGCGTCGCCGCCGACGAAAACCATCGCTGACCGAAGCGGCCTCCGACGCATCGCCTAAGATGCAGGCATGCCCGCCACGCCGCCCCCGAACGCCCGCGACGAGCGCGTTCACCGCACGGCGCGCACCCGCCGCCGCGCCGGTACGATTGGATTGCGCGCCGCCGCGCTGGCGTTCGCATGGCTGGCGGTGTTTGCCGAAGCGGCGCCGGCAAGCCCGTGGCTCGAGGAGCTCACGTCCGTCGAGCTGGCGCAGCGCGTGAAAGCGGGCGCGACGACCGTGCTGGTGCCGATCGGCGGCACCGAGCAGCATGGCGCGCACATCGCGCTTGGCAAGCACAACGCACGCGTGCGGGTGCTGGCCGAGCGCATCGCGCAGCGACTCGGCAATGCCCTCATCGCGCCGGTCGTCGCGTACGTGCCCGAAGGCGGGATCGACCCCCCCACCGGCCACATGCGCTTCCCCGGCACGCTGACGATTCCCGTGCCCGCCTTCGAGCAGGTGCTCGACGCAACCGCGCGCAGCCTCCGCGCGCAAGGGTTTCGCGACATCGTCTTCCTCGGCGATCACGGCGGCTACCAGGACAGCGAGCGCGCCATTGCCGCGCGCCTCAATCGCGAATGGCGGCGGGCCGATGTGCGCGTGCATCCCGTGCCCGAGTACTATCGCGCGGCGACCGACGGCTTTGCCGCCCTGCTGCGCAGCCGCGGCTATACGGCCGCCGAGATCGGCGTCCACGGCGGGCTGCCGGACACCGCGCTCACGCTCGCCACCGTCCCGGGCCTCGTGCGCACGGAACGGCTGGCGAGCGCCGCCGCCGCGCCGGGGGTGACCGGCGATCCGCGCCGCGCGACGGCGGAGCTCGGCGCGGAGGGCGTGGAGCTGATCGTCGGTGCGACCGCCGCCGCAATACAAGCCGGCACGCACCGCGCTCCACCCTAGACCCTCCCCCTTTTCGACTCGTGCCTCGGAACCCACTCGTGAAACTGCGTTTGCCCTTCCCCGCCTGCATCGCCTGGCTCGCGAGCGCGGCTTCGCTCGCTTGCACGAACATCGCCGCGCAACCCGTTCCTGCCACCGCCGCACTTCCCGCGGTCATGACGGTCCCGGGCATGCCGCCGGTCACCGATCCGCGCAACCTCTATCGCGATGCCGCCGCCGGAAAACTGGCGAGCGGCGTGAGCGCGGCGCTGCCGCGCGTCTACGTTCCCAACGTCGCGTCCAACGAGGTCTACGTGATCGACCCGGCCACGTTGAAGGTCGTGGACAAGTTCAAGGTCGGCATCAACCCTCAGCATGTGGTGCCCTCGTGGGACCTCCAGACGCTCTGGGTGGCCAACAACGCCGAAGGCCGCAAGGACGGCAGCCTGACGCCCATCGATCCCGCAACAGGCAAGCCCGGCCGCCCGATTCCCGTCGACGATCCGTACAACATGTATTTCACGCCCGACGGGCGCTCGGCGGTGATCGTCGCGGAGGCCTACAAGCGGCTCGATTTCCGCGACCCGCACACCATGGCCCTCCAGGCGTCGCTCGAGACGCCCGGCTGCGGCGGCATCAACCACGCCGACTTCTCGATCGACGGTCGCTACGCGATCTTCACGTGCGAGTTCCAGGGCAGTCTCGTGAAGATCGACTTCGTCGAGCGCAAGGTGGCGGGCTATCTGAAGCTGTCGCGCGGCGGCATGCCGCAGGACATTCGCGTCGCGCCCGACGGCAAGCGCTTCTACGTGGCCGACATGATGGCCGACGGCGTATTCGTGGTGGACGGCGACGCGTTCCGCGAGCTCGGCTTCGTCGACACCGGCAAAGGCACCCACGGGCTCTATCCGAGCCGCGACGGCACGCAGCTCTACGTGTCCAACCGCGGCTCGAACCGGATCCACGGTCCGGCCAGAGGCAAGGGCAGCGTGTCGGTGCTCGACTTCGCGACCGGAAAGGTGGTGGCCAACTGGCCGATTCCCGGCGGCGGCAGCCCCGACATGGGGAACGTCAGCGCGGATGGCCGCCAACTGTGGCTGTCCGGGCGCTACGACAACGTTGTCTATGTGTTCGACACCGCCAGCGGCGCCGTGCAGCGCATTCCGGTCGGCAAGGAGCCGCATGGCCTGACGGTGTGGCCGCAACCGGGCCGCTACTCGCTGGGGCATACCGGCAACATGCGCTGACACGTCGGCCGCCCGGATCGCGCTCGCGGCCGAAGCAACGCGAGGATGCGACCACCGAGATTCAGCGCGGCGGACCAAGCCTCGCGACCCCGCCCATGTAGGGCAGCAGCGCGGCCGGAACCCGGATCGAGCCGTCCGCTTCCTGGTAGTTCTCCATCACGGCGACGAGCGTGCGGCCAACGGCCAGCCCCGACCCGTTGAGCGTGTGGACGAGCTCGGGCTTTCCTTGGGCGTTGCGGAAGCGGGCCTGCATGCGCCGCGCCTGGAACGCCTCGCAGTTGGAGCACGACGATATCTCGCGGTAGGCGTTCTGGGCCGGCAGCCACACTTCGAGATCGTAGGTCTTCGCGGCCGCGAAGCCGATGTCGGCCGTGCAGAGCGAAACGACGCGATACGGCAGCTCCAGCCGCTGCAGGATCGCCTCGGCATGGCCGGTGAGCTCCTCCAGCGCCTCGTACGAGCGTTCCGGATGGACGACCTGCACGAGCTCGACCTTGTCGAACTGGTGCTGGCGAATCATGCCGCGCGTGTCCTTGCCGTAGCTGCCCGCCTCGGAGCGAAAGCACGGCGTGTGCGCGGTCAGCCGCAACGGCAGCGCGTCGGCAGGCAGGATCTCCTCGCGAACGCTGTTGGTGAGCGTGATCTCGGAGGTCGAGATGAGGTAGAGCGCCTCCTCGCCCTGGGCGCCACCCTTGCGCACGGCGAACATGTCCGCCTCGAACTTCGGCAGCTGGGTGGTGCCGATCAGCGTGTCGGCGGTGACGACATAGGGCGTGTAGCACTCCGTGTAGCCGTGCTCGACCGTCTGCACGTCGAGCATCATCTGCGCGAGCGCACGGTGGAGACGCGCGAGCGGGCCGCGCAGGAACGTGAAGCGCGCGCCAGACATCTTCGCCGCCGTCGCGAAATCGAGCAGCCCGAGCTGCTCGCCCAGGTCGGTATGGTCGCGCACCGCGAACCCGAACGCGCGCGGCGCACCCCACCGGCGCACCTCGACGTTGTCGGCTTCCGAGCGGCCGACGGGCGTGCTCCCATGCGAGACATTGGGCAGCATCAAAAGGAAGTCGCGCAGCTTCGCCTGCACGCGGGCGAGCTCGGCCTCCAGTTGCTTCAACCGTTCGCCGAGCCCGGCGACCTCGGCCAGCACGCCGGTCGGGTCATCGCCGCGTCCCTTCAGCACGCCGATCTGCTTGCTCAGCGCGTTGCGCTTCTGCTGCAGCTCCTGCGTACGCGTCTGGATGTCCTTGCGCTCGCCTTCGAGCGACTGGAACGCCGCGGTGTCGAGCGTCGCGCCCCGCTGCGCGAGCGCGGCCGCGACGCCCGGCAGATCGTCGCGCAGACGGTTGATGTCGAGCATCGCCGGATGTTACACGGGCGCCCGGCTCGCCTGGCGGGGCAACCACGAGGCACCGCCGCGTCGCCACGCGCCATCCATTGCGCAGCAATCGCGGTCAGGGGTCGGCGCCGGAGGGCTTCCCCTCGTCCGCCGCGGCGTCGCGTGCGCGCAACGCCTCCAGGCGCTCACGGATCCGGGCCTCGAGGCCGCGCTCGGTGGGCTGGTAGAAATGCACGTCCGCCATGTCGTCGGGCAGGTAGCGCTCCCCGGCGGCGTACGCGTCGGCCTCATCGTGCGCGTAGCGATACCCCTTGCCGTACCCGAGGCCCTTCATCAGCCGCGTGGGCGCGTTGCGCAACCGCAGCGGGACAGGTCGCGAGCCGTCCTCGGCGATGAACGTGCGCGCCGCGTTGTAGGCGGCGTAGACCGCATTGCTCTTGGCGGCGCAGGCGAGGTAGACCACGCACTGTCCGAGCGCGAGCTCGCCTTCGGGTGTACCGAGGCGCTCGTAGGTGGCCACGCAGTCGAGCGCCACCCGCAGCGCGCGCGGATCGGCGAGACCGATATCCTCGACCGCCATGCGGATCAGTCGCCGACCGACGTAGAGGGGGTCCGCCCCGCCGTCGAGCATCCGGCACATCCAGTACAGCGCGGCGTCGGGCGCGGTGCCGCGCACGGCCTTGTGCAAGGCCGAGATCTGGTCGTAGAAGGCCTCGCCGCCCTTGTCGAAGCGGCGCAGGCTGCGGGCGATCGTGGATTCGACGAAGGCGACGTCGACCTCGCGGCGGCCGGCTTCCTGCGTTGCCACCGCCAGCTGCTCGACCAGGTTGAGCAGTCGCCGGCCGTCGCCGTCGGCGTAGCCGATGAGCGCTTCGCGGGCCGGCGCTGCCAGCACGACGTCGGCGAGCGCGGTCGCTCGCGCGCGGTTGAGCAGCAGGCCGAGCTCGTCGGCGGCGAGCGGCTCGAGCACGTACACGGCAGCGCGCGACAGCAGCGCGCTGTTGACTTCGAACGACGGATTCTCGGTCGTGGCGCCGATGAAGGTGATCACGCCCTGCTCGACGAACGGGAGGAACGCGTCCTGCTGCCCCTTGTTGAAGCGGTGGACCTCGTCGACGAACAGGATGGTCGGCCGCTGGTACTGGTCACGCACGGCTTGCGCGCGCGCCATCGCCTCGCGGATCTCCTTGACGCCCGCCAGCACCGCGGAGATCGCGATGAATTCCGCGTTGAAGGCGTCGGCCATGAGCCGCGCGAGCGTCGTCTTCCCGACGCCCGGTGGCCCCCACAGGATCATCGAATGCAGTTTGCCGGACGCGAACGCCACCGCGAGCGGCTTGCCGGGGGCGAGCAAGTGCCGCTGGCCGATCACCTCGGCGATCGTGCGCGGCCGCAAGCGCTCGGCGAGCGGTGCGCTGGGCGCGGCGGCCGCGGCGGCCGCGGCGAACAGGTCGTTCATGGGAATGCGCCGTTGCGTGGACCCGGCATTACGCCTACATTGGTCGCCCCTGTCAAAGCGCGGCGGCGATGATCGACTTCTACTGCGGCTCCGGATCGCCTTACGCATGGCGCGTGTGGCTCGCCCTCGAGCACAAGGCGGTGCCCTACGAGCTGCACATGCTGTCCTTTTCCGCCGGCGACCTGCGCACCGACGCGTTTCGCGCGATCAATCCGCGCGGCCGCGTGCCGGCGATCACCGACGGCGACCTCGCGCTCGGGGAATCGGCCGCGATCGTGGAATACCTGGAGGACGCGTATCCCCAGGCCGGCCAGCCGTTGTTCCCCGCGGATGCGAAGGCACGCGCCCACGTGCGGCGGATGGTGCGCGACGCGGACGAGTACGTCGCGCACGCGCTCGAGGCGCTCGTTGACGAGCTGCTCTTCAAGCCGCCGGGCGAGGCGGACGCGGCGGCGGTGGCCGCGGGGCGCCAGCGGCTCGTCGACGAGCTGGCGGCGTTCGAGGGCGCTGGCGGCGGTCCGTTCCTGGCGGGCAGCGCCGGCGCCGCCGATTTCACCCTCTATCCCATGGTCGCGCTCGCCTTGCGCATGGAGGAGCGCCGCGATGCCGCGCTCGGCATCCGCGCCGCGCTGGGGCCGCGCCTGACCGCCTGGATGGCGGCCGTGGCCGCGCTGCCCTCCTTCGAGCGGACCTACCCGCCGCATTGGCGTACGGCATGAACGCACGGCAGGACGCCATCGCGGCGCTCCTGGCGGGATTTCGCGGTCAGCAGCCCCCTACGCCGGGCCGAGCACGTCGGCGCCCGGCGGCGGCGTGAAGCGGAACAGCTCGGCTGGCAGCGCGGGATTGCGCTCCACGCCTGCGAACGTGAGCTCAGTGGTCTGGCCGAACGCGTCCTGGAGCGTCATCGCCTGCGGCAGGTTGTCCCGGAAGCCGAGACGAATACGCTTGAACTGCGACTCACCGGACTTCGGCGTGGCGTCGACGTACTCGAGGCCGTTCGCGGCCGTTCCTTCGACCAGGTCGAACGTGCGGTCGAGCGCGTTGTCGCCGGCGAGGAGCGCGGCGGGCGTCGCGCCCAGCGCGGCGTCGAGCTTGCGCACGATCACCTGGTTCAGGTCGCGGTCGTACACCCACACCGTCGCCCCGTCGCCCACGATCAGCTGGTCGAACGGTTTGTCGTAGGTCCAGCGGAACTTGCCGGGTCGCGCAAATGCAAAAGTGCCGCCGGTCGTCTGCATGGTGCGCCGCTCGGCGTTCGAGACGACCTGGCGGAACGATCCTTTCGACGCCTTCGTGCCGTCGAGGAACGCCCGCAGCTGGCCCAGGCCGCTCGCCGATGCCGCGCTTCCTCCAAACGCCAGCACGGCTGCAATCGTCACGAGACAGCACGCACGGATCATGCAGGGTTAGTCCTCGCGGCGACGGATCGGTTCGTCAGCGCGTCGCGCCGACTTCCGTGCCGGGTATGTTCGCATGGCAGTTGCCGACCCGGTCGAGGATGACGTAGCTGTGCGTCAGGCCGCCCCACTCGTGCCGCGCGCCGCGCAGGCGGAACTGATGGACGTAGATGCGCCATGTCCCGAGCGCGAACTCGGGCAACGCGTCGCAACCCGAGACGAAGCGCGACGGCGCGCAAAAATCGCCGGGCAGCAGCGCTCGTGCGCGCGCGATCGCGTCGGCCTCGCTGAGCATCGGCGCATCCGCCGCCCGATCGCGCGGGCAGAACGCGCCTTCGCGAAACACTTCCACCGGCCCTGCGGCAAGCGGCAGGACGAAGGCCAGCAGCGTCGCCGCGCCCGCACCGGCCGTGGCAATCGAGCGGCCGGTCATGTCTCGGACTTCGCGGCGGGGACGAGCACCTCGCGATTGCCGTTGGTTTGCATGCCCGATACCAGTCCTGCCCGCTCCATCTGCTCGATGAGGCGCGCCGAGCGGTTGTAGCCGATGCGCAGGTGGCGTTGCACGAGGGAGATGGAGGGGCGGCGCGTTTTCATCACTACCGCGACCGCCTGGTCGTACAGTGGGTCGGCCTCGGCGTCGGCGCCGTCCGTCGTGGCCGTGCCGTCGTCGCCGTCGCCGCCGGCCGCGCCGCCGTCGAGAATGCCTTCGATGTACTGCGGCTCGCCCAGCGACTTGAGATGCTCGACGACTCGATGCACCTCGGCGTCCGAGACGAACGCGCCGTGCACCCGCAGCGGATAGCCGGTCCCCGGCGGCAGATAGAGCATGTCGCCCTGCCCGAGCAGCGTCTCGGCGCCCATCTGGTCGAGGATCGTCCGGGCATCCACCTTGCTCGCGACCTGGAACGCGATGCGCGACGGAATGTTCGCCTTGATGAGGCCGGTGATCACATCCACGGACGGACGCTGCGTCGCCAGGATGAGATGGATGCCCGCGGCGCGGGCCTTCTGCGCGATGCGGGCGATCAGCTCCTCGATCTTCTTGCCGGTTACCATCATGAGGTCGGCGAGCTCGTCCACCACCACGACAATCAGCGGCATCTCGTCGAGCGGCTCGGGTGCCTCGGGAGTAAGCGTGAACGGATTCGCGTGGGGCTTGCCCGCCTTCTTCGCCTCCGCGATCTTCTGGTTGTAGCCGGCGAGGTTGCGCACGCCGAGGCTGCTCATCACCTTGTAGCGCCGCTCCATCTCGCCCACGCACCAGTTGAGCGCGTTCGGCGCGTACTTCATGTCGGTGACCACCGGCGCCAGCAGGTGGGGGATGCCTTCGTAGACGGACAGCTCGAGCATCTTCGGATCGACCAGGATCAGGCGCACTTGGCGCGGCTCAGCCTTGTAGAGCAGCGACAGGATCATCGCGTTGACGGCCACAGACTTGCCGGAGCCGGTGGTGCCGGCGACCAGCAGGTGCGGCATGCGGGCCAAGTCGGCGATCACCGGCTTGCCGCCGATGTCCTTGCCGAGCGCGAGCGTCAACGCGCCCGGTGCCTCGTTGTAGACCTCGGAGGAGAGGATCTCGACCAGCTTCACCATCTGCCGGCGCGCGTTGGGCAGCTCGAGCGCCATGCAGGACTTGCCGGGGATCGTCTCGACCACGCGGATCGACACGACCGACAGCGCGCGGGCGAGGTCCTTCATTAGGTTGACGATCTGCGCGCCCTTGACCCCGACGGCGGGCTCGATCTCGTAGCGGGTGATGACGGGGCCCGGATACGCGGCCAGGATCTTCACCGCGACGCCGAAATCGGCCAGCTTCCGCTCGATGAGCCGCGAGGTGAACTCGATGGTGTCGGGGTTGACCGACTCGGTGGCCGGCGGCGCTTCCTCGAGCAGCGACAGGGGCGGCAGCGCCGAATCGGGCATCTCCGTAAACAGGGGCCGCTGCTTCTCCTTGATCACGCGCTCCGAGCGCACGATGGGCGCCGGCGGCGCGGCGACGACGACCGGATCGCGATCGACGCTCTCCTCCCGCAGGTGCAGGACCGCGTGGTCGCGCAAGGCGGCGTGCTCCTCGCCGATGCGCCGGTCGACGCGCTTCTCGCGCCACTGCCGCGCCGCGGCGATGCCCGTCTCGAGCGCTGCGCCGATGCGCTCCATGACCCGCAGCCAGGAAATGCCGAAGAACAGGGACGTGCCGGCCGCGAACAGCGCGAGCAGGAGCACGGTCGCCCCATTGAAGCCGAGCGCGACCGCCAGCGCCTCGCCGAGTGCGCCGCCCGCGGCGCCGCCGGGTGCGAGCGGCAGCGCTGCCGGCAGCCTCCACAGGCGGATCGCCTCGAGCGCCGCGCTGCCCAGCAGCACCAGCACGAAGCCGACCGCGCGGAGCAGCCACGGGTGCTCGCCGGGGCGCTCGGGCTGGATCACGTGACGATAGCCCGCGACGACGAGCACCACGCCCCCGGCGACCCACCACCAGGCCGACAGCCCGAACAGATAGAGCAGGAGGTCGGCAAGCCAGGCACCGACGAAGCCACCGCGGTTGTGCAGCGCGCCGTCCTGCCCCGAGAACGACCAGCCCGGATCGGCGCGGTCGTAGCTGCCGAGGATCAATGCGAGATAGACGAAGCCCGCGACGACTACCAGCCAGAAGGCCTCGCGCACGAGGCGCGCGAAACGCGGCGACAGGGTGGCGTCCGGAGCAGCCAGACGGCGCCCCTCCTGCGGCCGCAGGATACGAGCGGTGGATTTTGCGTTGTTATTGAAAAACACGGGGTTGGCGCAATGAGCTCATCTGACGCATTATAACGTCGGCGGCGCGTGGCGCCACCGGGGCGCGCTCGCTGCCGGCGGTTGCCCGAGGTCGCCTTGCGCAGGCAGGTCGCATCCCCACTTGCTCTACACTCGCCGCTCGACGCACCGCGCCAAGGCCGCACATGAAGACCCGCCACTCCCGCCTGCTGATCCTGGGCTCCGGCCCTGCCGGGTACACCGCCGCAGTGTACGCGGCGCGCGCGAACTTAAAGCCTGTCGTCATCACCGGCCTTGCCCAGGGCGGCCAGCTGATGACGACGACGGAAGTGGACAACTGGCCCGCCGATGCCGACGGGGTGCTCGGCCCCGACCTGATGGAGCGCTTCCAGAAGCATGCCGAGCGCTTCGACACCGAGCTCGTCTTCGACCATATCCATCGCGTCGACCTGGCGCGGCGGCCGCTCGAGCTCCACGGCGACGACGCCACCTACACGTGCGACGGGCTGATCATCGCCACCGGCGCATCGGCGCGCTACCTCGGCCTGCCGTCCGAGCAGGCGTACATGGGCAAGGGCGTGTCCGCATGCGCCACGTGCGACGGCTTCTTCTACAAGGGCCAGGACGTGGTCGTGATTGGCGGCGGCAACACGGCGGTGGAGGAGGCGCTCTACCTCGCCAACATCGCCCGCACGGTCACCGTGGTCCATCGGCGCGAGCGGTTCCGGGCCGAGGCGATCCTCATCGACAAGCTGATGGGTCGCACCGGCGAGCGCGGCAGCGTGCGCGTGCTGTGGAACCACGTGCTCGACGAAGTCGTGGGCGACTCCGCCGGGGTGAACGGCGTGCGGGTGCGCGACGTGCGCAGCGGGCAGGTCCAGGGGCTGGCCGTGCATGGTGTGTTCATCGCCATCGGGCACACGCCCAATACGGAAATCTTCGCCGGGCAGCTCGCCATGGTTGCGGGCTATATCAAGGTGCACGGCGGCGCGGACGGCAACGCGACCGCCACCAGCGTGCGGGGGGTTTTCGCAGCGGGCGACGTCGCCGACCACGTCTATCGACAGGCGGTCACGTCGGCCGGCACCGGCTGCATGGCCGCGCTCGACGCCGAGGCCTTCCTCGACGACCATCCTATCGCGGTGCCGCTCGAGGCGGCGGATGCCGACGCGGATTGAAGCGCGCCGGTCGTTCGCGTTTCGCTGTCGCGCTCCGCTCACGGCAATCCGCCTGCGACCCATGCCCAAGCTCGCCGACTTGAAATCCCTCCTCGACCGCGCCGGGGTCGTGCCTCGCTCGCGCGCCGAGACGGTCGCGCCGATGGCGGCGAAGTTGGGAACCGCTCCGGCCCCGGTTCGCCCGGAAGCCGCGCGCCGAATAGTCGCGCGAACCAAGCACGCTGCCGGCGACGTCGACCTGCGCCAGGCGTTCGCCGACGTGCAGCCGCTCCCGCCGACTAACAAGGCGCGCATCGAGCGCGCGCGTCCGGCGCCGATCGCCGCGCAGCGCATCGAGGACGAGCGCGAGGCGCTCCTGATGTCGAAGTACGGCGCCGAGCCGGCTCCGCACACGTGGGAGATCGGCCAGGAGCACGAAGCCGAGCAGACCTTCCTGCGGCCGGGCCTCGGCACGGACGTCCTCACCAAGCTCCGGCGCGGCCGCTGGAGCCTGCAAGGCGAGCTCGACCTGCACGGCATGAACAGCGAGGAATCGCGCGACGCGCTCGCCGATTTCCTGCTTGAGGCCCGGGGGCGGGGCCTGCGCTGCGTGCGCGTCATTCATGGCAAAGGGCTCACCTCGCCGAACCGCGAGCCGGTGCTGAAGGGCAAGGTGCGCAAGTGGCTGGCCCACTGGGACGACGTGCTCGCGTACTGCGAAGCGCCGCCGCACTCCGGCGGTGGCGGTGCCGTGCTGATCCTGTTGCGCGGGGCCGAGCGCCGCTGACCGCTCAGCGCAGCGTGCGGTGCGAGAGCGCCGGCAGCGACGCGCGCACCTCCGCCATCCGCCCGGTGTCGATCGCGCCGGTGACGACGCCGCTGCCGCTATCGAGCGCGGCGACGACGGTCCCCCACGGGTCCACCAGCATCGAATGACCGTGGGTGCGGCGGCCTCCTGCGTGCAGGCCGGTTTGCGCGGCCGCCAGGACGTAGCACTGGTTTTCGATCGCCCGGGCCCGCAGCAGCGTCTCCCAATGGGCCGCGCCTGTGCGCTCGGTGAAGGCCGCGGGGACCAGGATGAGCGCGAGCTCGCCGAGCGCGCGGTAGAGCTCGGGAAAGCGCACGTCATAGCAGATCGACAGCCCGACCCGGCCGAGCGGCGCGTCGAGCGCCAGCGGGACGCGGCCGGCGCGCGTCGTGCGCGCCTCGTCGTAGTCGTCCTCGCCGTGCGTGAAGCGGAACAGGTGCATCTTGTCGTAGCGCGCGATCCGCCGCCCATCGGGCCCGTAGACGAGGAGTGCCTGCGCGGCGCGCTCGGGGTCGTCGGTCGCGAGCGGCACGCTGCCCCCCACGACCAGAACCCCGTGTACTTGCGCCATCTGCGCGAGGAACCGCTGCTGCGGCCCGTCGCCGTCCGGCTCGCGCGCGGCGCGCTTCGTGGCCGGATCGGGCGTCATGCAGCCGAAGTTCTCGGGGAGGAGCACGAGGCTCGCGCCCGCCTCCGCGGCTTCATCAATCAGCGGAGCGGCGGCGGCGAGATTCGCCTGGACATCGGGGCCCGAGGTCATCTGGACCGCGGCAACGATTGCATCGGTCTGTGCAGGGGGGCTCATTTGGTCACCGTTTCGGGCCATGCTGCGGCCGTGCGCGCCTTCAGCCGCTGCACGAGCGGGTCGTCCCAGCCGCCGGAGACGCCGTATTCGTAGCTGAACAGCTGTTCGATCGGCTGGTTGAGGATCTTTTGCGCGAGCAGGGTGCCAGCGCCAACGGCCGCGCCGATCAGCGGGTTGGCGATGAACAGCGCGGCCGCGCCGGCGGAGACGCTGCTCGACAGCGAAGGCTGCACGCGCACGCGCAGGTGCTGCGTCTCGCGCGCGAGGTCGACGTCGCCGGCGATGTCGACCGCCGCGGCGGGCCCCGTCAGCTTGAGCTGGTCGGTGTGCATCACGCCGTTCTCGATGCGCACGTCGCCGGCCACGCTGTCGAACGCGAACCCTTCGCTGAACACGTCGCGAAAGTCGAGCGAGATGCGGCGCGGGAGCGCCTGCAGCGACAGTACGCCGAGCAGACGCCCGACCCCCGGATCCGCCTTCAGGAACTGCCCGGCGCCGGAGCGGACCTTGAACGCGCCCGACAGCGATGGATAGTCAAAGTCGCTCGGCGCACCCGCCCAGGCGAGGCGCCCCTCCACCGTGGTCGGCGTGCGGCGGATCGCGTCGGGCATCGCGAAGCGCTGCAGGAATATCCCGGCGTCCTGCACGTCGACCTTGACCTCGAGGCTCGTCTGCGGCGCCGCGCCGCCCCGCCAGAGCCCCGCAGCATCGATGCGGCCGGCTTCGTTGACGACTCGCAGCTTCGCGATGCGCCAGTCGGCCGCGACCGGCTCCGCCAGCACCTCGAGGCGTCCGACGTCGCGTCCGCGCGTGAAGAATGCGTCGGCCGTCATGTCGATCGCCGGCCATGGATTCGAGGCCTCAGCGGCGCGGGCCGACGGCGCCTCGACCGCGCCGCTCCAGGGCACGAGCTCGCCGGGGCGAGGCGGCACCAGCCGCGCCAGGCGGGCGACGACGCGTCCATTCGGCTGCGCCGCGTCGGCCGCGTGCCACACCGCCGTGCCCGCGACCTCGCGCCCGTCGAGCGCGAGCCGCCATTCCTTTCCGCTGCGCTGGCCCGTGACCTTGAGCTCGTTGAACCGGCGGCCGAGCGCCTGGAGCACCCCCGCCTCGATCTCCAGGCGGTCGATCGCGAGCCCCGGCGCCGGCGGTGCGACGCCATTGGTCGCGCGCCCGGCTTCGCCGGTTTCGAGATTGCGCTGGAACGCGAGCCAATCGTCCACGTTGAGGCTGGGCACGTCGGCACGAATCGACAGGCCCGTCAGCGCGGCGTCCTCCGGGCGCTCGACCGCAGTGCCGAGCAGCACGAGCGTGCGGTCGACGCTGGCGCCGCCCGGTGCGAGCCGGCGGTGCACCACCATGCGCGCCGCGCCACCGTAGTCCACATGCAGCACATCGGCTCGACCGCCCTGCTCCTCGCGGCGGACGACCTTGAGCGCCACGGCGTCGTCGGTGCCCTTGCCGAGCGGTGCCGGCAGGTCGATCGTCACGCCGCGCAGAGGCGATTCGATGGTCCAGGCCAGCGCATCGGGCCGGCTGTCAAGTGAAAGCCTCCAATCCGCCATGCCCTTCATCCGGTCGACCAGCGGCAGGTCGAATTCCGGGTGCAGCATCGACACGTTCGCATTACCGCTCGCGTCGATGCGGACCTGCCCGTCGCCGCTATGCAGCTCGAGACGCGCCGGTCCGCCGAAGACTTCGGCGGCAAGGTCGTGCGCCTCGATGTCGTGATCGGTGAACGACAGCTTGCCGTTCAGGTTGGTGAGCGTGGGCGCCCCCGCCCAGCGCAGTTGGTTGGCGGTGAACTGGTAGTCGCCCGCGAGCGCGGTGGCGCGGCTGCCGTTGAGCGGCAACTCGAACTTCAGCGCGAGGCGCCCCGAACCGGTCACCTGCGCGCTGTCCGCGGCGTGGTTGATCCACTCGCCGACCGGGCTCTTCGCGATGAAGGCCAGGAACTCGGCGGTGGGGCCGGCCACCTCGCCATCGACACGCAGGTTCGCCGGACGCTCGCGCAGATCGGGGATCTCGACGTGCGTGCGGTCAAGCGATGCGCCAAGCACCTGCCCGCGCGTCGCGTCGATCGTCATGCGGGCGCCTTCGAAGCGAAGCTCCGCGTCGACGTCGCGCAGGGGGGGCCAGTGCGTCGCGTAGTCGAGCGTGGCAGCGCGCGCCTTGACGATCACGGCAAACTGGCCGTTGCGGTTCTCGGGGAACGGAAACTCGGCGAGGTCGCCCTTCAGCACCAGCCGCACGTCGCTCGTTTCACCCGCCACGAGTGCGTGCGCCAGCCACTCGCGCAGCGTGTCGCTCAGTTGCCGCGGCAGGTAGCGCGGCAGGGGCGCCACGCTTGCGCGCGAAAGCTGCGCGCGCACGTCGACGCTGCCGGGGCCGGTCGGCGCAGAGCGCCACGCACCAGCCACGGTACCCGCGATGTCGGCGTTGGCGAAGACCGCCTCGTCGATGCGCACGCTGGTCGCGCCGTCCGCATGCGTCCAGCTGACGCGGGCCGCCGCGGCCGTGAACGCGAGCGGCGCGACGAAGACTCGCGGCAACGCGACCGTCAGCGGTCCGCGCGCGACATCCAGGGTGCCGCCCGCCTGGCTCGCGTCAAGCTTGCCGGAGACGCCGCTCAACCCCGGTGCGCTCTCGACCGCGGCGAACCCGACCCCCGCGAACTGCGCGGTGGCGCGGTAGCTCGCGGGCGCCGACGCCGGCCCGTCCCAGGCCAGTCGCGCATCGCGCAGCGCGCCGGTCGGCGCAAGCTTCGCGAGCTCGCCGCGCCAGCGCTCGGCGATCGGCAAGTGGGCGGCGAGCGCGGTGAGGGGCGCGAGCTCGAGCCGGTCGACGCTGAACTCGCCGTGCGCGAGCGTGCCGTCGCGCGGGTCGTCGTAGCGGACGTGCAGCTCGGTCGGCGGCAGCGACGTGCCATCGCGGGCCGTGAAGGCCAGGCCACGGGTGTCGATGACGCGGCGTCCCTCGTCCTGGCGACCGCCAAACCGGCCGGCGAGATGCGCGAGCTCCACCGGCGGCAGGTCCGGGCCGAGTTGGGCCCGCACGTCGACGAGCTCGACGTCGGCGGTGAGGGCCCGCGGGATGCCGTCGGCGAACTCGAACCACAGCCGCAGCGCGCCCTGCCCGCGGTCCAGCACGATGGGCAGCGGCAGCCACGGGCGCCAGGCGCCGACGTCGGCATAGTCGAGCCGGACGTAGGCGCGGCCGCGCGCAGTGCGCCACTCGCGCGGCGATGGCGCGCTGAACTCGCCGCGCAGGTCGAGCGGTCCGGCGAGCTCGGCGGGCGGCACGCCCGTCAGGCCGAAGTGGTGCTCGCCCGATTCCTGCTCGACGCGCAGCTCCACCCGGTCGAGGACGAGCTGCGGCGCGCGACGGCGCTCGTCGGTCCAGCTGATCAGCCCGTCATGCACGACGATGCGCGGCTGGCGCAGCATCCAGTCGGTCAGCGCGCCGTCGTTGCGGTCGGCGGCAGGGTCGAGCGCGATTCCGGCCACGTGGAGGAGCCCCTCCGCGTCCAGGCGCACGGCCAGCCGCGGTGATTCGATCGCGAGCTCCTTTAAGCGCAGGTCGAGCAGCGGCAGGGAGATCCACGACACGATCAGGTCCACCCGCGGCAGCTGCAGCACCGCCGCGCCACCCGGCGCGCGATCGTAGACGGTGAACCCACGCACCGAGAGGCGGGGATTCCAGCCATCCCAACCCGTGACGATGGCGGCGATGGAAACGGGCTGGCCCAGCCGCTTGGCGATCGCGGCTGCGACGTCCTCGCGATGCGCCTCGATGCGCGGGAACGCGACGAAGCGCACGGCGAGCAGCACCAGGCAGCCCACGGCGACCAGCGCGACGATGGCGTTGGCCGCGAGACGCAGCAGTCGAACCGGAAGTGGCGGGGCCGGTGCGGTCGCGGCGCGGATCGGATCGCGCTCGGAGGGCATAATGAAAGGCGGTTGCGCCTTGCGGCGATTCTAGCGGAACGGCGCGCCCGGCACCGGCGCTTCGGGTCCAACCGTCCCCACGCTGCCCCCCGCATGGACCTCGACCACGCGCTCGCCTACAGCCGCTACGCAGCGCGCGCGCTGCGCGCCGACCCGGCGCTGAGCGAGGAACTCGCCGCGACCTGCGACGCGGCGTTCGCGTGGCCGGCCACGGCGGAGCAGATCGCGCAGGACGCCGGTGCCGGCTGCCCCGCGCTCGAGGTGGCGTTGCGGCGGTTGCGCCGCCGCGTGTTCCTGCACACGCTGGTGCGTGATCTCACCGGGCGGGCGGGGCTCGACGAGGTGGTCGGCAGCGTGACGCGCCTGGCCGAAGTGAGCGTCGACGCGGCCGTCACGTGCCATGCGCAGGCGCTCGCGGAGCGGCACGGCACGCCGATCGGCGCCGAATCGGGCGCGGCGCAGTCGCTCATCGTGATCGGCATGGGCAAGCTCGGGGGCAGCGAGCTCAACGTTTCGTCCGACATCGATCTCGTATTCGCCTATCCGGAGGACGGCGATACGGACGGGGCGCGGCCCATCTCCAACGCGGAGTTCTTCGAGCGGCTCGGCCGGCGCGTGATCGCCGCGCTCCACCAGCCGACCGTCGACGGCTACGTGTTCCGGGTGGACATGCGGTTGCGCCCCTACGGCGACAGCGGACCGCTCTGCGCGTCGTTCGCGGCGCTCGAGCAGTATCTCGTGACCCAGGGACGCGCATGGGAGCGCTACGCGTGGCTCAAGGCGCGACCGCTTACGGGCCACCACCATCCCGAGCTCGCCGCGCTGATCGAGCCGTTCGTCTATCGCAAGTATCTCGACTACGACGCGTACGAGGGGCTGCGCTCCATCCACCGGCAGATCCGCGCGCAGGAGCGGCGCGAGGATTACGGGCTCGACATCAAGCTCGGTCGCGGCGGCATCCGCGAGATCGAGTTCATCGTGCAGGCGCTGCAGATCGTGCGCGGCGGTCGCGAGCCGTCGCTGCGGGTGCGCGGGACGCGTGCCGCGCTGCGCGTGCTCGGGGAGCGCCGCCTGCTGGCGCCACGCGTCGTGCGGCAGCTCCTCGACGCCTACGGATGGCTGCGCGCCGTCGAGCATCGGCTGCAATACCGCGACGACCAGCAGACGCAGCGCCTCCCGGTCGACCTGGAGGAGCGGACGCTGCTCGCCGCGGCGCTCGCGCTGAGGGGCCCCGCGGCAATGGTCGAGCGACTGGACCGGGTCCGTCTCGATGTCAGCGGGCACTTCGACTCGATCTTCGGCGCCACGTCGAACGACGACCCGTCGCTCGAGCCCTTCACCACGGCCTGGGAAGAGGTGGCGGCGCCGGCGGCCGCGCACGCCGGGCTTGCGGCCGCAGGCTACGACGACCCGGCGAGCGTGGTCGCACTCCTCGAGCGCACGCGCGCCGGTGCGCGGTACCGCCAGCTCCCGGCCCTGTCCCGGCAACGCTTCGACGACCTGGTGCCCCGGCTGCTCGCTGCCGCCGCGCGCGAGCGCGTGCCCGGCGCGACACCGCAAGTCGTGTTCGAGCGCCTGCTCGCGCTCCTGGAAGCTGTCAGCCGGCGCAGCGCGTACCTCGCGCTCCTGATCGAGCATCCGCCGCTCCTGCCGCGCCTGGTGCAGCTGATGGGCGCATCCGGGTGGGCGGCGGATTACCTTACCCGCCACCCGGTGCTGCTGGACGAGCTCCTCGACGCGCGCGTCCTACTGGAGGAAACCTCCACTGCGGCATGGCGCGATGAGCTCGCGCGCCAGCTTGCGACGAGCGCGGGCGACCCGGAGCGGCAGATGGACGCGTTGCGCCACTTCAAGCACGCGCAGACGCTGCGGCTGCTCGCGCAGGATGTCGCGGGAGTGCTCACGGTCGAACGGCTCGCCGATCACCTGTCCGCGCTGGCCGATGTCGTGCTCGACGCCACGGTGCGCGAATGCTGGCCGCTCGTGCCGGGGGCGGCTACGGTCGACCCTGGCTTTGCGGTCATCGCCTACGGTCGTCTCGGGGGCAAGGAACTCGGCTACGCCTCCGATCTCGACCTGGTCTTCGTCTACACGATCGACGCCGCCGATCCCGACGCGGGCCGCACGGCCGAGCGCTACGCGCGTCTCGCGCAACGCATTAATACTTGGCTGACCAGCACCACCCCCGCCGGGCAACTCTACGAGACGGACCTGCGGCTGCGGCCCGACGGCGCCGCGGGGCTGCTGGTCACGAGCCTGCCCGCATTCCGCGCCTACCAGCGCGACAAGGCCTGGACCTGGGAGCACCAGGCGCTCACGCGCGCCCGCCCGGCCGCGGGTGACGCGACGGTGGGTGCGGCCTTCGAAGTCGAGCGCGCGGCGATCCTGTGCCTTGCGCGCGACCCCGAGCTGCTCGCCGCGGACATCGTCGCGATGCGCACCCGGATGGCGGCCGGGCATCCGAACCGTTCCCCGGAGTTCGATCTCAAGCACGACCCGGGCGGCATGGTCGACATCGAGTTCATCGTCCAGTACCTCGTGCTGGCGCATGCCCACCGCTATCCGGCGCTGACCCAGAACCTTGGCAATATTGCGCTCCTCGGCCGGGCGGCGGACCTGTCGATCGTGCCGCGTGAGCTCGCCGCCCCGGTGGCCGACGCCTACCGGGAATACCGGCGCCTCCAGCACCAGGCGCGACTGACTGGCGCGGCGCACGCGCGCGTGGCGCCGGCGCATCAGGCGGAGCGGCGCCAGCGGGTCCACGCGCTCTGGCGGACCGTGTTTGGGGCGCCGTGGAGCATGTCCGACGACGGCACCGGCGCGCCGTCTCCGCTGCCGCGCCAGACGGGCGCAGGTCGCTGACGGGCGCCTGGCAGGTCGAAAGCCCGGGCGCGCGCCATCGGCTAGAATCCACGCTGACGATCAAGGAGCCGAGCCCGCCATGTCGATGGCCGACCGCGACGGATGGATCTGGTACGACGGCGAGATGGTGCCGTGGCGCGACGCCACGACGCACGTGCTCACGCACACGCTGCATTACGGGATGGGCGTGTTCGAAGGGGTGCGCTGCTACAAGACCGCGGAGGGGCCTGCGATCTTCCGCCTGGCCGACCACACCGACCGGCTGTTCAACTCCGCGCGCATCTTCGGCATGAAGATCCCGCACGAGCGCGCGGCCCTGATGGAGGCGCAGGTCGAGTGCGTGCGACGCAACGCGCTCGACTCGTGCTACCTGCGGCCGATCGTGTTCTACGGCAGCGTCGCGATGGGCGTGGCTGCCCGCTCCAACCCGGTGCGCGTCGCGATCGCCGCGTGGCCCTGGGGCGCGTACCTCGGCGCCGACGGGCTGGAGAAAGGCATCCGCGTGCGTACGTCGTCGTTCACGCACCATCATCCGAACATCACGATGGGGAACGCGAAGGCGGTGTGCAACTACGCCGTGTCCATCCTGGCCAATCAGGAAGCCACGCACGACGGCTACGAGGAGGCGATGCTGCTGGACCCGCAGGGCTACGTCTGCCAGGGCTCGGGCGAGAACGTGTTCATCGTGCGGCACGGCAAGCTGCACACGCCCGACCTATCCGGCGGCGCGCTGAACGGCATCACCCGGGACACGATCATGACCTTCGCCCGGGAGCTCGACATCCCGGTGCTCGAGCGGCGCATCACGCGCGACGAGATCTACCTCTGCGACGAGGCGTTCTTCACCGGCACCGCGGCGGAAGTCACGCCAATCCGCGAGTACGACAACCGCCCGGTGGGCGACGGCCAGCGCGGTCCGCTGACGACGCGCCTGCAGGCGATGTTCTTCGACGCCGTGAACGGCCGCGATCCCGCCCGGCACCACTGGCTCACGCGGGTGTGACGATGTCTGCCGCCAAAGGCGACCCGGTCGTCGTGCTGCCGCAGGCGCTGCCGGTGTATTGCCCCAATCCAGCGATGCCGTTGTGGAGCTCGCATCCGCGCGTCTTTCTCGACATCGCCGAGACCGGCGCCGTGATGTGCCCTTATTGCGGCACGCAGTACCGGCTGGAGGGCGGCCCGCTGAAGTCCGGTCACTAGACGGATCGAAGCGCGACTCCGGATCGCCACCGCTTCAGGATCGCCCGCGCGCGCCTCCCACCGCCATGCCCGAACGCCTCCTCGTCGTCGCGCCGTCATGGGTGGGCGACGCGATCCTCTCCGAGCCGCTCCTGGCGCTGCTGCGCGAGCCATACGAGGAGCCGATCGTCGACGTGTTCGCGCCGCCGTGGTGCGGACCGGTGTACGCACGCATGCGCGGCATCCGCCGCATCGTCGAAAATCCCTTCGGGCACGGCGCGCTCGAACTGCGCGCCCGGCGCACCGCCGCCCGCGAGCTCGCGCGCGAAGGCTACACGCGTGCCTTCGTGCTGCCAAACTCTTGGAAGTCCGCGCTCATCCCGTTGCTCGCGCGCATCCCCCGCCGGACCGGCTACATCGGCGAGGGGCGCTGGGGGCTGCTGAACGACCCGCGCGTTCTCCACCGCAAGGCTCTGCCGCTGCTGGTCAGCCGTTACGCGGCGCTCGCCGGCGCGCCGCACACGCTGATCCCGACCGCGCCGTCCCCGGTGCTCGTTCCCAACGCCGCCAACCGCGCGGCCGCCATGCGCACGCTGCGACTGCGCACCACGCGGCCGATCGCGATCCTGTGCCCGGGCGCCGAATACGGCCCCGCCAAGCGCTGGCCGCCGAATTACTTCGCCGATCTCGGAGCGCAATTCCTGCGCGATGGGATGCAGGTGTGGATCGTCGGCTCGCCGAACGACAAGCTGGCCGCCAACGCGGTCATCCAGGCGGCCGGCGAGCCCGGCCTGCGCTTTCGCGACCTGACGGGCCACACGGATCTCGGGACTGCGATCGACCTCCTCGCCATCGCGGCGATCGTGGTCAGCAACGACTCGGGGCTGATGCACGCCGCGGCGGCGGTCGGCGCGCCGCTCGTCGCGCTGTTCGGCTCGTCGTCGCCCGCGTACACGCCGCCGCTGTCCGCACTTGCCAAGGTGGCCCGGATCGACATCGCCTGCAGCCCGTGCTTCCAGCGCGAATGCCCGCTCGGGCACTTCAAGTGCATGCGCGATCTGCAGCCCGACTTCGTCTACAATCTGGCGCGTTCGTCGCTGGTGCCGAACGAGGCTTGAGCTGCGCTGACCGCGATCCATGTCGAAGCCCCGCACGCTGCCGATCTACACGTCGCCGCAGGATGCCGCGCAGGCGTTCTACCAGGCGTTCGAGGCGAAGGACCTCGACGCGATGATGGGCACGTGGGCCGAGGACGAGGAGATCGTCTGCGTGCATCCGGGCGGCACCCGCCACGTCGGCTACGAAGCGGTGCGCAACGCGTTCGAGCAACTGTTCGCAGGCGACGCCAAGCTGCGCTTCAGGCTCGAGCACGTGGTCACGCTGGAAACCGTGGGACTGGCGCTGCAGAGCGCCGTCGAGCAGGTCTACACGGGCGAGGCCACGCTGCGCGGCACCGTGGTTGCGACGAACGTCCTGATGCGCACGCCGTCCGGATGGCGGCTGGTCTGCCACCACGCATCGCCCGCGCCCGCGGTGCCGGCACTCACCCCCGCCGGCCCGCTGCACTAGGCCCTGGTCGTCGGCAGCGCCCGCGCAGTGGCGCTCGCGTTCGGTCAGCTCGTTCCGCCGACGGTCAGGCCGTCGATGCGCAGCGTCGGTTGGCCGACTCCCACCGGGACGCTCTGGCCCTCCTTCCCGCAGGTGCCGATGCCGCTGTCGAGCGCGAAATCGTTGCCGACCATCGAGACGCGCGTGAGCGCATCGGGGCCGTTGCCGATGAGCGTCGCGCCCTTGACCGGATAGGTGACCTTGCCGTCCTCGATCATCCACGCCTCGGCGGCCGAGAACACGAACTTGCCGCTCGTGATGTCCACCTGTCCACCGCCGAAGTTCACGGCGTAGAGCCCGCGCTTCACCGAGGCGAGGATTTCCGCCGGATCGCGCGTGCCCGCGAGCATGATGGTGTTCGTCATGCGCGGCATCGGCAGGTGCGCGAACGACTCGCGGCGGCCGTTGCCGGTCGACGTGGTGGAGGACAGCCCGGCGTTGAGCCGATCGTGCATGTAGCCGCGCAGGATGCCGTCCTCGATCAGCACCGTGCGCTGGGTGGGGTTGCCCTCGTCGTCGAGGTTGAGCGACCCGCGCCGGTCGTCGAGCGTGCCGTCGTCCACCACGGTGATGCCAGGCGCCGCGACCCGCTCGCCGACGCGACCGGCAAAGGCACTCGTGCCCTTGCGGTTGAAGTCACCCTCGAGGCCATGACCGATCGCCTCGTGGAGCAGGATCCCGGGCCAGCCGTTGCCGAGCACCACGGTCATGGTTCCGGCCGGCGCGTCGCGCGCACCCAGGTTGACCAGCGCCTGGTCGACGGCGCGGCGCGCATAGTCGTCGAGGATGGCGTCGTCGAAATAGGCGTAGTCGAAGCGGCCGCCGCCGCCCGCGTAGCCCTGCTCGCGCCGGCCGCCCTCCTCGACGATCACGGTGATCGAGATGCGCGACAGCGGGCGCACGTCGGCGACCAGCATGCCGTCGCTTCGCGCGATGAGCACCGTCTCGTGCTCGCCGGCGAGCGACGCCATCACCTGCACGACGCGCGCATCGCGGGAGCGGGCCTTCGCCTCCAGGCGCTCGAGCAGGCGAACCTTGTCGACGTCGCCCAGGCTCGCCACCGGATCGTGCACTGCGTACAGCCGGCGCGCACGGCCGCGCCGGCCTACCGGAGTGGAGGCGCTCTGCCCTTGGCGCGCGATCGCGCGCACGGCGCGGCCCGCCTCCTCGAGCGCGGTGAGCGAGAGGTCGTCCGAATAAGCGAACGCCTGCTTCTCGCCGGCGACCGCGCGCACCCCGACGCCACGGTCGATGTTGAAGCTGCCCGCCTTCACGATGCCTTCCTCGAGGCTCCAGCTCTCGAACACGGAATGCTGGAAATAGAGGTCGGCGAAGTCGACCTCGTGCGCATGGATATCGGCGAGCACGCGGGAGAGCTTCGCGAGGTCGAGGCCGCCCGGCCCGAGCAGCACGCGTTCTGCGTCGGACAGCAGGGCGGGGGAGACTTCGGACAGTGCGGCTTCGCTCACGGAATTCCTTTCGACGCGCCGGCGGAAAGCGGGAGGGCGCGAGGTGTATGTCGGGGCGGCGGGATGCCGCTTCAATCGGTCAAGCGGGCCGGGCCAGCGCGCCGTGACCGAGATAGGTGGCGGCCACGCGCGGGTTGGAGGCCAGGTCGCGGCTCGGGCCTTCGAGCGCGAGCTCGCCGGTCTCGAGCACGTACCCGTAGTCGGCGACCTGCAGGGCCGCCCTCGCATTCTGCTCCACCAGCAGGATCGACACGCCGCCGGCGCGCAAGCCGGCGATGATCGCGAAGATCTCGCGCACCACGCGCGGCGCGAGGCCGAGCGACGGCTCGTCGAGCATCAGGAGGCGCGGCCGGCCCA
>JBBSEG010000047.1:0-37594 GCA_038239945.1 Burkholderiales bacterium
GCGGGCACGTGGCGTCGAAGACGTTGAGCCCGCGCGCCTCGGCCTCGGCGCGCACGGCCTTCGAAACCCCGTGGGCGCTAAACACGACCGTGGCGCCGGGCGGAACGTCCTCGAGCTCGTCGACGAACACCGCGCCCTTGCCGCGCAGGTCGTCGACCACGAACTTGTTGTGGACCACCTCGTGCCGCACATAGATCGGCGCGCCGAACTGGGTGAGCGCCTGCTCGACGATCGCGATGGCGCGGTCGACACCGGCGCAGAAGCCCCGCGGATTGGCCAGCAGCACGTCCACGTCAGCGACCCTGCACCGCGGTGTCCGGGCCGCCGGCGTGACGCTGGCGGAACCCGTCGACGATCAGCGCGCCCGCGCCGAGCGTGATGGCGCTGTCGGCCACGTTGAACGCGGGGAAGGTCCAGCCGCGGTAGTGCACCAGCACGAAGTCGACGACCGTGCCGAGGGTGAGCCGGTCGACGAGGTTGCCGAGCGCGCCGCCGATGACGAGCGCGAGCCCGGCGCACAGCCAGCGGCTGCCGCCGCGGCGCAGCAGCCAGAGCATGAAGCCGCACGCCACGAGTGCGATGCCGGTGAACAGCCACCGCTGCCAGCCGTCGGCGCCGGCGAGGAAGCTGAAGGCGGCCCCGGCGTTGAAGGCCAGGACGAGGCTCAGCACGGGCAGCAGCACCTGCTCCTCGCCTGTCCGCAGGGCACCCAGCACGAGATGCTTCGTCAGCTGGTCGAGCGCGATGACGACCACGCTCAGCCACAGCCAGCGCAGCGCACCCGGGTGCATGCGCTCAGGCATGGCGGCGCGTCTCGCCTGGCCCGTACAGGTTCGCGAGACAGCGATCGCACAGTGCCGCATGCGCCGGGTCGCTGCCGACGTCGGCGCGCCAGTGCCAGCAGCGCGCGCACTTGGCATGCGCGCTCGGCCGCACGCTGACCGACAGCGCATCGCCCGCCCGCACGGTCGCCGCCGAGGTGATGGTGACGAAGCGCAGGTCGTCCTCCAGCGAGGCCAGTGCAGCCGCGTCCTCCGCGGGTGCCACGATGTCCACCTCGGCCTGCAGCGGAGCGCCGATCGCGCCGGTCTGGCGCACGCGCTCGAGCTCTTTCTGCACGGCGACGCGCACGGCGAGGATACGCTGCCACTTCGCGGCCAGTGCCTCGGCGTCGCGCAGCTGCGGCAGCGCGTGCGCGAACCCATGCACGAAGATGGTCGGATCCTCCGGATGAAGGACGCGCCACGCTTCCTCGGCGGTGAACGAGAGGATTGGCGCGAGCAGCTTGAGCAGGGCATCGCGAATCAGCGCCAGCGCGGTCTGCGCGGAGCGCCGCGCGCGGCTGCCGGCCGCGGTGGTGTAGAGCCGGTCCTTAAGCACGTCGAGATAGAAGCCGCCGAGATCCTCGGAACAGTAGCTTTGGAGGCGCTGCACGACGAGATGGAAATCGTAACGGGCGTAGTCCGCCTCGACCGCCGCCGCCACGCCTGCAGCTTGCACGAGCGCGAAGCGGTCGAGCTCGAAGAGCGCGTCGTGCGGCAGGGCGTCGCGCGCCGGGTCGAAGTCGACCGTGTTCGCGAGCAGGAAACGCAGCGTGTTGCGGATGCGCCGGTAGCTCTCCACGACGCGCTTGAGGATCTCGTCGCCGATCGCCATGTCGCCCGAGAAATCGGTCGCGCCCACCCACAGGCGCAGCACCTCGGCGCCGAGCGAATCGGCGATCTTCTGCGGGGCGACGACGTTGCCCCTCGACTTCGACATCTTGTGGCCCTGGCGGTCGACCACGAAGCCGTGCGTCAGCAGGGCCTTGTAGGGTGGCACGCCGTTGAGCATGCAGGACACCAGCAGCGACGAATGGAACCAGCCGCGGTGCTGGTCCGAGCCCTCGAGATAGAGGTCCGCCGGAAAGCCCGTATCCTCCGGATGCGACCCGGCGTGGGTGCGCACGCCGTCGGGGCCGCCCATGACCGTCTGGTGCGTCGAACCCGAATCGAACCACACGTCGACCGTATCGGAGAGCTTCCGGTACCTGTTTTCGTCGACACCGAAATCCTCGTGGGTGGCCGCGAACCACGCCTCGATCCCGCCCTCCTCGATCTTCATGGCGGCCAGCTCGACCAGCGCCGGGGTATCCGGATGCAGGGCCTCCGTCGCACGGTCGACGAAGAACGGCAGGGGCACGCCCCATTGGCGCTGCCGCGACATGGTCCAGTCGGGACGATGGGCGATCATGCTGTAGAGCCGCGCGCGGCCCCAGTCGGGGTAGAAGCGAGTGGCGTCGATGCCGCGCAACGCGACGGCGCGCAGCGGCTCCGCGGGTCGCCGACCCGCGTACCCCGGCACGTCGTCCATCCCGGCGAACCATTGCGTCGTGGCGCGGTAGATGATGGGCGTGCGATGCCGCCAGCAGTGCATGTAGCTGTGCGAGTGCTTCGCGGCGTGAAACAGCACGCCGGATTCGCGCAGCTGCAGGACGATGCGCGGGTTCGCGTCCCAGATCTTGAGCCCGCCAAACAGCGGCAGCGTCGCGGCGTAGCGCCCGTCGCCCTGGACGGGCGTCTCGATGTCGTCGTCCGACATGCCGTAGCGGCGGCAGCTCTCGAAGTCCTCGATGCCGTACGCCGGTGCGCTGTGCACGACGCCCGTGCCGGCGTCGAGGGTCACGTACTCAGCCAGATATACCGGCGAACTTCGGTCGTAGAACGGGTGGTGGAAGACGATGCCCTCCAGCGCGCGGCCCGCCACCGTGGCGACTATGCGACCCGTCAAGCCGAAGCGCTCGAGCGATGCGCCGACCAGCTCGGCGGCGAGCACGAGGTGGCCGCGTTCCGTCTCGATCAGCGCATACAGGAGATCCGGATGCACGTTGAGCGCCTGGTTGGCCGGGATCGTCCATGGCGTCGTGGTCCAGATGACCGCATACACGGCGCCCTGGGCCAGCGCCGCTGGCGCCACCCCGAAGGCACGGGCCAGCCGGTCGCGCTCTGTCGCGTCGGCGATCGGGAAGCCGACGTCGATCGCGACATCGACGCGATCCTCGTACTCGACCTCGGCCTCGGCGAGGGCCGAGCCGCAATCGAAGCACCAGTTCACCGGCTTGAGGCCGCGGTACAGATAGCCTTTCTCCAGGATCGCGCCGAGCGTGCGCACCTCGTCCGCCTCGGTCTTGCGCGCCATCGTGGTGTAGGGGCGGTCCCAGTCGCCCAGCACACCGAGCCGTCGGAACTGCGTCTTCTGCCGCTCGATCTGCTCGGTCGCGTAGGCGCGGCACAGACGCAGGGTCTCGGCGACCGGCAGGTTCTTGCCGTGCGTCTTCTCGATCTGCACCTCGATGGGCATGCCGTGGCAGTCCCATCCCGGCACGTACGGCGCATCGAAGCCCGCGAGCGTGCGGCTCTTCACCACGATGTCCTTCAGGATCTTGTTGAAGGCGTGGCCGATGTGCAGGTCGCCGTTCGCGTACGGCGGACCGTCGTGAAGCACGAAGCGCGGGCGCCCACGCGCCGCCTTGCGGATCGCCTCGTACACGCGGGTGCGCTGCCATTCCTCCACCCAATGCGGCTCGCGGCGCGCGAGGTCCCCGCGCATCGGAAACGGCGTGTCGGGCAGGTTGAGCGTCGACTTGTAGTCGGTCTTCGCTTCGGTGGCGGCGTCGTCAGGCATGGCAGGATGCGAGGATATCAGCGCGCCGCGGCGAACCACTCGCGCGCTTTGGCGACGTCCGCGCGGATCTGGCGTGTCAGCGTGGCGAGGTCAGGATAGCGCTCCTCGTCGCGCAGCTTCTGCACGAATTCGACCGTGATGCGCCGGCCATAGATCGACCGGTCGAAGTCGAACACGAACACTTCCAGCAGCGGGAGCGCGCCGGTCTTCACCGTCGGCCGCACGCCGAGGCTCGCCACCCCGGTCAATGGCGCTGGCTGCAGGCCGTGGATGCGCACGGCGAAGATGCCGGTGAGCGCGGGCGGGTGGCGCAATGGCAGGTTGGCGGTTGGAAAGCCGAGGCTACGGCCGAGTCGGTCGCCATGCGCGACGCGGCCGCTCAGCGTGTAAGGACGACCGAGGAGCGCGGCGGCGCGCGCGAGATCGCCTTCGGCGAGGGCGGCACGCACGGCGGTGCTGGAAACGCGCTCGCCGTCGACCTGCACCGTGGGCATGCCTTCGACGCTGCAGCGCCGGGCGGTCCTCCGCAACAGCGCGAGGTCGCCGCGCCGCGCGCGGCCGAAGCGAAAGTCGTCGCCAACCAGTACCCACCGCGCCTGCAGGCGCTCCTCGAGCACTTCGGCGACGAAGGCTTCGGGCTCGAGGCCCGCGAGCCGCGCGTCGAAGCGCGCGACATGCACATGCGCCACGCCGAACGCGCTGAAAGCGTCCAGCTTCGCGCGCACCGTCGACAGGCGCGGCGGCGGCCGTTCGGGGGCGAAGAATTCGCGCGGGTGGGGGTCGAACGTGAGCACGGCCGGCGGCAGCTCGAGATCGCCGGCGGCCTCGTGCAGGCGCGCGAGCATCGCCTGATGGCCGCGATGGACGCCATCGAAGTTGCCGATCGTGAGGGCCACCGGGCGGCCGGCGGGGGCGGCGAGGCCGCGCGTGACATACACGTCGCTACGATGCGCCAGGAGCCACGGGCGCGTAAAAGGGTCGATTGTACCGCGAACGGGGGACGCGGCCGCGTGCGCGGGGGGTGCGATACCGCGCGCGCCGGCGTCCTTCGCTAGAATTGCTTGGGCGAGGCGTCGAGCTGCCGGGCGTCGAGTCGATCGTCGCTGCACGGGCTACGCGGCCGGCAACGTCGTCGCGGCACTTCCACGCAAGGATTCGGGCGATGGCCATTCTCGAGCGCGATCCCGTCGGTCGGCTCTTCGAGCGCGTGCTCGCGGGAACGCGCGACCTGGAATTGATCGACGCATTGTTCTGCGCGGATTTTCTCGACCACACCGCGGCCGGC
Source organism: Burkholderiales bacterium (assembly GCA_038239945.1). Classification (GTDB taxonomy): domain Bacteria; phylum Pseudomonadota; class Gammaproteobacteria; order Burkholderiales; family Casimicrobiaceae; genus VBCG01. The sequence goes on from JBBSEG010000047.1 coordinate 4,949, forward strand.
GGCGCCATCGATCGCGACGGCCTGCGGACCCGGCTGACTGACCTGCGGGCCGCGTTTCCCGATGTCGTGTTCACGCTCGACGCGTCGGTTCGCGCGGGCGACCTGGTCGCCACGCGCTGGCACTGGCGCGGCACGCACGCGGCCCCGTTCCTCGGCTGTCCCCCGACCGGACGACGCGTGGTGGTGCGCGGGATGGGCTTCTACCGCATCGCCGACGAGCGCATCGCCGAGCATTGGGAAGTGACGGACAGCGCCGCGCTGCGCGACCAGATCGAACCCCCGGGCCGGCGTCACCCGTCGCATGGAAACGCGCGAAATCCGTCGTCGACCAGCGGGTAGTACAGCGCGCGGGCGGCCAGCCACGTCCGCTGGCCGGCGCGCGGCTGTCCGGCGTTAGACTCTGGCAGACGCCGCCTTGCGCGTTGCCGCTAAGGAGACTCGATGACCGCCTATATCCTCGTCGACTGCGAAGTGACCGACCCCGCCCGCTACGATGCGTACAAGGCGCTCGCGCCCGCCGCTATCGCGCGCTACGGCGGACGCTACATCGTGCGGGGCGGCGAAACGGTCCAGCTCGAGGGGGACTGGACGCCCAAACGCGTGGTAGTGCTTGAATTTCCCACGCTCGATGCGGTGCGCTCGTTCTACGACTCTCCCGAATACCGCGCTGCGCGCGACGTGCGCGAAGGCGCCGCGAACATGAACATGGTGGCCGTGGCGGGCTTGTAGTCTCCCGCTCAGTCCGATGCGCCGCGGCCGATGACCATCGATGCGGCGCCGGGTCCGATCGCCCCCGGCACGGGGCCGGGCAGCGGCGACAGCGTCGTGACGCGCGGCGCTCCGGGTGACGGCGTCACCAGGGACGCCGGCCGCGACTCGGCAGGTCGCACGTCGGCGCGCCGCACGACCACTTTCCACTCGCCGCACCAGTCGTCGTCGCGTACATGCGGCCACACGCCCTCGATCATGTACGACTTCACGTTGATCGGATGCAGCCTGGGCGCGCCGCGTCGGCATTGACCCCACATCGGCCCTTTGCCATCGGCGGTCGAGTTGCGCCGGTCGTAATACTGGCAGGTGACGCATTTTTCCACTGGCTGCTCCTGTTGCGAGGATGGATCACGACCGATGAAGCGGCGCCCGCGGGCCAGCCGGACGGGCGTTCAGTGCAGGCGTGCCGCGACGAATCCGCACGACAACGGGGCCACGGGCCGGCGTCGTCGCGCCCTGCCGCATTGCGTGCTCCGCGCATGGCGCCCGCGCGCCGCGGCGCGCTCGGCAAAGGCGCGGCTCGAGGGCGCGACGATCCGGCGGATCCGCCGTCGCGAAGGCTGCACCAGTCGCCCGGACCGCCGCCGGACGAGCCGGGCGGTCGAGAGAAGAAGAACGGCCGCCGACCGCATCGCTGTTTGCAGTTGGAAAAATTCTTCCGTGGGCGGCCGCAAACCGGAGGGCGTCAGGCAGCCAATTTGGCCGCGAACATCGCGAGCCCAGGCGGCATGTCCTGCACGCGCCGAAAGGTATGCGCCGCTTGCGCGTCGAGCGCGGCCTTGAGCTCCTGGTCGGCGCGGGCAGCGGCCTGCGCGAGCTCCAGGTCGTAGGACTTGCGGCGCTCCGGATCGGAGAGGATGTCGTACGCCGAGTGGATCATGCGCACCAGGCCCGAGAGGTCCTGCCCCGCGTCGGTGGAACCGTATTGGAATCGTTCGAGCAACGCGGCGTAGGCTGCTTCGATGCGCGCGCGGCTGGCGCCGGGTGCGAGCTCGAGGTAGTCGTAGTGCGTGTAGTTCACGGTCGCGCTCCTGTCGGGTTCGGCAAGGGTTTCTGCCTGACCGACATTGAGCAGCAAGCGTGCCATGCGCCAACGCCGTCCATCGGTCGCTCCGCTAAGTGCTTGACGGATCGGCGGCCGGAAAAACTTGAGCGCCACTCGTCGGTGCCTAGCGGCGTACCGCGCGGCACGGACGGCGTTGCGGCGCTCGCAACGTGCCGAATCTAGATGACCGAAAGCGTCGTCGGCTGCCGCGGCGGCGGGAACGCCGCGTCAAGTGTCGCAAGCGCGGACGCGTCGAGGCGCAGCGCGGCGGCCGCGCGGTTCTCGATCAAGTGCGCCGGATCGGAGGTTTGCGGAATCGCGATGACGTCGGGATGACGCAACACCCACGCAAGCGCCACCTGCGCCGGCGTGCGTCCGAGCGACTGCGCAAGTGCTGCGAGCTTGCGATTGCGCAGCAGCGCGCCTTGGCCGATCGGCGAGTACGCCATAAGTGGCACGCGGCGACCTCGGCACCAGTCGTGCAGGCGCCACTCGGCCGCACGCGCGGACAAGTTGTACAGGACCTGATTGGCGGCACACGCGTCGCCGTCGCGCACCGAGAACAGGTCCTCCATGTCGCCAACATCGAAATTCGAAACGCCCCACCGCCGGATGCGTCCGTCGCGCATGAGCCCGGTGAACGCACGCACCGTTTCGGCGAGCGGAACGCGTCCGCGCCAGTGCAGCAGGTACAGGTCGAGATAATCGGTGCCGAGGCGGCGCAGCGTGGCCTCGCATGCCGCGGATGCCGAGCGCGCGCCCGCGTTGTGCGGGTACACCTTGCTCACCACAAACACGTCGCCGCGGCGTGCGGCGATGGCCTGGCCCACGACCTCCTCCGCCCCGCCGTCGCCGTACATCTCGGCGGTGTCGAGGAGCGTCATGCCGAGGTCGACGCCCTGCGCCAGCACCTGGGCTTCCGTCCCGGCCTTGGCCGGCGCCTCGCCCATGTGCCAGGTCCCGAGGCCCAGCGCCGCAACCGTGGCCCCGTCGCGGAGCGCTACGCGCGCAATGGCACCCGTGTCGGCGGCGGTCATCCTCGAAGGATAGCGCGGCGGCGGCCTTCGTAACGTAAAATGCGCCGATGCCGCTCGATCCTGTCGCCGGCAACCCGGACCGCCGGGTCGTCCGTGTGGCATGCCCTCACGACTGCCCCGACACCTGCGCGATGCTCGTCACCGTGGCGGGAGGTCGCGCCGTGGAGATCCGCGGCGCGCCGGACCACCCCACCACGCAGGGCACCCTCTGCACGAAGGTCGCCCGCTACCTCGACCGCACCTACAGTCCGGATCGTCTCCTCCATCCGATGCGCCGCGCTGGCCGGAAGGGCGATGGTCGCTTCAAGCGCATCAGCTGGGACGCCGCACTCGACGAGATCGCGGACCGCTTCGCCGCCATCGCGGAGTCCGCCGACGGCCCGCAGGCCATCCTGCCGTACAGCTACGCCGGCAACATGGGGCGCCTACAGTACGCATCCATGGACCGCCGCTTCTTTCACCGGCTCGGCGCGTCGCTGCTCGACCGGACGATCTGCGCGACGGCTGGAAAGGCCGGCTGGAGCGCCGTGATCGGCGCGGCGGTCGGCATGGACTTCGAGGAATTCGAGCGCAGCCGGCTCATCGTTATCTGGGGCAGCAACCCGGTCACGTCGAACCTGCACCTGTGGACGCGCGTGCAGGAAGCCAAGCGCCGGGGGGCGCGGCTGGTCGCGATCGACCCCTACCGATCGATCACCGCAGACAAGTGCCACGAGCACATCGCGCTCCTGCCCGGCACCGACGCCCCGCTCGCCTTCGGCATCATGCATCTGCTGATTCGCGACGGCCGGCTCGACCACGATTACGTCGCGCGGTATACCGTCGGCTTCGAAGCCCTTGCGGCGCGAGCCGCGGAGTGGCCCCCCGAACGCGTCGCGGCCACCTGCGCGATTCCCGTCGAGCAGGTGCTGCGCCTTGCGCACGACTACGGCACCGTGCGGCCGGCCGCCATTCGCCTCAACTACGGCATGCAGCGGGTCGCCGGCGGCGGCAACTCGGTGCGCGCGGTTGCCTGCCTGCCCGCGCTGGTCGGCGCGTGGCGCGATCCCGCAGGCGGCGCGCTGCTGTCGTCGTCGGACACGTTTCCGCTCGATGCGGCCGCGCTCGAGCGGCCCGACCTGGTCCTGGGCGCGCCGCGCACCGTGAACATGAGCGCGCTCGGCGACGCGCTGGTCGACCTGCGCGATCCGCTGGTGCGCGCAATCATGGTGTACAACTCCAACCCCATGGCGGTGGCGCCCGAGTCGGGCAAGGTCGCGGCGGGGTTCGCGCGCGAGGATCTCTTCTGCGTGGTGCACGAGCTGTTCCGCACCGACACCGCCGATTACGCCGACATCCTGCTGCCGGCCACCACGCAGCTCGAGCACACCGACATTCATACGTCGTACGGCCACCTGTACGTGCAGGCCACCCGCCGCGCGGTCGACCCGCTGGGCGAGGCGCTCCCCAACACCGAGGTGTTCCGGCGGCTCGCCGCGCGCATGGGCTTCACCGAGTCTTGTTTCGCCGACGACGACGACGCGCTGGCGCGCGCGGCGTTGCGCTACGACGATCCGCGCATGGCGGGCATCACGTGGGACACGCTGGCGGCGCAGGGCTGGCAGCGGCTTGCCGTGCCGCGTCCGTACGCGCCATTTGCGCACGGCAACTTTCCCACGCCGTCGGGAAAATGCGAGTTCTGGTCGGAGACGCTCCGCGCGCAGGGTGACGACCCGCTGCCCGCCTACATCGCCCCGCGCGAGTCGGCGGCCTCGAACCCCGCGCTCGCGCGCCGCTACCCGCTGGCGTTCATCTCGCCGCCGGCGCGCAATTTCCTCAACTCCTCGTTCGCCAACCTGCCGGCGTTCATCGCGGAAGAACGAATGCCGCACCTCGATGTGCATCCGGACGACGCATCGGCGCGCGGCATTCCAAACGGCGCACCCGTGCGGATCTTCAACGACCGGGGCGCCTTCGTGGCCTCGGCGCGGGTGACGGACCGGGCGCGGCCCGGCGTGGTGGTGGCGCCGTCCATCTGGTGGCGCAAACTCTCGCCGGGCGGCGAGAATGCGAACGCGGTCACCAGCCAGGCGCTCACCGATCTCGGTCGCGCCGCCACGTTCTACGACTGCCTCGTCGAGGTCGCGCCTGTCTGAGATCACCATCATGCCGGCGGGCCGCAACCCCATGCGCGAGGAGCTGATCGCGCTGCTCGAGACGGCGCCCACGCCGGGCGAGCGGCTGTCGCTCATGCTCGACCTGGCCGATCACCTCGGCGGACTGGACGCCGTCGAAGCCATGCAATATGCCGAGGAGGCCGAGGCGCTGGCCACCGCGCTCGCCCGCCCGGGCCCGCGCGCCGAAGCCCTGTTCCTCAAGGCGCGCAGCGCGGAGTCGCTGCTCGATTTTCCGCGCGCGCTTGCCAACTACGCCGACGCCCTGGTCGCGTTCGAGGGGGTCGACGACATGGGCGGTGTCGCCAAGGTGCTGCGCGCCCTGGGCTACCTGCACGACACGCTCGGCGACTTTCCCTCGGCGCTTGACCACCTGTTCCGAGCGCTGGCGCTCGACGAGCGCAGCACCGATCCCGGCAGCCGCGCGGCCACGCTGCGCACGATCGGCATCGTGCACTCGCGCTCCGGCGATATCGCCACCGGCCTCGACTACTACCGGCAAAGCCTCGCGCTGGCCGACGTCGAGCGCCATCCGATCGAGCGCGCCCAGACGCTCAACAATCTCGGCATCAACTTCAAGAACCTGGGCAAGCTCGACGAGGCGCTCGCTGCACTCACCGAGGCCCACGACATCTTCGTGCGCCTCGGCCTGCCGTTCCATCGCAGCGGCGTCCTCATCAACCTGGGGCTCGCGCAGGAGCGCAACGGCGATACCTCGCTCGCCGAGGTCACGCTGCGCGAGGCGCTCGCGCTGGCGCAGCGCACGGGCTTCGGCAGCGGCGTGGTGAACGCCCAGCTCGCGCTCGGCCGCCTGTGCAGCCGCGCGCAGCGCCCCGACGAAGGGCGCGCGTTGCTCGAAGCGGCGCTCGGCATGGCCAACCGGCGCGGGCTGCGCCAGCTCGCCGCCGAGTGCCACGAAGCCCTCGCGGATCACCACGAGTCGCAGGGCGACTACGCCGCGGCGCTCACGCACTATCGGCGCTTCCACAAGGTCGAGCGCGAGGTGCTGTCGGACACGGCCGGGAACAAGATGCGTGCGCTGCAGATCCAGCACGAGGTGGACGCCGCGCGCCGCGAGGCCGAGCTGATGCGCGAGCGGCAGGCCGCGCTGGCGCGCGCCAATGTCGAGCTCGGCGCGCTGAACGTCTCGCTCACCGAGGCCAACGTGGCGCGCATCGCGCTGGTGGACCAGCTCGAGCGCCAGACGTACGAGGACGCGCTGACGGGACTCGCGAACCGGCGCCGGCTCGACCAGCGGCTCACCGAGGCGTTCGGGCTCGTGCAGCGCCATGGCCGTCCGCTCGCGGTCGCGGTCGCCGACCTCGACCACTTCAAGCGCGTCAACGACCACCACTCGCACGCCGTGGGCGACACGGTGCTAAGGATGCTGGCACAGCTGCTGCAAAGTCAGGTGCGCCAGACCGACCTGGTGGCGCGCTACGGCGGCGAGGAGTTCGTGCTCGTGCTGTCCGAAACCGACGCCGACGCCGCGCGGGTGGTGTGCGAGAAGGTGCGCGCTGCCGTGGCCGCGCATCCGTGGGACGAGGTCGCGCCCGGGTTGCGTCTGACCATCAGCATCGGCTACTGCGCCGACACCTCCCTCGACTCCGCGGATCGCATGCTCGCCGCCGCGGACGCCGACCTTTACGCCGCCAAGGCCGCCGGCCGCAATCGCGTCAGCGGCTCCGGCGCGTCGCTGCTGGTGGGCAGCGGGTCGCAGTCGCGGGCGCGGCTAGTCCAGTAGCTCGTAGGTGGCCGTGAAGATCGGCCCGGCCACCACGGCCTGGTCGCCGGGCGCGTATTGCACGAGCCAATCGCCCGCGGCCCCGCTCAAGCCGCCCCGACCGCCCGACAACGACACGGTGAAGGCTTCCGCCATGCGAAGCGCCAGCACGTCGGCCGGACGCTTGCGATAGGCGCCGGCCCCACCGGGCGGCGTCGACGCGATCGCCTCGTAGGTCGCGACGAACCGCGCGCGGGGCACTGGCCAGCGATCGCCGGCGGCGCCCGTCAGCAGCGCATCGCCGCGCACGAAATTCACTTCGCCCTCGGCCGTCGGGATGCTGCCGTCGTCCGCGGCGAACTCCACCTCGACGCGCACCGGTCGCTTGCGCGCGCGCCGTGCGCCGGCGACATCCACCAGATCGGCCGGAGCGCCGGTGGTCATGCGTGGATCGGCGACAGGTCCTTGTCGCGCAGCAGCGCGCGCCAGCCCGTCGCCTCCTCCGTCACCAGGCGGCAGAACTCGCGCACATCCGGTTCCATCGCCTCGATGCTGCATCCTTCGAAATGCGGAGCAAGGCGGACGCGCAACTGCTCGATCTGCTCCACGAGCTCGAGCGAGTTGTCGGCGATCAACGCGAGCTCGGTGCTGCCCAGGATTCCGTGCATCGCCGCGCCGACCAGCGTCAGCATGGCGGCCAGCGCGGACATGAAGACCGCGTGGTCGTGGTACGGGCTGGACTCGTGCGACATGAAGTCCACGCCGGACAGCAGCAGAACCACGTGCACGATGATGAATACCGCGGCGAGGATGAAGCACCGCATCGCCCAGCGCTCGAGCAGGCGCACGAGCCGCCGGCGGCGCGATCCCGCCGCCCGGTGATACGCGATCTGCTCGGTCATCGTGTCGCGCACGCGGGCACACCAGGCGGCCCGCCGGGCCGGCGCCAATCCCAGCTCGGGGCGCTGGTTCCAGCGCCACAGGAAATAGTAGTCGTACCAGCCGAGCGTCCGCCCGGTGCCGCGGATGATGTCCGACCAGATCGAGTTTGCGGCCTGGTCGAACGGCTGCAGCAGCGACGCATAGCGCAGCCGCTCGGCAAGCAGGCGATACTCGAGCCAGCGCTGGTGCCAGCGCCGCGACAACGTCTGGACGCGCAGCCCGCCCTCGAAAGCCAGGCGCGGCGTATGGCCGACCAGGAAGACCAGCAGCACGGCCCCGATGAACAGCAACTCGACCACGCCGGCACTGCGCTCCCAGGGCTCGTGCAGCACCTTGCTCCACACCACCAGCGCGCCGCTCAGCGCGCCGAAGACGTAGTTGATCAGGATCGCGCCGCGGTACTGGCCGCCGTACCACACCGACAGGCGATCGAGCGCCTCCTGGTCCTCACCGAGCGCCAGCTCGTCGGGGATGGCGTCGGGCTGGGCGGCCGATGCCGGCAGAATCGCCGCTTCCGGTTGCGGCGCATCGGCCGGCACCGAGCGCTCGAAGGCGCGGTTCAGCCGCCCGAGCCACGACAGCGGCGATGCATGGCCGCGCCGCTTGAGCCACACGAGATCGTCACGCAGCGCGTCGAGCTTGGCGAACTCGAAGTCGTCAGGCGTGGGGGAGACCTGATGAAAGTGCCCGACGAACTCGTCGAAACGGTCGAGCAGATGGCTCATGGCCCCGCCCGCAGCAGACGTATGCGTGAGCGGCGTCGACATGGCGCGGATCATAACGCCCCGCGCGGCGGGTGCAACATGGCGCGGCTGCGGCCGGCGCGAATGGGCTAGAGCTTGCGGACCAGCCCGACCATGACGCCGAAGATCTCGAGCGTGCCTTCCGGGCGGATCACCGGGTACGCCGGATTTTCCGGCCGCAGGATGAACTTGCCCTGCTCGAGATCGAGGCGCTTCAACGTGAACTGCCCGTCGACGATAGCCACCACGATGTCGCCCTTCTGGGCGGCGGGCCGCTTTTCCACCACCACGAGATCGCCTTCGAAGATGCCGGCGTCCATCATGGAATCGCCTTTTACCCGCACCAGCACCGTTTGCGACGGACGCTCGATGAGGTAGTCGTCGATGGTGACGGCGTCGGCGTCGTCGTCCTCCACCGCCTCGGGCAGGCCGGCGCGCACCGGAGAGGCGGCCAAGGGCCGGGCGAAGAAGCGGCCGGTAGGCGCGAGCCGGCGATCGGGCGTGGATTCGAGGTAGCCCGCGAGCTTCAGTCGCGCCACCAGCGCTGCCACGGACGACTTCGACTTCAGCCCGAGGAGCATGCCGATGGACGCGTACGACGGCAACGCGCGGTGGCGCGCGTAGTAATCTTGAAGCGACGCAAGGTAGGAACGATCGTTCGACACGGGATTAGAATAACGAACGAACGTTCTGGCGTCAAGCCATGCTGCCCGCCGCCCTTCCGTCCTTCGCCTTCGTCGACCTGGAGACCACCGGCACCCATGCGGGCGGCGACCGCATCACCGAGATCGGCATCGTCCGGGTGGAGGTGGTGTCCGGCGCAGCGCGCGCGACCGAATGGTCGAGCCTGGTCGACCCCGAGGTGCCGATTCCTCCCGCGATCCAGGTCCTGACGGGCATCACCGACGCAATGGTGCGCGGCGCGCCGGCGTTCGCCCGGGTCGCCGACGAGGTCGCCGCCCGGCTCGAGGGCTGCGTGTTGGCCGCGCACAACGCGCGCTTCGACTACGGCTTCCTCAAGCATGCCTTTGCGCGCACCGGCCGCGCGTACACGGCGCGCGTGCTCTGCACGGTGCGACTGTCGCGCAGGCTCTACCCCGACGCCCACGGCCATGGGCTCGACGCGCTGATCGCCCGCCACGGGCTCGATCCGGGTGCGCGCCACCGTGCGCTCGGGGACGCCCGCGCGATCTGGCAGTTCGTGCAGAACGCTTACGCCACGTTCCCGCGCGCCGCCGTCGACGATGCCATCAAGCGCCTGCTGCGCATCCCGAGCCTGCCCGCGCAGCTGGCGTCGGACGCGCTCGACACCCTGCCGGAGGCGCCGGGCGTCTATCTCTTCTATGGCGACAATGCGCTGCCCCTCTACATTGGCAAGAGCATCAACCTGCGCCAGCGCGTCGGAGCGCATTTCTCGAGTGACTGGCGCAGCGAGACCGACCTGCGCCTGTCGCAGGAGATCCGCCGCATCGAGCACGAGGAGACCGCCGGCGAGCTCGGCGCCCTGCTGCGCGAGGCCGCGCTGATCAAGGCGCGCATGCCGGCACACAACCGCGCGCTGCGCCGCAAGGAGGAAGCCGGCGTGCTCACCTTCGACGCGGACGGCGCGCCACGCTTCACGCCGGCGGCGGTCGTTGATGCGCTGGAGCTGGCCAACGCTTACGGCCCCTTCGCCTCGCGGCCGGCAATGCGGGCCGCGCTGCGCGATCGGGCCGCCGGGCATCGGCTGTGCTGGCGGCGCCTCAAGCTCGAGAGGCGGGCGCACGGACCCTGCTTCGCCCGGCAGCTGCATCGCTGCGCCGGCGTCTGCGTGGGCGACGAGCCGGCGGAAGCGCACGACTTGCGCGTGGCGGAATCGCTCGCTGCCCTGCGGATTCCCGCCTGGCCTGCGGACGGTCCGGCGGTGGTGCGCGAGCCCGCGCCGCTGCGCGATCGCGCCGACGTGCACGTCTTCGATCGCTGGTGCTGGCTCGGCACCGCCCGCGACGATGGCGAGCTCGCCGCGCTGCTCGACGCCCCGCCGCGACCCGCCTTCGACCTCGACGTCACGCGGCTGCTGCTGCGCCGCCATGCCGCACGCGCGCTCGAATTGATCGCCGTGGGCTAGCCGCTGCGCCGTGGGTCAGCCGGGGCGCCGCGCGTGCGCAGCCAGCACGTCGGCCACGCACGCAGTAAGCTTCTTCGCATACCCGATATGCAGGAACTCGTTCGGTCCGTGCGCGTTGGAATGCGGCCCGAGCACGCCGGTGATGAGGAACTGCGCCGCGGGAAAACGCGCGCCGAGCATCGCCATGAACGGAATGGTGCCGCCCTCGCCCATCGCCGCGGCTGGCTGGCCGTAGCGAGCCTGCGACGCGGCTTCGAGTGCGGCACGAAGCCAGTCCTGCGTCGGCGGAGCGCTCCATCCGGTCGCGCCCTGGTCGGCCTCGAACGCCACCTCGGCGGAATGCGGCGGGTCGGCTTCGAGCAGCGCCTTCAGGTCGTGCGTGGCGCGCTGCCCATCAATCGGTGGAGGCAGCCGCAGCGAGAGCTTGAGCGACGTGCCGGGCCGCAGCACGTTGCCCGCGTTCGCGATCGCCGGCAGTCCGTCGGCCCCGACGACCGAGAGCGCCGGCCGCCAGGTGCGATTGAGCAGCGCCTCCGCGCCGTCGAACAGCATCGGCTGCGTGGACCCTGCGAACGGATACTTGTCGAGCACGATCGGCCCGAGGATCGCCGCGGCGGTGGCCGCCTGCTGCGCGCGCTCAGCGGGAATCGCGGCATGGAACGCTGGCGGCAGCACGCGGCCCGTGGTGGAGTCCTCGAGCCGGTCGAGCAGGTGCCGCGCAATGCGAAACGACGACGGCACGACGCCGCTCGCGTCGCCCGAGTGCACGCCCTCGGTGAGGACCCCGACCCGCAGAGTGCCTGCGGCCAGCCCGCGCAGCGACGTGGTCATCCACAGCCGCTCATAATCGCCGCAGCCGGAGTCGAGGCCGATGACGAAATGGACCTCGCCGATCCGGAGGGCAAGCGTTTCGAGATACGCCGGCAGGTCGTAGCTGCCGGATTCCTCGCACGTCTCGATGAGCCCCACGCACCGCCCATGCGCGATCCCCTCGGCGTCCAGCGCGGCGAGCGCGGACAGTGCGGCGAAGATCGCGTATCCGTCGTCGGCTGCGCCGCGGCCGTACAGCTTGCCGTCCTCGATCAGCGGATCCCACGGCCCATGGCCCTCGCGCCAGCCGGTCATCTCCGGCTGCTTGTCGAGATGTCCGTACAGCAGCACCGTGCCGGCCCCGTTGCCCGGTACCTCGAAGAACAGCACCGGCGTGCGCCCCGGCAGCCGCACGATCTCGACCGTGAGGCCGTGCACCGGCTGGGCGCGCGCCCACCGTTCCGCCATGCCGATCGCGCGCTCGATGTGGCCGGTCTTCTCCCAGCCAGGATCGAAGTGCGGCGACTTCGCCGGAATGCGAACGTAGTCCACGAGCGCGGGCACGATCTCGTCGTCCCACTGGCGGGCGATGCGTTGGGCGGATGAGGTCGAGAGCATGGTGCGCAGGGTCGCGGAAGGGGCCGCACACGATAGCAGGTAGCGCGGCGGTCCGAGCGGGCCGGCTAGAATGCGGCATGGCGGACCCGCAGCATGACGTTGCCGGCGCGCGCGGCGCGCCGCCGTACGCAGGGCTCACGCCAGACGTCGTGCTCGACGCGCTCGAGACGATCGGCATCCGGGGCGACGGACGCTTGCTCGCGCTCAACAGCTACGAGAACCGGGTCTACCAGGTGCTGCGCGAGGATGCGCCGCCAGTCGTCGCCAAGTTCTATCGCCCCGCCCGCTGGAGCGACGCGCAGATCCTCGAGGAGCATGCGTTCGTCGCCGACCTGGTCGACCGCGAGATCCCGGCGGTCGCGCCCATGACCCACGACGGCGCCACGCTCCACAGCCACGCGACCTTCCGTTTCGCCGTATTCGCGCGCCACGGCGGCCGCGCACCCGAGCTCGAGGATCCGCGCGTGCTCGAGCGGCTCGGCCTCTACATCGGGCGGATTCATGCGGTGGGCAGCGCGCGGCCGTTCGTCGACCGGCCTGCAGTGAGCGTGGAAGAGTTCGGCGACGACGCGCGCGCCTACCTGCTCGACCACGGTTTTATTCCCGACGATCTTCGCCCGGCGTACGAGGCCGTCGTGGCGCAGGCGCTCGACGCGGTGCGCGCAGGCTTCGCCCGCGCCGGCGCGCGCGCGAGCGTGCGACTGCATGGCGACTGCCACGGCGGCAACGTGCTGTGGACCGACAGCGGACCGCATTTCGTCGACTTCGACGATGCCCGCAACGGACCCGCCATGCAGGATTTGTGGATGTTGCTGGCGGGCGACCGCGCGACCATGAATGCCCAGCTGCGCGCGATCCTCGCCGGCTACGAGCGCTTCCATGCGTTCGATACGCGCGAGCTGGCGCTGGTCGAGCCGTTGCGTACGCTGCGGCTCGTGCACTACGCGGCCTGGCTCGCGCGGCGCTGGGACGACCCGGCCTTTCCCGCGGCGTTTCCCTGGTTCAACACGCAGCGCTATTGGCAAGATCGCATCCTGGAGCTGCGCGAGCAGGTCGGCGCGATGTCGGAGCCGCTGCTCACGCCCTGACACGGGCATCGCCCCCGGCCATGCGCGTGGCGGCCGGTTTCAGGCCCCCGTCGGCTCCCCGCCCATCACCTGCAGCACGATGCCGGTGATGTACGACGAGTCGGCGTTCGACGCTAAGAAGACGTAGGCGGGAGCCACCTCCTCGGGTTGCGCTGGACGTCCCATCGGATTGTCCTTGCCGAACTCCGCGACCTTGTCCGGCGGCAGGCCCTGGTCCGACGGGTTGAGGGGCGTCCATACGGGACCCGGCGCCACGGCGTTCACGCGAATCCCCTTTTCGAGCACGCTTTGCGCGAGCGTCTTGGTGAAAGCGTTGATGGCACCCTTGGTGGCCGAATAGTCCGGCAGCTTCGCCGAGCCGAGGATCCCCGTCTCCGAGCTGGTCGCGATGATCGATGCGCCCGCCTTCATGTGCCGCAGCGCCGCACGGGCCAATCGAATGTAGGCGTAGATGTTGGTCTTGAACGTCTTGTCGAGCTCGGCGTCGGTCAATTCATCCAGCGATTGCTTGCGGTTCTGGTGAGCGGCGTTCGAAACGAGTATGTCGAGCTTGCCGAAGGCGCGCACGGTTTCGTCGACGATGCGGTCGCAGAATGCGGCATTCTTCAGGTCGCCGGGCAGGAGCAGGCATTGACGTCCCTGGGCCTCGACGGCCGCCTGCGTGACGACCGCATCGGATTGCTCCTCGGGCAGGTAGCCGATCGCGACGTCGGCGCCTTCGCGCGCGAACAGCACGGCCACCGCGCGGCCGATGCCGGAGTCCCCGCCGGTGACCAGCGCTACCCGGCCGGTCAGCTTCCCGGCGGCGCGATAGTCCTCCGCCTGGAAGCGCGGCGCCGGATCGAGCGCCGACTCCAGGCCGGGCTTCGACTGATGCTGCTTGGGAAACGGCGGCTTCGGTTGCGGCTCGGTGGGGTTGGTCGGTTGCGGGGCTTTCTTCTTCGGCTTGGTAGCCATGGACGCTCCTGGTTGGCTCGGGCGAGCCGCCGTGCACCGGATCGGATGCCGCAACGGTCCGACGTTACTCAGCCGCGCCACATCGCCCAGAGTATGAGCGCGGCCAGCCCCCACATCAGGATGCCCACGACGATCGCGATGGCGATTCCCCGGGCCAGATCGACATGATTGTCGCGGGGTTCGCGTGGATCGGAATCGCGCATCGGATGGCTATCGGGGCTGCATCGAAGCGGCGGCGAAACGTACAAGCGCTCCCCGAGGCGCTCAATGAGCGCGCCGACGACCGCTGAGAGGCGGGCATGACCTGGGCGCCTGCATGGCGCGCCGTTTGCCCTGTCCTGCACAAAAATTATGCCGGGCACCGGCGCGGGTAGCAACGCTTTTCCTCAGCGGCTGTTGTACGCTCGCTCAACTGGCCCGGCGGCCAGCGCCGCTGCCCGGCGCAGCCCCGATCAAGGTCATTCCTACACCGCAAACCGGGCGACGCCGACAGCACGCGCGCCCCGGAACGGCGATACTGCGTCCACGCCATGACCGCAGCGAGGCCCACCATGTTCGGAACATCCCATGATCCAGGCGCCGACGCCCTCGAGATCCTGAAGCGGGATCATGACGAAGTCGAGACACTGTTCGACCGCTACCAGAGCGCTCGGGAGGAGTCCAACGGCGAGCTGAAAGAGCAGCTCGTCGCGGCCGTATGCAAGGCCCTTACCCTGCATGCGGACATCGAGGAAGCCTTGTTCTATCCGGCATTGCGACGCGCAGACCGCGGCGCCGCCGACCTGCTCGACGAAGCGTTCGTCGAGCATCAGTCGCTTCGCGCGTTCGTAAACGATCTCGCCTCCGCGCTGCCGGACGAGCCGTTCTACGACGCTCGCGTCAAGGTGCTGAGCGAGTACGTCAAGCACCACGTCAAAGAGGAGGAAGGCGAGCTGTTTCCCCTGGCCCGGCAGTCGGGACTCGACCTGAACGCGCTCGGCCGGGCCCTCCTCGAGCATCGCGGTCGCGAGGCGCAGCCGCGCCCGGCGCCGGAGGCCCCGCAACGAACCGCCCGCGGACGCGAGGACAAGCCGCTGGTCGCTGCGTCGCCGCGTGCAGCCGTCAAAGGCGCCGGCCGCAAGACGGCATCGGCCGGCGGGCGCCATTAGCACCGCCGGTGGCATGGGACTAGACGCCCGCCCCGTCCGGCGTTACCGTTCCACGCCTCTCACCACCGGTACCCTGCCATGGCCGCGCGCTCCCTTGCCTCGCTGACGCTGTCGTTCGGACTGGTCTCGATTCCGGTCAAGCTCTATTCGGCCACCCAGGCCAGCGGCGCCGTCAGCTTCAACATGCTGCACAAGGACTGCGGCTCGCGTCTGCGCCAGCAGTACGTCTGCCAACGCGAAGGCGTGGTGGTCGATCGATCGGATACGATGAAGGGCTACGAGTTCGCGAAGGACCAGTACGTCACGTTCACTGCGGACGAGCTCAAGGAGATGGAGGAAAAGGGCACCGATCTCGTCGAAATCGACGCATTCGTGCCCGCGGACAGCATCGACCCGGTGTACTACGACCGTGCTTATTTCCTTGGACCGGACAAAGGCGGCGACAAGCCCTACGCACTGCTCGCCGAAGCGATGCGTCGCTCGAGCCGAAGCGCAGTCGCCCGGTGGGCCGCGCGGGGCAAGCAGTACATCGTGCAACTGCGCGCCGTCGCCGGCGGCATCGTGATGCAGCAACTGCTGTATGCACCCGAGGTGCGGTCGATCGACGAGCTCGCGATTCCTGAGGCGGCCGTCAAGGACCAGGAGCTGGCACTCGCCCAGCAGTTGATCGCGCAAATTTCCACCGATGGGTTCGATCCCGCCGCCTACAAGGACGACGTGAAGGTTCGCATCGACGCCGCAATCGAGCGCAAGGTCGCGGGCAAGGAGATCGAGGTCGCGCCGACACTCGCGGCGCCGTCCGGCCAGGTGATCGACCTCATGGAAGCGTTGCGCGCCAGCGTCGCGCAAAAGGCCGCGACCAAGCCCCCGGCAGTCCGCAAGCCGCCGCGCAAGGTCACGCCTGCGCCGGCGGCCGAGCGTGTCCGCGCCGCGCGACGCTGAAAGCTCGCCGGCACCGGATCGGCGCTATTCGCTCGCCGAAGCCAGTCGCTTGCTTGGGCTGTCGCGGCGCCTTCTCGACCGCCTTGTCGCAGCGGGATTCGTCGAGCCCACCGAGGGTGAGCGCGGCAGGCGGCAACTGACGTTCCAGGATCTGGTCGTGTTGCGCGCCGCGCAGGGCCTCACGGCGACTCGGCTGCCGGCTCCGCAAATCGCGCGCACGCTGGCGCGGCTGCGCCGGCAACTTCCCGAAGTGCCGGCCGGACGCCTGCGGGTCGAAGCAGTGGGCCGGTCCATCGTGGTGCGGGAAGCCAAGGGACGGTGGCAGGCCGAATCCGGGCAGTACCTGCTGGCGTTCGAGGTGGCGGGCGAGCGCGGCGCGGTGCGCTTCATCGAACGCAAGGTAAACGCCGATCACGACGTCGACTGGCTCGACCGCGCGCTGGCGCTGGAGGATGAAACGCCCGGCGACGCACCCGACGCGTACCGCCGCGCCATCCATCAGGACGAGTGCTGCAGCGCGGCGTACGCGAACCTGGGGAGGCTGCTGCATGCCGGGGGGCGCCTGGATGACGCCGAACAGGTCTACCGGACAGGCGCGCTTCATTGCGCAGCCGACGCGACGTTGCTGTTCAACTTTGCCGTGCTACTGGAGGATCGAGGCGACCTGGATGCCGCGGCAATTCGTTATCGCGCGGCTCTGGCAGCCGATCCGGCGTTCGCCGACGCGCATTGCAACCTCGGCTTGCTCTACGAAAAGCTTGGCGATGCGCGCGGCGCGCTCAGGCACCTGAGCGCGTACCGGCACCTCCTGCAGCGCAGTGGATAAGCACAACAGAAATGATGCGCGACCGACCCGTTCGTTCACCCCATTAGCCAATCGGCGAGCTGCAGCAAGTACGCAAGACCGAACTCGATGTCGATGAAGATCAGCAACCCGGCGGCGGTCAACAGCGCGGAGCTGCGTGGGGTGGTTTGATGCGGCTGCGCCCGGAGCGCGCGCCACAACGGCGCCCAAGCCGCCGTTTCGCCGACCGAGATAACCGGCACAAGGATGGGAGCCATGGCGTAACCTACAACACGGTGTTGCACAACTGTATCGGCCGTCCGGCCGAAATCGTGTCCTCTGGTCGCCGACCCCGCAGCATCGCGGCCACGTATCCGCGCCCGTCGATCCAACTCATCGTCGGACCTGTCCTACCGCAGATTCGGTGTAAATCGGATGCAGACAGCAAGATTGGGGCCGTACATTCCCTCGGCATGGACACCCAGCTGGCAACCGAGATCGCGCGGATCGAGGCAGCGCTGCGCAATACGCTAGACGACATCAGCCTGCGCACGGCAGCCGGGGCGGGGCGAGAGAGAACGCGCGAGCTCGTCTCGCACGCTCGCGAGCTTGCCGACAAGCTGCAGCAGACGGTCGATCGGCTCGACCATGACGACGACTCCGAGGGTGTGCGCCGCATGGCCTCATACTTGGCGGCGCACCTGACGGTCCTCGAGCGGGACGGATTGTCCGTGCAGCTCCACTAGCCAACGTGAGGTCCGTCGGCGCGGGCTGGCCGCGGCTAGCGTTCGCGCTTAGACAAACCGGCTCATTAGGCCATTGACCGCCGCGCCGCGCTGCGCAACCATCGGTTATGGCGCGCGAGCTCTATCCCTTTCGTTTTCGCGATCCGGTGACGGGAAAATGGGTGCGCGCGCGCTATTGCGCTTCACTCGACGATATCGCGAGGCGATACCGCGTGGCGGAGGTCATCGGCAAGGGGCGTCCGCTGGGCGAGGCGTCGAAAGGCTTTGATCCGTACCGGAAAGCGGCACCCCGTCCCGAATGGCGACGCATCGTCGAACCCTCGCTTCAATTCCAGCCATTGATGTCGAGCGCGCTCGAGCGCACGCTGGTCGCCATTTTCCTTCGGCGCTACGTCACCTGGTGCGCGCGCGGCGGGCGTTACGCGGCGATGAACGGGGCCGCGCGCCTGTTGCGCAATGTCGGGGCGGTAGCTGCCAACGACTCTGCCGACGGGCGCTCGCCCGTGCCGTAGCCGGCCACCGGCAGCCGTCCGCCCCTAGTCGGGCAACGCAGTTTCCGCCGTGTTCGAGCCGGCCGCTTCGAGCGCGCGACGATGGGCGCCCAGCTCCGCCAGCGCTGCCCGATGAATGACCTCGCGTGGAACGAGGGACCAGTCCTGCGCTCCCACGCGCCTGCGCATTCGCTCGACTATCCAATAGCTCGCGAATCCGTGGGGAAAGCGACGGTCGCGCGCGGCTTCGGTGCCGAATTTCGTCAGCAGCGCGAGCTGGGTATCGTTGGCCAACGCGAGCTCGACGAGCTTGGCGCGATACTCAAGATCAGGCGAGGACAGTCGCGGAAAGCGCGCCCGATCGCTGAAGTGCTGCGCCTCGTGGGCCAAGAGGCTGACCCGGTAGTCCTCGCTGCGCAAGTCCCACGACGACGCCACCACCATGATGCCGTCGTCGTTGGTCCATCCGCCGGTGTGGCTGCGGTCGCAGGTGGCCCATGCGGCCCAGCCCAAGCTGGCGAAGTCGTCGAGCAGCGTGATGCGCACGTCGACCGGTCCGTCGGGCAGCTCGATCGCCTGCTGCGTCGGCGCCTGCCTGCGCCAGAGCATCAACTCGCGCAGCGGCGGCGTCACGCCCCCCAGGGCGAACCATCCATTCGATTCCAGCATGGCGATCGCGGCGTTGGCGCGCGCATCGAGGTCGCGTGCCGCCGCTCCCGTCCATGGCACGAGCGATTCGGACAATGCAGCCTCGCCTTCCGCAGGCGTCAGTCGATGCATGAGCACCGCGGTCCAGTATCGCCGGTACGCCGCCAGGATGTCGGCGGCAGGACTGGGGAGCGATGGGTCGCTCGACGCTTGCGACGGCCCACCGAAACGCGCCTGGATGCAGGATCGGGTGGCGCGTTGCCCGTCGTTGAGCGTGGCGTCCGGCAACGCGGCCAATCGGTGCAGCGTGGCCGGCATGTCGCCCTGGAACACCGGCGCCAACGCCGCGCCTACGTCGACGGGGCCGAGAGGCGCGACGGGCGCGGAGCTGCACGCCGCCAATGCGAGACCGAAGCCGACACTGACGAAAATTCTCATCGGACCAGTCTAGCGAATCGAATCCGGGCCGTCACGCGTCGAGAATGCGGCTGACCGCGTCGTTGCCCGCCTCGCTTGAATTGCGGTATAAGGCAAATGTCGCCGGATCGCGCGCGCTTGGGCGACGCCGATTCGTCGCTGTGACATCGACATGAACCTCCGACGCAAGTCGCTCGCCGTACTCGTCGCGCTGTGCCTCATCCTGGCGCAGCACGCTGCGGTGCTGCACGAGCTGACCCACCTGTCCGGCCTCACCACGGGCGTGCGGTCCGCCGGCGTGTCGGCAGGACAGGACGCGCCCCTCCAGGCCGCCGAGCTCTGCCTGGAATGCCTGGCGTTCTCGGCCGTCGTGGTCGCGGCGAGCGGCGCGCCTGCGTCGCTGCTGTTCTCGTTCGGGTCGACCGTTCTTGCCGCCAACGCGCGGCACGCTCGCTGGTCCTCGCAGTTCTTCCACTCGCTCGCGCGGGGTCCGCCGCCACTTCTCTGACGCACTGAGTCAACCCGGGCAGCGCTTGCCCGGATTCTCGACGTTCAGAGGAGTTCGTCATGCACGCCCCTTTCAATCGGTGCGCACTTGCTGTCGCACTGTCGTTGTCGTTCGCGCAATCCGCTCTCGCTCAATTCGTGGCGGCGCCGGCCACCGCCGCACAAGCACCGGTCGCCGCGCTTCCGGGTATCGTCGTCACCGGCAATCCCCTTGGCAGCGACCTGATCGACATGGTCCCGGCCGTTTCCACGCTGAGCGGACCGCGCCTCGAGCAGGCCCGCCAGCCCACGCTGGGAGAAATGCTGACCGGAATTCCGGGTGTGAACTCGAGCTACTACGGGCCGAATGCAAGCCGTCCGGTGATCCGGGGCCTCGACGGCGACCGGATCCGCATCCTGCAGAACGGAATCGGGACGATCGATGCGTCGGGAACGAGCGTCGATCATGCGGTCTCGGTCGATACCCTCACGATCAAGCGGGTGGAGGTCATCCGTGGCCCTGCCACCCTGCTGTACGGAACGTCCGCGCTCGGGGGCGTCGTCAACGTGATCGACGGGCGCATCCCGAGCGGACCCGTGGAGGGCGTGACGGGCGCCCTCGACACGCGGTATGCGTCGCCGAGCAACGAGCGCTCGGTTGCGGCCTACGCCGACGCCGGCACGCCGCAGGGGATTGTCCTGCATGCGGACGGCTTCAAGACCCGCACCGACGATCTGCGGATTCCGGGCTTCGCGCGCTCGTCGCGGCTGCGCGCGCTCGAACCGCTTGCACCCGGCGAGCAGGAGGCGTACGGACGACTTCCCAACAGCGCCAGCGACACCTATGGCGGCGCGTTCGGCGCGTCCTACGTCGGCAGCCGGGGATTCGCCGGTGGCTCGTACACCGAATTCCGGAGCAATTACGGCACGGTGGCGGAGGAAGGCGTCACCATCAAGATGCAGCAGAAGCGCCTCGACCTTGCCGGCGAGCTCGACGACGTCGGCGGCCTGGTAACGAGCGTCAAGGCAAAGTTCGCCCATTCGGACTACGAGCATACCGAATTCGATGGCGAAGAGCCCGGCACGACGTTCAAGAACAAAGGTTACGAAGGACGTATCGATGTCGTGCACAACCGCCTGTTCGGCCTCGACGGCGCCGTGGGTGTGCAGGTCGTGCAGTTCGACTTCTCCGCCATTGGCCAGGAAGGCTTCCTGCCGCAGACGCATACGCAGAGCTACGCCGGATTCATCTTCGAGGAGAAGAAGTGGCACGCTTTGACGGTGCAGGCAGGTGCGCGCGTCGAGAGCACGAAGATCGCCGCGGACGCCGACGATAAGTTCGGGCCTGCCGACACGCGCAGTTTCACCACCGGAAGCCTGTCGCTAGGCGCGCTGTACGCGCTCGACGAGACATATGCCGTCGCCAGCTCGATCGTATCGACCCAGCGTCCGCCGAACTATCAGGAACTGTTCGCGAACGGCGCGCATCTGGCCACGGGCGTGTTCGAGGTCGGCGATCGCACCCTCGGCGTGGAGCGATCGGTCGGGTTCGATATCGCGCTACGCCGCCGGGGCGGCCCTCTGACCGGCAGCGTGAGTCTCTTCTATAACCGCTTTCGCAATTTCATCACGCAGTTCGCGACGGGCGAAAACGACGAGGAGTTCGGGGTTCCCATTGTCGCTTATCGCCAGGCCCGCGCGGAGCTCTACGGCGTCGAGGTTGAAGGTCGTTACCAGGCAGGGCACTACGGACCCGGCGATTTGTCGTTAGAGGTCCAGGGTGACTGGCTCAGGGGCAACCAGTTGGATACGGGTCAACCGCTACCGCGCATTTCGCCGCTGCGCTTCGGCGGCGCGGTGGTGTACGGAACTGAGGTCTGGAAATCACGGCTGGAGGTGTTTCGCGTGCAAAAGCAGGATCGCGTCGCCGACAACGAGCTGCCGACCGATGGGTACACGATGGTCAATGCGTCGATCGACTACAAGGTCGAGCTCCCGCCGGGAAGTGCGTATGTGTTCCTGAAGGGAACGAACCTGCTCAACGAGGAGGCACGCAACCACGTCTCGTTCCTGAAGGACATCGCGCCGATGGCGAGTCGGGGGGTTACGGTGGGGTTGCGCACGACGTTCTGATCGAATTGCAAGCTGAATCCATGCCGCCTTGCATTTTCGGCCAATTGCGCCGAGCATCCATCGGGTGCGAATGGCCACGTCCGCAACCGGGAGCATCACGTCGTCAACGCTTCTTCGCCTGCGGCTCGCACGCGTCCGAGCACCAAGCTCAGTGCACCCCACTTAGCCAAGGCGATCGGCCGGCAGCGGCTTTTCGCGCTGCTGGATGGCGCGACGGGATACCCGATGGTGTGGATCGCCGGTCCGCCGGGGGCCGGCAAGACGACGCTAGTCGCAACGTATCTGGAAGAACGGCGGATACGCGCCCTCTGGTATCGCGTCGATTCATTGGACCGCGATATCGCGACCTTCTTCCACTACCTGTCGCTTCTCGCCCGAGGGGCCGCGCCGCGCCGCCAGAAACCGCTGCCCGGGTTCGGCGTCGAATACGCGCAGCGACCAGTCGATTTTGCGCGCCGTTTCCTGCGCGAATTCTTCGACCGCTTGCCCAAAGGGGCGGCGTTCGTGCTGGACGACCTGCACGACGCGGACGACCCCCTGTTCACGGAAATCCTGAAGGTCCTTGCGGAGGAAGTCCCTCCGGACATCCGCTGTCTGGTGACCAGTCGCAGGCGGCCTTCCGCGGGCTTGTTCGAGCTGGAGGCCCGCGGGCACATCCGTGTCATCGGCGAGGAGGCGCTCGGTTTCTCGGTGGCCGAGACCGCGACCCTCGCAACCATACGGGGCCACCGGGACGTCGACGTTGCCCGGATTCATCGCATGAGCCGCGGCTGGGCGGCTGGGGTCGTGCTGTTGTTCGAGCGGCTGGCCAAGCCGGGAGCTCATGTCGACGACGCGGAGGGGCAGACGCGCGAGACGGTGTTCCGGTACTTCGCGACGCAGATTTTCGACGGTGAGTCGCCAGCCACGCAGCGGTTCCTGCTGCTCACGTCGTTGCTGCCGGAGATGTCGGCGGACGTCGTGACCCGGCTCACGGGCGATGCCGACTCGGACGGCGTGCTGGAGGAACTGCGCCGGCGTCAGTTGTTCGTCAACCGCCAGCACGGTGATGTCATCGTCTATCGATACCACGACCTTTTCCACCAATTTCTTCGAAATCACCTGGCTCACCGCTTTCCCGCGCCGGATTTGGCGGCGCTGAAGCAGCGCGCCGCGCATATCCTGGCCGAGCTCGGCCAGGACGACGACGCGATCCAGCTGTACATCGAGAGCGCCGCGTGGGAGCCCCTGGCCGACAACCTCGTTCGTCGCGCGCCGACGCTCATCGAGCGCGGCCAGCGCACGACGCTGCAACAGTGGGCGTCGCGCCTTCCCGAATCGGCCCGCTCGCAGCGACCGTGGCTTGCGTATTGGCTGGGCGTCGCCACCATGGTCGGCGACGACGTGGCCGCATTGGTCTGGCTCGAGCAGGCGTACCAGGGATTTCTGGATCTCGATGACGTGCGTGGCATGCTGCTCACCGCCGGTCGCGCCATCCTCTATATCAACGCCGGCTGGCGAACGCACGCCGGAATGACGCAATGGATCGAGCGCATGCGGACGTTGCTGCCGAGAAGGGTTGCGTTCGATTCGCCAGGCGTGGAGATGCAGCTCGCGACCGCGATCGTGCGAGCCGGCGTGATGTCGGGCAAGATGAGCGAATTCGACTCCGCGGCGGGCGATCGAATCGCGCGCATGGTGTCACTGATCGAGACCAGAAGCGATGAAATCGATGTCAGCGACGCTTTCCTTGCGGGCAGCCTGCTCACGGAAGTCGCGTGCAGGGAGGGTGATTCCAATCTCTTCGAGAAGTTGCTGCTCGTCCTGGAGCCGCATGCGCAAAACCCGCGCCTCACACCGTGGGCCCGCGCCCACTGGCTGATTGCACTGGCGTGGGGTTATCGCCGCTACCCGACCGCTCCCAGGATTGCGCGTTATGCGACTCCCGAGGCGGCACTTGCGGCGGCGAAGCTCATCGGCGCCACGGAAGGCTTCGCCGGAATAACCTTCGTCGCGACGCTCGCGCTGTTCAATCACGCCGTAGAAAACGGCAACGTCGAGGGAGCCGAGGCGCTGCTCGACGACATGCGCGTCGCAACGGACCCGGGACAACCCACCCAGGTCTGCAACTATTGGCTCAGCCGCAGCGGGGTATTCTTGCTCAGAGGCGCACCCTCCGACGCGCTTGCGGCCTCGGAAGCCACTTTCAAGGCGGCGAGCGAAGCCGCATTGCCCGCCGGCGAATTGTGGGTCTACATCATGCAGCGGGCCAAAATCCTGATCAGCCTCCAACGGGAGGATGAGGCCGCGACGCTGCTGACACAGCATCTTCCCGCGTACTCCGGGTTGTTTCGCAAATGCTACGAGATAATGCTCGATACGGCGCACTCGCTCGCATCGAGGCGGCGTGGCGCGACGGCGGATTATTTCGCACAGTTCTTCAGGGCGTTGGCCGCCGCGCGAGAAGCCGGCTGGGGGAAGTTCCTGCACGATATGCCTGCCATCGCGGGCCCGTGCTTCGCCGATGCGCTCGAGCACGGCGTCGAGACCGAGTTCGTCGACGCCATGATCCGCAAGCGCAAGCTCGCATCGCCGTCTCCGGATGTCGAGCGGTGGCCATGGCCGGTCCGAATTCGCGCCTTGGGACGGTTTGCGATCGAGATCGACGGAGCTGCGATTCAATTCGGCAGCAAGACGCAGAAGAAGCCGCTCGAGCTGGCAAAGGCGATTGTCGCCAGTTCCGGCAGTGACGCCGGAATACAACCGCTCATGCAGGCGTTGTGGGGCGCGTCCGACGCGAAGGCGCGCGCCTCTTTCGACATGGCCGTCCACCGCCTGCGGAGGCTGCTCGGCGACGAGGGCGCGATCGTCGTGCGGGAAGGTCGAATTGCGATCTCCCCGGAGAAGGTCTGGATCGACGCGGTGTCGTTCGAACGATCGGCAGCGGTTGCATCGGGAGTGTCGGGCGCAGGACGGAGCGCCTTGGCCGAGGCGCGGGCATTGTCCTTGTACGGAGGTACGTTCCTGCCTGACGATACCACTTCGCCATGGCTTGTCAGCGCACGGGAGCGCCTGCGCAACAAGTTTCTGAGGCTGGTGACGCGCGCCGCCGATGCCTGCGAGCGCGACGGTCGCTGGGACGACGCAGTCCAGTTGTACGAGCGCGGCCTCGAGCAGGACAACTTGGCGGAGGAGTTCTATCGCGGCGTGATCCGTTGCCACTTGGCGCGCCACGAGCACGCTGCGGCGCTGCGTGCGTTTCGCCGCTGTCGCGAGCTGCTCTCCATCCTGCTCGGCGTCGTGCCCAGTTCGGAGACGCTCGCGCTGGTTGCCACGCTGACGTAGGTCGGCACGCCCTCGGTGGCGCTCACCCCGCGAGCCGCGCGGCGACCCGTCGGGCGAACCTTCTTTGGGATCGGTAAGCCATCGGTGAGAGCCGAGGGAACCTCTCGGGCACGTTTCCTCCTAGAGTCGCTTTCATTCCCCACCGGCCCGCGGACCGCGCAGGGACAAAGCGAATTGGAAGCATCCGATGAGCACCTATGTCGTCACCGTCTACCGGCACAGAAAGCCCGACGCACCGCCGGAGGAGCTCGTCGGTACGGTCGAGGCGGTCGAATCGGGAGTGCGAACGGCCTTTCGAAATGAAACGGAGCTGTTGAATCTCCTTCGAGAGCCGCTGCGCCCCCGACGGACGCGGCCCTGAAGTAACCACTGCCCGCCACGCCAACTTCACCGGCCCTGCGGCGGTGCAACACAACGTCGCAGGAAAGACGCCCGTGCATGTGAAGCAAAGTAACTCGTTCCCCATTACCGACATCTTCAGCGGAGATCACCATGTTCCCTAGAGGCAATTCCATGAAACTTCATCACGCGAAGCTTGCGATACTCGTTGCCGCTACCATCGCGCTGGCGTGCACGACGGCGATCGCTCAGACGCAGGCGCCCGCGAAGACTTCGCCGCCTCCCATGACCGCGATGCCGGCGGCGGCCGCGCCCGCCGCCGGTGCGGCTTCAGTCGCGAGCCCGCCCGCGCTCGACCTCGGCGACTGTCCTGACGTGGCAGACGCCTTCGAGTTGGGGAAGACCTACTCGTGCGCATGCCCGGAAAGTGCCCTCCCCGACATTTCCGCAGGTTCGGCGCCCATCTACGGCGCGCTGGTCTATACCGGTGACAGCAACATCTGCATTGCCGCTCTTCACGCCGGCGTGTTGAAGCCGAACCTGGCCGCGCGGATTGCGGTCGTGATGGTGGATTCGCCCGCGGTATTCAAAGGCACGACCCAGAACGGGGTGAAGTCACAGGTCTACGCGACGAAGACTTCGGTCGCGTTCCGGTTTGCCCCGTTGACCTAGCCCCGCGCTCCGCTCCCTCGGCGCACGGCAACGTGCGCCAGCCCCTACGCCCTAAATCCCATGCAGCGGCAACCAGCTCAACCAAGAGGAACCGATGAAACGTTATCTGCTGCTTTCGCTAACCGCGCTCGTCGCCTGCGCGTGCGTTCAGGCCGGCACCCTCGATAGGCCCTTGCGCAAGCCGGGTCTGTGGGAAACCACCATGCAGGCCGGTGGGCAGTCCTTGGCATCGCAAGTTTGCGTCGACGCCGCGACGGAGATCAAGAATAATGCCACCACCGCGGAATACATGAAGGCGAACTGCTCGAAATACGAATTGCGTCATGAAGGTAGTCAGTGGATCAGCGATTCGGTCTGCACGTTCGCCGGGACGCAAACCGTCGGCCATACGGTGACCACGGCTATTGGCGACGCCGCCTTTCACACCGAAGGTACGACCGTCGCCGACTCCAGGTACCTCGGGCCTTGCCAACCGGGACAGACACCCGGCGTGGTGATGATGATGAATCGGCCCAGAGCGAAGTGATCGCCGCCCGCGCCCTTCGCGTCGTCGCGTTGGCGTCGGTCGCTGTGTAATCAAGTAATTTCCGGCATGACTACTTCGACCGCATGTTCGCGGAGCGTTCGGCCGGGCAGGCGCACGTCGCGTGTCGAGCTGCACAGGCCATGCATCAGGATTGCGGCGCGCCGCCTGCGGTATCGCGCATTTGATCTCGCGCGCTGCGCATCCGCGTCCCCATCACGACGTAGCGACTTTCCCGCGGGGCGAGCCATTCCGCTATGGCGCTGCGCTTCTCGCGACCTGGCCTCGGGGTCGCCGAGGCAGGCGGCGTCGAACGTCAATCGGCGCGGGGAGCGCACATCACGACCCCCATCGGCCCGTAACCTTCGGGGATCCATCCCTTGTCGATCATTTCCTGGCGAATCGACAGGTCGGTGGTATAGCGGTGATTCGCGTCGGCGCGGCCGTTCCAGAGGCGATAGACCGGGTTCGTCACATCCGGCGGCGGCAACGAGACCACCATTCCGAAGCCCGGCCGGCGGGGGCAGTCTCCCGTCCCGCTCGGCGCCGGCAGGATCTGAAAGGCCTCCGGCGTTTCCACCTTCCATGCCCACGACAACGGGTTGGAGGGTGACTCCAGCGCGGCTTTCTCGTAGGCGTCCACCGTGAAGAAGTGCGAATCGAGCCCCGCACTGGGCAGACCGTAATACCGGCGCACTGCCGCATTGGGCGCGAGCGACCCCGCCACGCCACCCGCATAAAACCCGACGTCGACCGGCGTGCCCGCTGGAACGTGGCCCAGGAACGATTGACCGGTGCGCGTCCACCCGGGGTGCACACCCGAGTCCAGGTCCTGGATCTCCCGCGCGTCGATCGTCATGAAATAGTGGTTGAGCGACGCATGGTAGAACTCGACCACCGCCGCGGTCGGTATCGGGTCGACCGGAACGAGCTGCGGAACCTGGAGGGTGGTGGTCTTGGCGCCGCCGTACGCAACGGAGTCGCAAAGGCTGGTGATCGAGCGCGGTGGATCGAACGCCCGGACCGTGACCACAAACGTGTACGCCGATGCGCTCAACGTGCTGACGTAGAGATCCGTTTGGTCGAGCCTGCGCGTGAAGACGTATCCGGGAAACGCCAGGGGGGCCAACGCTGCATCGTTCAGGAAGACGACGTCTACGGCAACTACGGCAGGCGAGGTGAACGTCATCGCGATCATCTCGTAGGTGTATCGCTGGCTCACCTCCGGGACGGACACCTTGATGCCCACCGGCCCGCCGAGTGTCGACGGATTCGACGGCACCCATTGGACAATGCCCGAGACCGCACATTCGGCCGGCGCTGGCTGGGCGCGCGCGCTGGCGTGCGCAAACAACGCGACGACGGCAACCAGAAGCGAAAGATACGAGCACCCGGGCACTGGACTCGCCTTGATGACGACCGGCTCGATCAAAGTGCGGTCCAGCGATCGATCTCCCACACTGGCAGGCCGCGCATGTCGATCGCCTTCTTGTCCATGAACGCTTCCGGCCCGGGATACTTGCCGGTGCGCTCCCAGGCCTCCTTGGACAATGGCGCCGCCATACGCATCAACCCCTTGACCAGGTCGCTGGTCAGCGACTGCTGGTAGATCGATTTTACCTGCGACAGGCCGACCAGGGTGCGCGCGTCACCCTCGGTGATCCACGACCAGCCCCGCCGGCGATAGAGGATATTGTCGACGTAGGGGCGCTGCGCGGCGCGGTCGCTGAACCAGTCCTGGCTCGCGAGGTCGATGACTGCGTCCGCCGTCATCTGGCTGACCAGCCGGGTAGCGCGGGCGTTCGCGATCAGCAGCGCCAGGACCGCCTTGGGATTCTTGCGGAGGAATTCCTCGCGCGCGACCCACCAGATGCGGTGCGGGTAATAGGCTTCCGGCGCAAAGGGCGTCTTGGCAAAGCTCGCGACCGTGTGTCCCGCGCCCTTTCCTTCCGGACCGTCGTAGGCCGGCCCCGTCGTGCCGTCGTTGAGCAGTAGATTGACGAGCTGGCCCGAATTCACCGCTCCTTGCGCCGCAGGTTCGACATTCAGCACCGCATCGATACCCGGTTGCGCACGCGTCAACTCGGCAAAGGCCTGGATGTTCTTGACCGTGATGCCGAGCGCCTTCGGATCATCGGTACCGAAATGCGCCTGCAGCATCAGGTTGAGTACGAGATGCAGGTCCGAGCCGACGATGGTCAGAACCGTCTTGCCCTTGAGGTCGTCGAGCTTCTTGATCGGCGAGCCCGGCGGCACCTGGAGCGGAAACTTGATGCCGCCCCCGGCGATCGCGATGGGGATCGCCGGGTTGGGCTGGGACAGGCTGCGAATGGTCGGTGTGGAACCCAGCATGCCGATGTCGAGCTGGCCGGCCGCCAGTCCCTGCAACATGCGAAGCAAGACCGGGAAGTTGAGGTACTCGGCATCCAGGCTCAGGCCGAGCTCCGTTGCCGCCTGCTCCAGCAGCTTCTCCTTCTGCATGGCGAAGACGAGCGGCGCGCCGTCGTTGGTCAAGCCGACGCCCATGGTCATCTTGAGCGCCTGCGCGAGCGCCGGGCTCGCGCGAAACAGGGGAACGGCAAGCAGCGTGGCGAGGCCTGCACGCAGCACGCCGCGACGAGTCGACGGTGCATCTTTCATGGTTGTCCTCCAGATCATTTTGTTTGAAAACTGACCGGCGTTCAGCTGGTCTCCTCGACGATCGCCTGCGCGGCCTCGTCGCGAATCAAGCTCCAAATATGATCGATTAATTTTCCGGCCGCCGCAGTGTTGCGTACCGCGCGCCGCGGACGGGGGAGGTTGATGGCCACCACGTCCTTGATCTGGCCGGGCCGCCGGCCGAGGACAATGACGCGGTCCGACAGATAGACCGCCTCGTCGATGCCATGCGTCACGAACATCACCGCCCGCCGCGACGCCGGATCGCCGGCGTCCCCCCACAGGCGCAGCAATTCGTCCTGCAGGATATTGCGGGTCTGCAAATCGACTGCCGCCAGCGGCTCGTCCATCAGCCAGACCTCCGGCTCGTTGGCCAGCAGGCGTGCCAGCGCGCAGCGCTGTCGCATGCCGCCCGACAACTCGTGCGGATAGCGTCCCTCGAAGCCCGCGAGCCCCACCATCTCGATATACCTCTGCGCCAGCGCGCGGCGCGCCTCGACGCCCGCCCCTCGCGCCAGCGGCCCGAACTCGACGTTGCCGAGTACGGTGCGCCATGGAAACAACGCATATTCCTGGAACATCACGCCGCGCCGCGGGTCGGGACCGGTGATGGCAACGCCATCCGCCAACACCTCTCCCGTAGTCGGTGATGCAAATCCGGCGACGAGGGAAAGCAGCGTGGACTTCCCGCAGCCAGACGGCCCGACGATGCTGACGAATTCATTCGGCATGATGCGAAACGAGATGTCGCGCAGCGCCTCCACCTGGTCGCCTGTCCGAGCGGATATATAGGTCTTGGAAAGGCCGCGGCCTTCGATCTTTGCGTCCATCGCTACCGCCATGGAGTGAGGTGGCGTTGCAGTCTTCGCATGGCGACGTCGATGAGCAGGCTGATGACACCGACGACGATCATGTAGAGCACGAGGCCGTTCACATCGCGCCGAATATACAGCGTGCTCACCATCAGCTGGCCGAGCCCGACCGCGGCCGATCCACCGGCCGAGACCTTGATTCCCATTGCTAGCTCCGCCGCGATGATCGCACCCCAGGCGAAGGCCAGCGAGATGCGTGCGCCCGTAAGGATGACCGGCAGCGAGCTCGGGAGGATGACTGCGCGAGCGAGGAGCGCGCGGCCCGCACCCAGCGCACGCGCGGCATTGACGAGATTGCGATCGACCAATCGCACTGCCTGGATCGTGTTGACGACGAACGGAAAGAATGCGGCGTAGGCGACGATGAAGAGCGCCGCCTTGCCGCGAATGCCCAGCCACAGCATCGCCATCGGGATCCATGCAATCGGCGCGATGGATCGCAGCGAATCGATGACGGGGCTCATCGCGCGATTCACCGACTGGAGCGAGCCCATGAGCACACCGAGGGGAACGCCCACCATGCCGCCGATGACGAATCCGAGGAGAACTCGGTAGAGGCTGCCCGAGGTCGCCGCCAGGAGGCTTCCATCGCCAATGGTTCGCACCGCCGCCGCGAGGACGCCGCTCGGATAGGGATAGAGCATGAACTGCCCCGATTGCCTCACGGCAAGCTCCCAGAGGACGAGCACCGTGGCCAACACCGGCACCGGCAGCCAGCGGCGCTGCGCGTCCGTCACCGGCCGGTCTCCGAATCGTCCGGGCTCCAGCGCGTGATGCGCGCCTGCAACCAGCGAATCAGAGTATCCAGGATGTAGCCCAGGACGCCAATCGTCAGGATCACCGCCATGACCTTGTCCATGGCGAAGAATTCCTGATACCAGAAGATCCGCCATCCCAATCCCGAATCGGCACCGGTCAGCTCGCCGGCGACCATGGCCATCCAGGCGACACCCAGGCTCAGGCGTGCGCCGGCGAGGATGATCGGCAAGGCCGCCGGCAGCACGACATGCGTGACGATCAACCTGCGCGAGGCGCCGAGCATCTGCGCCGCCTGAATTAGATGGGGATCCACCTGCCTGATGCCCGCGAGCGTGTTGATGAACACCGGGAAAATCGCCGCGTAGAAGATGAGAAAGACCGGGACGCCACGACCGATGCCGAACATCAGGATCGCGATGGGAATCCAGGCGATGGCGCTGATCGGACGCAGGATCTCCACGACGGGGTCGATGACCGCTTCGAAGAACAGGAAGCGCGCCGCGAGCAGGGCCAGCGCTAGACCGGTGGCAATCCCGAGGCCATAGCCTGCGCCCAGATGAACGAGGCTCGCGAGAATGTCGCCCGGGAGCTCGGCGCCGGACAGGCTGATCCAAGCGTCCAGCACCTGCAGCGGCGGTGGCACCAGCGTCTGGTTATGTACTGCGACGCTGACTACTTGCCACACACCGACGATCACGGCGAGTGCCAGGACAAATTCGCAGCGGCGCGGATAGCGCTTCCACGCTTGGCTCGCAGGTCTGACGACCGGCAACGAATTGGCCGCGCGCTGCACGCCGCTCAAGTCGTGACCTCTCGCACCGCGACCCACACGCTCAGGTCGCCGCCTCGGCGCCGGCGGCGGGTTGCCGGAGCATCCGGGCAATCAGCTCGTGCTTCGCGTTCGCGACATGCGCCATGGCCAGACAGGCCGCCATGTCGGCGTCACGCGCGGCGAAGGCGCGGATCAACTGGTGATGGTCCGAGATGACACCCGCGGCCCGCTCCTCGCCGTAGCCGTACACATTCCGCAGCCTATAACGCGCGCGCCCATCCTCCGTCGGACGTCGGCGGACGTCGGGCGGCATCCGCAGCAGCACGCGCGGGACGACATCCGCACTTTGGTGTAGGGCATGCGCCGCATACGTTTACTTTCGTATGCCGGAAAGTCAACGGTTAATCATTCAGCACGAATGTGACCTTGAGCGATAGCTTATAACCCACGATCTTGCCCTTCTCGATATCGACCGATTGATCGTGGATCCACACGCTCTTAACATTCTTGAGCGTCTTATGAGCGCGTGCTACGCCTAGCTCCAGTGCATCGTCGAAACTGACTTTGCTCATAGCGATTATTTCGGATACGCGGGCAACGCTCATCTTGCTCTCCTTGTGGTTGCGCCGTCGGGCGCAATATTGACCGCCCAAGTGCCACGGCCTAGCGTGAACGCTGCGAGGCCCGTTGGTCTGGCCACCTGGGCGCGACTAAACGCGACTATACGTGTAATCGTGTAATGACCCACTGATTTCCTGCTCAGCTCATATTTTGGAAGGATCATGACATGAGCGCAGTGAGCTTCCCTCGGTTTTTCGTCTTCCAAGGGTCGGGTATCAGGCCGCCAAATTCCGCTCATGCTGATTCGTGATCCAGTCGTGCAGGAACTGAGCCGGCGACTTGTAGCCGAGCGTGGAGTGGCGGCGGCTCCGATTGTA
>JBBSEG010000048.1:0-36480 GCA_038239945.1 Burkholderiales bacterium
CGGCGCTGGCGGCGCGCAGCGCGAAGCCCGCCGACATCGCGGCCCTCGGGCAAAGCGTCGCGCGCATGGCCGCGCACGTCGACCACTTCGCGCTGCGCGAGGCCGAGGACGCCGCGTTCCACCGGCTGCTCGCCAAATGCACCGGCAACGGTTCGCTCGAGCTCGTCGTCGAGGACCTGTGGAACCAGCGCGCCGAGCTGTGGGGACGATTGCAGCGCCATTTCCACACGGCCGATCTTGCCGCCAAGACCATTCGCGACCATGCGGCCATTGTCGCCGCGGTCGCCGCCCACGATCCCGATGCGGCGCGCGCTGCGCTGCACCGCCACCTGTCCCGCGTCGCGCGCGAGTTCCAGCGCGGCGTGGATAGCGAGCAGCGCGACGCCCCCGCTGCCGCGCCGGCCGCCTCAAGATCCGGCCCGCCGCCCAAACGGCGCGCCATTGCACGTACCGCGACGGGCAAGTCCCCGCCAACCCCCAGGAGAAGCTGATGAACACCGATCGAAACCATGCCGCCGCGCGGCGCTTCGTGCTGCGCGGCGTCGCGGGCGCGATGGCGCTGTGCACCACGGGTGTGCTGCTGGCGCAGAACCTGCCGATGCCATCGAGCCCCGTCACGCTCAATATCGTCGACGTCGCGGGCAACCTGGCGCTCACGCAGGATGCCATCGAGAACTACCGCGCCAAGAATCCGAAGCTGCTCGCCAAGGTGAACTTCACCAAGGCGCCTTCCCCCGAGCTGCCCGGCAAGCTCAAGGCGATGCAGGGCGCGGGACGCAGCGACATCGATCTCGTGCTCACGGGCACGGACTTCCTCGCCGCCGGCATCGAGCAGGGCGTGCTGATGCCCATCCTGCCGCAGTACGCGGCCAAGTTCCCCAACCTCATCGCCAACTACCAGCCCGCGGCCGCGAAGATGCAGGAGCTCGCGCAGAACCAGGGCATCGCCGTCACGTTCATGCCGGCGGGTCCGCTGCTCGAGTACAACCCGGCCAAGGTCAAGCAGGCGCCGGGCTCCGCGGAAGAGCTCCTCGCGTGGTGCAAAGCCAACCCGAACCGGCTCATCTATGCACGGCCCGCCAACAGCGGCCCGGGGCGGACGTTCATGATGGGCCTGCCCTATATCCTCGGCGACAAGAACCCCAAGGATCCGGTGAACGGCTGGGAGAAGACCTGGGCGTATCTGAAGGAGCTCAACACGTGCATCGAGTATTACCCCACCGGCACCGGCCCGGTGTTCAAGGAGCTCGGTGAAGGATCGCGGGACATGACGGTCACGATGACGGGCTGGGACATCAATCCGCGCGTGCTCGGCATCGTGCCCAAGGAGTTCAAGGTCGCGACAATGAAGGGCATGACCTGGGTGAACGACGCGCACTACATGGTGGTGCCGAAGGGCGTCCCGGCCGACAAGCTCGCGGTGGTGCTGGACCTGATGGCCTACATGCTCACGCCGGAGGCGCAGGCGTACACCTACGACAAGGGCTACTTCTACCCCGGCCCGGCGGTGAAGAACGTCGCGCTGTCGATGGCGCCGAAGGAGAGCCAGGACGCGATCAAGGAATACGGTCGCCCCGAGTACGACAAGTGGCTCGCCGACTTCCCGCACACGCAGTCGCTCGATGCCAAGGCGCAGGTCGACGCGTTCCGCATCTGGGACCAGCAGGTGGGGGCGCAGAAGACCAAATGAGCGAAGCTCATGGATCCCCGCGGGAGTGGGGATCTCCCAGCGCGCGGCAATGACGGGATTCGCATGAAGCACGATTTCGAAGAGCTGCGCCTAGACCGCGTGACCCGCCGCTTCGCCGGCGCCGGCGGCAGCGCGTTCGCGGCGCTCAACGAGCTCACCCTCACGATCCGGCGCGGCGAGTTCATCGCGCTGCTCGGGCCGTCGGGGTGCGGCAAGTCCACGGCGCTCAACTGCATTGCCGGGCTCCTCCCGCTGTCCAGCGGCACCATCCACCTGGACGAGCAGCGCATCGACACGCTACCGCCGGAGCGCCGCGGCTTCGGCATGGTGTTCCAGAACTACGCGTTGTTCCCGCACATGAGTGTTGCGCGCAACGTGGGCTTCGGTCTGCGGATGCGGGGCGTTGCAACGGCGGAGCTGGACAAGCGCGTCGCGCACGCGCTGCAGCTCGTGCAGCTCGCCGGGCAGGCGCACAAGCTGCCGGGCCAGCTCTCGGGGGGGCAGCAGCAGCGCGTGGCCATCGCCCGCGCGATCGTCATCGAGCCGCCGCTCATCCTCATGGACGAGCCGCTGTCGAACCTCGATGCGAAGCTGCGCATCGAGACGCGCTCCGAGATCCGCCGCATCCACCGCGAGCTCGGCCGCTCCACGGTGTACGTGACGCATGACCAGGACGAGGCGTTGTCGCTAGCCGACCGCATCGTCGTGATGAAGGACGGCGTGGTGCAGCAGATCGCCACGCCCCAGGAGGTCTACGGCGCCCCCGCCAACCTCCACGTCGCGCGCTTCATGGGTTACCGCAACGTGTTCCCGATGAGCGTCGAGCGCGAGGAGGGTGGGCGTGTGTGGCTGTCCAGCCCCGACTTTCCGCTCACCGGCGCGCGTATGCTCCCGTTGACCGACGGTCGGGCCATGGTGGCCATCCGGCCCGACGACATGGTGGTGGGCGCAGGACCCGACGCCCTCAATTCGATCGCCGCCCGCGTGGAGAATATCGAGTACGCGGGACGCGAGTCGCTGGTGGACGTCGTCACGCCGGGCGGAATCAAGCTCATCGTGCGCACCGCGGAACCGTTGTCGGTCGGCGCGTCGGTGCACGTGCATGCGCCCGTCGAGCGCACGCTCGTGTACCCCGCGGAATAGGTCCGGCGATGGACAGCGCGCTGGTCGCAAGGCAGCCGTTCGACCGTACCCTGCTGCTGGTCGTCCCGGCAGCGCTGTTCATGCTGCTGCTGTTCGTCTACCCGTTCGCGTACGGGCTCCTTCTGTCGTTCCATCCGGTCGACGGCGGCTGGCTCGGCAACTATCGCAAGTTCTTCACCACCGACAATCTCTGGTCGACGATCTGGACGACGCTCAGGCTCGCCCTCCCGGCCACGCTCGTCAACGTCGGCCTGGCGCTGCCGATCGCGTTCAAGATGCGGCAGAAGTCGCGCTACCAGCGCGTGGTCACGACGATCCTCGTCGTCCCCATCACGCTCGGGACGGTGCTGATCGCCGAGGGAATGCTCACGTATTTCGGACCGCGCGGCTGGCTCGCGCAGACGCTCCAGCTCCTGCACGTCTACGAAGGCCCCATCCGCCTGACCCACAACTACTGGGGTGTGCTGATTTCGCTCATCATCTCGGGCTTCCCGTTTGCGTTCCTGCTGATCCTCTCGTACATCACGGGCATCGACCCGGTGCTCGCCCGCGCGGCGGCCACGCTCGGCGCCGACCGGCGCGCGCAGTTCCGTCATGTCTACCTGCCGCTGCTCGCGCCTGGCCTCGCGATGTGCTTCTGCCTGTCGTTCGTGCAGGCGTTCTCGGTGTTCCCGTCGGCGGTGCTGCTGGGCTCCCCGGCCGGGCCCACGCGCGTGATCTCCATTGCCGCCTACGAAGCCGCGTTCGAGCAGTACGACTACTCGCTCGCCTCGGCGATCGCGATGATCATGGGATTCGTGCAGCTCCTCATCGTCGCGCTGGCGCTCGGCGTGCGCAATTTCTTCTATCGCGGCCCGGTCACGGGAGGGAAGGGATGAACCGCGAGGGAGGCCTGCTCGATCGCGCCTGGCGCGCGCTCCTGCTCGGCCTGATGACGCTGTTCGTGGTCAACATCGGGTTCATGATCGCCGCGGTCGCGACCAACTCGTTCGGCCGCCGCTGGCTTGGGACGTGGCTGCCGGACGGGTGGACCACGATGTGGTACGTCGCGGCCTGGAAGGAATTCCAGCTCGACAGCGTGCTGTTGGTCACGATCGAGATCGTGTTCGCCGTGGTCGCGCTGGCGCTCTTGATCGGCGTGCCCGCCGCCTACACGCTCGCGCGCCGCGATTTCCGCGGCAAGCGCGCGCTCATGCTGCTGTTCCTGCTGCCGCTGATGGTGCCGCCCATCACCTACGGCATTCCCCTCGCCACAGTGCTCTACCAGGTGGGCGTGGGCGGGCGGATGTGGGGCGTGATCCTCGCGAACCTGATCCCGGCCGCGCCGTTCGTGATCCTGGTGATGACGCCCTTCATCGAGCAGATCGACCCGAACCTGGAGTCCGCCGCGCGCGTGTTCGGCGCGTCCACCGCGCGCATGTTCGTGCATGTGCTGGTACCGCTGCTCGGGCCCGGCATCCTCGCTGCCTCGCTGCTGGTGCTGGTGCGCACCATCGCCATGTTCGAGCTCACGTTCCTGACCGCCGGCTCCGATTCCCAGACGCTCGTCGTCGCGCTGTACTACGCCGTGTTCGCGGCGGGCGTGCGGGCCGGCCAGTCGGTCGACGCCATGGCGATGATCTACATGGCGGTCACGCTGGCGTGGCTCCTGATCGCGCTCCGGTTCGTCAATCCCACTCAGCTCGTATCGCGTGTCAAGGAGCACCCGCAAGGCGCAGCCGCGTGATGGCGCGCCTGTCGGATGCCACCCTGGCGCGCGTCGGCCCGAGCGTCGGCGTGCCGCGCTATGACCGGGCGCAAGCGGGCATCGGCATCGTGCATCTCGGCCTCGGCGCCTTCCATCGCGCACACCAGGCGCTCTACACCGACGACGCGATGGCGGCCGTGCCGGGGAACTGGGCGATCGCCGGGGTCAGCCTGCGCTCCGCCGACGTGCGCGATACGCTGGCTCCGCAGAATGGCCTCTACACCGCGATCCAACGCAGCCCGGCCGGCGTGGTCCGACGCGTGGTGGGCAGCCTGCGCGAGGCGCTGTTCCTGAGCGCTGATCGCGCCCGGGTGCAGGCGCTGCTCGGCGCGCAGGACACCCGCATCGTCACGCTCACCGTCACCGAGAAGGGGTACTGCCACGACCCGGCGACCGGACGCCTCAACCTTGATCACCCCGAGATCGCGCACGACTTGGCGCACCCCGGCGAGCCCGCCAGCGTGGTGGGGTTGCTGGTGCATGCGCTCGCGCAGCGCCGTGCCACGCACGGTGCGCCACTCACCGTGGTGTGCTGCGACAACCTGCCGCAGAACGGCGCGCTGCTCGAGGGCCTGGTCGTGAACTTCGCGAACGCGCGCGATGCGGGCCTGGCGGAATGGATCGGTGCGCACGCGGCCTTTCCGTCGACGATGGTCGACCGCATCGTGCCGGCCACCACCCCCGCCGACCTCGCGGACAACGACGCCGCGCTCGGCCTTACGGATCGCGCGGCGGTGGTGCACGAGCCGTTTGCGCAATGGGTGATCGAGGACCGCTTCGCCACACCCCGTCCGGCCTGGGAGCGTGCCGGCGCGCAGCTGGTCGCGGAGGTCGCGCCCTTCGAGAAGATGAAGCTCCGGCTGCTCAATGCCAGTCACTCGGCGTTCGCCTACCTGGGCTTCCTGGCCGGTTACGAGTTCATCTACCAGGTGGCGGCGCAGCCCGCGTTCGTCACCTACATGCGCCGGCTGATGACGGAGGAGGTCACGCCCACCCTCCACGTGCCGCCGGACGTCGACCTGGGCGCCTATCGCGAGGCCCTCGTCCAGCGCTTCGCCAATCCCGCGCTGCCGCACCGGACGCAGCAGATCGCGATGGACGGGTCGCAGAAGCTCCCTCAGCGGTTGCTCGCGACGGTGCGCGAGAACTGCGCGCACGGGCGGCCGGTGATCCTGGCGGCGCTCGCCGTAGCGGGCTGGATGCGCTACGTCGCGGGCGTCGACGAGTCAGGGCGGCCGATCGCGGTGGCCGACCCGCTCGCGGCGCGCTTCGCCGCGATCGCGGCCGAGGCGCGCGGCGATGCCAAGGCGTTGGCGCGCGGACTCCTCGGCGTGCGGGAGATCTTCGACGAGGACCTGCACAACGAGCCGCGCTTCGCCGCGCCCGTGGCGGACTGGCTTGCCGCGCTCTATGCCCACGGCGCGGCGGCCACCGTCGAGCGCGCGGCCCGCGCCACCTGATTCCCGGTCACGACCAGGATTACCGATGATTCCACTCGACCTCGATCCGGACCGCCTGTTTCCCGCCGAGCGCGGCGCGCGCGAACTGGCGCGCCGCCTCTACGACACCGTCGGTGCGCTGCCCATCGTCAGCCCGCACGGCCACACCGATCCGCAGTGGTACGCCGACGACACGCCGTTCGCCGACGCGTCCGCGCTGTTCATCACGCCCGATCACTACGTGTTCCGGATGCTCTACAGCCAGGGCGTGCCGCTGGAAGCGCTCGGCATCCCACGGCGCG
The DNA here is from genome assembly GCA_038239945.1 of Burkholderiales bacterium. Classification (GTDB taxonomy): domain Bacteria; phylum Pseudomonadota; class Gammaproteobacteria; order Burkholderiales; family Casimicrobiaceae; genus VBCG01. The sequence continues at coordinate 6,322 of JBBSEG010000048.1, forward strand.
ACGGGCAGCCGGTCGAGCGCGACGCCCGGCGCATCTGGCACACGTTCGCGGCCCACTATCACCTGTTCCGCGGGACCCCCACGCGCACCTGGCTCGACCACGCCTTCGCGACCGTGTTCGGCATCGACGAGCGGCTGACCGTCGAGAGCGCCGATCGCTATTTCGACCGCATCAACGCGGCGTTGGCCGAGCCGTCCTGCCGGCCCCGCGCGCTGTTCGAGCGTTTCGGCATCGAGGTGATCGCGACGACCGAGTCGCCGCTGGACCCGCTGGTGCACCACCAGCGGCTGCGCGACAGCGGATGGAAAGGTCGCGTGGTGACCGCCTATCGCCCCGATCCGGTGGTCGACCCGGCCTTCGAGGGCTTTGCCGACAACGTCGCGCAGCTCGGGGCGCTCACGCGCGAGGACACCGCCACGTGGCGCGGGTATCTCGCTGCGCATCGTGCGCGCCGGGCGTTCTTCAAGTCGATGGGGGCGACGTCCACCGATCATGGACATCCCACGGCGCGGGCGAGCGACCTCGACCCGGTGGCGATACAGCGCTTGCTCGACCGCGCTCTGCAGGGACGCCTCGACGCCGACGAGGCCGAGGCGTTCCGCGGTCAGGTGCTGACCGAGATGGCCGGTATGAGCCTCGACGACGGCCTTGTGATGCAGATCCATCCGGGCAGCATGCGCAACCACAATGCGCGGGTGTTCGCAGGCTTCGGGCGTGACAAGGGTGCGGACATCCCCATGCGCACCGACTATGTCCATGCGCTGCAGCCGTTGCTCGCGCGCTACGGCAACGAGCGCGACCTCACGCTGATCTTGTTCACGCTCGATGAGACGAGCTATTCGCGCGAGCTGGCGCCGCTGGCCGGCCACTATCCGATCCTCAGGCTCGGCCCGCCGTGGTGGTTCCACGACAGCTTCGAAGGGATGCTGCGCTTCCTGCAGCAGTCGGTGGAGACCGCCGGTTTCTACAACACGGTCGGCTTCAACGACGACACGCGCGCGTTCATGTCCATCCCGGCGCGGCACGACGTCTGGCGGCGCGTCGCCTGCCGATTTCTCGCGACGGCGGTCGTCGAGCACAAGTTCGGCGAGGACGAAGCCTTCGAGCTCGCGCCCGAGCTCGCCTACGGATTGGCCAAGCGCGCGTACAAGCTCTAGCGCCTTCGGCCATGCGGATGGTTGCGGTCCGCACGGCGTCCATCTACAGTGCCGGCATGTCGCGTCGCTGGGTCGCCCTGCTTGCCTGCCTGCTGCTGCTGGGTCTCCAGGAGGAGGGCCTGCTGCATGGCGTCGATCATCTTCGCGAACAAGTGGCGCAGGCGCACGAGCGGGCCATCACGCATCCCGGTACCGCGTGCGACGAGTGCGCGCTGCTCGCCGGGGCTGCGCATGCACTGGCGAGCACGTTGCCGGCGCTTGCCGCGCCATCCGGCCATCACCTGTCGCCGGGGGCCTCACCCGCGTCCGTCCGCATCGCCGCGCCGCGCTACTACGCCGCGCGCGCTCCGCCCCAGCGCGCCTAGGTTCGCACGTTCCCGCCGCGCAACGCACGACGGCGGTCGTTCACGAGTCGCTGGAGCATTCGATGCACAAGCACGTCTACGCAGGCGCCGCGGCGCTGGCGGCCGCACTTGGCACTTGCATCCCCGTCCACGCGGCCGGCGACGCGGATCTCACCGCGATTCGCGCCGAGATCCGGCAGCTCAAGGAGGCCTACGGAGCGCGCATCGACGCGCTCGAGGCGCGCCTGCGGGACGCCGAGGTGAGCGCCGCTCGCGTTGCGGCGCCGGCTGCGACACGCCTGGACGAGGCGCCCATGGCGGCTCCCGCAGGCGGCCCGGAGCGCGCTCGCGCCGTCCCGGATGTCTCCGCCGCGGCGACCGGCGGCATCGCGGCGTTCAACCCCGCGATCTCCGTGGTCCTGCAGGGCACGTACGCAAATTTTTCCCAGGACCCGCGCCGCTACGCCCTCGCGGGATTCCAGCACGCGCCCGATGTTTTGACCGGGCGCCGGGGCCTTAGCCTCGGCGAATCCGAGATCACGCTCAGCGCCAACGTCGACGACCGCTTCGCCGGCAATCTGACCGTATCGCTCACGCCGGACGATCACCTCGCGGTCGAGGAGGCGTATGGATTCATGCTGTCGCTCGAAAATGGCCTCGTGCCCAAATTCGGCCGCTTCTTCTCCGGCATCGGCTACCTGAACGAGCAGCACCAGCACGTGTGGGATTTCCAGGACGCGCCGCTCGCTTACCAGGCCTTCCTGGGCGGCCAGCTGGGCCAGGACGGCCTGCAGCTGAAATGGGTGGCGCCGACGGAGCAATTCGTCGAGCTGGGCGCCGAGCTCGGCAACGGCAACGGTTTTCCGGGCAGCGGAGATGCCCGGAACGGCGTGGCGGCGTCGAGCGTGTTCGCGCATACGGGCGGCGACATCGGCGCGAGCCAGAGCTGGCGCGCCGGGCTCGCGTACCTCGCCGAGCGCCCGCGGGCGCGGCGCTCAGTCGCGCTCGATGCGACCGGCGCGCTGTCCGACGTCGCATTCACCGGGCGCAGTCGCCTTGCCGTCGCGGACTTCGTGTGGAAGTACGCGCCGAACGGCAATGCCCACGAGACCAACTTCAAGGTGCAAGCCGAATATTTCTGGCGGCGCGAGCGCGGCGATCTTGCGCTCGACGCCGACGGCGCAGGTGGGCCAGTGCAGGCACATCCGTACTCGAGCAACCAGCGTGGGGGCTACGCGCAGGCGGTCTGGCAGTTCCGCCCAGCGTGGCGGGTCGGCGCCCGCTACGACCGCCTGTCGTCGGGCAACCCCGATTACGGCGCGAACGCCGACCTGCTGGACGTCAGCTTCTCGCCGCGGCGCTACACGGCGATGGTCGACTACACGCCATCGGAATTCAGCCGCTTCCGGCTGCAGTACGCGAGCAGCAGCACGCGGCCCGATGTGACCGACCACCAGCTCTTCCTGCAATACCTGCTGACGCTGGGGGCGCATGGCGCTCACCGGTTCTAGAGGACACGACATGCGCAGCCATTGGCTCATCGCCGCAGGATTCGCTGCACTTGCGGCCAGCGTTTCCGCCCGCGCCGATCTCGCGGTGTTCGCCACCGTGCCCGAGTGGGGCGCGCTCGCGACCGAGCTGGGCGGCGAGAAGGTGAAGGTCTATACCGCGACCAACGCGCTGCAGGACCCGCATCACGTCGAGGCCAAGCCGAGCCTCATCGCACGGGCGCGCGGCGCCGATCTCCTGATCGCGACCGGCGCCGAGCTCGAGATCGGCTGGGTGCCGCTGGTGCTGCAGCAGGCCGGCAATCCGCGCATCCGTCCCGGGCAGCCGGGCTACTTCGAGGCGGCGTCGGTGGTGCCCATGCTCGAGCGCCCGACCCGCCTCGATCGCGCCGATGGCGACGTGCATCCCCTCGGCAATCCGCATATCCAGACCGACCCGCGCAACATCGCCCGGGTGGCAGCGGCGCTGGCGACGCGCCTCGCGCAGCTCGATCCCGCGAACGCCGCGTGGTACCAGTCCCGCCACGCGGCATTCGACACAACCTGGCGCGCGGACATCGCGCGCTGGGAGCAGCAGGGTGCCGCACTGCGCGGCATGCCGATCGTGGTGCAGCACAAGGCCTTCACCTACCTCATTGCCTGGCTCGGGATGAAGGAGGTGGCAACGCTCGAGCCCAAGCCGGGCGTGGAGCCCACCGTCGGCTACCTGACCGAGGTGCTGGCCACCCTGCGCCAGCAGCCCGCGCGCATGGTGCTGCGCGCGGCGTACCAGAGCGACCGCGCCTCGGCCTGGATCGCCGAGCGCGCGCAGCTGAAGGCCGTGGCGCTGCCTTTCACCGTCGGCGGCGACGAGCAGGCGCCGAGCCTGGAGGCGCTGTTCGACGACACGCTCGCGCGGCTACTCAAGGGCGCCGGATGAGCGTCGACCCGGCCGCCTTGTCGATCGTCCTGCCGGCCCTGTGCGCCGGCGCGCTGGTGGTGGCGACGCACGTGCCGCTGGGCGCACAGGTGCTCGCGCGGGGCATCGTGTTCATCGACCTCGCGATCGCGCAGATCGCGGGCTGCGGCGTCCTGCTGGCCGACGCGCTCGGCTTCGAGCCGCAGGGCATCGCGGTGCAGGTGGCGTCGCTTGCCGCCGCGCTCGCGGGTGCGCTGCTCCTCACGTGGACCGAGCGGCGGTGGCCCGACGTGCAGGAGGCGCTGATCGGCGTCGTGTTCGTGCTTGCCGCCACCGCCGGCGTGCTGTTCCTCGCGAGCAATGTGCATGGCAGCGAGCACCTGCGCGATCTTCTGGTCGGCCAGATCCTCTGGGTGCAGCCGGCCACGCTGCTGGTGGTCACGCTCCTGTACGCGGTGGTGCTGTTCGTGTGGCTGCGCTTTCACACGCGGCTCGGCCGGCTGGGCTTCTACCTGCTGTTCGCCTGCGTGGTGACCGTGTCCGTGCAGCTGGTGGGCGTGTACCTGGTCTTCGCCTCGCTGATCGTGCCGCCTCTGGCGACGCGCCGGTTGCCGCGGCACCGGTTGGCGGCGGCCTGGAGCGTCGGCCTCGCCGGTTACGTGACCGGCATCGCGCTTTCGGTGCTCTTCGACTGGCCGACGGGTCCCGTGATCGTCTGGTCGCTGGCGGCACTGGGCGTCGCGGTGTGGGCCGTGACCGCACGGCGCCTCCGCGGCGCCTTGGCGTAATACGCGCTAGCGCCCGTAGTCGTCCTACGAAGCAGCGCCTCAAACGGACCGTCCCGCGGCCGCAAGCCCTCGCGTGCGCGGACGGCCGTTCGGCGCGCGCGCGCCCGCGCCCGCGAGCTCGGCCGCAAGACGCTTGCGCGACAACGCCGCCACCCACCAGGCGTGCGCATGGCCCGGCCGCTCGGAGCGCCACGCGAGCAGCATGCGTCCGGGAATGCCAAGCGCCTCTTCCACGCGCTTGACGATCAGCCGTCCGCTCGCGATATGCCCGCGCGCCAGGTGAACCGGCAGGAAGCCGCAGCCGAGCCCGGCGGCCTGCGCGGCGATCTTCGAATCGAGGTCCGGCACGGTCAGCGTGTCCTGGCCGTCCAGAAGCCCTACGGTGCGTGTCGGCAGATGGCGGGAGCTGTCGGCCGCCACGACGGCCCGGTGCCGCCGGATGATCCCCGCCGGCAGCGGATCGCGGGCGCCGGCGAGTGGATGGCCGGGCGCCACCGCGAACACCATGCTTACCCGCGCAAGCACGCGCGTCCGATAGCCGCGCCCCGGCACATCCCCGGTGGCGCCCACCGCGAGATCGGCGCGGCCGTCGGCGAGCGCATCCCATGTGCCGCCGCGCACCTCCCGCGTAAGATGCAAGCGGGTGGGCGGCACATCATGACGCGCGCAATGAGCGTAGAACGCGGTCGCGAGCGGCCACACGAGCCCCCACGGCACGAGCGCGTCGACCACGATGCGCAGGTCCGCTTCCCAGCCGCTCGCGCTCTGCCGGACCCCTCGCTCGAGCGCGTCCGCGCCGCGCAGAAGGGCGCGCCCCGCCGCGAGCACCTCGCGCCCGCCGGCGGTGAAGCGCGCCCGATGGCCGTGGCGGTCGAAGAGCGCGACGGCCAGCTCATCCTCCAGCTTGCGCACCTGGTAGGTGATCGCGGACGGCACCCGATGCAGCTCGGCCGCCGCCGCGGCGAAGCTGCCCCGCCGGACGATGGCGTCGAGCACCGCCAGGGCCTCGAGCGTGATCTTCATATGCAATTAACTTGAATAACTGGAGCGCAATTGTTCGCTATCTCGAGGAGGCGCGCAACGCTACCATGCGGTAACCGTTGGGAATCAATCGATCAGGAGACCTGAATGATCACCGTCCGCCGCTCCGCCGAGCGCGACCACGCCCGGCACGGGTGGCTCGACTCGTTCCACAGCTTCTCGTTCGCCGATTACCACGACCCCGCGCACATGGGCTTCGGGCCCCTGCGCGTGATCAACGAGGATCGCGTGCAGCCCGGCCAGGGCTTCGGCATGCACGGCCACCGCGACATGGAGATCGTGTCGTACGTGCTGGAAGGGCAGCTCTCGCATCGCGATGACATGGGCAACGGGTCGGTGATCGAACCGGGCGACGTGCAGCGGATGAGTGCGGGGCGCGGCGTAAAGCACAGCGAGTTCAACCCCTCGCTGGACCATCCCGTGCATTTCCTGCAGATCTGGATCGAGCCAAGCGTCACGGGGATCGCGCCGAGCTACGAGCAGAAGCATATCGGCGCGGCGCTGCGGCGCGGACGGCTGGCGCCGATCGCCTCGCCGGACGGTCGCGACGGGTCGGTGCGGCTGCACCAGGACGCGACGATCTACGCGGCACTCCTCGATGGCGCCGAGCGCGCGGAGTACGCGATCCCTGCGGACCGGCGTGCGTATGTGCACGTCGCGCGGGGCAGCGTGCGGATCAACGACGCGTCGCTCGCGGCCGGCGATGCGGTGAGCCTTGTGGGCGGCGCGCACATCGCATTCGCCGACGGCCACGACGCGGAAGTCCTGTTGTTCGATCTCCCGTAAGCGGCGCATTCCAAGAGAGGAATCAGCATGGCAACCGACTCTTCCCAACGCGCCGGCGTGCGCGTCGACCCGCCGTTCATCTCATCCGACGCCGCGGCCTTGCTGGGCCGCGTGCTGCTCGCGCAGGCGATGGCGCAGCCGCAGAACTTTTTCAAGAACGTCGCCATTCTCGGCGGCATGCTGATGGCCGCGGTCTGCGGTCCGGGGCGCTTCAGCGTCGATCGCGGGTAACAGTCTGGCGTCGCCTCGCGTCGTTGCGCGACCGCGGCCCTCGCGGGCGGTGCGGCTACTCGTGCGCCGCGGAATCGAGCCAGATCGTCACCGGACCGTCGTTCACCAGCGCGACCTGCATGTGGGCGCCGAACGTCCCGGTTGGCACGTGGCGGCCGGCGGCGCGCGCGAGGTCGCTCACGAAGGCGGCGAATGCCGGCGCGGCGATCGCCGGCGCGGCGGCGGCCGAGTAGCCCGGCCGGTTGCCGCTGCGCGTGGACGCGTAGAGCGTGAACTGCGACACGGCGAGAAGCTCGCCGCCGACGTCGACGATCGAGCGGTTCATGACGCCGGCTTCGTCGGCGAAGATGCGGAGCCCGAGCACCTTGCGGACCAGCCAGGCGCGATCGTCGGGCGTATCTGCGGTTCCCACCCCGACGAGCAGCAGGAGACCCGCTCCGATGGCCCCGGTGACCGTGCCGTCGACGGTGACCTGCGCCTCGCTCACCCGCTGCACCAGCACCCTCACCGGATGACCCGGCGGTCGATGTCGGCGAGCTTGCCCTCTTCGAACGTCAGCGTGGTGATGGTGTTGGCGTCCTCCGCGACTGGCATGTAGGTCCAGCGCGTGCCCTTGCGATTGCGCGCGCCGGTCGTATCGGGCCGCCCCACGCGCGCCACCACTTCGCCTTCGCTCATGCCCGGCCGCAGGAACTTGCGCAGGCGTGCATCGCCGGGAGCCTTCCGCGCGCGCTCGCTGGCGCGGCTTGGGGCATGCAGAGCCGCGCGACCGGCCTCGGACGGTGGCTTCACGGCCTTTACCCTGCGGGACGGCGCCGGGATTTCGGAGCGTGTTCCGCCGGAAGGGATGACCGAGACCGTAGCCGGGTCGCGGTCGAAATCGCGCAGCTCGTGACCGGCTGGACAAGGCGTGTCCTGGTAAAGCGGCGGACGGCCATCGACGGCGCATTTGTACATGCCGCCAATGGCGCTCGGTGCGCCGACGAGCCCCACCAGCGCGAGGCCAAGCAAGCCGGCGAGCCTGGGCGCGAGGAGCAGGGGGATTCGGGCGTTCATTGCGGCATGCGGACGCGGTCCGGCCACGCTACGATACCGTCTTCCGCGTGGCCGCCCTTAAGACTTTCGATGGATAGCCGCTCCCTCCTGGCCGCACGGGTCGCGGAGATCGCACCGTTCCATGTGATGGAGGTCCAGACCGCCGCGCGTGCGCTGGAGGCGGCGGGGCGCACCATCGTCCACATGGAGATCGGCGAGCCCGACTTCCCGACGCCGGCACCGGTCGTTGCCGCGGCGCAGCGCGCCATCGCCGACGGTCGCGTCTACTACACCTCGGCGCTGGGCTTGGCGCCGCTGCGCGAGGCGATCGCCCGTCACTATGCCGATCACTACGGCGTGGCGGTCTCGCCCGAGCGCGTCATCGTGACGGCAGGATCATCCGCGGGGCTGCTGCTGGTGCTCGCGCTGCTGGTGAACCGCGACGACGGCATCCTGATGACCGACCCCGGCTATCCCTGTACCCGGCATTTCGTCCGCGTGCTCGAGGGCGCGCCGGTTGCCATCCCGGTCGGGCCCGACACGTCCTACCAGCTGACTGCCGACCTCATCGAGCGGCGCTGGGACGCGCGCACGCGCGGGGTGATCGTCGCGAGCCCGTCGAATCCGACCGGCACCACCGTCGGCCGGGACGAGATGCGGCGCATCGCCGGGGTGGTCGAGGCGCGCGGCGGACGGCTGATCGTCGACGAGATCTATCTCGGGCTGACGTACGACGCGCCGCCGCGCAGCGTGCTCGAGCTCGCCGACGACGCGTTCGTCATCTCGAGCTTCTCCAAGTATTTCAGCATGACCGGCTGGCGGCTGGGCTGGGTGGTGGCGCCGCAGGCGCATGTCCGAGACCTGGAGAAGCTCGCGCAGAATCTCTACATCGCGCCGTCCGCGCCCTCTCAATACGCGGCGCTGGCGTGCTTCCTGCCCGAAACGCTGGCGATCCTCGAGGCGCGCCGGCTGGAGTTCAAGGCGCGCCGCGATTGCGTCGTTTCCGCGCTGCGGTCGATGGGCTTTGGCGTGCCCGTCAACCCGGACGGAGGCTTCTTCGTTTACGCCGACAGCTCGGCATTCGACAGCGACAGCGAGCGCTTCTGCCGCGAAGTGCTGCAAGGGGCGGGCGTCGCGCTCACGCCGGGCATCGACTTCGGCGTCCATCATGCGAGCCGCCACGTACGTTTCGCATACACGATCGACATGACGAAGCTCGAGGACGGCATCGCGCGGCTGCGCCGGCACTTGTCGATTTCCGGAGAGAGGCAGCATGGGGTTCGGTAAGGCGGCAGGGACGCGCGGGCCGGGCGTGCAGGACGGCCGGCGCCCACCGCGGGCGCGCCGCGCGGCGCGCTGGCTGTGCGCCGCGGCGGCGGCCGCCGGTACGGCATGGCTCCTGACCGCGTGCTCGGCGGTGCAGACCGTCGACTACTACTGGCGCAGCGCGGCGGGCCAGTGGGACCTGATGTCGCGCGCGCGGTCCATCCACGACGTGATCGCGGAAACCGACGACGCCGCCCTCAAGGTGCGTCTGACGCGCATCCGCGCGATGCGCGATTTCGCCAGCGGCTCGCTCGGCCTGCCGGCGAACGGGAGCTACACGCGCTACACGGAGCTCGGGCGTCCGTTCGTGATCTGGAACGTGTTCGCGACGCCGGAGCTCTCGCTCACGCCGCGGCGTTGGTGCTTTCCCATCGCCGGCTGCGTCAACTACCGGGGCTATTTTCGAGAAGCCGAGGCCAAGGACGAGGCGTCGCGCCTGAAGTCGGATGGCGAGGACGTCTACATCGGTGGTGTGCCGGCGTACTCGACGCTCGGCTATTTCGACGACCCGATCCTGTCTTCATTCGTGCGCTGGCCGGAGACCGACGTCGCCAGACTCATCTTCCACGAGCTCACCCACCAGCTGCTGTACGTGCCGGGGGACACAGTGTTCAACGAGTCCTTCGCGAGCGCCGTGGAAGAGGTCGGCCTGGCCCGCTGGCTCGCGGCTGAGAACAACGTCGAGCTCATGGCGCAGATGGAGCGCACGCAGCGCCAGCGGGCCATGTTCAAGCAGCTCGTCCGCGACACGCGCGCGACCCTGGTCTCGATCTACGCCAGCCGGCTGCCGGCCGCGCAGAAGCGCAAGCAGAAGGAGGACGCCTTCGCCGCGATGAAGGCCGCGTACGACACGGCGAAGCTGCGCGATCCGGGGCTCGGCGGCTACGAGCGGTGGTTCGCGCAGGCCCCCAACAATGCGAGCCTGTCGGCCATCGCGCTGTACACCGACCGGGTGCCGGCCTTCCGGGCCGTGCTGCACGAGCAGGGCGACGACCTCGAGCCGTTCTACGCCCGTGTGCGCCAGATCGCGCGCTTGCCGAAGGCGGAACGGGATCGCGTCCTGGATGCGTACGGGCGCGGAGACAATGCGCCGCCGCGGGCCAGCCACGCCGGCCTGTAGAGCCCCCGGCTGGAGCCCCATCGGGAACCTAGTCGATTGATTTGGCAGGCCCTGGGCTGCTATACTCGTGGGCTTCCTTGCCTCACCCGCCGCAGACGGGGAGGCCGAGGGGACCGCGCCCCGGAATCTCCCGGCGCCCGCGTCCCACGCCGCGCGGGCTCAAAATCCGCGCCGCCCACGACCGAGAGGAGCCTCTGCTTATGCGTCACTACGAAATCGTATTCATCGTGCACCCCGACCAGAGCGAGCAGGTGCCCGCGATGGTCGAGCGGTATCGCACGCTGGTGACCGGCCAGGGCGGCCGGATCCACCGCCTCGAGGACTGGGGGCGGCGCCAGCTGACCTATCCGATCCAGAAGGTCCACAAGGCCCACTACGTGCTGATGAACATCGAGTGCAGCCTCGAGACCATCACCGAGCTCGAGACCGGCTTCAAGTTCAACGACGCCGTGCTGCGGCACCTGATCGTCGCCATGACCGAAGCGGTCGTAGCGCCGTCGCCGATGATGAAGGAGGAGAAGTCGCGCTCCCTTACCGGTGACCGGCCCGCGCGCGGCGAGCGGCCGGAGCGCGGGGAGCGGCCGGAGCGTTCTGACCGCGGCGAACGCCCCGATCGGACCGAGCGTCCGGATCGCGGCGAGCGCCCGGCCGAGACGCCTCCGGCGCCGGCTGCGGCACCTGTCACCGCCCAGGCTTAAAGCGCGTTCTCGTGCCGGCGAACCGGCCCGCGGCCAATCACATGACGCTCGACGCGACGCTCGCAGTACGCGATCCGCTGCGCTACACGCCGGCCGGCATCGCGGCGCTCGATTGCACGCTGCGGCACGCGTCGATGCAGGCCGAGGCCGGCGGCGAGCGGCGCGTCGAATGCGAGCTCCAGGCGGTGGCGTTCGCCGAGGTTGCACAGGCGCTGAGCGGAATGCCCGGCGACCGGCCGCTGCGCTACGAGGGTTTCCTCGCGCGCCGCTACCGAACCGGCACCAGCCTCGCAATGCACATCACACGATTCACCGAACTGAAAGGGACTTGAGATGCCCCGCCCCGTAGGACGTGGAAAAGGTAAAGGCAAGGACAAAGGCAAGAAGCGCGACCGCGGCAACAATCTGTTCAAGCGGAAGAAGTTCTGCCGCTTCACCGCCGAGAAGGTCAAGCAGATCGACTACAAGGACATCGACGTCCTGAAGGACTTCGTCCAGGAGAACGGCAAGCTGATGCCCGCGCGTATCACCGGCACCAAGGCGCGCTTCCAGCGCCAGCTGTCCACGTGCATCAAGCGTGCGCGCTTCCTGGCGCTGCTCCCCTATACGGACCTGCACGCGTAAGGAGCGGCCATGCAAATCATCCTGCTGGAAAAGATCACCAACGTCGGCAACCTCGGCGAGGTGGTCAAGGTCAAGGACGGCTACGCCCGCAACTTCCTGATCCCCCAGGGTAAGGCGAAGCGCGCCACCCCGGACAACCTCAAGGCCATCGAGGCACGTCGCGCGGACCTCGAGAAAGCCGCCAACGACAAGCTCGACGGCGCGCGCGAAGTCGCCACGCAGCTCGAGGGCAAGGCGGTGCAGGTCGCGCAGAAGGCGGGTGTGGACGGCCGGCTATTCGGCTCCGTCACGAACATGGACGTCGTCGAGGCGCTCAAGGCCCAGGGCTTCAAGGTCGAAAAGGCCATGGTGCGCTTACCCAACGGTCCGCTGAAGCACGTCGGCGACCATCCGGTGACCGTGTCGCTCCACTCGGACGTCACGGCCCACCTCACGGTCACGGTGGTGGGCGAAGCGGCGTCGGGCGGCTGAGGCAGGCCGAGGAAGCTGCGCCAGGCGGCAGAAGATCGCCGCCGCAAAAAAGGGGCCCGCGGGCCCCTTTTTCACGCGCCGCCTGCAGCCGGAGCCGCGGCGGTGCAGCTTTCGCCGACTCAGTCGAGCGCGCGGATGTTGGACGCTTGCGCGCCCTTCGCACCCTGCGTAACGTCGAACGAAACCTTCTGGTTCTCGCGCAGGGACTTGTGGCCCGTGCCCTGGATCGCGGAGAAATGCGCGAAGACATCCTTGCTGCCATCGTCGGGCTTGATGAAGCCGAAGCCCTTCTCGTCGTTGAACCACTTTACCGTACCGGTGACCATATCGGGTTTTCCAATAAAAGAGTAATGCGCGTGCACGGGCGCGCTTTTAAGAACCTGCAAGGAGCTGGAAGACTGCGGTGTGCCGGAACCGGCAATGCGGACTTGGGATCGCTTGGAGGACGTGCGGCCGGAATTATAAGCGCGGCGACGCGCGCTGTCAATGTGGCGGGACGGCCGGGAAGGCGCGCCCCGGCTGCATCGCGCGCCAGACGTCAGGGTTTGAGGACGACCTTGATGCACTCGTCCAGCTTGTCGCGGAACATCCGGTAGCCGCGCGGCGCTTCGTCCAGCGGCAGCGTATGCGTGACGACGAAGCTCGGGTCGATGTCGCCCTTTTCCACGCGCTCGAGGAGGGGACGCAGATAACGCTGCATGTGTGTCTGCCCGGTCTTGATGGTCAGGCCCTTGTTCATGAACGCGCCCAGCGGAATCTTGTCGGCGAAGCCGCCGTACACCCCGGGCACCGATACCGTGCCGCCCGTGCGACACGCGATGATGGCTTCGCGCAGCGCGGTGGGCCGCTCGGTTTGCATCCGTAGCGTCTGCTTCACCTTGTCGTACGCGCCAACCAGGCCGTGGCCGTGCGCCTCCATTCCGACGGCGTCCATGCAGGAATCAGGTCCGCGGCCACCGGTGAGCTCGGCCAGCGCGTCGAGCACGCTCGTCGCATCGTAATCGATCGTCTCGGCGCCGCACTCGTCGTGCGCCTTGCGCAGGCGCTCGGGAACGCGATCGATCGCGATCACGCGGCCGGCGCCCTGCAGGTAGGCGCTCTTCATCGCGAACAGGCCGACGGGTCCGCAACCCCAGATCGCCACCGTGTCGCCCGGCTGGATGTTGCAGTTCTCGGCGGCCATCCAGCCGGTCGGGAAGATGTCCGACAAAAACAGCACCTTCTCGTCGGGAAGATTGCTGTCGATCCTGATCGGGCCGATGTCGGCAAACGGGACCCGCGCGTATTGCGCCTGTCCGCCGGCGTAGCCTCCGGTGATGTGGGAGTAGCCGAAGATGCCGCAGGGCGAGTGCCCCCAGAGCGTCTCCGCGAGCGCCGCGTTCGGATTCGTGTTCTCGCACAGCGAAAACTCCCGGCGCTCGCAGTAGAAGCAATGCCCGCACGAGATGGTGAACGGGACCACCACGCGATCGCCGACCTTGAGGCGCTTCACTTCCGGACCGATCTCGACCACCTCGCCCATGAACTCGTGGCCCAGGATGTCCCCCTGGATCATCGTCGGCACGTACGCGTCGTACAGGTGGATATCCGACCCGCAGATCGCCGTGCTCGTGATACGCACGATGCAGTCGCGCGGATTGAGGATCGTGGGGTCGGGAACCTCCTCGACGCGAACGTCGGCTTTGCCATGCCAGCAGTTCGCCTTCATCTTCCTGCGCCTCCGAAAGCCCGGTACCAGAGCGGCCGCGGGCCGTGCGACTGCCCCTGCGTGGTGGGAATCTCGCCGGTCTCCAGCAGCCGCTTGAAACGGCGCAGGTCCTCGCGCACGTGCTGCTCGGGGTCGGCGCCGAACAGCTTGGCGAGCGTCAGGCCGAGCGCGCCCGTCGGGGGTTCGTACTGCAGCGAAAGGCTGACGAACGTGCCGCGGCCATCGGCGGCAGGCGCGAAGCGCACCACGCCGGAGTTGGGAATCCGGCTGCCTTCCACCGACCGCCACGCGATCACGGCGTTGGGGTCGTCGCGCGTGATCTCCGCGTCCCATTCGACCGACAGGCCGGCCGGTCCTTTCGCTTTCCAGTGGGAGCGGCCACTGTCGCGCATCTCGACTGATTCGACGTGGTGGATGAAGCGCGGCAGGTTCTCCAAGGTGCGCCACATCCGATAGCAATCCTCGGCGGAGCGATTCACGGCGATCGAATGCTCGACCCGAACCGAGCCGTCGCGTAGGGCGCTGCCGGGCGCAGCGGCCGCCGGCCGTTCCCTGGCCGCGCGCGCTGCATAGACGTCGAGCGCCGTGACGGCGAGCACCGCCACGGCCGCGCCGGAGAGCCGGCGCATGGCGTCGCGGTCGGCGTCCGCCATGGCAGCGGCGAGCATCGCGAGGTCCATCGTGTCGCCGGCCACGCGCGCCAAAAGCCACGGCGCAGGATCGGGACGCGTCAGCAGGCCGACCCCTGCCGCGATCTCGCGCAATCCGCACCCGCGGGTAAGCGCGGGATGGTCGCCCGCGCCGATCGCACGGCCGAGCAGGCGCGGCGCCAGCAACTCCGCGGCCCCGAGCGCGACGCTGAACCAACCGAGCCCTTGCGCGAGTCGGTCGACCGGCTCGGGCCGGCGTGGCGCCTGGATGCCGCGGGAAGCGGCGCGCAGGCGCATGCTGCGCGATCGACGGCGCTCGACGCGCGCGCCGTTCGGTCGAACGGGAGGGGCGTGCGCGGACCGCGAGGGTGGCGCTGTTTCCATGGGTTTCCTCGTAGGATCGACCGACTCGCCGCGCGACTGCGTGCGTACGGCAATTCAGCGCTGCAGTGCAAGCGCTGTGCCATGGCCCAGCCGCGCGACCCGCGCCCGGTGCGACGAAGGGTGCGCGACCGACGCCGTCGATTCGCGCCATGGATTAGCACAAATTACCGGCAACAATTGCGCGCCGGACCGGTAATATCTCGGTCCCGCGGGACTGATCCAATGCCAGACGATATCGCCACCGATTTGCTCAAGCTTCCGCCACACTCGGTCGAGGCCGAGCAGTCGGTACTAGGCGGCCTACTGCTCGACAACGAGGCCGCGGACAAGGTGGGCGACGTGCTCGCGGCCGACGACTTCTACAGCGAGGCGCACCGCCTGCTGTATCGGCACATCACCGCGCTCATCACGGAAGGCAAGCCGGCGGATGTGGTGACGCTCTCCGAGGCGCTCGCTTCGGTGCAGAAGCTCGACTACGTGGGAGGTCTCGCCTATCTGGGCGCCCTGGTGCAGGGGGTGCCCACCGCGGCGAACATCCGCCACTACGCCAGCATCGTCCGCGAGCGCTCCATCCTGCGCCAGCTCGCGGCCACCGCCGCCGAGATCGCCGAGTCGGCGTATCGGCCACAGGGCCGCGACGCCAAGGCGGTGCTCGACGAAGCGGAAGCCAAGGTGCTGCACATCGCCGAGCAGGGGTCGCGCGGCGCGCAAAACTTCCAGGAGATCGGCAAGCTGCTCGCGCAGGTCGTCGACCGCATCGAGACCCTGTACAACCGCGACGACCCGTCGGACGTCACCGGCGTGCCGACGGGCTTTGCCGATCTCGACCGGATGACGTCGGGACTGCAGCCGGGCGATCTCGTGGTGGTCGCCGGCCGGCCGAGCATGGGCAAGGCCCAGCCGCTCGATGCGCGCGTGCGAACGCCCGGCGGCTGGCGGGCAATGGGGTCCCTGGCGGTGGGCGACGCGCTGGCGTCGGTCGATGGGGCCCCTTCGGTGGTGACGGGCGTGTATCCACAGGGTCTGCGGCAGGTTTATCGAGTGCAGTTTTCGGACGGCCGCTCGTGCGAGTGCTGCGCGGAGCATCTGTGGCGCGTCCACTATCGGGGCTGGACGGCGCCGCGGATCCTTTCGACGGCGCGAGTCGTTCAGATGCTCGCGCGCCCGCGCTATCGCGGACGCCTGTCGATCGACATGGCGTCCGGGATTGCGGGCGCCGACGCCAAGCTCCCCGTCGATCCCTGGGTGCTGGGCGCGCTGCTCGGCGACGGCGACCTCGCGCATACGGCGCTGCGGCTCGCGACGGCAGTGGAGGAAATGCGCGCGCGACTCGCCGCGCGGGCTGCCGAAACCTGCGAGTTGGTACCGGTCGGCTCGCACGAATACCGCCGCGCGCAGCCGCAGCGGGGCAGCGCCCCGGGCGAGGTCGATATCGATCCGCATCCACTCATGCAGGCGATTCGCAGCCTGGGGCTGTGGGCAACGCATTCGCACGAACCGTTCATTCCGCGTCCTTACCTGGACGCGAGCTATCGCCAGAGGCTCGACCTGATGCGCGGCCTGCTGGATCGCGACGGCTGGGTGGAACGCCGCGGAGCGGTCCGCCACGCGACCTCGAGTGCCGCCCTATCGCGCGATTTCGTCGAGCTGGCGCGCTCGCTCGGCGCCTGGTGCACGGTCGCGCGCAAGCGCGCCTCCTGCAGGCTCGAGCGCCCGCGATTCGCCGGGCACGATTGCTTCATCAGCACGATTGATCATCCCGATCCGCAGTCGCTCTTCCTCTTCGCCGAGCAACCGATGGGTGAAGCCGATGTCGACCGCCGCCGGGGCCGCCGGCCGACGTTCACCTCGATCGAGCGTAGCCGGGTTGCCGCCGTGCAGTGCATCGCGGTCAGTCATCCCGCGCGTCTGTACGTCACCGACGATCACGTGGTCACGCACAACACGGCGCTGGCCATCAACATGGGCGAGCACGTGGCGCTCAACACGGGCATGCCGGTCGCGATCTTCTCGATGGAGATGGGCGCCACCCAGCTTGCGCTGCGGATGATCGGCTCGGTCGGTCGGCTCGACCAGCACAAGCTGCGCACGGGGCGCCTCGCCGCCGACGACTGGGACAAGCTCTCGACCGCGCTCGGCCGGCTCAACGAGGCGCCGATCGTCATCGACGAGACGCCCGCGCTCAACGCGATCGAGGTGCGCTCTCGCGCGCGCCGCCTGATGAAGCAGTACGGCAAGCTCGGCCTCGTGATCGTCGACTATATCCAGCTCATGCAGGCATCGTCGCAGGGCGAAAACCGTGCAACGGAGATTTCCGAGATCTCGCGCTCGCTCAAGGGTCTCGCCAAGGAACTCAAGGTCCCGGTGATCGCGCTGTCGCAGCTCAATCGGTCGCTCGAGCAGCGGCCGAACAAGCGGCCGGTGATGTCGGATCTGCGCGAATGCGTAACGGGCGATACGCGCGTCGTGCTCGCCGACGGCTCGCGCCCGGAAGTGCGCGAGCTGGTCGGTGCGACGCCCGAGGTGTGGGCCGTGGATGTCGCGAGCCGACGGCTGATGCGCGCGCGCGCGGACCGCGTGTTCGCGAAGGGCGTGCAGCCCGTGCTGCGCGTGACGCTCGCCTCCGGGCGCACGCTGCGCGCCACCGCCGTGCACCGGCTGCTCGGGGCCACCGGATGGCTCACCGTAGGCGAGCTCGTGCCGGGCGATCGCCTGGCGCTCGCGCGTTGCATTCCGGAGCCCGCGGCCCCACTGGTGGTCGACGATGGCGAGATCGCGCGCATCGCGGCAAGCGTCGCGACGCTTGCCGGCGCGAACCGCGAGAGGGGCCTGGCGGACGACGCGCAGCGGCTGTCGAACCGCCAGGTAGCGCTGCTCCTGCGGCAGCTGTGGCAGCGCGGCGGCCGGATCGAAGCGCCGAAAGACGCGGCCGCATCCGGCCGCATCCGCTACTCCACGGGCAGCCTCGCCCTGGCGCGCGACGTGGCGGCGCTGCTGCTCCGATTCGAAATCGTCGCCACGCTGCGCACAGTGACTCACGCGCTGCGGGCCGCGCTGCATCATGTCGACGTGACGGGTGCAGTCGACCAGCGCGGCTTCTGCGCCAGGATCGGTGCGTTGGGCGCGCAAGCGCCGCGCCTGGTTGCGCTGGGCGAGCGGCTCGCCGCGCTCGCCGACGCGAGCACCGCCGAGCATCCGCCGCTCGCGCGCTGGGCGCACGCGCCGACGGGGCGGACGGGCTTCGCCGCCGCGCCCATGCAGGCCGCCGCGATCCCGCCCGCCGGACGCGGAACGCCGGTGCGCTGGCCCGCGCGCGCATCGGGGCATCCGGCAAGCGCTGCGCACGAGCAATCCGGCGCGGCCGAGCTCGCGCGCTGGGCGGCCGACGATCTCCACTGGGATCGAGTCGTCGCGGTGAAGCCGGATGGCGAGGAGCCGGTCTACGACCTCACCGTGCCGGGTCCCGCGTGCTGGCTCGCCGACGGCATCGTCAGCCACAACTCGGGGGCGATCGAGCAGGACGCGGACGTCATCTTCTTCATCTACCGCGACGAGGTCTACAACCCCGAGACCCAGGACAAGGGCACCGCGGAGATCATCATCGGCAAGCAGCGCAACGGGCCGATCGGCACGGTCCGCCTGACGTTCATCGGCGAATACACGCGCTTCGAGAGCTTCGCCAGCCCCGGCAGCTATTGATCCGGCGAGCGCGGCGCCCGCGCTCGTTCGCCATTCGTTAGAGCACCTCCGCTGCGTGGTCGGCCAGCCGCGAACGCTCGCCGCGCTGGAGCGTGATGTGCCCCGAGTGCGCCCAGCCCTTGAAGCGGTCGACCACGTAGGTGAGCCCCGAGCTGCCTTCGGTTAAGTAGGGGGTGTCGATCTGCGCGATGTTGCCGAGGCACACGACCTTCGTGCCGGGCCCGGCGCGCGTGATCAGGGTCTTCATCTGCTTGGGCGTGAGGTTCTGCGCCTCGTCGATGATCAGCACCTTGTTGATGAACGTGCGCCCGCGCATGAAGTTGAGGCTCTTCACCTTGATGCGCGAGCGGATCAGGTCGCGCGTGGCGGCGCGCCCCCATTCGCCGGCCTCGTCGTCGGTCTTGTTGAGCACGTCGAGGTTGTCCTCCAGCGCGCCCATCCACGGGTTCATCTTCTCCTCCTCCGTGCCGGGGAGGAAGCCGATGTCCTCGCCCACCGGCACGGTCACGCGCGTCATGATGATCTCGGTGTACACCTTGAACTCGAGGGTGAGCATGAGCCCGGCGGCGAGCGTGAGCAGCGTCTTGCCGGTGCCGGCCTGACCGAGCAGCGTGATGAAGTCGATCTCCGGGTTCATGAGCAGGTTGAGCGCGAAGTTCTGCTCGCGGTTGCGCGCCGTGATGCCCCAGACGTTGTTCTTCTGGTGCGTGTAGTCCTTGAGCGTCGAGAGCACGGCCGTCTTGCCCTGCAGGTCCTTGACGATGGCGTAGAACGGAGCCTCGCCCGGGGTCTCCCGGTACAGGAACTCGTTTTGCAGCAGCGACGGCACCAGCGGTCCGGTGAGGCGGTAGTACGTGTGGCCGCCCTGCTGCCACGACTCCATGTTCTTGCCGTGGCGGTCCCAGAAGTCGGCCGGCAGGTCGCGGACGCCGGAATAGAGGAGCTCGGTATCCTCCAGGACCTTGTCGTTGAAGTAATCCTCGGCGGCCAGGCCGAGCGCCCGCGCCTTGATCCGCATGTTGATGTCCTTCGACACCAGCACCACGCTGCGCCGCGGGTGCACGCGCGTGAGGTGCATCACCACGCCGATGATCTGGTTGTCCGCCTTGCCGTGCGCGAGCGAGGTCGGCAGCGGCGTGGAGATCAGGTCGGTCTGCAGGAAGAGTCGGCCGGTCGCGGCGCCGCCGGACTTCACCTGGAGGGGAATGCCCTGCGCGATCCCGTCGGCGCCCGGCGCGGCGAAGGCCGTCACCAGCTCGTCTAGGAAGCGCGAGGCCTGACGGGCGTTGCGCGCGACTTCCGAGGTGCCCTTCTTGTTGGCGTCGAGCTCCTCGAGCGTGAGGATCGGCAGGAAGATGTCGTGCTCCTCGAACCGGAACAGGCTGGTCGGGTCGTGCATGAGCACGTTGGTGTCGAGGACGAACAGTTTGGTGACGGCGGATGGGCCGGACTTGGCCGGCTTGCGGGACGGCAGCAGGTGAAGCGTCGAGGGAGCGGGGCGCAGCTTGCGTTCGACCATAAGGCTCCAGGGTCAGGGAGGGCACGCGCGACCGCGGCTCGATCGCGCTCGAGTTACTCTAGGCGGGAATGGTCCGGGGCACAAGACCTTGTGGTGGGGATGCCTGCCGACCGCAGGCCTTGTGGCGCACCGGCGTCGGCGCGGGCCGGCCGGCTACTTCAGCGCCACGACTGCCTTCAGCACCTCGTGCGCATGACCCTGCACCTTCACGCCGCGCCATTCCTGGCGCAGCGTTCCGTCGGGGCCGATGAGGAAGGTCGATCGCTCGATGCCCCGCACCTGCTTGCCGTACATGTTTTTCATCTTGATGACGCCGAACTGCGCGCACAGCTTCTCGTCGATGTCGGCGATCAGCGTGAACGGAAAGCCCATCTTGGCCTGGAACGACTCGTGCGATTTGACGGTATCCCGCGATACGCCGACCACGACGGCGCCCGCGGCGGCGAACCGGTCGTGCAGGTCGCGGAACGCGGCGCCCTCGGTCGTGCAGCCCGGCGTATTGTCCTTCGGATAGAAGTAGATCACCAGCGGATGGCCCGCATGGTCGGCGAGGCTGAAGGTGCCATCGGTGGCCGCAGCCGTGAAGTTCGCGACTTTCTGGTTGAGCATCGTGGATTCGTCCTGGTAGGTACTAAGCGGCGTCGGCCAGGTCGACGTCGCCGAGGAATTCGGCCCCCTGCACGAGCAGCGTGCCGCTGCGGCCGGGAATGGTGCCGAGCATCGTCTCGCAGCGGGCCAGCGCGAGTGGCTCGACCGCTTCGACCAACGAGCGCACCGGGCCGATCGCGTAGCCCTGCGCCCGCCATCCCGACAGCAGGCGGTCGAGCACCGGCGCGAGGTGCAGGCCTTCCAGCTCGGCGTGCAGCGTGAACACGTGGCTGCCGCACGCCGGTGGCGCGGCGGTGAGCTCGAGCAGCGCCGCGTCCGCGTTCGCCTCGGTGATGCCGTCCATCCCGATCACTTCGTCGAGCGTAGGGAGCGTGGTCGGGAACTGCGCGCAGCGGATGAGCTCGCCGCGCCAGACTGGCAGGTGCGGCGAGGCGCCGCGCCCGTCGGAGCAGTACTCGAAACCCAGCTGCTGGGTGAGGCGGAGCGCGTGCACGTTCATCTGCCACCCGGCGGCACCGTGCGTGGCCGGCGGGGTCTTGAAGATCGCCACGTAGCGCTCGCACGCACGCTCCATCTCGCGCCGGGTCCAGGCGGCGTCGGCCGTCGCAACCCCATCCTGCCAGCGCACGTGGTCGTGGCAGTGGATGCCGGTCTCGTGGCCGCTGTCGCGCACCGCCCGCATGACATCGGCCGCGCGGCGGCCGATGTCGGGCCCCGGCAGCAGCGTGCCGTATAGCAGCGTACGAACGCCGTAGTGCTGCACTACCGAGGTGCGCCGCACCTTGCCCAGGAAGCCCGGCCGGAACACGCGCCGGATCGCGCGGCCGGTGTGGTCCGGGCCCAGTGCGAACAGGAAGGTCGCCTGCACGCCGTGACGGCGCAGGAGCTCGACCAGCGCCGGCACGCCTTCGCGCGTCCCGCGCAGCGTGTCGACGTCGACCTTGAGGCCGAGCCGCATCAATCGACGAGCGCGCGCGCCACCGCGACGTCGCCGCGATACGCATCGAAGATCCGGCGCAGCGCCTCGTCCATGCCGACCTGCGGCGACCACTCGAGGTCCGCGCAGGTGTTGTCGATCACCGGGACGCGATTCTGCACGTCCTGGTAGCCGGTGCCGTAGTACGCGTCGGCGGTGGTGTCCACGAGCTCGACGCGGTTCGCGGTGTCCCGGTACTCGGGGTAGGCGCGCGCGATGGCGAGCATCATCTGCGCCAGCTCGCGCACCGAATAGTTGTTGGCCGGGTTGCCGATGTTGTAGATCCGTCCGGTCGCGACGCCGCCCGGGTTGTCGATGATTCGCAGCAGCGCCGCGATGCCGTCGTCGATGTAGGTGAACGTCCGCTTCTGCGTCCCGCCGTCGACGAGCTTGATCGGCTCGCCGCGCACGATGTGCCCCAGAAACTGCGTGATCACCCGCGAGCTGCCTTCCTTGGCGGTGTTGATCGAGTCCAGCCCGGCGCCGATCCAGTTGAAGGGCCGGAACAGCGTGTAGTCGAGGCCCTCCTGCATGCCGTAGGCGTGGATCACGCGGTCCATCAGTTGCTTGGCGCATGCGTAGATCCAGCGCGGCTTGTTGATCGGCCCCAACACGAGCTCCGAGCGCTCCGGGTCGAACGCGTCGTCGCGGCACATGCCGTACACCTCGGACGTCGAGGGAAAGACCAGGCGCTTGCGGTAGCGCACCGCGGCCCGCACGATCGGCAGGTTGGCCTCGAAGTCGAGCTCGAACACGCGCAGCGGATCGCTGACATATGTGGCCGGGGTCGCGATGGCCACGAGCGGCAGCACCACGTCACACTTCTTGACGTGATACTCGATCCACTCGCGGTTGATCGTGATGTCGCCTTCGAAGAAATGGAAGCGCGGCTCCGCCAGCAGGTCGGCTAGGCGGTCGGCCTGCATGTCCATGCCGTAGATGTCCCAGTCCGTCGCCGCGACGATCCGCTGGGACAGGTGGTGGCCGATGAAGCCGTTGACGCCGAGGATGAGGACGCGTTTCATGCGAATGGCGTGGGTGGGCGATTCCGCCGGCACCCGGGCGCGCGGCACTCTAGCATGGGGGCCCGGCGGTCCGGGGGCGGGATTGGTTGCCTGCGAAGCGCGCGTCGTCGAGCTCGCGTCGTCAGCCGAGCGGCACCGGATCGGCGCCGAAGCGCTCGACGAATGCGGCACAATCGACGAGGACCTGGTCGACCTCGAGCGCGCGCAGCTCGAGGCGCCCGCCGCCGCCGCAGTCCGCGACGATGCGCCCCTTGCACGGGAACGCTTGCGCCGGCGCGGCAGGACCGCCTTCATCGAGCACGCGCGTGGCCAGGACGCGCGCCGGACATCCGCCGACGTGCGTCAAGGCGCCGGGATAGGGCGGGGCGACCGCGCGCACCAGATCGTGGATGGCGCGCGCACGCTCGCGCCAGTCGATGCGGCCGTCCTCCGGCGTCCGGGCGCCGAAATAGGATCCGCCCGCGAGGTCGTTCGGTCGCCGCGCGGCGGTGCCCGCGAGAAGTGCCGGCAGCGCGGCGTCGAGCACGATCTCCGCGGCGACGGTCACCTTGTCGAACACCTCGCGCGCCCCGTCGTCGGGGAGGATGGGCACCGCCTGCTGCGCGACGATGTCGCCCGCGTCCGGCTTCGCCGTCATGTAGTGCAGCGTCGCACCGGTGTGGCGCTCGCCCTTCAGCACCGCCCAGTTCACCGGCGCGCGCCCCCGGTAATGCGGCAGCAGCGAGCCATGGAGGTTCAGCGCGCCCCGCGCGGGGATCGCCAGCAGCGGCGCGCCAAGCAGGCGCCGGTAGTAGAAGCTGAAGATGAACTCCGGCCGGTGCGACCGCACCTGCGCCACCGTGGCGGCCGCATTGACGCTCGGCGGCGCGATGCAGGGAATGCCCAGGTCGGCGGCGACGTCGGCGACGCGCTCGAACCAGAGCGTCTCCGCGGGATCATCGGTATGGGTGACGACGAGCGGGACCTCGACGCCGTGCGCGCGCAGCACCCGCAGGCAGCGCGCTCCGACGTCGTGATACGCGAAGACCACCGCGCGCGTCATGCGGCGCCGTACGGAAAGGTCCCGCGGCTCACGCGCGCGGCTCGCCCGGCGGAGGCTCGCCCGCGGACGGCGGCGGCCGGCCGAGCACGGCGCGGATGCTGTACCGCGGGCGCTGGCGCACCTGCTGGTAGATCCGGCCCACGTACTCGCCCACCAGCCCGAGCCCGAACAGCATCACGCCGATCAGGAAGAACGCGAGGATGTCGCGATCCCAGAGCGTCGCGAAGCCCTCCCGCCAGCCGGCGACCACCAGTCGCTGCAGGATGACCACGAGGTAGGTCACCAGCGCCGTGATCGAGACGACGATCCCGAACATTGAGAACATCTGGAGCGGCACCAGCGAGAAGCCCGTGATGAGGTCGAAGTTGAGCCGGATCAGGTGGTAGAGGGAGTACTTGGAGTCGCCGGCGGCGCGTTCCTCGTGCGCGACGTCCACCTCCGCCGGGCGATGGGCGAAGGTGTAGGCGAGCGCGGGGATGAACGTGCTGACCTCGCGGCTCGCGGCGACCGCGTCGACGATGTCGCGGCTGTACGCGCGCAGCATGCAGCCCTGGTCCGACATGCGGATGCGCGTGATGCGCTCGCGCAGCCGGTTCATGAGGCGCGAGGCGATCCGTCGCCACCACGCGTCGCCTCGCGCGCGACGTACCCCGCCCACGTAGTCGGCCCCGGCGTCCATGCGCGCGAGCAGCTTGCCGATCTCCTCGGGCGGGTTCTGCAGGTCGGCGTCGAGGGTGACGACGCGCACGCCGCGCACCCGCTCGAAGCCCGCCATGATCGCCGGATGCTGGCCGTAGTTGCCGCTCAGGAACACCACGCGCGTGACATCCGGGCGCAGGAGGAACTGGTCCTTGAGCAGCGCGGCGGAACGGTCGCGGCTGCCGTCGTCGACGAAGATCACCTCGTATGGGATGCGCAGCGCGTCGAGCGCGGGATAGAGGCGTGCGAAGAGGGCCGGCAGCCCGGCGGCCTCGTTGTAGACGGGCACGACGACCGACACGTCGAGCGCGCGGGATGGAGCCGGGACATCCGGCGCGCTCGCGACGTCGTGCGCAAGGCCGCTCACCGAGCGCCCGCCCGCAGCACTTCGGCGCACGCGGCACAGACGCGATCGACGTCGTCCATTTCCATGCCGGCGTGCAGCGGCAGCGACAGGGTGGCGGCCGCGATGCGCTCGGTGTTCGGCAGGTCGCCCCGCCGGTAGCCGAGCCGTTGTCCGAGCGTCGTGAGGTGCAGCGCCTCGTACGAGACGCCGGTCGCGATGCCGCGCCCGGCGAGCGCGTCGCGCACGTCCTTGCGCGACCAGGCCAGCGCCGCGAGCGGCAGCAGGATGCAGAACATGTTCCACGAGTGGCCGTCGCCTGCGACCGGCCGGGGCGGCAGTTCGCACTCGGGGGTCGCCTGCCAGCGTTCGAAATAGCGCTCCACCAGCGCGCGGCGGCGCGCCAGGAACGCAGGCAATTGCGCGAGCTGCGCCACGCCGACGCGCGCGTTCATATCGGGAAGGTTGAACTTGCCCCCGGCCACCGCCACGTCGCGCGTGCCGTCCGCCAGTCTGACGATGCCGTGGAAGCGCATCGCGTCGACGCGGCGCGCCTCGTGCGCGTCGTTGACCACCAGCGCGCCGCCTTCGATCGACGTGAGGTTCTTGTTCGGGTGGAAGCTGAACGCGACGAGATCGCCTATCCCTCCCACCGGCCGCCCCTTGTAGGTCGAGCCGATCACGAGCGCGGCGTCCTCGACCACCCGCAGGTCGCGCTCGCGGGCCAGCGCGTAGAGGGCGTCGAGGTCCAGCAGCGAGCCGGGCCAGTGCGTCGGCAGCACCGCACGCGTGCGCGGGCCGACGCGCGCGGCGGCCTGCGCGAGGTCGAGGTTGCGCGTCACCGGCTCGCAGTCGACCAGCACCGGCGTGGCGCCGGCCCGCACGATGACGTTGAGCGCCGCGAAGAACGTCTGGCCCGACACGATCACTTCGTCGCCGGGTCCGATGCCCGCGACACCGAGTGCGATCTCGAGCGCCGCGGTTGCCGAGGTGACCACCCGCACGGACCGGTCCCGGCAATGCGCCGACAGATCCGCCTCGAAGCGCTCCACCCACGGCCCGCTGGCGATCTGCCCGGAGCGCAGCACCTCCGCGACGCCGGCCACCGTGGCCTCGTCGATCAGCGGGGCAGCGAACTTCAGGTACACGGCCTCGGACATGGCGCTAGCCGCGCGTCAGGAACCAGACGCCGACGATGATGCAGCCGATGCCGCCGGCACGGCTCCAGTCGAGCGACTCGCCGAGCAGGTACCACGCGGCAATCGCGTTGACGACATAGCCAAGCGAAAGCAGCGGATAGGCCACGGACACCGGCACCCGCGAAAGTCCGATGATCCACACCACCAGGCTCACGCCGTAGCAGGCGACGCCGGCCAAGAAATGCGGCTCGAGCGCCATGCGCGCGGCAAGCCCGGCGAAGTTGTCGCGCGTGAAGGTGATCACACCGAGTGCGTTGGTGCCGGCCTTGAGCAGCAATTGCGCAGCCGCGTTCAGCAGCACGCCCGTCAGCAGGAAGGACAGCGCCGTGGCGCTCATCGGGCGCTCATCGGCGCGCCATCACGACGTAGCGCGCGTTCGCCGCCACCCGCCGCATCGGCACGCCGTCGCGCGCGAGCGCCGCCTCGGTGTCCGGCGTCATCAGTGCGTAGCCTTGCGCATCCTGCCTCCATCGCCCGATCCATTCCGCGGTGCTCGCGATGCCCGCCCCGGGCTCGGCGTCGAGGCCCGGACCGAGCTCGTCGCGCCAGTCGACCACGGTGGTCGTCCGGCCGAGGTACCAGGGCAGCGTCTGATCGTACAGTCGAACCTGGTAGAACGGGGCGCCGGCCGCGAAGGTCGGCGCGTCGGCGCGCACGGCCGCGACCAGAGCGGCGGTTGAGCGGCTGGGGTCGAGCCCGCGGTTGGCCGACAGCGCCAGCGTCAACCCCGCAAGGGTGCTAAGCGCAATGGCGAGCACCGCGAGCGCGCGGCCGTGCACGAGCGCGCGCTGCCCGAGCAGCCATGCCGCCAGCGCGCCTGTCGCGATCAGCCCCATGCCCACCTTCACCCCCGTGCCGAATGCAGTGTAGAGCGCCACCGGCGTGCGATCGCTCGCCAGGCGCGCCGCGAGGGCGTCGTAGCCGAGCCACGCCCCGAGTGTGCACGCTAGGCTGGCCAGCGCGAGCGCGGCGACCAAGCGACGCCACGCGATCGAGGAGAGTCGCGTGACCTGCCAGCCGAGCACCAGCGCCAGCGCGGGGAACATCGGCAGGATGTAGGCGGGCAGCTTGGAGCCCGACGCGCTGAAGAAGACCAGCACGAAGAGCGCCCAGGCCAGGCAGAATTTCACCCACGCGAAGCCGGCGGGCGTCGGCTCGGGGCCGCGCGCCCACGCCGACGGCGTCCACGCGAGCAGCGCGGTCCACGGCAGCAGCCCGAGCACCAGCAGCGGGAGGAAATACCACCATGCGCCGTCGCGCTGGTGCGCCGTGGTGAGGAAGCGCGCGACGTGCTCGTGCACGAAGAAGAATTCGGCGAAGCCGGGATTGCGCAGCGACACCACCACGAACCACGGTACGATGATGGCGCCCGCCAGCGCGAGTCCGGCCACCAGGTTCAGCCGGCGCCAGACCGCGAGGTCGCGCGTCGCGACTGTATAGAGCGCGAGCGCGCCGGCCGGGATCGCGAAGCCGATAGGCCCCTTCGTGAGCACCGCTGCGGCGATGGCCACCCACGCGCCCAGCATCCACCCGCGTTGCGCCGCGTGGCTGCGCGTGCCGGCCTGCGCGATCAGGAACGCCGCCAGCGCGACGGCGAGCGCGCCCGAGAGCATGCCGTCGAGCGACAGGAAACGACTGACGCCCGTATGCCACACCGTGCTGGCGAGAATGGCCGCCGCGAACAGCCCCGCGGATGCGCCGGCCACGCGCGTCCCCGCATAGCCCACGGCGAGCACGGCCAGCCATCCGAACGCCGCGACCGGCAGCCGGGCGGTCCATTCGTCGCGCCCGAATGCCGCGTAGGCCGCGGCGGTCAGCCAGTATTGCAGCGGCGGCTTCTCGAAGTAGCGCAGTCCGTCGAGGCGCGGCGTGACCCAGTCGCCGCTCGCCTGCATCTCGCGCGCGATCTCCGCATAGCGGCCTTCGTCTGGATGGTGCAGCCGGCGCGCGTCCAGCCCGGCGAACCACAGCACCGTGAACGTGCCCGCGATGACGAGCCAGGCAGTCGGGCGAAGCGGTGCGTGCATGGGCGGTTTCGCTCGGGCGGCGGCGACTCGCGGCGGTGGGCCGGCGGCCGGATGACCGCGGCGTGCGGTCGCGCGCATTGTACGCAAGGAGGCGCGGCGCCCGTCGTGTCGCGCGGCGCGGGCGCACGCGCGAGGCGCCCACGCGACACCGCCGGCCGGTTAACATCCATCGCGATGGCGACCGTCAACATAACGGCGATGATCACGCTGCGGCACGCCGGCCTGGCCGACCTCGCGACGGTCGCGCAGCTCGCGCGCACGATCTGGCGAGAACACTATCCGGGCATTCTCACCGATGCCCAGATCGAGTACATGCTCGCGCACGGCTACGCGCAGCCGGTGCTGGCCGCCTTCGTCACACAGCCCGGCCGCGGCATCGTGCTGGGCGAGCGCGCCGGACGGGCCGTGGGCTTCGCCGCGTGGCGTCCCGAGGGGGAACCGGCCACCCTCAAGCTCGACAAGCTCTACGTGCGCGCCGAGCAGCGCGGCGCGGGCGTCGGCGCCGCGCTGCTCGAGCACGTTGCGGGCATCGCCCGCGCGGCCGGGTGCGGGACGCTCGTGCTCAACGTCAACCGCGGCAACGCCCCGGCGATCGCGTGGTACGAGCGCCGCGGCCTGACGACGCGCGAACGCGTGGACGTGCCGATCGGCGCCGGTTTCGTGATGGAGGATTTCGTCATGGCGCGCCGGCTCGGTTGAGGCGCGCAGCATGCTAGTATCGAAACGCGCTCGAATGCCGTGCCTCGCGCGTCGCGCCTCGCATGTCGCGCTCGGCCTAGCCGCCGCGCGGCCGGCCGCTCCCGGAGCCTCGAAGCAAGCCGCCCCACCGGCGGCTTTTTCACGTCCGACCGATGCCTACACCGCTGACCCTGTACGACAACTACGCGCGCGAGCTGCGGCCGTTCGAGCCGCTCGCGCCGGGCGGCGAGGTGGGCTTGTACACGTGCGGCCCCACGGTCTACGACGACCAGCATATCGGCAATTACCGCACGTTCCTGTTCGAGGACTGGCTGAAGCGCGCGCTCGCCTGGAACGGGTTTCGCGTGCGCCACGTGATGAACGTCACCGACGTGGGCCATCTCACGTCCGACGCCGACACCGGCGAGGACAAGATGGAGAAGGGCGCGCGGCGCACCGGCCGTACCGCGTGGGAGATCGCGGCCCTGTACACCGCGCGCTTCGTGGCCGAACTGGCGACGCTCAACATCGATCCGCCCGCGGTCCTCTGCAAGGCGACCGACCACATCGCCGAGCAGATCGACTTCATCGCCGACCTCGAGCGCAACGGCTACACCTACGTGACCGGCGACGGGGTGTACTTCGACACCAGCCGCCAGCCCGACTACGGCTATCTCGCGCGCCTCGACAAGTCGGGACTCGACGCAGGCCGGCGCGTCGAGGTGGGCGAGAAGCGCAATGCCACGGACTTCGCGCTGTGGAAGCGCTCGCCGCCAGGCCAGCAGCGGCAGATGGAGTGGGACAGCCCATGGGGCCGCGGCTTTCCCGGCTGGCACATCGAATGCTCGGCGATGGCGCAGAAGTACCTGGGCGACTTCTTCGACATCCATTGCGGAGGCGAGGACCATATCCCCGTCCATCACACCAACGAGATCGCGCAAACCGAAGCGCGCGTAGGTACCCGGCTCGCCAACTACTGGATGCACGCCTACTTCCTGTTGTCGAACGACGCGAAGATGGCGAAGTCGGCGGGCGAGTTCCTCCGCCTTCCGGCGCTCGTCGAGCGAGGCTACGATCCGCTGGCGTTCCGCTACCTGTGCCTGACCGGGCACTATCGCAGCCAGCTCAACTTCACCTTCGACGCGCTCGACGCCGCGGCCACGGGACTGGCCCGCATGCGCCAATCGCTCCATGCGCTGCCGGCCACGCCCGCCAGTCCCGCGCCCGACTTGGTCGAGCGCTTCACCGACGCGCTCAACGACGACCTCAACCTGCCACGTGCGCTCGCCGTGGCGTGGGAAGCGCTGCGCAGCGAGCGCGCGGGGCCGGTCCGCCGCGCGACGCTGGAATCGTTCGACGCGGTGCTGGGCCTGCGTTTGGCCGAATGGCAACCTGACGAACTCGACGTGCCGGCGCCGGTCGTCGCCTTGGCGGAGGCGCGGGCGGCGGCCCGCGCGGCCCGCGAATTCCCTGCCTCCCACCCCGTTCGCGCCGCGCGGCACGACGCCGGCTGGGTAATGTACTAAGCTCCGCACCGGTATCGCCATAACCGCCCCAGACCGCACGCCGGCGTC
>JBBSEG010000049.1:0-32640 GCA_038239945.1 Burkholderiales bacterium
CCGCCGCACCCACCCCCGGCGGGCGCCCACGCGGGGTTTTATCGCTATCATCGCCCCCCCCCGGGGGGGCGGGTGCCCGCCCCACGGCTCGTCGAGCATCTGGCGGGGCGGCCGGCCCAACAGCGCTCGGCCGAGCGCGAGCATCTGCCGCTCGCCGCCGGACAACGTCCCCGCGAGCTGCTCGCGCCGGTCGGCGAGGCGCGGAAAGCGGGCGTAGACGCCGTCGAGGCGCGCGCGCAGGTCCGCGTCGCGGCGGCGGGCGAACGCGCCGAGCTGCAGGTTGTCGGCCACGCTCATCGAGGCAAACAGCTCGCGCCGCTCCGGCACCAGCACGAGCCCGCGCGCCACCCGGCGCTCGACGGTCTCCGCATGCACGTCCTCGCCGGCGTAGCGCAGCCCGCCGCGGGACGGCAGCAGGCCCACGATCGCGGCGAGCAGCGTCGTCTTGCCGGCGCCGTTCGGTCCGATGACCGTGACGATCGTGCCGGGTGCCACGCGGAGCGAGACCTCGTGCACCGCCTCCACCTTGCCGTAGGCCACGCGCAGGCGGGTGACCTCGAGCAGGGGCGCCGTCTCCATGGCCGCAGCGGCGATGGGCTCTGCGCTCAAGCCGGGGCGCCCAGGTAGGCTTCCAGCACCGCCGGATTGCGCTGGATGTCGACCGGCAGGCCTTCGGCGAGCTTCACGCCGAAGTCCATCACGACGAGCCGATCGGTCAGTCCCATCACGAATTCCATGTCGTGCTCGACGAGGAGGACCGTCATGCCTTGCCCCTTCAACGCCCGGATCAGCGCGGCGAGCGCCTGCTTCTCGAGGTAGCGCAGCCCCGCCGCAGGCTCGTCGAGCAGTAGCAGCGCCGGATCGGCGGCCAGCGCGCGGGCGATCTCCACGATGCGCTGTTGGCCGAGCGGCAGGCTGCCGGCGGCTTCGAAGCGCTGGTCGCGCAGCCCGACCCGGTCGATGGCGCGCGCGGCGGCGGCACGCGTACGCGCCTCTTCGGCACGGTCGAGGCGCAGCGCTGCTCGCACCACGCCCGCGCGACCCCGCAGGTACGCGCCCAGCGCGACGTTGTCGAGCACCGACATCGTCGGCATCAGCCGCACGTGCTGGAACGTGCGCCCGATGCCGAGCGCCGCGATCCGGTAGGGCGCCAGGCCGCCGATCGGCTGCGCGCAGAAACGGATCTCGCCGGCCGTGAGCGCCAGCGCGCCGCTGATCAGCGCGAACGTGGTGCTCTTGCCGGCACCGTTGGGCCCGATCAGCCCGACGATCTCGCCGCGCGCGACGGAAAAGCTCAGCTCGTTCACCGCGACCAGGCCACCAAAGGCCTTGCGCGCCGCGACCACCTCGAGGACCGGATCGCGCAGCGTCGCGAGCTCGCGCGCGGGCAACGGCGGCGCGTCGGGCACGGGCGCCGGCGCCGGTCGCGGCAGCAGCCGGCCGAGCCACGGCCACAGCCCGTCGCGCGAGAACTGGAGCAGCAGGACCATCAGCACGCCGAACACCACGATCTCGAAGTTGCCCGCCCGCCCGAGCAGCCGCGGAAGCGCATCCTGAAGAAGCTGCTTCGCCAGCGTGATCGTGGTGGCGCCGACGACCGCGCCCCACACGCTGCCGGCGCCGCCCACCACCGCCATGAAGAGATATTCGATGCCCTGGTTGATGCCGAACGGAGTGGGATTGACGAAGCGCTGCAGGTGCGCGTAGAGCCAGCCGGAGATGCACGCGAGCAGCGCGGCGTAGACGAACGCGACGATCTTGAGCCGCGCCCCGTTCACGCCGAATGCTTCGGCCATCTCGAGGCCGCCGCGCAGCGCGCGCAGCGCCCGGCCGGGGCGCGAATCGAGCAGATTGGCCGTCGCCCACAGCGCCGCGAGGACGATCGCCCAGATCAGCACGAAGAAAAGCCGCTCGTCGCGCAGGTCGATGGCGAACAGGTGCAGTGCCGGAATACCGGTCATCCCGGTGTGCCCGCCCAGGACCTCCAGGTTGCCGAACAGGAAATACAGGCTGATGCCCCAGGCGATGGTGGCGAGCGGCAGGTAGTGTCCCTGCATGCGCAACGTGATCGAGCCGAGCGCGAGCGCCACGATTCCCGTGAGCGCGAGCCCGGCCAGGAGTGCGAGCCACGGCGAGGACAGCAGCGACCCCGCGAAGTGCGTGGAGAGGAAGGCGGTGGTGTACGCGCCGAGGCCGACGAAGGCCGCCTGGCCGAAGGACGTCTGCCCCGCAACGCCCGTGAGCAGCACGAGCCCGAGGGCCACGATGCTGTAGAGGCCGATGTAGTTGCCGAGCGTCACCCAGAACTGCGGCGCGGCGAGCGGCACCAGGGCGATCGCCGCGACGAACACCGCGAGCGCAACCCGCGCCGGCGCGACACGTGCGGCGCCCTGGCGGCTCGCGCTACTCATCTTCCTCGTGGTGGACGGACTTGAGGCTGCGCCAGAGCAGGACCGGGATGATGAGCGTGAACACGATCACCTCCTTGAACGCGCTCGCCCAGAACGATGAGAACGACTCGAGCAGGCCGACCAGGAGCGCGCCGCCGGCCGCGAGAGGATAGCTGGCGAGGCCGCCGATGATGGCGCCGACGAAGCCCTTCAGGCTCACGAGGAAGCCCGAGTCGTAGTAGATCGTCGTGATCGGTCCGATCAGGACGCCCGAGAACGCGCACATCAGCGCGGCGAGCGTGAACGTGAGCGCGCCGGCGAAGCGCGGCGCGATGCCGCACAGACGCGCCCCGACCCGATTGACCGCCGTGGCGCGCAGCGCCTTGCCGTACAGCGTGCCGCCAAAAAACAGGTACAACGCGACGATCAGCAGCAGGCTCGCACCCACGACCAGCAGGCTTTGCAGGCTGAAGGTGACGTCGCCGAGCTGGAACGACGCGGCGGCGAAGGGCGGCGTGCGCGAGCCTTCCGCGCCGAAGAACCAGAGCCCGAGTCCGGTGAGCGCGAGATGCACGGCGACCGAGACGATCAGGAGCACCAGCACCGACGCATCGGCGAGCGGCTCGTAGGCGACGCGGTAGATGAGCGGGCCGAGCGCGGTCACCGCCATCAGGGTCAGGCCCACCTGGCCCGCCAGCGACCACTGGCGCGGTGCAGCCCACCAGACGAGCGCCGCGACGGCGCCCGGGAGCACGGTCCACGCCGCCAGGCGCAGCGGCAAGCGCCGAAACTCGCGCTGCCGTACCGCCGCAACGCATTCGAGGAGGCCCGCCAGGAGGGCCATGCCGGCCAGCAACCCGACCGTGCCGGGTGGCTTGCCGAGCTGCAGCCCGGCCAGCGTGAGCGTGCCGTACGCCACGAACTCGCCCGCCGGCACGAAGATCACCCGCGTGACCGCGAACACGAGCACCAGGGCCAGCGCCAGCAGCGCGTAGATCGCACCGTTGGTGACGCCGTCCTGGATCAGCAGTGCCGCGATCGAGAGGTCCATGAGGAAGGCGTGCCGCGGCGCCGGACGGGACGGGACGGGGTCGGCGCGCAGCGCACCGGGCGCGAACGCTGCGGAACGGCCGGACGCGATGCAGCGGACGCGATGCGGCGGACGCCGCGCCGCGCGCCGCTACTTCGCCAGCACCCAGCGGCCGTTGTCGATGCGGACCATCACCCGCGCGCGGTTGTCGAGGCCGTTGTGATCTTGGGGGCTCATGACGAACACCCCGTGACTGCCCGTGACGGTGCCCGTCTCGAGCGCGTCGCGCAGGCCGGCGCGGAACTCGCGGGTTCCCGGCCGGCCCTTCTTCAGCGCATCGGGAACGGCCTTCGCGAGCAGCATGTAGGCGTCGTAGGCATGCCCGCCGAACGTGGAGCGCGAATCCTTGCCGTACTTCGCCTCGTACTGAGTGATGTACACCGACGCCGTCTTCTTGACGGGGTTGCTGTCCGGGAGCTGCTCCCACACCAGCATCGGCCCGATCGGCAGCAGCGTGCCGTTGCCGTCGCTGCCCACCACGCGCAGGAAATCGGGATTGGCGACGCCATGCGTCTGGTAGATCTTGCCCTTGTAGCCGCGCGCCGCGAGCTCCTTCTGCGGCGTGGCGCCCGGGGTGCCGGACGCGCCGATCAGGATCGCGTCGGGCCGCGCCGCGATCAGCTTCAGGACCTGGCCGGTGACCGACGCATCGTTGCGGTTGTATTTCTCGTCAGCGACGAGCTTGATGCCGGCGGTCTCGGTGGAGCGCCTGATCTCCGCGAGCCAGCCGTCCCCGTACGCGTCGCTGAACCCGATGTAGCCGAACGTGCGCACGCCGGCGGCCTTCATGTTGACGGCGATCGCGTCGGCCATCAGCGAGTCGTTCTGCGGCGTCTTGAACACCCAGCGCGTGCGGGGGTTGGCCGGATCGACGATGCGCGCCGACGCGGCCATGGAGATCATGGGCGTCTCGGCCTCGGCCACCACGTCGACCATCGCGAGCGAGTTGGGCGTGACCGTCGAGCCGATCACCACGTCGACCTTGTTCTCGCTGATGAGCTTGCGCGTGTTGGTGACCGCCCTGGTGGTGTCGGAGCCGTCGTCGAGGACGATCCAGTTGATCTTCTCCCCGGCCAGCGTGGTCGGCAG
Source organism: Burkholderiales bacterium (assembly GCA_038239945.1). Taxonomy (GTDB): domain Bacteria; phylum Pseudomonadota; class Gammaproteobacteria; order Burkholderiales; family Casimicrobiaceae; genus VBCG01. The sequence continues at coordinate 4,570 of JBBSEG010000049.1, forward strand.
CATGTCGATCGTGTTCTTCTCGGGAATGCCGAGCGACGCGGCGGGGCCCGTGGCCGACAGCGTGACTCCGACGTTGATGTCGGCGAGCGCCGCGCCTGATACCGCGAGTACGGCGGTGGCGGCGATGACGATCCAGGCTGGCGTGCGGTTCATGGCGCTCCTCGTTGGTCGCGCGCCGTCGACGCTTGGCCGGCCGGCGATCGGTGCGCAAATCCAGTCGATTATCCCGGACTCGCGCTGCGCGAGCAACGGGATCGGCTCCCCGCGCGCGGACGGATTGGACGAATGACGGCGGGAATCGGGTCCCCGCTCTGGCAGGAACCTGCGGGCCTAGCCGCGCATGGCGTCGCGAATCTCGCGCAGCAGCAGGATCTCCTCGGGCGGTGCCGGGGGAACCGGCGGGGTTTCGTGGCGCCGGCGGAGCCGGTTGATCTCCTTCACCATCAGGAAGATCACGAAAGCCAGGATGGCGAAGTTGATCACGACCGCCAGGAAATTCCCGTAGGCGAGCAACGGCACGCCGGCCTTGGTGAGCGCATCGTAGGTGAGCGGGCCGGAGAATCCGGCCGGCGGCGGGGCGAGCATGACGAAGTAGCTCGAGAAGTCCAGGCCGCCGACGATGCGGCCGACCAGCGGCATGATGATGTCCTTGACGAGCGAGTCGACGATGCGGCCGAACGCCGCACCGATGATCACTCCGACCGCCAGGTCGACAACGTTGCCCTTGACGGCAAATTCGCGAAACTCGCTGAGGAACGACATGGCGTCCCCGTTCGTTCAGATGGCGGCTTCGCCGGATTCGCCGGTCCGAATGCGCACCACCTGCTCGACGGGCGTGACGAAAATCTTCCCGTCGCCGATCTTGCCGGTGCGCGCGGCGCCGATGATCGCCTCGATCGCGCGGTCGATCATCGGGTCGGCCAGGATGACCTCGATGCGCACCTTGGGCAGGAAATCGACGACGTACTCGGCGCCCCGGTAAAGCTCGGTATGCCCCTTCTGCCGTCCGAATCCCTTGACCTCGGTGACCGTGAGCCCGGTGACGCCGATCGCGGAAAGCGCCTCGCGGACCTCATCGAGCTTGAACGGCTTGACGATCGCCTCGATCCTCTTCATGGCATCTCCCTCCGGCGCGAAGTCCGCTGCGAATCAGCATACACGATGGGCGTCGCCAGGACCTTCAGCGCAGCGCAGCCAGCGCGTCCCACGCCGAAGTGATCGGATACCGCCAGTCACGGCCGAAGGCGCGCGGCGTTACCCGGGGCCCGATCGCCGCTTGCCGCCGCTTGAATTCGTTGCGGTGCAGGCGTTCCACGACGTCGCGAACCGCGGGCATGGGCAGACCCGCCGCCACGAGCCCGGCCGCATCGAGGCCGTCCTCGACGTAGCCCTCGAGGATGGCATCGAGAAGGTCGTATGGCGGCAGCGTTTCCTGGTCCGACTGGCCATGCCGCAGCTCGGCGGTGGGCGCTCGCTCGATGACGCGCGCCGGGATGACCTCACCCAGCGTGTTGCGCCATGCCGCGAGCCGGTAGACGAGCGTCTTGCTCACGTCCTTGAGAACGGCGAAGCCGCCCGCCATATCCCCGTAGAGCGTGGCATAGCCCACCGCCATCTCCGACTTGTTGCCGGTGGTGAGCAGCAGCGCGCCGGTCCGGTTCGAAAGTGCCATCAGCAGCAGGCCGCGGATGCGCGCCTGCACGTTCTCCTCCATCACGCCGGGCGCAGCCTCCGGCACGGCGACGGCCAGCGTGTCCAGCAGCGCGTCGAACGCGGGACCGATGGGCAGCTCGTCGTAGCGCACGCCAGCCGTGCCGGCCATCGTGCGGGCGTCCTCGATGCTGATCGCGGCGGTGTAGGGCGAAGGCATCATAACGGCGCGCACGCGGTCGCGTCCGAGGGCATCGACCGCCACGGCGAGCGTGAGCGCGGAATCGATGCCCCCCGACAAGCCGAGCAGCGCCGACCCAAACCCGTTGCCATGGGCGTAATCGCGCACCGCGAGTAGGAGCGCCATGTAGACGTTCGGCTCGACCGCCGCCTCGAGCTCGCCGCGCACCGGGCGGGGCACGCCGCCGTCGAGCTCCGCGGTGCCGAGCGTCTCGTGCCACGCGGGCCATTGCTGCGTCACGCGCCCCGCGGCATCGCAGACGAACGAGGCGCCATCGAACACCAGCTCGTCCTGACCTCCGACGCGGTTCACGTAGACGATCGGCAGTCCGCATTCGCGCGCGCGCTCTTCGACGCGCGCGCGGCGCAGCGCCTGCTGCCCGGTATGGAACGGTGACGCATTGGGCACGAGCAGCACCTGCGCGCCGGCGGCGCGCGCCTGCTGCGCGGGCCCCGGGAACCAGATGTCCTCGCACAGCACGACGCCGGCACGCGTGCCGCGGACGTCGAAGACGCAGGGCTGCGTGCCGGGAACGAAATAGCGCTCCTCGTCGAAAACCGTATAGTTCGGCAGGCATTGCTTGCGGTACACCGCCGCCACCACGCCGTCGCGCAGCACCGCGACCGCGTTGGCGCAACGCCCGTCGATGCGCTCGGGAAACCCCGCCAGCACGACGAGCCCGTGCGCTGCGGCGGCGAGATCGACCAGCGCTCGCTCGCATGCGGCGAGGAAGTCCGCGCGCAGCAGCAGGTCCTCCGGCGGATAGCCGCAGATGGAGAGCTCGGGCGTGACGAGGATGTCGACGCCGGCGCGCAGGGCGTCCTCGATGGCGTTGCGCAGCGCGGCGACATTGATGGCCAGGTCGCCGACGCGCTGGTTGAGCTGCGCGATGGCAACCCGCATGCGACGATGGTAGCACGCACGCGCGCGCAACGTCCGGGCGCAACCCGGCGGACCGCGCGTGTCGACTTGAGCGCATCGCGCGCAGCGGCGACAATGCTCCCACCGATCCGCTGCACACTGCCGATGCGCGCTCCCGTCTCCTTCAAGCCTCCCGGCATGCCCGTGCCGGTCGCACCCGTGGTACGTGACGACGTGCAGCTCGACGCGCTGCCGCCCGAGTGCTGGAACGAGCTCGCCGGCAGTCAGCCGCTGCTCTCGCACGCGTTCTTCACGGCGCTGCACGACACGGGTTGCGCCACGGTGGCGACCGGCTGGCAGCCCCGCTTCCTCACCGCGTGGCGCGCGGGCACGCTCGTCGGCGCGCTGCCGCTGTACGCCAAGATGCACAGCTACGGCGAATACGTGTTCGACTGGGGCTGGGCGGACGCCTATCGGCGCCACGGCCGGCGCTACTATCCGAAGCTCGTCGCCGCAGTGCCGTTCACACCCGTGCCGGGGCCGCGCCTCCTGGCGCCCGACGCGGTTACCCGTCACGCGCTGCTGGACCGGGCCCGCGCGGCGGTAGCGGGCGGCGAATACTCGTCGCTCCACGTGCTGTTCACCGACGAGCCCGGCGCCAGCGAAGGCGCCGCCGCCGGCATGGTCGTGCGGCGGGGTCTGCAGTTCCACTGGACCAATCCAGGCTACGCCGACTTCGCCGACTTTCTCGCCGCGTTCAGCCACGACAAGCGCAAGAAGGTTAACCAGGAGCGCCGCAAGCTCGCCGAGGCCGGCGTCACGTTCGTGCGCAAATGCGGGGACGAGATCACGCCTGCCGACTGGCGCTTCTTCCATGCCTGCTACGAGCGAACGTACCGGGCGCACCACTCGACGCCCTACCTGTCGGCCGCGTTCTTCCGGCGGATCGGCCGCACGCTCGCGCAGCACTTGATGATGGTGGTCGGCATGCGGGCCGGCGCTCCGATCTGCGCGGCGCTCGACGTGTACGACCATGAAGCGCTGTGGGGACGCTACTGGGGCACCAACGAATTCGTGAGCGGCCTGCACTTCGAAGCGTGCTACTACCAGGCGATCGAGTTCTGCATCGAACGACGCATCGCGCGCTTCGAAGGCGGCGCGCAGGGCGTCCACAAGCTGGCGCGCGGCCTCCTTGCCGTGCCGACCCAATCGCTGCACGAGATCGGCGACCCGGCGTTTGCGACCGCCATCGCGGAGTACTGCGCACGCGAAGAGGTCGACGTCGCGCACACGCGTGACGAGCTCGCCGAGGGCAGCCCGTACCGCGAACCCGGCCCGTCTGCTCCCGGGGAAGACTGACCATGCGCCTCTACGGAAGCGATCGGTACGTGTTGCCGCTGCCCACGGGGCACCGCTTCCCGATGCCGAAATACGCGGCATTGCTCGCGCGCGTGGCTGCGCTCGCGCCCGAGCGCCTGCGCGAGCCCGTGCCGGCCAGCGATGCGGAACTGCGCCGCGCTCATGAAAGCGACTACATCGAGGCCGTCGCAACAGGCGGGCTCGACGCGGCCGCGCAGCGGCGCATAGGGTTTCCCTGGACTCCCGCGATGGCGCTCCGCGCGCGATACTCCGCCGGCGCCACCGTCTCGGCGTGCCGCTCGGCGCTTGCGCACGGGTGCGGCGTCAACCTCGCGGGCGGCACCCATCACGCCCATCGCGACTGGGGCGCCGGCTTTTGCGTGTTCAACGATGCCGCCGTCGCGACGCGCGCCATGCAGGCCGAAGGTCTCGCCCGCAACGTGCTCGTCGTCGACCTCGACGTGCACCAGGGCGACGGCACTGCCGCGATTCTCGCCGGCGACCCGTCCACGTTCACGCTGTCGATCCACGGCCGCCGCAACTTCCCGTTCCGCAAGGCCGCCAGCGATCTCGACGTCGAGCTCGACGACGGGACATCGGACCAACCTTACCTCGACGCGCTCCGCACTGCGCTCGGCGTGGCGCTGGAGCGCTTCGATCCGGACCTTGCGATCTACCTTGCCGGGGCCGATCCCTACGCCGGCGATCGCCTGGGCCGGCTGTCGCTCACCAAGGCCGGCCTTGCGACGCGGGATCGTATGGTGCTCGAAGCGCTCGCACGGCGCGCGGTGCCCGTGGCGATCGCGATGGCCGGCGGCTACGCGGAGCGCATCGAGGACAGCGTCGACATCCACCTGCAGACGGTTGCCATCGCGCTGGAGCTCCACGGTGACCAACTGCCTCGCGCAACGCCGGCGGTGCACCGGCTCGGCATGGACCGGCGCCGGCTCCCGCGCTGCGGCCCACCCTCGCCCACTCCGAGACTCCAGCAATGAGCGCTCCACCCCTCGCCATTGCGCGCGCAGGCGCCATCGCGACCCTGACGCTCGATCGCCCGCGCGCGCTCAACACGCTCGATTTCGCGCTGATGGACGCGCTGGTCGACGCACTCGGCGCGATCGCCCGGGATGAGACGCTGCGCGTGCTGGTGATCACGGGCGCCGGCGCGCATTTCATGGCCGGCGGCGATCTGCGTGCGTTCGGCGTCGTGCTAGATCGGCCGGAGGCGGAGCGCGCCGCATTTTTCCGCCCGGTGATCGCGCGCCTGCACGCCGCCATCGAAACCCTGCAGCGCATGCCGCAGATCGTGATCGCGCAAGCCCGCGGCGCAGTCGCGGGCTTCGGCCTGTCGCTGTTGTGCGCGTGCGACTTCGCGATCGCGGCTGAAACCGCCTATTTTTCCGCGGCGTATCGCCATATCGGGCTCAGCCCGGACGGCGGCGGGACCTACACGTTGCCCCGCCTGGTTGGCGTGCGCAGGGCGCTCGAGATCCTGCTCCTCGCCGAGCGCTTCGACGCCGCCGACGCCTTGCGGCTCGGCCTCGTCAACCGGGTGGTGCCCGACGCGGAGCTCGCGAATTGCGTGAACGTGGTTGCAGAGTCGCTCGCCACTGGTCCTACGCGGGCGCTGCGCAACACCAAGGCGCTGGTACGCAAGTCGCACGAGCGCACGCTGTCGCAACAGCTCGACGCCGAAGCGGAAAGTTTCGCCGCGTGCATCGCCGATCCGGACTTCGCGGAAGGGCTGGCCGCGTTTTTCGCCAAGCGGCCGCCAACCTTCAGGTGACCCACTGCGAGAGCGTCCTTCGCTAGCTCTCGTCCTCCGAGCGCGGCACCGGCGCGACCGGCGCGGCCTCGGGCGCCCCACCGGCACCCACCGGCAGGCGCAACGGCCGCCGCAGCCGCTTGATCGATGGCATCCGCGGCTCGACAGGGGCCTTGACCTGTTGGACCCGGCGATCCACCACGGGCCGCGCCGCGTCGTTCTGCGTGCGGAAACCCTGCGGGCGTCCGGGTCCGCCGTGCGGCCGCTTGCCCTTGCCCGCGGGTCGCCCGCCTTTGCCCGGACCTCGCTCCCCAGGTCCGCCTGCGCGGTTGCCCGGACCGGCACCTCGCCCCGGCTGACCCGGACCACGCGGTCCGGCACCCGGTCCGCGTGGTCCCTGGCCCGGACCGCGCGGGCCACCTCCCGGATCCCGGTTGCCGTCGCGGTCGGACCCGCTGCCATCCGTACGGCGCGCCTGGCCGTGAGGCCGCGGGCCTTGTCCGGGAGGTCGACCGCCGTAGCCCTGCGAGCGGGGGTTCGACGGACCGCCGGGTCGACTGCGCGCACCCTCCCCACCTGCGCCGCCACGCGGCGTCGGAAACGGAAACGCGTTGGCATTGCTGAGCGGCTGGCGCTCCTCGTAGTCGGGCCGGCCGTCACGCTGCGCGGGCTCGGCGCGCGGCGCGCCGGGCGCGGAATCGCGGCGCGGACCCCCGGGTCGGGCACCCAGACGGGGGCCCTTGCCGAAGCGCGGCTTGCCGCCGGGGCCATTGTGCGGGCGGCCACCTCCGCCCGCCTGACCGCGGGGCCCCCCCGACCCATGCTTGCGGGGACCGTTGGCCGGCCGCTGCGGGGCCGGGCCGTTGCCGGGCTCGTGCAGCGGCGGCACGACGCCGGGCGCGAATTCGCGCGGACCGTTGCCGGGCTCGAACTCCCGCGGACCGTTGCCCGGCTCGAAATCGCGCGGACCGTTGCCCGGCTCGAACTCCCGCGGACCGTTGCCCGGCTCGAAATCGCGCGGACCGTTGCCCGGCTCGAAATCGCGCTGCGCGTCATCGGCGTGGTCGGGGTTCGCAGTCCGCAATTCATGCCGAGGCAGGAAGTCGCCCTGCTCGTCGCCGCGCATCGCTTCGGGGACGGCCGGTTCGCGCGGCGCGTTGCCCGCTTGCTCGCGGCGAGGCCCGTGACCCGCCGGGTGACGGCGCGGGCCGTTGCCGGCCGGCTGCCGGCGACCTGCGTCGCCCGGCTCGCCCCGGCGCGGGCCGGTCCCCGGCTCGTGGGCACGCGGGGCGTTGCGCGGCTCGTCGGTGCGAGATGCACTGCCCTGCTGGGGATTGCGCGAGCCCCGGCCAGGCCCCTGCGGCCATGACGACTGTCCAGGGCGACCGCCAGGACCCCGCGGACGGCCGCCTTTGCCCGCATCCGGCCGCGTTCCGCCGTCCTGCATGGTGCCCGATCGCAAGCCCGCGGCGGTGACAACCGCGGCCACGTCGTTCGCCTCGAGCTCGAGCAGGTCCCCGCGCTTCAGGACCGTAGGCATTCCCACCGGGCCGTAACGCGTGCGGATCAGGCGGCTCACCATGATCCCGAGCGCCTCGAACAGGCGCCTGACCTCGCGGTTGCGACCTTCGCGGAGCACCACCTTGTACCAATGGTTGGCGCCATCCTCGTCGCCGCCGGCATCGTCGACGCGGTCGCACCGCGCGGGTCCGTCGTCGAGGTCGATGCCGGTCGTGAGGCGCTCGAGCTGCGAGTCGTCGAGCCGGCCCATCACGCGCACCGCGTACTCGCGCTCGACCTCGAAGCGCGGATGCATCATCCGGTTAGCGAGGTCGCCGCTGTTGGTGAACAACAGGAGGCCCTCGGTGTTGTAGTCGAGGCGGCCGATGTTGATCCACTTGCCGTGGCCGATCGACGGGAGCTTCTCGAAGACGGTAGGCCGGCCCTCGGGGTCGTCGCGCGTGACGAGCTCGCCCGCCGGCTTGTGATAGATCAGGACGCGCGGCCGCGGCTCGGTGAAGCGCACCTTGACGAGGTCGCCGTTGATGCGCACCTCGTCGCCGGGACCGACCTTCTGGCCGACCTCGGCGGGCATCCGGTTCACCGTGATGCGTCCCGCAAGGATCATCTCCTCCATCCCGCGCCGGGAGCCGAAGCCGCAGCTCGCTAGCACCTTGTGCAGGCGCTGCGGCTCGCTGAAGATTTCGTCAGTGGAGCGTTTATGCTTCGGGAGGGGGAGGCTGTCCGCTATCCCCTGCAGCGCCAGGCTCGGCTGCGGGTGGTTCGGACCCGAGGATTGGGCTCGCGAGTGCGAGTGCCGTCTCGGCGGCCTTGGTGGGGGCATCGGGTAACTCCATCAGGTGGGATGAATCGAGCTCGGCGAGCGGAGGAAGCTCCGCGAGCGAGATGAGGCCGAGATCGTCGAGAAACGCCTTGGTCGTCGCGTAGAGTGCCGGTCGCCCGGGCGTCTCGCGATGACCGACGGCCTCGATCCATTGCCGGTCCTCCAGCGTCTTCACGACGTTGGTGGAGACGGCGACGCCGCGGATGGCTTCGATATCGCCGCGCGTCACGGGTTGCTGGTAGGCGATGATCGCCAGTGTTTCCATCACCGCGCGCGAGTATCGCGGCGGGCGCTCCGGCGTAAGCCGGTCGAGGTAACGCTGCACTTCCGGCTTGCCCTGAAAGCGCCAGCCCGACGCGACCGGCACCAGCGCGACCTTGCGGCCGGCCCACGCATCGCGCAGCTCGCCGAGCAGCACCAGGACCGTCTTCGTCGGCAGCGGCGGGTCGAAGAGCTGCGCGAGCTGCGCGACCGGCACGGGCTCGCCGGCGACCAGCAGTGCGGCCTCCAGCACCTGGCGGACATCCTCGAGCGCGGACGGGTCGCCCCGCTCGGCCATCGGCTCGCCCGTGGCCGGCTGCGGCGCATCGACACCGCTGCCACCTTCGCTGAGCTCGTCGGCTGCACTCATGCCGTGCCCCCGGGGACTCGTTGCGTCGCGCCTCGGTCCCGCGGCCGGCGTCGATCGACCGGCATGGCGCTCGCCCACCGATGCATGTCATCGACGGACGCGCTCATTCGAGCTCGCTCGCCAGCGTGAACGGCTGCTCGCCGCGCACCTGGACATGGATGGGCGCAAACGGCGCCGCCTGCTGGACCTCGACCAGGCGCTCGCGCGAAAGCTCCAGCAGCGCGAGAAACGCCACGATGAGATGCGCAATGTCGGCATGCGGCGCGAACAGCGACGTGAATTCGAGATAGCGCGCCGGCTGCAGCAGCTTCAGCATGCGGCTCATCTCGGAGCGCACGGAAAGCTGCTCGCGCGTGACGAGATGATGCCGGTTCACCCGCGCGCGCTGCAACAGCCCGGCCCATGCCGCCACCAGGTCGCCGGGCGCCACGTTGGGCAGCCGGGCGCTCGCCACGCGGTCGAGCCACACGCGCACGGTCGAGAAATCGCGCTCCGCGAGCGGGAGGGCGTCGATCTCGCGCGCCGCCTGCTTCATACGCTCGTATTCGAGGAGCCTGCGCACCAGCTCGGCGCGCGGGTCCTCGGCCTCGGCACCCGGGGCCGGCGGCGGGCGGGGAAGCAGCAGCCGCGACTTGATCTCGATCAGCACCGCGGCCATCAACAGGTATTCTGCGGCGAGCTCGAGCTCGGTGCGCCGCATCATCTCGACATAGCCGAGATATTGCCGCGTCAGCTCGGCCATCGGGATGTCGAGCACGTTGATGTTCTGCTTCCGGATCAGGTAGAGCAGCAGGTCGAGCGGGCCTTCGAACGTCTCGAGAAATACCTCGAGCGCCTGCGGCGGAATGTAGAGATCGGTCGGCAGCTCGTTCACCGCCTGCCCGTAGACGCGCGCCAGCGGCCGGGGCTCCGGCGACGGATGCTCGAGGTCGAACGACACGTCGCTGCTAGTCATAGCGCAGGCCCATGACCTCGCGCACGTCGCGCATCGTCTCCTCGGCGAGCTTGCGGGCGCGCTCGCACCCGTCGGCGACGATGTTGCGGACCATCGCCGGATCGTCGACGAACCGCTGCGCACGCTCGCGGATTGGCTGCTGCTCGCGGATGATCGCGTCGATCACCGGCTGCTTGCATTCCAGGCAGCCGATGCCGGCCGTCGTGCAGCCCTGGACCACCCAGTCCCGGGTGGCCGCGTCCGAGTAGATCTTGTGCAGACCCCACACGGGGCATTTCTCGGGATTGCCCGGATCGGTGCGGCGCACTCGCGCCGGATCGGTCTGCATGGTTCGGATCTTGCGCGTGACCTCGGCCGGCTCCTCGCGCAGCAGGATCGAGTTGCCGTACGACTTCGACATCTTCGTGCCGTCGAGGCCCGGAACGCGCGGGGCGTCGGTCAGCAGCGGCTGCGGCTCGGGCAGGATCATGCGGCGCGCGCCCTCGAGATAGCCGAAGAGCCGCTCGCGGTCACCGAGCGACAGATTCTGGGTGTCCTCGAGCAGCGCGCGGCCGGCCGCGAGCGCATCGGCGGCGCCTTTCTCCTGATGGGCGTTGCGCAGCTCCGCGTAGCGCTTGGCCTTTTTGCTGCCGAGCTTCTTCACCGCGGCGCGCGCCTTCTCCTCGAACCCCTGCTCGCGGCCGTACACGTGGTTGAAACGGCGCGCGAGCTCGCGCGTGAGCTCGATGTGCGAAACCTGGTCCTCGCCGACGGGCACCATGTTGGCCCGATAGATCAGGATGTCCGCGCTCTGCATCACCGGGTAGCCGAGGAAGCCGTAGTTGGACAGGTCGCGGTCGGTCAGCTTCTGCTGCTGGTCCTTGTACGTCGGCACGCGCTCGAGCCAGCCGACCGGCGCGATCATGCCGAGGAGCAGCGTGAGCTCGGCGTGCTCGGGGACGCGCGACTGGATGAACAGCGTTGCGCGGGTCGGGTCGAGCCCCGCCGCAAGCCAGTCGATGAACATGTCCCACGTGCTTTCGGCGATGTTCTCGACCGCGTCGTACTGGGTGGTCAACGCGTGCCAGTCGGCCGCGAAGAACAGGCACTCGTGCTCCTCCTGGAGGCGGATCCAGTTCTTGAGCGCGCCGTGGTAATGACCGATGTGCATGCGGCCGGTCGGGCGCATGCCGGATAACACGCGATCAGCGAACATGCGGGTGGGATAGGTTCACGGCAGGGCGCACATCGTCAGTTTCCGGTGAGCAGGCGAAGCACCCATGCGCCGGCGTCGCGAATGGGGCGGATGAAATCGTCGAGGACCCGCGTCGCCATCAGCGCCACGAGGATGAACAGGCCGAACGGCTCGAGCCTCGTCCACAGCTGCGCCGCGCGCTGGGGCAGCAGGCTGACAGCAATGCGGCCACCGTCGAGCGGCGGGATCGGCAGCAGGTTCAACGCCATGAGCACAAGATTGATCGATACTCCGATGCGCGCCATCATCGCCAGCCCGCCGCCCGGGACGGCGCTGTCGACGCGCGCGACGTTCAGGATCAGCATCCATGCGAACGCCATCGCAAAGTTTGCGGCTGGTCCGGCGGCGGCGACCCACAACATGTCGCGCTTCGGATTGCGCAGGTTTCCGAAGTTGACCGGAACGGGCTTCGCCCATCCGAAGATGTACTGCGGACCGGCCGTCAGGTAGAGCATTGCCGGCACCAAGATCGTCCCGATCGGATCGATATGGCGCAGCGGATTCAGGGTGATCCGGCCCAGCGCTTCGGCCGTTCGGTCGCCGAACTGCCGGGCGACATATCCGTGGGCCGCTTCGTGCAGGGTGATCGCGAACACCACCGGCACTACCCAGAGCACGATGGTCTGGAGCGACAGACCCATTGCCTGCCTATCTTACCCGACTTGCGCGATCGGTGCCGAACCCGGTGTCCAAATCGGCGCCGCGCGCAGGCGACAGGCCGAGGGTGGCCGGGTCGCCGCGCCCGGCGCGGACGACCACCGGCGGGTCGACCGCAAGATCGATGACCGTCGTGGGCTCGTTCGGGCAGGGACCGGCGTCGATCACCAGGTCGAGTGCGCCACCCATGCGGGCGAGGATTTCCTCGGGATCGTTCAGCGGCGTCTCGTCGCCGGGCAACAGCAGCGTCGAGGTCAGCATCGGCGCGTCGAGCTCGCCGAGGAGCGCCTCGACCACGGGGTGGTTCGACACCCGGACGCCGATGGTATTGCGGCGGGCGTGCTGGACGCGCCGCGGGACAGCCCGCGAGGCCGGCAGCAGGAAGGTGAAGCTGCCGGGAATGCCCTGCCGCAGCAGCCGGTACTGCCAGTTGTCCAGCCGTGCGAACCGCCCGACATCCGCGAGCGACCGGCACATCAGCGTGAAGTGGTGGCGCTCGTCCAAATCCCGCAGATCGCGGATGCGCCGGGTGGCGCCGGCGTCGTCGAGCCGGCAACCGAGGGCGTAGCTGGAGTCCGTCGGATAGGCCAGCACCGCGCCGTCGCGCAGCAACGCGGCGGCCTGGCGGACCAGCCGGACCTGCGGATGAGTGGGATGGAGCTGAAAGTATTGAGCCATGGCACTGGTGCACGCAGCTATATAATAATCCGCCGTTGCGCCCTTCGGTTATAACGCGATGAATCTCCAGCAAATCCGGTACCTGTGTGCGGTGGTCGATCACGGGATGAACGTCTCGGACACCGCCGAAGCGCTGTACACCTCCCAACCGGGTATCAGCAAGCAGATTCGCCAGCTCGAAGACGAGCTCAGCCTGCAGATCTTCGTCCGGCAGGGCAAGCGCCTCGCGGCGCTCACGCCGGCTGGCGAGATGGTGCTCGCGACCGCCCGGCGGGCGTTGCGGGAGATCCTCAACCTCAAACGCGTCGCCGATGAGTTCCGCGCGGAGGACAGCGGAACCCTGTCCATCGCGACCACCCATACGCAAGCCCGCTATGTGTTGCCAAAAGTGCTGGCCGCGTTCGCGGCGCGCTTTCCGAAGGTGCGGCTCGTGCTGCACCAAGGCAACCCACTCAAGGTCGCCGACCAGACCGCCGCTGGCGAAGTTGACGTCGGCATTGCCACCGAGGCCCTCGCCGACCGTCCGGAGCTCGTGACGCTGCCCTGCTACCGCTGGAACCGCGCCGTGCTAGTCCCGAAGGGACACCCGCTGGTCGGGCAGAAACCCCTCACGCTCGAGGCGCTGGCCCGCCATCCGATCGTGACCTACGATTTCGCCTTCACGGGCCGCTCGGCGATCAACGCCGCATTCACGTCCCGCGGTCTGACGCCCAACGTGGTCCTCACGGCGCTCGACGCCGACGTCATCAAGACGTATGTCGAGCTCGGCATGGGCGTGGGCATCGTCGCGCAGATGGCCTATGACCCGGTCAAGGACGTCGGCTTCGAATCGCTCGATGCAAGCCACCTGTTCGCTGCGTCCACGACCCGTCTCGCGCTGCGGCGCGGCGTGTTCCTGCGCGCCTATTCGTACGCGTTCATCACGCTGTTCGCGCCGCAATACAGCCGGGCTGCGGTGGACGCCGCGCTCGCCGGCGAGGCACGCGACGAAGTCCTGTAGCGGCTGTCCCGCGCACCCATTCCAAGCGTGACCAGGACTGAGCCGAAGGCGTCCTCCGCGCCGCCACCCTCGCGCGCGACGCACCCCGTGCGTGCGCGCGGCGCCGGCGGAACGCCGCGCACCTGGTCGTTGGCGGCCCTGCTCGCAGCGCTCGCAATGCTCGGCCCATTTTCCATCGACATGTACCTGCCGGCGTTCGGCGCGGTGGAGCAGGAGTTAGGCGCGCCGCCGCTTGCCGTCCAGCAGACGCTCTCCGTGTACCTGTTCGCCTACGCGTTCATGATGCTGTGGCACGGCGCGCTGTCGGACGCCCTGGGCCGCCGGCCCGTCGTGCTGGCGGGGCTCGCGGTGTTCGCGCTCGCCTCGTTGGGTTGCGCCATCGCCGGCAACGTCCACACGCTCTGGCTGTGGCGCGGATTGCAGGGCCTGTCCGCGGGCGCCGGCCTGGTCGTGGGTCGCGCGATGGTGCGCGATTGCTTCCAGGGTGCGGAGGCGCAGCGGCTGATGTCGCAGATCACCCTGGTGTTCGGGATCGCGCCCGCCGTCGCGCCGGTACTCGGCGGCGTGTTGTTGAATCTGCTCGGCTGGCGCTCGGTGTTCTGGATGATGATGCTGTTCTCCGTCCTGCTGCTCGGCTGGACGGCACGGCGACTGCCGGAGACGCTCGCGCCGGCGGCGCGCCAGCCGTTGCGGGCAAAGGTGATGTGGCGCAATTACCGCCACGTGTTCCTGCGGGTAGAGTTCCTGCTCCTGGCGGCCATTCCCACGCTCAACTTCGCGGCGTTCTTCATCTATATCGCCAGCGCCCCGGTGTTTCTCGCCAGCCTCGGCGTGACCACCTGGGGCTTCGCATGGCTGTTCGTGCCGATGATCGCGGGCGTCATGGTGGGCGGGCTCATGTCCGGTCGCCTGGCGGGCCGTGTGTCGCCTCGACGCACCATCGCGGCCGGCTACGTAGTGATGTTCGTTGCGGTGGCCTGCAACGCCGCCGTGGTCGGGCTCGTCGCGCCCAATGTGCCGTGGCACGTCATGCCGATCCTGCTCTTCACCATCGGGTCGAGCCTCATGATGCCGAGCGTGACGCTCCTGCTGCTGGACCTGTTTCCGACGATGCGGGGGCTTGGCTCGTCGCTGCAGGGATTCGTGCAGTTCGCGTTCTCCGGCGTCGTGGCAGGCACGATCGCGCCGCTGCTCGCGCGCTCGCTCGGCGGCCTGATGCTCGGCATGGCAAGCTTCTCCATCGCCAGCCTGTGCGCGTGGCTCGCCTACCGGGCGCACGCAACCTCGCCAGCCGCCGCCCCCTGACTCCGGAGACTGCAATGCTTCGCACATTATCGACCCTGTGGATCGCCGCGATCACGTTGGCCGCCTTCGCCGTGCCCCCCGCGCACGCGGCCGACCTGCCTACCAGGACGTTGACCATCGGCAAGGACAAGCTGATCGCCGAGGTCGTCGTCACGCCCGAGCAGCGCGCCACGGGACTGATGCACCGCTTCAGCCTCGCCCCCGATCACGGCATGCTGTTCGTATTCGAGGCTCCGCAGCCGCTCGGGTTCTGGATGAAGAACACCTACATTCCGCTGTCGATCGCGTATGTCGATGCGACCGGCACGATCCTCAACATCGAGGACATGAAGCCGCAGGACGAAGCGACGCACTGGTCGAAGGGCAGCGCGGTCTATGCGATCGAGATGAAGCAGGGATGGTTCGCCGCTCGGGGAATCGCGGCGGGAGCGCACGTGCAAGGACTTCCGCCGGCGTCGGCCAGCTGACACCTGAGGTACTGGTTGAGTTGGCAGCGGCAACGCGCGGATTGCGCGCGAAAGCCGCTTGCGCGCTGGTTCCGGAGGGTCGCGCGAGCGCATCAGAGTTGTGCGCTACACATTGGACTAATGCAAAATTGCGCCGCTCGAACCACCTAAACGCCGGGGGAACGTAGTATTTCTAATGCCATAAGCGCCTGACCTGCTGCGCGTTTCCCGTGCCCTTTCGAGCAAGGAAGCAAAATGCTGATCAAGGTTCAGCCGGACGTGCCTGCGCATTCGCCGCCGGTGTCGACGCCCCCGTGGCTCGCGCCGCTCGTGCACCCCACCGCCGGCTCCACGCTATCGGGTGCCGTCGATGGAGTCCTCGCCCATCTCGGATTCGCGTCCATGGTGTATGGCGCCAAGGGCGCCGGCCCGATGGACGAGCGGGTGTTCGTGTGGACCACCGCGCCGCCCGAATGGGTGCAGGAATACGACCAGAACAGCTATGTCGAGATCGATCCGCGGGTGCGCAGCGGATGGGATTTGCCGTTGCCGCTGGTCTGGGACAGCACCATGCGCGTGGAGGATGCACGCGGAACCTATTTCCTCGAGCGCGCTGCGCGGCATGGCATCGGCAGCGGCGTCGCGATGTATTTCTTCATCGAAGACTACATGGTCATGCTCTCGCTCAACCGGCCCGAGCGCGTCCTGTCTGCGGTGGAGCGATCACGCATGGAGGCGCGCATGGGCGACGCCCTCCATTTCGGCTACCTGTTCCATTGGCTCTACATGCGCGACGTCATCGCCCGCGGGATGCGCCCGCAGCACCACGGCGCGCCCTTGTCACCGCGGGAGCACCAGTGCGTGCATTTCGCCGCCCACGGCATGACCAGCAACGACATCGCCGTGAAGCTCGGTATCACCGAGCGCACCGCCAACTTCCATTTCAGCAACTCGATCAGCAAGCTCGGCGTGCTCAATCGGCAGGAGGCCGTCGCGAAAGCCGTCTCGCTCGGTCTGGTCAAGGTCGGCGCACTCGGCAACTCCAAACAATCCGCGTATTTCGCAAGCCGCCCGGCGGCGCGGCGGCAGCGTGGCCGACCGAAGTCGAAGTCACCCTCCCGCTGAGTCCGTGCTCTCGAGCCAGGCCCGGAGCTGCGCAAGGTCGTCGAAGCGCGCGATCGTGCGCGTCGCCGCGAAGCGGTCCGCTTCATGCGCGCCATGCGTCATTGCCACCGACGACACGCCCGCGCTCTCCGCCATTTCGAGGTCGTGAGTGGTATCGCCGATCATCAGCGCGCGCCTCCTGGCGGTCCCGAAATGGTCCAGCAGGTGGTCGAGCATGTCCGGATGGGGCTTCGGCCGGCCCTCGTCCGCGCAGCGGGTGGCGTCGAACGCTCCGGCGAGATCATGGCGCGCCAGCGTGCGGTCGAGACCCTGCCGATTCTTGCCGGTCGCGATCGCCAGCCGATGGCCGCGCGCACGCATTTCCGCCAGCAGCTCGCGCGCGCCGCGGAACAGCGGTATCTCCGGTTCGCGCGCGAGGTAGTGTTCGCGATAATACGAGGACAGGCGCGGGTGATGCTCCACGGCAAGATGCGGCGCGACATGCCGCAGCGCGTCCGCTAGGCCCAGGCCGATGACGTAGCGCGCGTCGACGTCCGCCGGAACAGCGCATCCCATGTCGCGGCACGCGCGCTGGAGCGCCTCGGCGATGATGGTCGTCGAATCGGCCAGGGTGCCGTCCCAGTCAAACACCAGCAGGTCGAAGCGGCGGGTTTTCATGCGGTGTCGGCACGTCCCGCGCCGGCTGCGGCCACCTCCCCGGCGGCCTGCCGCTCGCCGGCGCCCGCGTCCAGGCCGCGGGTGAACATCGCGAGGTCGGCCGGCAGCGGCGACTCGAGCACGACGGGCGTCCTGTCGACCGGATGGCGCAGTGACAGCCGGTAGGCGTGCAGGAACATGCGCCTCAGTCCGTGCGCATGCAGCGCCTTGTTCCATTCGAAGTCGCCGTACTTGTCGTCGCCGGCGAGCGCGAAGCCGATGTGCTGCAAGTGAACCCTGATCTGGTGCGTCCGGCCGGTCTTGAGCTCGGCCTCGAGCAGCGCCATTGGCGGATCATGGTCAGACCAGACCCGCTGGCGCCGGAAGACCGTCTCGGCAGCGCGGCCTGCGTCCTCCACCCGCACGCGTCGCTCGCCGCCTGCCGTCGAGAACTTGTGCAACGGGGCGCGCACCGTTCGCATGGCATCGCGCCAAGGGCCGCGCACGAGCAGTTGGTAACGCTTGTCGACCGCTCCGTCGCGCAGCGCTGCGTGCAGGGCCACGAGCGCCGGGCGTTGCTTGGCGATGAGCAGGACTCCGGAGGTGTCGCGGTCCAGGCGATGCACGAGCTCGAGGAAGCGCGCGTCGGGCCGCGCAGCGCGGAGTTGCTCGATCAGGCCGTACGCGATGCCGGACCCGCCGTGCACGGCGAGCCCCGCCGGCTTGTCGATGGCCAGGAAGGCGTCATCCTCATACAGGACCGGAACGCGGAACGGGCGCGCGACGGCCCGCCGAACGGCTGCCGTGTCGTCGCCGGAACGGGTCGCCGTGCGTACCGGTGGCACCCGGACCACGTCGCCCACTGCCAGCCGTCGGTCCGGTCCGGCGCGCCCCTTGTTCACCCTGACCTCGCCGCTGCGCAGGATGCGATACACGTGGCTCTTCGGTACACCCTTCAGGATCCGGCAGAGAAAATTGTCGATCCGCTGGCCCTCGGCTGACCCGTCCACGGTGAGAAACGTGGCTGCATCCTTGCTCGAGTCGTTCATGGTGGCGGTTCCAAGTGGCAGCCATTCCGTCGCGGCGGCGGGCGCCTGGAAATTTGCGCCGAAGCTCGATGGCGAGCATGCGACCGCCGCAAGGCTCCGGGATTATCACCGATGCACCCGGGCGAGGCGGGATTGCAGGCGCGCGCTGGTGCCGCGAGGGTGGTCGTCCCACCGGCCATGCGTGCGACTCGGCCAGTGGTGGAGGAGAACGCGCGGAACCGTCCCAGCGTCCGCTTGCAAGTGATTGATTGTGCAGCGAGCCCTATTCTGCTTATAATTATGGAGATCACTCCCGGAGCAGCCCCGATTCGAGGCGCTCGCCGAAACGACTCCGGTCGACGGGATGTGTACTGGTCCTGCATGGCGCGGGACTGCCGGTTAAATCGCTCACCGGCCGGGAATACGCCGAAATTGAGTAGCGATGTACACAGCAAGAGCGCAGCCTCCGCACCCGGCAACGGCCGGTTCGACGCGGCGCGCTGCGCGGCAATTGAGCGAACAATTCGCGTCGGTCGAGGTCGAGAGCTTGCGCTAAACGCGCGCCGACCGCACCGCCGTGACCAACGCTTGTCCGCGTTAAGAAGCCCGAAAGCACGACGAGAGTCCGTCCCCGGCAATGCGCCGGACCATCCCGATGAACGAGCCCCTGCAACTGCTCTCCACTCTCGCCCATGACCGGCTGCGACCGGTCGCCTGCTGGTCTTCCTGCGGTATCGCCGCGTAGCGTCCCAAAGGCGCTCCGGCTCGAGCGAGCCGCCGCGCCTGCCGCCGTACCGCCTGCTTGCCCGCGGCCCTGCGCCGGGGAAAGCCCATGAAACGCATGCTGTTCAATGCCACCCAAGCCGAAGAGCTTCGGGTGGCGATCGTCGACGGACAAAAGCTCGTCGACCTCGACATCGAATCCGCCTCCAAGGAACAACGCAAGAGCAACATCTACAAGGCCATCATCACGCGCGTCGAGCCGTCGCTCGAGGCATGCTTCGTGGACTACGGCACGGAGCGCCACGGCTTCCTTCCGTTCAAGGAGATCTCGCGGCAGTTCCTCAAGGGCGGCCGCCGCGAGGACGAGGGTGACGGCGAGCACCGTCCCCGCATCCAGGATCAGCTCCGCGAGGGCCAGGAGCTGATCGTCCAGGTGGACAAGGACGAGCGCGGCAACAAGGGCGCCGCCCTCACCACCTACATTTCGCTGGCGGGCCGCTACCTGGTCCTCATGCCCAACAATCCGCGCGGCGGCGGCGTCTCGCGTCGCGTGGAGGGTGAGGAGCGCAATGAGCTGCGGGAGGCCATTTCGTCGCTCGAAGTGCCGGGCGGCATGAGCGTCATCGCACGCACCGCGGGCATCGGGCGCAGTCCCGAGGAGCTGCAGTGGGACCTCAACTACCTGATGCAGCTGTGGACCGCCATCGAGGATGCGGCCAAGCTCCAGTCGGGCGCCTACCTGATCTATCAGGAGTCGAGCCTGGTGATCCGCGCGATCCGGGACTATTTCCACCCGGACATCGGCGAGATCCTGATCGACACGGAAGCCGTGCACGAGCAGGCCCAGCAGTTCATGGGCCACGTGATGCCGGGCAACGTCTCGCGCGTGAAGCTCTACAAGGACGACGTCCCGCTCTTCTCGCGCTTCCAGATCGAGCACCAGATCGAGACCGCGTACGCGCGGCAGGTGCCGCTGCCGTCGGGCGGCGCGATCGTCATCGACCACACCGAAGCCCTGGTCGCGGTGGACGTCAACTCGGCGCGCGCGACCAAGGGCGGCGATATCGAGACGACCGCCTTCAACACCAATTGTGAAGCCGCCGACGAGATCGCCCGCCAGCTCCGGTTGCGCGATCTGGGCGGCCTGATCGTGATCGACTTCATCGACATGGAGAGCGCCAAGAACCAGCGCGAGGTCGAGACCCGCCTGCGCGACGCGCTCAAGTACGACCGTGCGCGCGTGCAGCTCGGCAAGATCTCGCGATTCGGGCTGATGGAGTTGTCGCGCCAGCGGTTGCGACCCGCGCTGGCCGAGTCGGCCTACATCCCCTGCCCGCGCTGCCACGGCATCGGGCACATCCGCGGAACCGAATCGACCGCCCTGCACATCCTGCGCATCGTCCAGGAAGAGGCGATGAAGGACAACACCGCGCAGATCGTGGCGCAGGTGCCCGTCGACGTCGCGACGTTCCTGCTCAACGAGAAGCGCACCGATGTCTTCACCATCGAATCGCGCTTCAAGGTCAACGTGCTGCTGGTGCCGAACCGGTATCTCGACACGCCCAACTACACGATCGAGCGCCTGCGCCACGACGACCTCAACGGCAGCGAGCCGCTGCCGGTCTCGTTCCAGATGGTGCAGCAGCCGACGGAAAGCGACCCGGTCGCAGCCCTGAAGGACGACGGTCGCGAGCCCCGGCAGGAAGCGCTCGTGAAGGGCATCACGCCGTCGCAGCCGGCGCCGTTGCCGGTCGAGCGGCCGGCGGCCGAGCCGCGCGCCGAGGCGCGTGCGCCGAAGGCGGACACCGAGCCTGATTCCTGGCTGGGTCGAATGCTGGGCTGGCTCCGCATCAAGCCGGCCGAAACGATTGTCGTGGCCCCGGCCGCCGGCGCGAAGCCGCGCGAAAGCGCGCCCGCGCGCGATGCGCAGCGTCCCCGTGACGGTGGCAAGGATTCCCGCCCGCGCGATGGACGCCGCGACGGCCAGCGCCGTGACGAGCGGCGTGGTGAAGGTCGTGGTGAAGGTCGTGGTGAAGGTCGTGGTGAAGGTCGTGGTGAAGGCCGCGGGCGCGGCCCCGGTGCGCGCGATCATGCCGCACGTGGTGCGCCCGAGCGGCGTGACGGCGACGCACGTGGCGAGCCTCGCCGTGAGGGCGAGGCCCGTCCGGAGGCGCGGCGCGAGCCGCGCCGCGCCGAACGGCGCGACGAGCCCCGCGGCACCGAGGCGCGTGACGGCAAGCGCGACGAGACACGCCCCGCGGAAGCCGGCGAGGGCCGCCGTGACGACGCGCGATCCCCTGGCCGCGAGCCGCGGCGCGACGAGACACGCGAGCCGCGCGAGCCGCGCGAGAGCCGCGAGGCGCGTGAAGTCCGCGAGCCGCGCGAGGCACGCGAGCCGCGCGAGCCGCGCGAGCCGCGCGAGACACGCGAGCCGCGTCCGGGGCGCGAGCCGCGTGAAGGCCGCGAACCCCGGGCGTCCGGCGAGGCGCGTCCGCCGCGTCCGCCCGTCGAGCCGCCGTTGGCGCAAGGTCCGGCGCCCGACGCGACCGACGAGGTCCACACGGCCGCCGAACCGACGGGCGCACTTACCGATGGCGAGCCCGGGATGGCGGGCGGTGACGAGCGCAAGGATGGCAGCCGGCGCAGGCGTGGCCGACGTGGCCGCGGCACCGAGCGAGCGTCCGGCCAGGGCGGCAACGGCGCAGCGCCGGCCGACGCCACCGATTCGGCCACGCGCGAGCAAACCCTCGCAAGCGAGGACATCACGGTTGGCAATGCGGTCTACGACCCCTCGGCCCATGCCTCCGCTTACGAGCACGCCGACGCCCATTCCGCCGACGCTTATCCTGAGCAGGATGCGAAGGCGGACGACGTCTCGACCCTCGATACGCAGCCGATGGACGAGGCATCCGTCGGCAACGACGAGGAAACGCTGTTGCAGCCCATCCTGCCTCCGGTGAAGCCTCCGCGGCCCCGCGCCGCTCACGCTCCGGAGGCCGCGGCGCGGCCCGAGCGACACGTCGAGCCGGAATCGGTGCCGCAGGCGCCGATTGCGTCGGTGCGGCAGCATGACCTCGACCTTCCCGCGGTGTCACTCGAGTTGCCGGCGGGTTCCGATCTCGTGCTGGTCGAGACCAGCCATGCGGCGCCGGCTCCGGCGTCCGACGAGACGGACACGAATCGTCCGCGTCGTCTACGCCCTCCTCGAGCGGCTGTCGCCAGCGAGCCGCTCGAGATCGTCGAGACTCGGAAGGAAGGCCCGGCCGCCACGCATTGACGTGACCGCGGGTCGGCTCGCTGCCGGCCCGGTTGCGGAGAACGTCCGCCAGGGGTGCGGCTTAACGCGGCCGGTAGAGATGCGCGATCAGGCCGTCGCTAGCCAACTCGACGAGATCCAGCACGCGCTCGAAATGCACGGCGGCACCGTAGTAGGGGTCCGGAACATCCTCCAGCCCGAGCACCGGCGCGAAATCCAGGAACAGGCCGAGCCGACCCGCGTAGGCCGGCGGCCGCAGGGTGCGCAGCTCGCGCAGGTTGACGCGATCCATCGCCAATATCCAGTCGAAGCGCTTGAAGTCCGCCAGCTCGACCTGGCGCGCCCGCACCGCGCTCAAATCGTAGCCGCGCTTGGCGGCATGCGCGATCGCGCGCCGGTCCGGGGGCATGCCGGCGTGCCAGTCGCCCGTTCCGGCCGACGCCACCGCCACGTGAGTGTCCACCCCCGCGCGCGCGGCGCGCGTGCGGAACACGACCTCGGCCGTGGGCGAACGACAGATGTTGCCCATGCAAACGAAGAGCACCCGCGGCAACCCGACGTTGGTTGCCGGAGCCTCGGTCACGTCTCGGTCGGCAGCGCTACGCCGAACAGCCGCTCGCGCAGCTTGTAGAGGCGATCGCGCACCTCGGCCGCCTTCTCGAACTCGAGGTTCTTCGCGGCATCGAGCATCTGCTTCTCGAGAAGCTTGAGCTCCTTCTCGAGGTCCTTCTCCGGCATCTTCTCGTACTTCGCCTTGGCCTGGGCGGCCTTCAGGACCTTGCGCTCCTCGTCGACGTCATAGACGCCGTCGATCATGTCCTTGACGCGCTTCTCGATGCCCTTCGGGGTGATCCCCATCTTGGCATTCCACTCGATCTGCTTGGCGCGCCGCCGCTCGGTCTCGCCGATGGCGGCGCGCATCGAGTCGGTCATGCGGTCGGCATAGAGGATCGCCATTCCGTGCAGGTGCCGTGCCGCCCGCCCGATGGTCTGGATCAGCGAGCGCTCCGCACGCAGGAAGCCCTCCTTGTCGGCGTCGAGGATGCCCACCAGCGACACCTCGGGGATGTCGAGGCCCTCGCGCAACAGGTTGATCCCGACGAGCACGTCGAACTCGCCAAGACGCAGGTCGCGGATGATCTCCACGCGCTCGACGGTTTCGATATCCGAGTGCAGGTAGCGCACCTTCACGCCGTGCTCGCCGAGGTAGTCGGTCAGGTCCTCGGCCATGCGCTTGGTCAGCGTGGTGACGAGCACCCGCTCGTTGCGCGCGACACGCAGGTTGATCTCGGAGAGCAGGTCGTCGACCTGCGTCGCGGCAGGGCGCACTTCGAGCATCGGGTCGACCAGCCCGGTCGGACGCACGACCTGCTCGACCACCTGCCCGGAGTGAGTGCGCTCGTACTCTGCGGGCGTGGCGGAAACGAAGACCGTCTGCGGGAGCAGCCGCTCGAACTCATCGAAGCGCAGCGGGCGATTGTCCATCGCCGATGGCAGGCGGAAGCCGTAGTTGACCAAGTTCTCCTTGCGCGCGCGGTCGCCCTTGAACATGCCGCCGACCTGCGGCACGGTGACGTGGCTCTCGTCCACGATCATCAGCGCGTTCGCGGGCAGGTAGTCGATCAGCGTCGGCGGCGGCTCGCCCGGCGCACGTCCCGACAAGTGACGCGAGTAGTTCTCGATGCCCTTGCAGAAGCCGATCTCGGACATCATCTCGAGGTCGAAGCGGGTGCGCTGCTCGATGCGCTGCGCCTCGATAAGCTTCATCTGGCCCACGAAGAATTCCTTCTGCGTGGCGAGCTCGTGCTTGATCGCCTCCACCGCGTCGAGCACCTTCTGCCGCCCGGTCACGTAGTGCGAGGACGGAAACACCGTGTAACGCGCCATCTTCTGCCGCAGGTGCCCGGTCAGCGGATCGAACAGCTGCAGCGACTCGACCGCGTCGTCGAACAGCGAGACCCGGATCGCGTTCTCCGCGTTCTCGGCCGGAAAGATGTCCATCACGTCGCCGCGCACGCGGAAGGTGCCGCGCTTGAAGTCGAGGTCCGACCGCGTGTACTGCATCTCGGTCAGGCGCTTGATCGCCTCGCGCTGCGACAGGGTGCCGCCCTGCCGCATGTGCAGGATCATGCTGTGATACTCGGTGGGGTCCCCGATGCCGTAGATCGCGGATACCGTGGCGACGATGATGCAGTCCGGCCGCTCGAGGATCGCCTTGGTGGCGGACAGGCGCATCTGCTCGATGTGCTCGTTGATCGAGCTGTCCTTCTCGATGTAGAGATCGCGCGAAGGCACGTAGGCCTCGGGCTGGTAGTAGTCGTAGTAGGAGACGAAGTACTCGACCGCGTTGTTGGGAAAGAACTCGCGGAACTCGGAATAAAGCTGCGCCGCCAGCGTCTTGTTCGGCGCGAGCACCAGCGCGGGCCGGCCCGTGCGGGCGATCATGTTGGCGATGGTGTAGGTCTTGCCGGATCCCGTCACGCCCAGCAGCGTCTGGAACGACAGGCCGTCGGTCAGGCCTTCGGTGAGCTTGACGATCGCTTCCGGCTGGTCGCCCGCCGGGGGGAACGGTTGATGCAGCTCGTACGGACTGCCAGGGTAGGTGACGATCATGGGTGCCCGCGCCGAGGTCAACCCGACATTTTAACCGCTTCGGCTCGCCTGGTCATGCCCCGGCCGCGCTCGCAACTGGGATATCGCCGGCCGTCGCGCTCTTCCCGAACTGCAGCGCGGCGAGCCGCGCATAGAGGGGATTATCGCGGACGAGCGCTTCGTGCGGGCCGATGGCGACGACATGCCCGCGCTCCATCACCGCGATGCGGTCGGCATGCCGCACCGTCGCGAGGCGATGCGCGATCATCAGCACGGTGCGGTGGGCCATCAGCCGCTCGAGCGCCTGCTGGACCATCCGCTCGCTCTCCGCATCGAGCGCGCTGGTCGCCTCGTCGAGCAGCAGCACCGGCCGGTCTGCGAGGATTGCCCGCGCGATCGCCAGCCGCTGGCGCTGGCCACCGGAGAGCCGGACGCCGCGCTCGCCCAGGAACGTGTCGAGACCCTGCGGCAGCCGGTCGACGAACTCGGTCGCGTACGCCGCCTCGCATGCCGCGCGAACGTCCTGCTCGGTTGCCCCGGGGCGGCCGTAGCGTACGTTGTCGCGCACGCTCGCCGCGAAGATCACCGGTTCCTGCGGCACTACCGCCAGGCGCCGGCGCGCGTCCTGCGGATCCGCGGTGGCGAGATCGATGCCGTCGATGCGGATCGTGCCCGAATCCGCAGCATAGAACCGCAGCAGGAGCTGGAACACGGTGGTCTTGCCGGCCCCCGACGGCCCGACCAGCGCGACGCGTTCTCCGGCCCGAACCTCGAGGCTGAACCGGTCCAGCGCCGGCGCATCCGGCCGCGCCGGATAATGGAAAGTGACCGCCTCGAAGCGGACGGTGCCCTCCCCCGGCGCCGGCAGCGGAGTGGGATCCTTAGGCGCGCGGATCTCAGGCTCGATTGCCAGCAGTTCGAACAGGCGCTCGGTCGCGCCGGCGGCCCGCTGGAGGTCGCCGATCACCTCGCTGATGGTGCCTACCGCGCCCGCGACGATCACGGCATAGAACACGAACGCCGAAAGCTGGCCCGGGCTGATTCGTCCCGCAACGACGTCGTGCCCGCCGATCCAGAGGATGACGCCGACGGCACCGAACACGAGCAGGATCACGGTCGCGACCAGCGCCGCGCGCTGGCGGATACGCCGGCGCGCGGTACCGAACGCCGCCTCGACGCGCGCGCCGAAGTCGCGCCGGTCGTCGTCCTCGTGGCCGTACGCCTGCAGGGTCCTGATCTCGTGCAACGCCTCGTCGAGATACGCGCCGACGTCGCCGACGCGATCCTGGCTTGCGCGCGCGAGCCTGCGGACGCGCCTGCCGAACAGCACGATCGGCACCACGACGAGCGGCACGCCGCCGAGCACGAGCAGCGTGAGCTTGAGGCTCGTCAGGGCGAGCATCACCAGCCCGCCCGCGAGCAGCAGGGCATTGCGGACCGCCATCGACGCGCTCGACCCCACGACGGTCTCCAGCATGGTCGTGTCGTTGGTCAGCCGCGAGATCACCTCGCCCGTGCGTGCGAGCTCGAAGAAGCTCGGCGGCAAGCGCAGCAGGTGGTCGAACACGGCGCGGCGCAGGTCGGCGGTCACGCGCTCGCCCAGCCACGACACGAAGTAGAACCGCGCGTAGGTCGCGATCGCCATTACCACGACGACGGCCAGCATGAGTCCGAGCATCCGGTCGAGCTCGGCCGCATTGCCGGCCGCAAAGCCCCGGTCGATGACGAATTTCAGCCCCTGCCCGACCGCCAGCACGGCGGCGGCCGCGAACACCAGTGCGATGGCGGCATACACGACCTCACGACGGTAGGGACGCAGGAAACGTCCGACGCGAGCGACGATGCGCAGCGCCGTCGCCGGCGCGATCTTGGGAGCGGGTTCGAGGCGGGTATCGGAACGAGCCATGCGAGCGAAAAGCGTAGGCGGACGAAGCGGAGGAAGGCGGGATGTCGACCGGAATGGGCGCCAGCGACGACCGCCAGGCGCACATGGGGGGCGAGGCCAAGCGGCGCAAGCGGACCCGGGCAACCGCGTACAATACGCCGTTTTCCATCACCCCTGCAGGCTGGCCATGACCCCTGTCACCGACCGGCTTTTCGGAGCCGTCGAGCTCGCTCCGCGCGATCCCATCCTCGGTGTCACCGAGGCGTTCGTCGCCGACCCGAACCCGCGCAAGGTCAACCTCGGCGTGGGCGTGTATTGCGACGACAACGGCAAGGTCCCGCTGCTCGAGTGCGTCCGCAAGGCCGAGCGCGAAATATCGGAGGCGGCCACCCCGCGCACGTACCTGCCGATCGACGGCATCGCGGCGTACGACCAGGCTGTGCAGCGACTGCTGTTCGGCGCCGAGAGCGAGCTCATCGCGCTCGGTCGCGTCGTGACCGTGCAGGCGCTGGGCGGTACGGGCGGGCTCAAGGTGGGCGCCGATTTCCTGCGCAAGTTCGCCGGCACCGACGATGTCTGGATTAGCAACCCCAGCTGGGAGAACCACCGCGCGCTGTTCGAGGGCGCGGGTTTCGCGGTGAAGCATTACGGCTACTACGACGCCACGACGCACGGCCTCGATTTCGCCGCCATGCTGGCGAGCCTCGAGCAGATCCCGACCGGCGCGGTCGTGGTCCTGCACGCGTGCTGCCACAACCCCACGGGCGTCGATCCGTCGCCGGAGCAATGGGACGCCATCCGGACCAAGGTGCGCGCACGCGGTCTCGTGCCGTTCCTCGACATCGCGTACCAGGGATTCGGTGCAGGCATCGAAGCCGACGCCGCAGTCGTGCGCGCCTTCGCCGCCACCCCCGGCCCGCTGTTCGTGGCGAGCTCGTTCTCGAAGTCGTTCTCGCTGTACGGCGAGCGCGTGGGCGCATTGTCGGTGGTAGCGGCGGACAAGGACGAGGCCGCGCGCGTGCTGTCGCAGCTGAAGCGCGTCGTGCGCGCCAACTACTCGAGCCCGCCCACCCAGGGCAGCAAGATCGTCTCGCAGGTGCTGGGCAATCCGCTCCTGCGTGAGACGTGGGAGATGGAGCTCGGCGGCATGCGCGAGCGCATCCGCTCCATGCGGGAGTCGCTGGTGGCCAAGCTGCGCGAGCGCGTCCCCGGCGCCGATTTCGGCTACATCATGACGCAACGCGGCATGTTCTCGTATTCGGGTTTGACCAAGCAGCAGGTCCAGCGGCTGCGCGACGAATTCTCGATCTACGCCATCGATACCGGCCGCATCTGCGTCGCCTCGCTCAACTCGAAGAACGTGGAATACGTCGCCGACGCGATCGCCGTGGTGATGGCGGAAGCCGGCGCGATGGCGGATGCGCCTGCGTCAACCGCGACGGCCGCGCTGCGCGCCCTCGCGGCGAGCGTGCCCGTCGGCGGCAATGCGACCGGACAGTCGCCCGAGGCGGTCACGACTTGAGGGGCCGGCGAGCCCGATGATATGATTCGCCTCCCAGCGCGGGAATAGCTCAGTTGGTAGAGCGCAACCTTGCCAAGGTTGAGGTCGGGAGTTCGAGACTCCTTTCCCGCTCCAGATTGCGAAGGGAGAGCCCATTCACGGACTCTCCCTTTTTGGTTTCAAGGGCCGTGCGCGCTCG
>JBBSEG010000050.1:0-31799 GCA_038239945.1 Burkholderiales bacterium
ACGGCAGAACGCAGGTGGCCAAGCGCGCGCATGACGAAGGGAATCGGCGTCATCGTGGTCGCGGTCGGGGTGTGGCTTTTCGCGCAAGCCGCCGCGGTCGGCCCCGGCTGAGTCCGCGCTTCCTTCTGCCATCCCGGCGTCGCCGCGATCCTGCCGCCACGATTCGGTATTGCCCCTGCTTTCGGGCGCGGGTTAGCAAGAATGTGAACTTTGGTTAGCAAATTTGCTAACCGCGCCGCGGGAGACATGCCCGGCATCGCCGCCCGCGACATTTTTGCGCCTTAGACCGTGCGTGGGGTTGTCAAAAGCGCCGCCCTACCGTGCGGCTTGACGCCCGCGCGACGCGGCCGTTACCATCGATCGGTCATCTCCGATCGAACCGCGCCCGACCGAAGGCGCGTCGATCCCCGCATGTCCCCAGGAGGAGCCCCCCAATGAACGCCCTGATCCGTCTCGCGCTCGCCGCGTGCGCCGCAAGCCTGCTGCTCGTGCTGCCCGCGCAGGCCGCCACCACCCTTCGCTTCGGCCACGCCAACAGCCCAGGCGAGATCGCTCACGACCTGTTCAACGATCTCGCCGAGCGCGTCGGCAAGCGAACGAATGGCGAGGTGGTGATCCGCGTATTCCCCTCCGAGCAGCTCGGCAAGGAGGCTGACCTGCTCCAGCAGGTGAAGTCGGGCGCGCTCGACATGTCGGCGCCGTCGCTGCCGGTGTTGTCGTCGCTGGTGCCGGGGCTCGAGATTGCGAGCGGGCCGTTCATCTGGAACGACTGGAAGGAAGCGGAGACCGTGATCCGCGGGCCGGCATTCGAGCCGATGTTCCAGGAGCTCGCCGACAAGCACAACATGCTGATGGTGAGCAAGATCTGGTACTGGGGCTGGCGCGACTTCACGTTCGGCACCAGGAACGTCGTCAAGCCCGAGGACATGGCGGGCCTCAAGATCCGCGTGCCGGAGTCGCCGGTGTGGGTGGAGATGGTCAAGGCGCTGGGCGCGGCGCCCACGCCAATTCCGTTCGGCGAGGTGTACACGGCGCTGCAGCAGAAGACGGTGGACGGCCAGGAGAATCCAATCCCCACGATCTTCGCGCGCAAGTTCTACGAGGTGCAGGGGTTCCTGTCGATGAGCCGGCACATGCTGCAGAACAACACGATCGTGATCAGCAAGCGCTCGATGGACAAGCTCACGCCCGACCAGCGCAAGATCCTGGTCGACGAGGCGGCGGCGGTCTCGGCACTGAACACGCAGCAGCAACAGGGGCGCGAGGCGTCGATGCTCGAGGACATCCGCAAGACGGGCAAGACGAAGATCGTTGACGAGCCCGACCGCAAGGCGTTCGCCGCGCGCATGGACCCGGTGTACAAGAACCTCGAGGCGCGCTGGGGCGCCGACAACCTCAAGCGGGTGCGCGCGGCGATCGACGCCGGACGCAAGTAGCCCCGACGTGGGCTCGCTCGGCCGTGCCGTCGTTCCGCCGGCACGCGCGCCTGGTCCGCTGGCCCGCGCACTCGTCCGCGCCGACGACGCCGCGGCGAAGGTCGAGGACGCCTTCCTGATCGCCGCACACGCGGTGATCGCGCTCCTGGTCGTCGCCGCGGTGGGGTTCCGCTACGTGCTCCACGATCCGCTCACGTGGAGCCAGGAGTTCATCGTCGGCCTGTTCACCTGGCTGATCTTCATCGGCGCGGCGGCGGCGATCCGCAGCCGCATGCACATCCGCATCGACGCGCTGGGCGCGGTGTTCGCCAGGCCGTCGTGGTCGTTCATGAACTGGGTCGGTGTGGTCGTCGGAACGCTGATCGTCGCGGCGCTGCTGTGGGCCGGCCTGCTCAACGCGAGCGACATCCGGGGCGTGCAGACACCGATGCTCGACGTTGCGCAGGTCTGGTTCGACGGCGCGCTGCCGGTCGCGCTCGCGCTCCTCTTATTGCATATCGTGCGCATCCTGGTCGAGCGCGACGCCGCGGCGGTGTTTGCAAGCCAGCTCGAGAACCTCGACGCGGCGGCGGGCCCGTGATCTTCCTGTTCATCGCCTTCACGGCGCTGCTGCTGCTGGGCCTGCCGATATTCCTTGCGATGGCCGGCTCGGCGATGGCCGTCGTGGCGTGGGACGGCATCCCGCTCGGCGTGGTCGCGCAGCGCGTCATCTCGGGCGTGCAGTCGTTCCCGCTGCTCGCGGTGCTCCTGTTCACGCTTGCAGGCTCGCTGATGAACGAATCCGGCATCAGCGACCGGCTGTTCGCGTTCACGCGCGCCATCGTGGGGCACATCCGCGGCGGCCTTGCGCAGACGGCCGTCATCGGCAACGTGTTTCTCGCCGGCATCTCGGGCTCGTCGGTCGCCGACTGCGCCGCCACGGCGCGCGTGTTCGTGCCCCAGCTCACGCGCGCCGGCTACGGCCAGGGCTTCGCCGCCGCGCTGTCGGCCTCGGTGGCAACCCTCGGGCCGATCATCCCGCCGTCGATCCTGATGGTGATCTACGCCTGGCAGGCGAACATCTCGCTCGGCGATTTGTTCTGGGCCGGCGTGATCCCCGGCCTGGTGATGGCGGTGGCGCTGATGATCGCCACGGGGATCGTCGCGGCGCGCCGCGGCTACCCCAAGGACGACGCCTTCTCGGTCGCGCGCCTGTGGGCGGCGTTCAAGCATGCGATCTGGGCGCTCTTGATGCCGGTGCTGATCCTGTCCGGCTTCCGCGCCGGCGTGTTCACGGCCACCGAGATCGCCGGCGTGGCGGCGCTCTACGCACTGATCGTCGGCAAGTTCATCTACCGCACGCTGCACTGGTCGGCGCTCCCGCGCATCCTGCTGGCCACCGCCAAGGAGACGGCCGTCATCCTGGTGATCGTGGGTGCGGCCGCGCCGTTCAGCTGGATCCTGGGCATCGAGGAGGCGCCGCGGCTCATCGCCGAGGCCGTCAAGCAGCTCACCAGCGAGCCGTGGGTGATCCTGCTGCTGCTGAACGTGGTGCTGCTGATACTCGGCATGGTCATGGAGACGATCGCCATCATGATCATTTTGGTGCCGATCCTGATCCCGCTGCTGACCACCTTCGGCATCGACCTCACGCACTTCGGCATCGTCCTGCTCGTGAACCTCGTGATCGGCCAGCTCACCCCGCCGGTCGGCGTGCTGCTGTTCGTATCGAGCTCGGTATCGCGCACGCCGCTGGCGATGCTCCTGCGGGAGATGACGCCGTTTCTGGTGGCGCTGATCGCGACCCTGATGATGCTGACCTACCTGCCCTCGCTGTCGCTCTGGCTGCCCCGGGCCCTGAACCACTGACGCGAGCCCCGTCTCTCCCGTGAGCGCCATCATCCGCGTGGAAGTGCACGTCTTCGAGTTCGAGGCGAACAACCTCGCGCGCGATGGCGTCGCGCAAACCATCACCTACTGCAAGGGCTCGAAGATCCGTGTCGCGAAACACGCGATCGCGATCTCCACCGCCGATGGCGGCCGTGGCGAATACGTCACGCACTGGGTGGCGTCGCCCGCCACGCTCGGCCAGATGCAGATGCTGGCGCCGCGCCTAATCGGCAAGGATGCCCGCGAGCGCATCGCCATCTACGAGGACCTCAAGCGCGACATCCGCCAGCTCGACCACATGGGCCACGGCCCGCTCGACATCGCGTTGTGGGACTGGGCGGGCAAGCACTATCGCGCTCCCATCTACGAATTGCTCGGCGGCTACCGCAAGCGGCTGCCGGCCTACGCCAGCACGTATCACGGCGATCGGGCCGGCGGATTGTCGTCGAAGGAGGCCTATGCCGACTTCGCCGAATTCTGCTACGCCATGGGCTATCGCGCGTTCAAGATCCACGGCTGGAACGACGGCAACGCGCGCGAGGAAGCGGAAAACGTGCTGCACGTCGCCAAGGCGGTCGGCGACCGCATGGTGCTGATGCTCGACCCTGCCTGCGAGCTGCGCACCTTCGCCGATGCCCTGTACGTGGGCCGTGCCTGCGACGAGGGCAACTATTTCTGGTACGAGGATCCGTTCCGCGATTCCGGCACGTCCGCGTTCGCGCACCGGAAGCTGCGCGGGATGCTGCGCACGCCCCTGCTGATCACCGAGCACGTGCGGGGCGTCGAGCCCAAGGCCGACTTCGTGCTGGCGGGCGGCACCGACTTCGTGCGCGTCGATCCGGAGTACGACATGGGCATCACCGGCTCGCTCAAGATCGCTCACATGGCCGAGTCGGTGGGGCTCGATTGCGAGATCCACGCGAGCGGCCCCGCGCACCGCCACCTGATGGCTGCGATGCGCAACTCGAACTACTACGAGGTGGCACTGGTGGGTCCCGACTGCCCGAACGTCATCCCGCCGGTCTATGCGTGCGGTTACAGCGATCAGCTCGAATGCATCGCGCGCGACGGCACGGTGGGCGTGCCCGACGGTCCGGGGCTGGGAGTGACGTACGACTGGGACTTCATCGACCGCCACCGTATCGCGCGGCAGGTCTACGAGTAGGAGGGAGCTCGGTCCCGACGGCATTCGCGTGAACGCGGTGGCGCCGGGCTACATCGTGACGCCAGCGCACGCAGCCGCCCGCGGCCTGCCAACCGCTGCGCGACGGCGGGATGGAACCGTCGGAACGCCGACAGACCGGCGCCCACACCACTTCAACTGGAGCGGCGGCTCGCAACCGGCCCGGTTGGAATCCCTGCCAACCGAGGCTCGTGGCGCCTTCTCCCGGCTCGTTATGGTGCATTTCGACGAGCAACGCACCGCGAGCACTGCGTGCCGGGGCACCGCGCATCGCGCGCTCGACGCGCCGTGCGCGGATGTGCGAGCATGCCGCCTGCGATGGTGAAGGTACCACCCGGAGTCGGTCCGCGGTTCCCGCAGTTGGTGGTCCTGATGGGCGCCACGGGTGACCTGTCGCGGCGCAGGCTCCTGCCCGGCTTGTTCCACTTGTCGACTGGGGGATTCATCCCGGGATGCCGCATCGTCGGCGTGTCAGTGGACGATCTGGATGCCGAGGGTTTCCGCGCGTTCGTGCAAGGCGCGTTGAAGGAATTCGCGAGCCGGCTGGTCGCGGGACCGGACTGGGAGGCGTTCGCGGCGTCGCTCGATTACGTGCCGCTCAGCGCGGGCGCGGCGGCCCTGCGCGTGGCAGTGGAGCGCGCCGAAGCAGCCTTCGGCCGCGAGTGCCGGCGTCTCCACTACTTGAGCGTGCCCCCCGCCGCTGCCCTGCCGGCGGTGCGGATGCTGGGCGAGGCCGGCCTCGTGGAGCGTGCCCGGATCGTCATGGAGAAGCCGTTTGGCATTGACCTGGCGAGCGCCGTCGCGCTCAATGCGCGGCTGCATGAAGTGTTCACCGAGGAGCAGATCTTCCGGATCGATCACTTCCTGGGCAAGGAGCGGGCGCATAACATCCTTGCGTTCCGGTTCGCGAACGGCCTGTTCGAGCCGATCTGAACCGCAACTTCATCGACCACGTCCAGATCGACGTGCCCAAGACGCTGGGGCTGGACCGGCGTGCGGCGTTCTACGAGACCACCGTCGCCTATCGCGACATGGTGGTGACGCACCTGTTCCAGATCCTCGCCTTCACCGCGATGGAGCCGCCCACCGCGCTGGAGCCCGCGCCGATCAGCGAGGAGAAGAACAAGGTCTTCCGCAGCATGCTGCCGATCGCGCCCAGCGACGTGGTGCGCGCGCAGTACACCGGTTATCGCGCCGAGCCGGGCGTCGATCCCGAGTCGGAGACCGAGACCTTCATCGCGCTCCGTTGTTCGATCGACAACTGGCGTTGGGCCGGAACGCCGTTCTTCCTGCGCACCGGCAAACGGATGGCCGAGGGCCAGCGGATCATCTCCATCGCCTTCCGCGAGCCGCCGAAGAGCATGTTTCCCGCCGGCTCGGGCGTCGGGGCGCAGGATCCCGACCACCTCACGTTCGACCTGGCCGATGCGTCGAAGATGTCGCTGTCGTTCTACGGCAAGCGGCCGGGGCCGGGCATGCGGCTCGACAAGCTCAGCCTGCAGTTCGCGATGCACGACACGGGCCACATCGGTGACGTGCTCGAGGCCTACGAGCGCCTGATCCTCGACGCGATGCGGGGCGACCACACGCTCTTCAACACTGCCGAGGGCATCGAGCAGCTGTGGAAGCTCTCGGCGCCGCTGCTGGAGGCGCCCCCGCCGGTGAGGGCTTATGCGCCCGGATCATGGGGGCCGACGGCGATTCACCAGCTCATTGCGCCACGCGCGTGGCGGTTGCCGTTCGAGCGCACGTGGCGGGCGCCGAATCCGGTAGGGAGTTGAAGGGGGAACATTGTCGCAGCCGGTCCGTCTGCCGCCATGACTGCGAGGATACGTACCAAGCGCCTTCCGGTGAGGGGCCGGCGTCGGCGTGTGCAGCGGCGCGTCATCCGAAATCGAGCGCAATCTCGCGGTCCTCGCGGATCGAGCGCTCCGCCTCCAGGCAGCAGATCACGCGCTTGCGCGATTCCGCGCCGGATACGAGCGGCTGGCGCTGTCCGAGCGCCTCGACCGTGCGGCGGATCTGCTCCGTCAGCTCATAGACTTCACCCGACGCCGCAATGACCTGATGCTCGGACTCGCGGACGCCACGCTCGAAGGCAAAGCCCTTCGGCTGAACTCGATAATCGAAGACCGGATGGTGGTCCCGGTCCATCGCACCCGACCACGCCGTGCGCAATGCGCCTTCCGTGCCGGTGATCTCGACCACGAGGTGGTGCTCGAAGCCGGCGATCGACTGGGTGATCGTGGCGTACGCGCCACCCGGATAACGCAGCAGCGCGGAGAGATTGTCGTACATCCCCTGCCCGCGTCCGGGGCGCTGGTTACCGTAGGCTCGCAGCGTGGCGGGATCGCCGTGCCCTTCGAGGTACCAGAGGGCGAAATCAAAGAAGTGAACCGCCTCCTCGAGGATCCAGGAGCCGACGCGTGCCGGGTCGTAGCGCCACCCGTCGGCACCGCTGCGATAGAAGTTGCGGAACAGGTTCACGTTGCAGAACAGCGGCACGCCGACATCGCCGCGCGCGACCGCCTCCTTCGCCCGTCCCCATTGGGTCGACAGCCGGAACTCGTGGCCGATGGAGAGGACGCGCCCATGCTCGGCAGCGGCCGCGATCAGCCGATCGCATCCCTCCTTCGAGATCGCCATCGGCTTTTCCAGCAGCACGTCCTTGCCAGCTTCCAGCGCGGCGCAGCCGACCTCGGCATGCAGATAATTGGGCAGCACGATGTCCACCACGTCCAACGCAGGATCCGCGACGACATCACGCCAGTCGAGCGTCACGCGGGCGTCCGGGACATCCCGGCTGGCGGCCGCGGCCGTTGCCTCGTTGCGGCACGCAATGTGCGTCAGCTCATACCCAAGGCTTGCGATCGAGCGCGCGTGATAGCGCCCCCACGCGCCGTATCCAATCAGGCCAAAACGCATCCCGCTCCCCCGTTTGCCGCGTAAGCCGCGGGCTTTGCTTTATCGGTCCGGCAGCATAGGATAACGTCCCGACCTCGCGTCGGCCGGCCGGCCGCGCAGACGAGGCGAACGAGGAGGGCGTCCCATGATTCGTCGTCACCGCAGCTTGGCGCTGCTTGCATGCACGTTGGCTTTCGCGACTGCTCTTGCCGCACCGGCGGGCGCGCAGATCCGCATGAGCCTCGGATGGAATCCGCCAACCGACGATCATCCGTTCGCCGTCGCCGGCAACGACTTCAAGAAGCGGGTCGAGCAGTACACCGGTGGCGCCATCCAGGTCCAGACCTACTGCTGCTTCAAGATGGGCAGCGAGGAGGAGATGGTCAAGAAGCTGCAGCTTGGCACCCTCGACGCGACGATCGTCGCGCAGAACAATCTCGGGCCGTACTTCCGCCTCTACGACGTGTTCACCCTGCCCTACATCCTGCGCGACTACGACCATGCCGTGAAGGTCCTCGAAGGACCGGTCGGGAAGACTCTGTCGGAGAAGTCCGTCAAGGCAACGGGATTCTGGATCTTTTCGAGCGCATCCGTCGCGTTCCGGAACATCTACAACACCAAGCGCCCGATCAACTCCATCAAGGACGTCGCCGGTCTTCGTTATCGCGTTCCCCCCAACCCGGTGACGATCGCGACCTACAAGGCGTTCGGCGCCGACCCCACGCCGCTGCCGTGGGGCGAGACGCTGACCGCCACACAGACGGGCATCGTCGACGGCGGCGACCTCGAGCCGACGGGATTCCTGCTCAACAAGTTCGCCGACGTCGCCAAGAACATGGCCGTCACCGAGCACTTCGCGCTGATCGCGCCGATGTTGATTTCGGACCGATTCATGCAGAAGCTGACGCCCGACCAGCGTGCAGCCGTCCAGCGAGCGGCGATCGAGTCGTGCAAGGTCGGACAGGAAGCAGAGCTCCAGCTGGAGAAGACCATTTACGGCACGCTCGAAGGGATGGGCGTCAAATTCACGCGGCCGGACAAGGCACCATTCATCCAGGCCTCGCAAAAAGTCGTCGACGATATCGCGACCCAGCGCGGAACCGAGTTCAGCGAGCTCGTGACGCAGATCCGCAATACCCGGTGACGGCCCCGATGACGATGGCCCGTGGGCCGTCGTTCCTTGCCTGGCTCGAGCGCCACGGCGAGGAAGCCATCGCGGGCACGTGCCTGGGCGTGCTGTCGCTGCTCGTGTTCGGGCAGGCCGCCATGCGTTACGTGCTGCATTCGCCGTTGTCGTGGAGTGACGAGGTCGCGACGTGGTGCATGGTCGGCCTGGTCTACTTCGGAGCCGCATTCGCGGTTCGCGAGCGCGCTCACATCCGTGTGCTGATGGGCGTGGTGGCGCTGCCCCGGCGCGCCGGACTTGCGTTGGGCGTGTTCGCCGACCTGCTGTGGCTGGGCTTTAATGTCGTCATGGCGTGGCAGAGCGCGCAACTCGCGCTGAGCTTCGCGGCACAGCCGTTCCATTCGGCAGCGCTCGAGGTCAACCTGCTCTGGCCGCACCTCATCGTTCCGGTGGGGTTCGCGCTGGTCGCTGCGCGACTGGTGCAGATCTACGTGCGATGGGCGCGCGGCGGCCCGGACCCGTTCGCCGCACCCGGTTAGCGCGCCAGTGCCGGACTGGGTCATCGTCTTCGTCGCGCTGTTCGCCGCGATCGGCATCGGCATCCCGATACCTTTTGCGATCGGCGTTGCCACGCTGCTCGGGTTCTGGCTGATCGACATCCCGATCATCTCGCTCGCGCAGAGCAGCTTCAATGCAGTTTCCAGCATCCCCCTGATGGCGGTCCCTCTGTTCGTGCTGGCCGGTGCGCTGATGGAGCGCGGCGGGCTCGCCGATCGCCTGGTCGCCGTTGCCCGCAGCCTCGTCGGCGGCTATGCCGGCGCGCTGGGCATCGTGGCCGTGCTCGCCTGCATGTTCTTTGCGGCCATTTCCGGGTCCGGCCCGGCCACGGCGGCAGCGGTCGGCGCGGTGACGCTGCCCGCCATGCTACGCGAGCGCTACCCCGCCGCATTTGGCGGCGCGATCGTGGCGTCGGGCGGTGCGCTCGGCAGCCTCATCCCCCCGTCCAACCTGATGGTGTTCTACGGCATCGTGGCGAGTGTCTCGATCCCGCGCCTGTTCCTCGCCGGTCTGGTTCCGGGCATCGTCGCCGGCTTTCTGCTGATGCTGATCGTGTGGGTCATCGCGCGCCGCCGTGGTTATCAAGCGAGCGCCGAGCGCATCGAATGGTCGCGCGTTGGTCGCACCGCGTGGGATGGAAAATGGGCCCTCGCTGCTCCCCTT
This sequence comes from Burkholderiales bacterium, assembly GCA_038239945.1. GTDB lineage: Bacteria > Pseudomonadota > Gammaproteobacteria > Burkholderiales > Casimicrobiaceae > VBCG01. The sequence goes on from JBBSEG010000050.1 coordinate 9,740, forward strand.
CTGATCCTGGGAGGCATCTACGCCGGCGCGTTCACGCCCACGGAAGCCGCCGCGGTCGCCGTCTTCTACGCATTGTTCGTCGGATCCGCCGTCTATCGAGCGCTCACGTTCGCACGCATCGTCGAATCGATCCGCGGAACGTCCCTGATCTGCGGGGCGATCGTGATCATGCTGGGTCCGGCGATCGCTTTTGGCCAGCTCGCCGCACTCATGCAGATTCCCGAATCGATCGCACAGCTGCTCGGGAGCCTGGCAGAACGGCCTCTGGCATTGCTCGCCGTCATCACGATCGTGTTCGTCATCACCGGGACGTTCATGGAATCGATCGCGCAGATCATCCTGTTCACGCCGCTGTTCCTGCCGCTCGCCCAGAAGGCCGGAATTGACGCGGTGGCACTGGGCGTATTGATCGTGCTCACCTGTGAAATCGGCTTCCTGACGCCGCCGGTGGGGGCCAATCTGTTCGTCGCGATGCGGCTGGCCAAGGTTGGCCTCGGCGCGGTATCAAAAGCGGCGCTGCCGTTCCTCATCGCCTACTTCGCCGTAGTTGTTCTCGTGGCGGTTGTTCCCCAAATCGCGACCGCATTGCCCAACCTGGTGTATGGGAGGACGGCTCCCGGATGATCGACCCGGGGGGACGGCGCTCAATTGCGTCTCAACGTGACGCAATGAATCACCGCCGCCCGGGGTCGCGAAGCCGCGGGGTGCGGTAACCCCCGCGCCGCACGGCAGATCCGTCAATCCCTCGCATCTGGTACAAGGTCTGCTTCTCCCCTGATCGCACTCAGCGGCCGTTGCAGCCGCTGGTACCAGGGGAAGGGATTCATGGGACAGCAGCACACCACCCGCGTCGGTCATGGCCCCTTGGCACCCGTGTGGGCCGTCGTGCGGTTCTTCGGCAGGATCGCCCGAGGCTTCTTCGTGGTCATCGGCGTCCTCGCCGTCGTCGCAGTCGTCGCCTACGTCGAGTTCGAACGGATCGCCGAGGAGGTTGACGCGCGCTACGCCGGTGAGGTCGACAGCTACCTCGGCATCGACGTCGGCGCCATCGCCCGGCTGCGCGATCGCGCCTATTTTGCCGAGCAATCGACGCTGGTGACCGAGGACCTCAAGACGGTTGCCTGCATTTCCTCGCCCGAGCACCGCATCCTGATCGGGGATGCCGCCGACATCCCGCCGCCGTTCGTCCACGCGATCTTGGCGTCGGAGGACAAGAACTTCTTCGAGCACCAGGGCATCGACAAGGGCGCGATCCTCCGCGCTGCGGCCAAGCGGGTCGTCCACGAGACCCGGTCGGGTGCGTCGACGCTCACCATGCAGATCGCCAAGCACCTGCGCGGCGGCACCGGTCGCGCTTCGACCGAGCGGGAGAAGGTGGGCGACATCGTGACGGCGCTGCGCCTGGAGCGCCAGTTCTCGCGCCAGGACCTGCTCCTCAAGTACGTCAACATGCCGTATTTCGGCCGTGGCCAGTACGGGATCGAGGCGGCCAGCCGGGCGTACTTCGGCAAGGACGCCAAGGATCTGTTGCTGCCGCAGGTCGCGTTCATTGTGGCGCTGATCAACCGGCCCGCCCTCCCCGATCGGTCGTTCGCCACCGATCCGGCGTTGCACACCCGCGAGCAGATCCAGGAGGCCAACTGGTCGGAAACAGCGCGCGGCACGACCCGCGTCCTCGAGCTCATGCAGGAAGAAGGGATGATCGACGAGGTCGAGTACGCGCGGGCGGCCGGCGTCGTCGCGAGCGGGCTGCGCAAGCAGGTGCTGCCCCCTAGCGCCGGCTGCGGCACGCGCGACCACTTCATGGAACGCGTGCGGGTGCTCTACAAGGACCGCTTTCCCATCAACAAGGGCGGGCTGACCATCTCCATCACCCGCGACGACGCGCTGCAGGACGTGCTGGCCAAAGCCGTCGACCTGACGCTGCAGACCTATCTCGCCCGCCACCCCGACGATACGGACAACGACCAGCTCCGCGCCGGCGCTTTCGCGGTCGACTTCACGGGCGACGTCCTCGCCGAGGTCGGCAACGTCAACTTCGCCAAATACAAGTACGACGTGATCGCCACCGGCTGGCGCCAGCCGGGCTCGACGTTCAAGATCTTCACGTACGGCGGGCTGGTCGAGCGCCTGACCAAGGAGGTGGTCGCCGCCGACGCGCACCCGCGCAGCATCACGGAGATCGCCGACGACGTGCTCGAGCGCTGCACGGTGCTCGACGCGCCGATCTCGGTGCCGCTTGGCCGCGGGCGCGGCGTCAAGCAGATCGAGAATTTCCACTCGCGGAACGAGCCGCAGTACCGTGGCGAGATCGCCTGCCGGATCGCGCTTGGCGAGTCGCGCAACGCGGCGGCGATGCGGGCCGGGGGGCGGGCGGGGATCAAGAACGTGATCGAGCTCACGTACCGGCTCGGTATGCCGATGGATGCGAAGCACGTGCTCCAGCCGTACCCGACGACGGCGATCGGGGCGTCGGAAGTGAATCCTCTGTCGATGGCGACGACGGCCGCGTTTCTGAACGGCGGGTTCCGCGTCACACCGCGATTTACCAACGACATCTGCCGCGACGGGAAATCGCTGGTCTACACGAATCCGGACGGCCAGGCGAAGGCGTGCGACATCGCGGGAGAAAATCGTCCCGAGCAGGAACCTGTCATGCATCCCGCGGTGGCGGCTGCCATGACGGAGCTGTTGAAGGGCCCGCTCGACATCGGTCCGACCGGGACCGCATCGGCGTTGCGGAGCGGCATCATCCCGGGCGTCGACCCGCTGAGCGACGAGATCTGGAAGATGAAGCCCGACGAGCGCAAGAAGCGGACGCTTGCGTTTCCGCTCGACCAGGCGGGCGAGATCGCGGGCAAGACCGGCACGGCGACGAATGCGGACGGGAAGACGTCGGATGTCTGGCTGATCCTGTATGTCCCGGGGCCGCTGGTGCATCCCGAGAAAGGCGTGGTGCTCGGCTTTTGGATGGGAAAAGATTCGAAGGACCATCCGCTGGGGACGCGAGGGTCGACGGGCGGGCCTGGGTATGCGGAGTCAGGGGGGCGGAATTGGGTGCATTCGGCTGCGACCGTGCTGGCGTTTTTGCAGTCGGAACGTGGGTTGCTGCAGCCGAACCATCACTTCCGCTCCATCGCGCCGGACGCAGACCCGAAGGTCGCCGCCGGGAAAGTGACGCAGTAGTGGGCCGGTCGCCCATCGATCGCCTGCGACGTCGAAAGGATGAACATCGGGTAGCCGTCGGGCGGCGAGTTTGCGGCCATTTCCACCGCGATGGCGCCGCCCGCGCCGCCGCGATAGTCGCGCACGGAGCTCCCGCTCAGGCCGGCGAGGCCGTACCGGCCTTGGGCCGCCGCAAAGCGACCGGCGCTCGCGGCCCGTACTCCGCAAGGTCCTGGAGCTGGCCGGTACAAGGTCGAGGCGAACTACTATGGCAACCGTCAGCAGATCGTCGCAGGCGCGACCACGCTGCAGGTCAAGCTCGCCACCGGCTTCGGGACGGCGAAGCAGAAGGAGCAGAGCGTGACATTGCGGCTCAAGGACCGGCAGGAGGTGGTGTTCGTCGGGGAGTTCGAGGTGGCGGCGGATTAGGCTCGGTCGGTGGCGCGGATCGTTCGTTGACATCTGATGCGTGATGCATTATCATCTGATGATGCGCACGACCCTCGACATCGACGACGATGTGCTCCAAGCGGCGAAGGAGCGCGCAAAGCGGGAAGGCAAGACCGCTGGCGCTGTGGTATCGGAGCTGGCGCGTTCCGCATTGACGTCCGGACCGTCGACCGCGCCCGCGAGCGCGCCTAGTTCGGTGCACGGCCTCCGTCCGTTTCCCAAGCGAGGCGGACTCGTCACCAATGCACTGATCGACAGGCTACGCGACGACGACGCGTATTGATGCGCGCCCTGCTCGATGTCAACGTTCTGATCGCGCTGCTCGACGCAGATCATTCGCTTCATGAACGCGCGATCGAATGGTTCGCCGCCCATGCGCGGGCCGGTTGGGCTTCATGTCCGATCACCGAGAACGGCTGCGTGCGCATCATGTCGCACCCCGGCTACCCGAACGCTCCGCCGGTCGGAGCGGTCGTCAAGCGGCTCGCGTCGGCAACCGCCGGCCGCTTTCACGAGTTCTGGCCGGATGACGTGAGCCTACTCGACCGCGCGATCGTCGATCCCACGCGGGTGCACGGCCCGCGCAAATTGACCGACGTATACCTTGTCGCCCTCGCAGTCCGACACGCGGGGTGTCTGGTCACGTTCGATCATTCGATCTCCCTCCAGTCTGTGAAGGGCGCGGAGGCTGCCCATCTGGTGTCGCTTTAACGGCGTGTGCTCGGCTGCCCGTGAGGGCGTGCTCCTACGTGAGCGACGCTGCCTCGGTGTCCGGGCTCGACGCTCTCCTCGTCCTGTGCGAGCATGCGAAGCGCGCGGCCGACGAGCAGCCAGTCCGCATCCGCGACACGATACCGGCCGAAGCCGGACCTGCAGGGAGGAGCTGTACGGATGTCCACGGATGACCGCATCCCGGTCGGCGCCCTGCGCGCTTTCGCGGCGACCATCTTCGCGTCGGCAGGGTCACAGGCGCGTGAAGCGCAGCTGGTCGCCGACCACCTAATCGACGCCAACCTCGCCGGCCACGATTCGCACGGCGTCATTCGCATCCCGAAATATCTCGACTGGCATGCTCGCGGCCTCGTCCTCGCCAACCAGCACGCCACCGTCGTCAAGGAATCACCCTGCCACGCCGTCGTCGACGGCAACTTCGGCTACGGCCAGGTCATCGGCCGCGAGGCGATGGAAATTGCCATCGCCAGAGCGCGTGGCGCCGGCGTCTGCGCCCTCGCCATCCGCAACTCGGGACACCTCGGCCGCATCGGCGCGTGGGCGGAGCAAGCGGCGCACGCGGGGCTCGCGTCGATCCACTTCGTGAACACGTCGGGCTTCGGCATCCTGGTCGCGCCGTTCGGAGGTCGCGACCGGCGGCTGTCCGCTAATCCCATCGCGGCGGGCGCGCCGACGGCAGATGGCGCGCCGCTGATCCTCGACATCTCCACGTCAGCGATCGCCGAAGGCAAGATCCAGGTGGCGCTGAACCAGGGCAAGGAGCTGCCCGATGGCTGCACGATCGACGCCGACGGCAACGCGAACCGCGACCCCGCCCGCTTCTACGGACCACCCGAGGGCGCGCTGCTGCCGATCGCCGGCCACAAGGGGCATGGGCTATCCGTGTTCTGCGAGATCCTCGCGGGCGCATTGACCGGCGGCCTCACGACGAACCGCGCGAACGAGACCGCGGGGCGCCTCGTCAACAACATGACGTCGGTGATGTTCGACCCGGCTGCGTTTTGCGGCATGGAGGAGTTCAACGCGGAGGTCTCGCGCATGGCCGCGTGGGTGAAGGCCTCGCCCCCCATCACGCCCGGCGGTGAGGTGCTGCTGCCCGGCGAGCTGGAGCGGCGCACGCGCGCCGAGCGCGAGCGCACCGGCGTGCCGATCGACGCGGTCACGCGCAAGCAGATCAACGACAGCGTGAGCCGCTTCGGGCTCGAGCTGCCGACGGGAGTCGCCGCATGACAGCGGCCGACACCACGCTCATGTACCGCAACCCCGTGCGCGAGCGCCTGCGCGCCGGCGGCGCGTCCTTTGGCGTGATGGCGTTCGAGTTTTTCACGCCCGGGCTCGCGCCGGTCCTCGCCAACGCGGGCGCCGAGTTCGTGATCCTCGACATGGAGCACAGCGGCGTGTCGATCGACACGATCAAGGCGCAGTGCGCGCACGCGCACGGCGCCGGCATCGTGCCGCTGGTGCGCGTGCCGGCGTGCCACTACCACCTGATCGCGCCGGTGCTCGACGCCGGCGCGTCGGGAATCATGACACCTCTGATGGAGACCCGGGAGCAGGCCGAACTGCTGGTCGCATCGTGCCGCTATCGGCCGCTGGGACGACGCGGCCTGGGCTTCGGCATGGCGCACGATCGCTACACCGGCGGCGCGACGCCACCCAAGATCACCGCCGCGAACGACACCATCCTGACGATCGCGTTGATCGAATCGGCGAAGGGCATCGAGAACGCCGAGGCGATCCTCGGCACGCCGGGCATCGATCTCGGCTGGCTCGGGCACTACGACCTGTCGGACAGCCTCGGCTGCGTGGAAGCATTTGACGATCCGCGCTATCGCGCCGCCGAAGCGCAGCTTCACGCGGCTGCCGGGAAGGCGGGCGTACCGCTCGGCTGGCTCGTGCCCGACGGCGCCGCCGCGCAAAACGCATTGGCGCGCGGCTACCGCTGCATCTGCATCGGTCACGAGGTTGCCGTTCTGCGGACTGCCCTCGAGCGCGAGTTCAAGGTTGCACGGATGGGTGCGCTGGCCGCACCCTGACGCTTCGGCCAGCAAGTGCGCCACGAAGTCCGATTGACCACGATGTCCCCCAAGGAGGAACCACGATGAAGCGTAGACAGATGTTGCTCGGAGCCGCCGCGAGCGGCGCAGCCGGAGTGGCCGCCATGGCCGCGTTGTCGCCCATCGGCTCGGCGTCGGCGCAAACGCCGGTCGCGCCCCCCGCCTCGCCCGCCGCCACCGCCGGCGGCACGCTCGACCGCATCATCAAGGACAAGAAGATCCGCATCACCGCGGAAGTGACGTCGCCGCCGTTCGGCATCCTCGACAAGGACAACCAGCCCGACGGCTCGGAGATCGCCACCGCGCGGCAGCTCGCCAAGGACCTGGGCGTGGATCTCGAGCTCGTGCAGGTGACCTCGCCGCAGCGCATTCCCGCCTTGCTGGCCGGCCGCGCCGACGTCGCGATCTCGTCGCTGTCGATCACCGTCGACCGTGCGAAGACCGTGATGTTTGCACCGCCCCACGGCGCGCTGTCGATCGTCGTCGCGGGCGCCAAGGGCAAGCAGATCCGCAACGCCGCCGACATGGCCGGGAAGAAGATCGGCCTGACGCGCGCGACGCTGGAGGAAGCCACCGTGCCGAAGATGGCGCCCCCCGGCACCAACATCGTCATGTTCGACGACATCGCCGCGACGATGCAGGCGATGGTCTCGGGCCAGGTCGACGCCGCCGGCATGTCGGCGTTCGCCGCCAAGTCCGTCGCCGACCGCAACCCGAAGGCTAACCTCGAGAACAAGTTCACGGTGACCACGGCGTTCTACGCGGCCGCGGTGCGCCCCGGCGACTACGACCTGCTGCAATTCCTGCGGACGTGGGTGTTCCTCAACAAGAACAACGGTGTCCTCGCCGGCATCTACCGGAAGTACACGGAAGTCGCGCTGATCGACCTGCCGGTCCTTTGAGGCGAGTGCCCGGGATGACGTCGCAGGAGCGGGGTCACCTGGGATCTCGTGGCGCAGCCGCGTCGGGCGGTGCCGGATGAAGTACGTCTTCCAGTTCGGCATCGTCCGGGACCACCTGCCGGAGCTGATCCACGGCGCGTGGCTCACGCTGCAGCTGTCGTTCAGCGCGTTCGGGCTGGGGTTCGCGCTGGCGGTCGTATTGGCGTTCCTGCGCGACGCCGGGCCGACGCCGGTCCGGCGCGCGGTCGGCGCCTATGTCGAGCTCGTCCGCAACACGCCGTTCCTCGTGCAGCTCTTCATCATCTATTTTTCGCTTCCCGAACTCGGCATCCGCATGGAGGCCACCACCGCCGCGCTCATCGGCATGAGCCTCAACTTCGCCGGCTACGCCACCGAGATCCTGCGCTCGGGCATCGATGCCGTGCCCAACCCGCAGATCGAGGCAGGCCACTCGCTGGGCTTCAGCCGCCTCGAGATCTTCCGGCACATCATCGTGTTCCAGGCGCTGCGCACCGTGTATCCCGCGCTCGCCAGCCAGTTCGTGCTGCTGATGCTGGGCTCGTCGATCGTCTCGGCCATCTCCGCCGAGGAGCTCACCGGGATCACCAACACCCTGCAGTCGACGACCTTCCGCGCGTTCGAGTTCTATTTCGTCGCCACCGGGATGTATCTCGCGATGGCGCTGGGTGCGCGCGCGTTGCTGCACGCGGTCTACTGGAGCGCGTTCGAGCGCGGTCAGCCGACGCGCGGGGCGTGGGCGCGATGAGCCGCGACTTCGACTGGTCGGCGTTCCTGTTCATCCTCGGCGCAGTGCGCTGGACGATCGTGCTGTCCCTGATCGCGTTCGCGGGCGGCGCTATCGGCGGGCTGGTGCTGGCAATTGCACGGACCTCGCGGTTCGTCGTGCTGCGCGGCCTGGCCGCCGTGTACATCGGCGTGATCCAAGGCACGCCGGTGCTGATGCAGCTCTTCATCGTGTTCTACGGCCTGGCGGTGCTGACCGGTCTGCGGATCGATCCGTGGCCGGCCGTGACCATCGCGTTCACGATGTACGCCGCCGCGTTTCTCGGCGAGATCTGGCGCGGCGCCATCCAGGCGATTCCACGCCAGCAGTGGGAAGCGGCGGCTGCGTTGCCGCTGTCGCCGGTCGCGCAGATGCGTAACGTCATCCTGCCGCAGGCGTTCCGGATTGCGATCCCGCCGACGGTCGGCTTCCTGGTGCAGCTCATCAAAGGCACGTCGATCGCGTCGATCATCGGCTTCGTCGAGCTGACACGCGCGGGGCAGCTGATCGTCAACGTCACGTTCCAGCCGATGATCGTCTACCCGATCATCGCGGCGCTGTATTTTGCGCTGTGCTGGCCGCTGTCACTGGCGGCGCTGCGTCTCGAGGGGAGGATCGATGCCGCTCTTGGCATTGGCAAACGTCCGTAAGCGGTACGGCGACAATGTCGTGCTCGACGACGTGTCGCTGGACGTCGAGACCGGCGAGGTCGTTGCCGTCATCGGGCGGTCGGGGTCGGGAAAGACGACGCTGCTCCGGTGCATCAACGGGCTCGAGAGAATCGACGGCGGATCGGTTCAGTTCGACGGCAAGGCCCTTCCCGGCGATGGCGCTGCGTTGCGCGAGGTGCGCCGTCACATCGGCATCGTGTTCCAGAGCCTGAACCTGTTTCCGCATCACTCCGTCGAGCGCAACATCACGCTGGGTCCGACTGTGACGAACAAGGTGCCGCTGGCCGAGGCGCAGGCCATTGCGCTGGAGGCGCTTCGCCAGGTGGATCTCGAGGACAAGCTGCATGCGTTCCCGACGCAGCTGTCGGGTGGTCAGCAGCAGCGTGTCGCGATCGCGCGGGCGTTGGCCATGCGGCCGCGGCTGATGCTGTTCGATGAGATCACTTCGGCTTTAGATCCCGAGCTCGTTGGGGAAGTGGTGAAGGTGCTGGAGCGGCTGGCGACGTCGAACATGACGATGGTGCTGGTGACGCACGAGATGGGCTTCGCGCGCCGCACCGCCGACACGCTGGTCTTCATGCACAAGGGCAAGGTGTGGGAGAAGGGCCCGCCCAAGGAATTGTTTGCGGCGCCGAAGACGAAGGAGCTGGAGAGCTTCATCCGGGCGGTGTTGGAACCGAACGATTGATTGCCGGCTTCGGCTGCCTACGAATTCATCACGAGAGGGACTGTCATGTCGAAGCCGAGGATCGGCTACATCGGAGTGGGTCTCATGGGTCACGGCGCGGCGGGCGGCATCCTGCGCGGCGGCTACCCGCTGACCATTGCCGGCCATCGCAACCGGTCGCCGGTTGGCGACCTGGTGGGCAAAGGCGCGAAGGAGGCGGCGACTGCCGCCGACGTGGCCCGCGCGTCGGACATCGTGTTCCTGTGCCTGCCGTCGTCGGTAGAAGTCGAGGCGATGGTCTACGGCGAGAACGGCGTGCTCGCGGGAGCGCGCGAGGGCATGATCCTCGTCGACTCGACCACGTCCGACCCGATCGCGACACGCCGGATCGGAGCCGACATGGCCAAACGCGGCATCCGCATGTGCGACGCACCCCTGGGACGCACGCCCAAGGAGGCCGAACAGGGCAAGCTCAGCACATTCATCGGGGGCGACGCCGAGACGGTCAAGCTGATCCGGCCCGTCGTCGAGTGCTACGCGGATACGATCATCGAAGCCGGGGCGCTCGGCTCGGGCCACACGCTGAAGCTGGTCAACAATTTCATCTCGATTGGCACCTGCGCAGTCATCTCCGAGGCCCTGGCCTGCGCCGCGAAGCTCGGCGTGGACATGCGCAAGCTCTACGACGTCGTGTCAGCCGGCGGCGCGAACAGCAAGATGTTTCAGATGATCATGCCGTGGGTGTTGGAGGGGGACGACAGTCACTTGAAGGGACCGTTGCGCATTGCCTGGAAGGATATGCGGTTCTATACGAAGATGGCGGAGGGGGCGCCGGCTGTGGCGTTCATTGCTCAGGCCGTGAATCAGACTTATCAACTTGCTAATATTCAGGGGCATGGAGAAAGGTTTATGCCGGTACTGCCGGGCATTTTGGCTCGACTCAATGGCGCGAGGCTTCGCGATATCGACAAATAGAAACTTCGGCAACGGCCCGTTGCTTGAGGTCTCGGGATTGCGCGACAACAAGAGGTCCCGGCCGGCAGCACAATTGGCGAACACCGTTAAACGCTCAGTCGCAATGGCCAAGGTAAAGTCCCAAACAAATCCGCTACGAATTCGCCTGCAAAGCGACCAGATCGATGGCAGCTCTCAAGTTAAGGCCAAACCTACCCAATCGAGGCTAGTGGCAAGGCCCACCCATTGGGAGTCAGTGTTCCGAAAGTGGAACGCGTGACCATGCTGGCCGCTGCATAGCTGAGCTATTCGGCCTTGAAGACGGACGAGCGAACGAAGGCGGCTTCACGATGGACACCGGCGGGGTCTGGACGGAGGACAAGGCCGTCGCCGAGGCCTCGGGTAAACGGTCGCCTGGAGCTACCGCAACAGGCGGGGCAGCCAGAGGCTGATCTCGGGAACCGCCGTCAACAACACCGTCACCAGCGTCAAAATGATGATGAAGGGAATCACGGCCTTCGAGATCTGCTCGAGCGTGACATTCGCAATTCCCATCGCCACGAAAAGGTTCACCCCCAGCGGCGGCGTCAAAAACCCAATCTCCGAAGTAATCACGAGCAAGATCCCGAAGTGGATGGGATCCACACCAAGCGCCACCACTAGCGGCAACAAGATCGGCGTCAACAGGATAATCGTCGCCAACGTCTCCATGAACGTCCCGATGATGATCAACCCGGTGTTGATGATCATCAGAACGATGAAAGGATTCCTCGACCAGTCGAGCGTAAAGGCGGCGAGCTGCTGCGGAATCTGGTACTGGGTGAGGAGGCGGCCGAAACCTGACGCCAGCCCGACGATGATCGTCACGCTGCCGCCCACCAGCACGGCGTTCAGCAGCGCCTTGTAGACATTGCGCCACGTGAGCTGGCGATACACGAACACGCCGACCAGCAATCCATACACCGCCGCGACGACCGACGCCTCCGTCGGCGTGAACACGCCGCCGTAGATGCCGCCCAACACGATCACCGGCGCGAGAAGCGCCCAGCGCGCATCGAGCACGGCGCGCAGCAGCCGCTTGCCGCTCGGGCGCTCGTCCCCGCCGACGAAGCCGTAGCGGCGGCACAGCCACCAGCTCGCGGCAATCAGGATCACGCCAGTGAGAAGGCCCGGGACGATGCCGGCGATGAATAGTTGCGTCACCGACACGTTGCCGACGACGCCGTAGATGATCATCGGGTTGCTGGGTGGAATCATGATGCCGAGCGTGCCGCCGGTCGACGCCACTGCGCCCGCGAACGCCGGCTTGTAGCCGACCCGCGTCATGGCGGGAATCATCAGCGTGCCGATGGCGGCTACAGTGGCCGGGCCTGAGCCGGACATGGCCGCGAAAAACATGCATGCGAGGATGGTGACGCACGCAAACCCACCGGTGACATGACCTATGACGGCAGACGCGAGATTCACCAACCTCAGCGATAACCCGCCGTATTCCATCAGGTACCCGGCGAGCACGAAGAACGGCACCGCGACCAACGGGAACGAATCGGTCGTGTTGAACGCGGTCTGTGGGAGGAAGACGCCGGGAATGCCCTGCGCGTAGAGGACGAGCAGCGTCGCGGCGCCGAGCGCGTGGGCGATCGGCACGCCGAGAATCAGCAGAATCAGGAACGACCCGAACAACAGGGGCGTGATCGGGATGCCGGCGAGCAGCTCGATCATGCGTGCTTCACCTCGATCTCCTGCTCGGGACGCACGCCGAAGCGCCACAGCGCCAACCGCAGCGCCTGCAGCCCGAAGCTGATCGGCACGATCAGGTAGGGCCAGAACATCGACACGCCGGTCGATTGCAGGCGGAAGCTGCCGTCGGCGGAGGACATGACGAGCTCGATGCCATGCCAGGTGACGGCGATGCAGAAGCCGAACAGCAGCAGGTCACCGAGCCAGCCCGCGACAGGGCGCAGCGGACGCGGAAACAGCAGCAGGCCGGCCTCGACGCGGATGTGCAGGTGACGGCGCATCGCGGCAACGGCGCCGAGGAAGATCACCCAGATGAACAGCATCCGGATGATCTCCTCCATCCAGCTGTACCCCAGCCCGAGCGTGAAGCGCATAACCACCTGGGCGGTGAGGAACACGCCCAGCAGGACCAACAACGCGACGCCGAGGATCTCCTCGCTACGGTCGAGCCAGCGCAGCAGCGGGGTTCGCGGCCGGGACGCGCGCGCGGCCGGCGACGGGCCGCTCATGCGTGCGAGCGGCCGGCCGCGAGGCTCACGCGCACGCCGTCAGCAGCCGGTCTGCGCGGCGGTGATGCGGTCGAGCAGGTCGGCACCGAAGCGCTTCTTCGCATCCTCGAACACGGGCGTGAGCTTCGCGCGGAATTCGTCCTGGTTGGGCGTATCGAAATTGACGCCCTGCGTGCGCAGGAACGCCTCGGCCTTCTTGTTGAGGTCGGCCTCGCTCGCACGGTTGGCCTTGATCGACTCGGTCGCCGCCTTGAGGACGACGTCCTGCTGCGCCTTCGGCAGCTTCTGCAGGAACGCGTCGTTGATGATGAACACGCCGATGCCGACCGCCGTGTTGGTGAACGACACGTACTTGGTGGACTCGTACCAGCGGAACGTCTGGATGCTGGTGAGCGGGTTGGCGTCGCCGTCGATCACGCCCTGCTGCAGAGCGTTGAACACCTCGGGAAATGGCAGCGGCGTGGGATTGGCGCCGAGCGCGCGCCACGTCGCCTCGAGCAGCGGATCGGGTGCGCGAATCTTCAGACCCTTGAGGTCGTCGGGATGCAGCACGCGGCGCTTGGTGTTGAGCAGGTGCCGCGCGCCAAAGGTCGGGTAGCCGAGCACGCGGATGCGCGCGTTCTTCAGGAGCGCGTCGGACATCTCCTGCCCCACCGCGCCGTCGACCACCGGGAACGAGCAGCTCACCGACTTGAAGATGTACGGCACGGAGAACGCCGCCAGCTTGTCGTTGAACGACGCGAGATTGCTGGTGGACACGATGGTCGCCTCCAGCGTGCCGAGCTGCACGTTCTTGGCGCTCTCCGTCTCGCCGCCGAGCTGCGCGGTCGGGAAGATCTGGACGGTGACGGCGCCCTGCGTGTCGGCCTCGACCATCGTCTTGAACGCCTCGGCGCCGACGTTGTAAGGGTTGCCGGGCGGCGTGCCGAGATTCAGCTTCAGCACGACCTTTGGCTGCGACAGGGCCATGGCGGGCACCAGGCACGCGGCGGCGAGCACGGCTAGACGGCGGGCATTGCGCGACATCGTGGTCATGGTTCGTCTCCCTTGAGGATGCATGATTGCTTCCGTCGAATCCGGTGCTACGAGACTTTCAGCGGTCGATCTTCCGGGGTCGCGAGGTCCCCGGCCGACGCGCCGTTCTCGACCCAGCCATACGTCGCTTCGGCAGCAGCGGGCGCAAGATAGCCCCGCCGCACATCCCGCTCGACGCGCTTGCGATCACGCTTGCGCGGATCGCCCCACCCTCCCCCGCCCGGCGTCTTCACCCGCACCCAGTCGCCCGGTGCAAGGACGTATCCGGTGCCCTTGGAGATGTGCGGCGGACGCGTGACGGCGCCCGCCTGCGACACCTCGATCTCGGTCATCGCGCCGGGGGTGCCGCCGCCCAGCGAGAACGGTGGGAAGCGGCCGTGGTCCATCATGAACGCCGCCGACGCCTCGCCGCGACGCAGCTTCACGCGATAGCTGATGCCCCATCCGCCGCGGAACTCGCCGGCGCCGGCGGAGCCTTCGCGCAGCGACGCGTCCTCGAACAGCACCGGATAGTGCGACTCGAGCACCTCGAACGGCTGCGTCTGCGTGAACGCGATGGTGGCGCACGCGTTGGTGTGGCCGTCGCCTTCCCAGTAGCCGCCGTAGCCGCCACCGCTGAAGTAGTACATCACGTAATGGCGCTGCCGCTTCGGGTCGTACCCGCCCAGGCTGAAGTTGCCGGCGGTGCCGAAGGGTCCGGCGTAGGCGCGGTCGGGCATCGCACGGCCGAGCGCACCGAGCACCGTCTCGACGACGCGCTGCGAGCACTCGGCGGCAGCGCCCGCGACGGGCTTCGGATACTCGGCGTGCAGGAAGGTGCCGCGCGCGTCCTTGATGTGGATGGGCTCGAAGCAGCCGGCATTGAGCATCACGTCGGGGAACATGTGGCGCACGCCGATGTAGACCGCCGATTGCGTGGTCGCGAACGGGGTGTTCATCGGGCCGCGGCACGGCGGGCTGCTCTTCGAGAAGTCGAGCGTGAGCTCGTCGCCCTCCACATCGAGCGCCAGGCGCACCCACAGCGGCTCGTCGCGGATGCCGTCGCTGTCCATCGGCGCCTCGAACGTGTAGCGGCCGTCGGGCAGCGCCTGGATGTGCGCACGCATCTGCGCCTCGGCCCGCGCGCGCACTTCCTTGATGACGGCTTCGACGGTCGCGCTCCCGTAGCGGTCGAGCAGCGCGTTCAGGCGCCGCTCGCCGACGTGCAGCGCGGCCAGCTGCGCCTTGAAGTCGCCGACGCGCTCCTGCGGCACGCGGCAGTTGGCGAGGATCAGCGCGAGCAGGTCCTCGTCGAGCTTGCCTTCGCGCGCAATGCGGATTGGCGGCAGGCGCAGGCCTTCCTGGTGCACCTCCCAGGTGTCGCTGGAGAAGCCGCCGGCCACCGAACCGCCGATGTCCGCCCAGTGCGCCGAATTGGCGAGCCACGCCCACACCTCGCCCTCGCGGAAGAAGGGCTTCACCAGGCGCACGTCCATCAGGTGCGTCCCGCCGAGATACGGATCGTTGATGATGATCACGTCGCCGGGCTTCACCTCCGCATGCCGCTCGATCACGTGCCCGACGGTCGCCTGCATCACGCCCACGAATAGCGGCAGGCCGCGCGCGCCCTGCACGATCAGCTCGCCGTTGTGGGCGGCGTAGATGCCGTTGGCGCGGTCCATCGCCTCCGAGATGATCGGCGAGAACGACGTCTTCTCCTGCGCGAGGTCCATCTCGCTGGCGACCATCACGAGGCTGTTGTGAACGACGGACAGGGTGACGGGGTCGATATTCATGCTAGGGAAGCGAGCGTGATGACCAGATTGCCGTGGGCGTCGATCGACGCTGAGTCGCCGGGCTCGACGATCGTGGTGGTGTCGAGCTGCTCGACGATCGCAGGGCCTTCGAGCGTATCGCCGGGACGCAGCGAAGCGCGCCGCACGATTGGAGTGTCGGACCAGCCGCCAGAAAACCACACCTTGCGATGTTCGTCATCTACGGCCGAACGACGTTGGGTTGCGGCGTTCGTCGGCACGACGTCCATCGACTCGTGGCGTTCGCGCCTTCCGATCACCGTCGTGCGGAGCGCGGCAAGCACCGGCGTCATCTCGGACAAATCCACGTCGAAGCGCTCGCGATATAGCGCCTCGAAGGCATCGAGAATCTCGCGGCGGTCGAAGCCCGGGCTTTTCGCCGTGACCCGCATGACATGAGTCTGGCCCTGGTACTGGAGGTCGGCTTCGTGCAGGACGTCGATGCCGGTGACGTGCACGGCCTCGCGCTCGATCAAGTCGCGGCCGGCCTGGATCTGACCGGCGAGGAGGCCGTCGGCCCAGGCACCATTCACCTCGAGAAGCGGCCGGTTCACCGTGATCCCATAGTCGTGGCGCACGTCGGCGAGCACGCAGCCGAGCGCCGACGTGATGCCCGGGAACATCGGCACGAGGATCTTCGGCACGCCGAGCTCGCGCGCCAGCACGCTGGCGTGCAGCGGCCCGGCTCCGCCGAACGCGAAGATCGCGAAATCGCGCGGGTCGAAGCCCTTCTCCACCGACGTGAAGCGGATCGCCTCGGCCATCGAGGCGTTGGCGACCGCGAGGATGGCGGCGGCGGCCGCCTCGGCGTCGAGCCCCAGCGGCCGGCCGATCTTCTCCAGCACCTGCGCGCGCACGTCATCGATGTCGGCGGCCCGGGCCACGCCGTTGATGCGGGACGGATTGATGCGGCCGAGCACCAGGTTCGCATCGGTGACCGTGGGCTCGCGTCCGCCGCGACCGTAGCAGATCGGCCCCGGCTCCGCGCCGGCGCTGTGGGGGCCGACCTGCAGCATGCCGCCCGCCGTGATGCGCGCGAGACTGCCGCCACCGGCACCGATCGTGTGGATATCCACCATCGGGATGCGCAGCGGGATCGCGTAGTCGATGCTCTTCTCGCGCGACACCGAGGGCACGCCGTCGACGATCACCGACACGTCGAAGCTGGTGCCGCCCATGTCGCACGTGATGAGGTTGGGCAGGCCGGCTGCCACGCCGATGCGCGCCGCTGCAATGGCGCCCGACGCGGGACCGGACATTACGGTATGCACGGCGTGGCGCGACGCCATCGGCGCATCCATCATGCCGCCGTTGCCTTGCATGATGAGGAGCTCGCGGGCGAAGCCACCGTCGCGCAGGCGGGCACTGAGGCGCCCCACGTAACCGCTGATCAGCGGCTGGACGTACGCATTGAGGGCGGCGACCGTGCCACGCTCGAACTCGCGGATCTCGGGCAGCAGATCGGAGCCGAGCGAGACGTGGTCGTTCGGCCACAACTCGCGCACGATGGCCAGGCAGCGTTGCTCATTGTGCGGATTCGCGTATGAATGCATGAAGTGCACGGCGATCGACTCGACGCCCTGCGAGCGCAGGTACGCGACCGCCGCCGCGACTTCGCCTTCGTCGAGGGGTTCGAGGATCTCGCCGTCGGCATCGGTGCGCTCGCGGACCTCGGTGCGCAGCTCGCGCGGGATCAGCGCCTCGAACTCCCCGGTAAGACCGAAAAGCTGCGGCCGCGTGCGGCGTGCGAGCTCGAGGATGTCGCGAAAGCCCTTCGTGGTGATCAATCCGCAGCGCGAACCCTTGCGCTCGAGCACGGCATTGGTCGCGACCGTGGTGCCGTGCACGACGGTCTGCGTCTTCGTGAGGTCGCACTTCAGCGCCGCCAAGCCCGCCATGAAGCCGATCGACTGGTCCTGCGGCGTGCTGGGCACCTTCGCGACGGAAAACACGCCGGTCACAGGATCGAGCATCAGGCAGTCGGTGAACGTGCCGCCGACGTCGACGCCGACGACCAGCGCCGAGCGGCCGACGTGGCTGCTGGCGGCGGGCTCGGAACGGCCCACGCCCGTCGGGGACGCGGCATTAGCCGCCATACGAGTGATCCATCGTCTTCGTCGGTGCGGCGCCCTGCCGGACGTCGGTCACCGAGCTGCGCAGGTCGGCGAGATATTCGTCGACCACCGCCGCATGCGCCGGCGACAGCATGCCCATGTGGATGCCCGGCGGACTGGCCATGCCGGACACGAACCAGCCGCGCTCGCCGAGCTGCTGTGCGACCGCGTTGATGTCGATACCGGTCGCGCCGTAGCCCATCACGCTCAGCTCCGGCTGGCCGACAACGTCGAAGCCGTCGATGGTACGCAGGCCGGCGATGAGGCGATCACGCCCCTGCATCGTCGTGCGCGCGATCTTCGTATAGCCATCGGCGCCGAGATAGCGCATCACGGCCCATGCGGAGGCGATTGCCCCGCCCGGGCGCGTGCCGCGGAACGTCGCAGAGCTGTAGTGCCCGCGCGGCCAGTTGTCGAAGTCGAATACCAGGTACTGGCGCATCGCGCGGTCGGCCAGCAGCAGCAGCGACGCACCCTTCGCGGTGAAGCCGTACTTGTGCAGGTCGGCGGAGATCGACGTAACGCCATCGATCGCGAAGTCGAAATCGGAGATCGGATAGCCCGCGCGCTTGACAAACGGGGCCATGAAACCGCCGACGCACGCATCGACGTGGCACCACAGGCCGTGCTGGCGCGCGAGTCGCGTGATCGGCACGATGGGATCGATCACGCCGTGCGGTAGCGCGGGCGCGGAACCGGCCACGAGGATGGTCGACGGCGTGATGGCCGCCGCCATCGCATCGACGTCGGCACGGAAATCGTCGCGCAGCGGCGTGCGACGGACAACGAGGTCGAGGTAGTGCGCGCCCTTGTCGAACGCCGGATGCGCGCTCCACGGAATGACGATCTCGGGCTTCGTAATGGAGGGGCGTGTGACTCGGGCCCAATCGCGCGCGGCCGCCAACGCGAGGAAAAGGCTCTCGGTGCCGCCCGACGTCATCACTCCCGTCGCAGTGGGCGGCGCATGCAGGATGTCGAGCGCCCAGTCGATGACCTCGTCCTCGAACTTCCTCAGGCTCGGAAACGCCTTCGGGCCGAGCGCATTCTCGGAGAAGAAGCGCTGGTACGCCTCTTTCGCGACCGCGAGCACGTCTTCGCCGGCGTAGTGGACGTACAGGCCGACGCGTCCGCGCTTCCAGTCGACGTCGCGCGTGCGCGCAGCCTCCATCTCGGCGAAAAGGTCGTTCGCCGGCGCGCCCTTGTCGGGAAACGAGAGGCGCGTCATCGCTGGAAGCCAGGGCCCATGGGACGCATTCTCGGCCCCCGTTTCTCCGCCTGTCAACTTTGTGATCACATTTCGGCGGATCGGGACTAAGCTCCCGCGACGACATGGGGCCCGCTTTCGCGGGAATGGCCAAGGTGAACGGCATGACACGTCAGGCGCGCCGCGCAACCGTCTCCTCGCCGCCGCTGGCGGAGACGCCGGCCGCGCGTGACACCGTGCACGCCCAGGTCTACGCCGCGATGAAGCACGCGCTGATGCGCGGCCGCTTCAAGCCGGGACAGAAGATCACGATTCGCGGCGTGGCGGCGTCGCTCGGCACCAGCGCGACGCCAGCCCGCGAGGCGATTCGGCGCTTGGCCGGCGAAGGCGCGCTCGAGCATCTGCGCAGCGGCACGGCGCGCCTGCCTGCGCTCGACCGCGCGCGCTTGTCCGAGATCACGGAGGTCCGCGTCGCGCTCGAGTCACTCGCCGCGCGCCACGCCGCGTTGCGCATGACGCCCGCTCAGGTCGAGGCCCTCGAAGCGATCCAGGTCGAGCTCGCGGCCGCGCGCGATCGTAAGGACTACGCGACGTACCTCATGAAAAACGAAGCGTTCCATTTCGGGTACTACCGCGCCGCGGATATGCCGAACCTGCTCCGGGCGATCGAGTCGATGTGGCTGCAGGCCGGCCCCTACCTCACGCTGCTGCTGCCCGCGATGCGAGGGATCGACCTGCATGCGGCGGCGATCGAGGCTGCACGCAAGCATGATGCAGAGGCGGCGGCAGCGGCGATTGCGGAGGACATCCGGCGCGCGGCGGTGCGGCTCGCGAGTCTTATCCCGGAAGCGTGATCCGTATTCAGTCGCCGGTGTCCGCTATCTCAACCTCGTCCACAACCGGTGCGGACCGCGTCAGGCGCGCGGCCCGGGGGGCCTGACGCGCATCCGCCGCCGGAGCGTTGCGCCCCGTCTGCGACCGACCGACCGGCTCAGCGACCGGCGACCACCGACGACGCGTCAGCCACCGTGACCGGCGCTTCGCGCGAGGCGACGACGTCGACACGGGCGGGGCTGATCGTCACCAGCGTCGCGCGGTCGGCACGCGCCATCATGGTCCAGACGTCGCCCGCGTCGATCGCAGACGGTGGGCCAACGAAGGCGGCAATCGTGACGAGGGACATGACGACAGCGGCGATCGCGAAGGCAGCGCGGGGCGTCTGGTTCTGGTAGCGGTTCATCGTGGTCTCCCGGTGATGCGTTGGTATGACTGCATCGTAGGGAGGGGCGCGGCCCCTGCCAACGGGAAAAAGACGGAACGGGAAAAATCCGCGCACACCCACCCGGGCCGCCGACGAACCGGCAGCGATCGAGGCGGCACGAAAGCGCCGCATGTCTATCACGGCCCCAGCGCAATCCTCGGGATCCATGTCGTGATCTGCGGCACATACGTGATCAGGGCCAACGTAATCCCCAGCGGGATGTAGTACGGCATCATCTCCCTCAACACGTCCTTCATCTTCACCTTCGCGATGTCGGCGACGAGGAAAAGCGCGAGGCCCATGGGTGGCGTGAGCAGGCCGATCATCAGGTTGAACACGACGACCATCCCCAGGTGCACGGGGTCGACACCGGCCGCGACAAGCGGCTTGGCGATGATCGGCGCGATCACGAGGATGGCGGTCGTGCTGTCGAGGAACATGCCGACGACGATGAGCAGCACGTTCACGAGCATCAAAAGCACATAGGGGTTGGTCGAGATCAACAGCATCACCCCCGTGAGCTTCTGCGGCATGGACTCGACGGAGAGGATCCAGCCGAACAGGGCCGCGACGGCGACGATCAGCAGAATGCCGGCCGACGCGCGAATCGTCTCGTAGCTGGCGCTGAGCACGCCCTGCCACGTCAGCTCGCGATAGAACAGGCTGCTGATCAGCACCGCGTAGAGCACGGTCACCGACGCGATCTCGGTGGGCGTGAACCAGCCGAGCAGCATTCCGACGATCAGGATCACGGGCGCGACGATGGCCGGAAACGCCGGCTTGAAATCCCGCCAAAGCTCCCTTCGCGTGGGCCACCTGGCAGCGCGCGGGTATCTGCGCCGGTTCGCCAGCCACCAGGTCATCAGCATCAGCATCGCGACGCATACCAGGCCCGGCAATATTCCGCCGAGCAGCAGCTGGATCACCGATACACCCGTCACCGTGCCGTAGATGATCAGCGGGATCGAAGGCGGGAAGATGGGGCCCACGATCGCCGACGAGCTCGTGACCGCCGCGGCGAACGGCGCCGTGAAGCCCTTCTTGCGCATTGCGTCGATCTCGATGCGCCCGAGGCCCCCGATGTCCGCAAGCGCCGAGCCGGACATGCCCGCGAAGATCAGGCTGCCGAAGATGTTCACCTGCGCGAGGCCCCCGGGCATGCGGCCCACGGCGGTGTCGGCGAACTGGTAGATGTAGCGCGAGATGCCCGCGCTGTTCATCAGGCTGCCGACGAACAGGAACACCGGCACGGCGACGAGCGGGAACGAATCGAGCGCATAGAGCGTGCGCTGCGCGACGAGGTCGATCGGCAGGCCGTTGGCGAAGATGTAGATGACGCACGGTATGCCGATCGCCAGCACGACCGGAAAGCCCAGGACGAATAGCACGACGAACGCGAGGACGACCAGGAAGCCTTCCATGCGAACCCTAGGTGAGCACCGTCTGCTTGGCCTCGGGACGACGGCGGCGCCATGTGTGCACCAGCGTCATCAGCGTCTCGATGCACAGCAGCAACGATCCGACCGCAAGTGGTCCCATGAACAGCCAGAACGGCAGCTCCATCACGGCGGTCTGGTTCTGCAGGTTGTTGCGGATGGTGACCACTCCCGCGACGAACAGCACCAGGAAGAGCAGGGAGCCGGCGAGCTCGATGACCATCTGGAGGACCCAGCGGGCCCGCGCGGGGATCAATCCCTGGAACTCCTCCATCCGGATCTGTCCGCCCTGCTCGGTGACATACGACGCCGCGATGAACGTAAGGCAGATGAGGAAGTAGCGCGCCATTTCCTCCGCGCCCGCCATCGGCACGTTGAAGATGCCGCGCATCGTGATCTGCGCCAGCGGCGTGACCACGAGCGCGGCCAGGAGCGCCAGGCTGATCCACCGGACTGCGGCGCGGATGGCCGTCAGGACGGGCATGGTCCCAACTCGATCGTGAGCGCCAAGGCCCGCTGCCGTGGAGCGGATCTCGCCGCGGTCGCCGGCACCGCGACCCCTACTTCACCGCACGGATCTGCTCGA
>JBBSEG010000051.1:0-30446 GCA_038239945.1 Burkholderiales bacterium
GATCGGTGCGGTCGATCGGGTGCGGTCGATCGGGTGCGGTCGATCGGGTGCGGTCGATCGGGTGCGGTCGATCGGGTGCGGTCGATTGGTACGGCCGGCCGCGTGGTCGATCAGGTGCGCGGCGAGGGCGCAGGACCGGCCACCCGCCATTCCCAGAACGCATCGCCTTCGTCGGCCAGGAAACGCGCGAGCACTCCCTTGTGCACCTCGGAGGCGCCGTCGACCAGCCGCGCCTGGCGCGCGTATCGATAGATCCACTCGACGACGGTGTCCTGCGAGTAGCCGCGCGCCCCGAGGAGCTGCAGCGCCGTGTCCGCCGACTGATGCAGCACGTCGGCGACCACGAGCTTCGCCATCGAGATTTCCTTGCGCGCGTATTCGCCACGGTCGAGCAGCCACGCCGCGCGCATGGTAAGCAGCCGCCCGGTGTCGATGCGCAGCGCCGCGTCGCCGAGCAGGTTCTGCACGCTTTCGCGCTCGATCAAGCGCAGCCCGCCGCTCTCGCGCAAACGTACATAGTCGAGCGCGATGCCGAGCGCGCGCCGCGCGAGCCCCAGCCATCGCATGCAGTGCGTCAGCCGCGCGGTGCCGAGCCGGATCTGCGTGACCTTGAGACCGTCGCCCACGCCGAGCAGGCGATTCTCGTCCGCGATCTCGAGGCCGTCGAACTCGAGCTCGCAATGGCCACCGTGCTCCTCGGGTCCCATGATCGGAATGCGCCGAACGATGCGCCAGCCGGGCTGGTCGCGGTCGAACAGGAATGCGGTGAGCCCCTTGCGCGGATCGTCGGACGTCCTGGCGATCAGGATGAAATGCTGCGCCACGCCGGCGCCGGTGATGAACCATTTGCGGCCGTGGACGGTCCAGCGGTCGCCGTGACGCGTCGCGCGCGTCTGCATCATCGCCGGATCGGAGCCGCTGCCCGGATGCGGCTCGGTCATCGCGAACGCCGAGCGCACGCGGCCGTCGACGATCGGGCGGAGCCATCGGTCGCGCTGCGCGTCGGTGCCGACCTTGGCGAGCACCATCATGTTGCCGTCGTCGGGCGCGGCGCTGTTGAACACGACGGGACCGAAGATCGACGCGTTCATCGCTTCGTAGCACGCCGCCATCGCCACCACCGACAGGCCCTGCCCGCCCCACGCGACCGGCACCTGCAGCGACCACAGCCCCGCGGCGCGGGCGGCGGCGCGCAGCCGCTCGAGCAACGCGGGCGCGAGGTTGTCGTGCTGGTCGTAGCTTGCGCGATCGGACTCGAGCGGAACGAGTTGCGTGGCCACGAAGCCCTCGACCCGCCGCCGCACCACCTCGGTCTCGTACGCCAGCGCGAAATCCATCGTGTCTCCTGTGCCGCGGTGCCGGTCGACGTGAACTAGAGCCAGGCGAGCGTGTGGCCGCCGTCGACGACGAGCGTCGTGCCCGTGATGTACGCGCCTCCGGGACCGGCGAACAGCAGCAGCGCGCCGTCGAGATCGGCGGGCGCGCCGAAGCGGCGCTGTGGAATGCGTCGCTCCAGCGCCGCGCCGGCCGGCGAGCGCAGGAATTCGCGGTTGAGATCGGTCTCGATGTAGCCTGGCGCGAGCGCGTTCACGCGAATCTGCCGGGGTGCCCATTCGAGCGCCAGGGCTTCGGTGAGCCGCACGAGGCCCGCCTTCGCAGCGCTGTAAGCGCTCAGCTGCTTAGTCACGCGAAACGCCAGCACCGACGCGATGTTCACGATCACGCCGGGTCGCGCGTGCACGCTCATCGAGCGCGCCGCGGCCGCTGCGACGTAAAACGCACCCGACAGGTTGGTGTCGATGACGGCCTGCCAGTCGTCCTCGGTCACCTCGTCCGCAGGCCGGGTCTGCGCGATGCCGGCGTTGTTCACCACGATGTCGAGCGGGCCGCACGCGGTCAGCGCCGCTTCGACCGACGCGGCGTCACGCACGTCCAGTGTCACGCCCCGCGCCTCCGCGCCGCCGGCGCGCAACGCATCGATGACGCCTTCGAGCGCCGCGGCGCCGCGCGCCGCGCCGATCACGCGCGCGCCGTGCGCGGCCAGCACGCCGATGAAGTGTCGGCCGAGCCCGCTCGAGGCGCCCGTGACGAGCGCCGTCTGCCCTCGCAACGGCAGAGCGGCGCTCAAGGCTCGGCGGACGGTGGTGCGGCGCGAGCCGGGTCGGTCACGCACAGGCGCTCCGTCGACCAGGCCGTGAGCGCCCGATGCAGGCGGGCGCGCTCGACGCTCGCGCCCGGCGGCGCCGCGGCGGGAGCAAAGTCGCCGGCGCGCAGCCGATCGGCCAACGCGCGGGCGATCGCTTCGAGCGGTACGGCCGGCGGCGGATCCGCGGACCGCGCGTCGGCGCGCGCGCGCGCCTCGCCCGGATGCGCCTCGGTGCGCGCATCAGGGTCGTCCACGACAGCGGCCAGCCGGGCGAGCTCGCGCTGCAGATCCATGCGAAGCGGCGTGGCCGTGAGCTCGCGCGCGGCGATCTCCATCGCGCGTGCCACCATGCGCGCGGTGTAGCGCTCCGACGGGGGAAGTGCCGGCAACAGCACGTCCAGCAGCGCCGCACGCGCGGTGTCGAGCAGGTCGGATGCGAGTGGGCGGTCGGCCATGATCAGGCGGGAGTGAGCGCGAGGAGGTCGCGCTCGAGCCTCGGCAGGAGCCGGCCGGTGAGCGCGAGCTCGAGCGAGGTCTCGCCGCCGCCCATGTGCCGCTCGCACTGCTGGAGCGCGATGATCGCCCAGCGCAACTGCGCCAGCGCCTGCCAGTCGCGCGTGTCCGCTTCGGTGTAACCCGTTCCCGCGACGGCATTGTAGGCGCCGAGGAAATCCGCGGCCGGGCCGATCCCGCCGGCCACCCGGTCGGGCGCCGCGAAGCGCCAGCACGGCGCGCAGAACCAGCCCAGGTCCTCGAGCGGATTGCCCCAGCCGGCGAATTCCCAGTCGAGCACCGCCGCCAGCCGGCCGCTGTCGACCAGGTAGTTGCCGGTGCGGTAGTCGCGATGCACGAGCACCGCGGTTTCCCGGTCGCCCGCGCGCTCCTGCCACCAGCGCAGTCCCCACTCGAGCGCCGGCCACGCGTCGCCGAACCGGCGCCGCCAATGGTCGAGATAGTCGCGATAGCCGTCGAGCAGGCCGCGCGTGGGCGCTGTGGGCGCCGGACCGAGGAAAGCGAGCGAAGGCGGCAGCGGTGCAAGCGCGTGCAGGAGCGCGAGGTTCGCGCCGAGCTCGCGCAGCAGGGCGGCGGGATCGGCAACGGCGCCCGGACGCGTGAGCCGGTACCCCGCGGCGACGCCTTCGACATGACCCATCACGGTGTAGGCCGGCCGCGCCGCCGTGCACGGGACCGCGCAGATGGGGGCCGGGACCTGCACGCCGGCGCGCGCTGCGGCGCTCATCAGCGCGAACTCCTCCAGCCGCGAGCGGCTCGCGGCGACCGCGCTGCGCGCATCGGTGCGCAGCACGACGCGGCGCGGTCCGGCATCGGTGCGCAAGTCGAGCGCGAGATTCTGCTGGATCGCGCCGCCGGACAGGCGCGTCCACCGGGTGACGGTCGCGCTCGTGCCCAGCGCGGCGCCGACGCGCCGCTCGACGTCGGCGCGCGTCGCCGGCGCGTCCAGGTCGAAGCGCGGGTCACCCATTCGGTGGCGCCAGCGCGCGCGCGGCTTCGCGCAGCACGAATTTCTGGATCTTGCCGGTCGACGTCTTGGGCAGCGGCCCGAACACGATCGCGCGCGGCGCCTTGAAATGCGCGAGGTTCGCGCGGCACCAGGCGATCAGCGTCGCAGGATCCGGTGGCGGCACACCGGGCTTGAGCGTCACGAACGCGCAGGGCGTCTCGCCCCAGCGCGCATCCGGGCGCGCCACCACGGCGGCCTCCATGACCAGCGGATGGCGATACAGGCATTCCTCGACTTCGAGCGAGCTGATGTTCTCGCCGCCGGAAATGATGATGTCCTTCGCCCGGTCCTTGATCTCGATGTAGTTGTCCGGATGCCAGACCGCGAGGTCGCCGGTGCGGAACCAGCCGCCCGCGAACGCCCGTGCCGTCGCGGCCGGATTGCCGAGATAGCCCTTCATGATGGTGTTGCCGCGCAGCATCACCTCGCCCAGGGTTGCGCCGTCGCGCGGCACCGGCGCGCCGGTGTCCGGGTCGGCCACCTGCAGCGCGGCCAGCGTGGGCATCGCGACGCCCTGGCGAGACATGCGCAGCGCGCGCTCGGTCAGCGGAAGCACCGCCCACTCGTCGTGCCAGGCGCAGACCGCGGCCGGACCGTACGACTCGGTCAGCCCATACAGGTGCGTCACGCGAAACCCCATGGCTTCCATGCTCGCGATGATCGTCGACGCAGGTGCGGCACCGCCGGTCGCGACCTCTACCACGTGGTCGAAGGTCCGCCGCACGTGCGCCGGTGCGTGCACGAGCAGGTTCAGCACGACCGGCGCGCCGCACAGGTGCGTCACCCGGTGCGCCACGATCGCCTCGAAGATCGGCGGCGGGTCGACGCGCCGGAGGCAGACATGCGTGCCGCCGGCCGCGGTGACCGCCCACGTGTAGGTCCACCCGTTGCAGTGGAACATCGGGAGCGTCCAGAGGTAGACCGAGGCGGGCGAGAGGCGAAAGGCCAGCGCGTTGCCGAGCGCGTTGAGGTACGCGCCCCGATGGTGGTAGAGCACGCCCTTCGGTTCACCGGTGGTGCCCGACGTGTACAGGAGCGACAGCGAGTCCCATTCGTCGCGCGGACCCGGCCACGCATACGCCGGGTCCCCCTGCTCCAGCAGCGCGGCGTAGGTCAGCGTACCCGCGCGCAGCGCCGGGTCGCGCGGGCCTTCGCAGTCGTCGAGGTCCACCACCAGCGGCGTGCGCCCGCACCGGGCGAGCGCATCGCGCACGAGCGGCGCGAACTCCGCGTCGACCAGCACGACCTTGGCATTGCCGTGCTCCAGGCAGAACGCGATGGTTTTGGCGTCGAGCCGGTAGTTGAGCGCGTTGAGCACGGCGCCGAGCGCCGGCACGGCGTAGTGCGCCTCGAGCATCGCCGGGATGTTGGGCGCGACGATCGCCACGGTGTCGCCATGCCCGACACCCGCCTGCGCGAGTGCGCTGGCCAGCCGCCGGCAGCGCGCGTGGAGATCGGCGTAGGTGAGCTCGAACGCGCCGTGGCGAACCGCCATCTTCGCCGGCCACGCGAGCGCGCTGTGCTCGAGGAAACTGACCGGAGTGAGCGGGACGTGATTCGCGGCGACACGCGCAAGCGCCACGTCGGGACGGCCGGCGTCCTCCATCAGCCGCTCGCCGGCGGATCCCCCGCCGAGCCGGTCACGCGTCAGCGCGGGCGCTCACCGCCGCCCGTCCGGTTGCGCATCAGGCGCTGCTGCTCGCGGGTCCATTCGCGGTCGCGAATGGTCGCACGCTTGTCGTGCTGCTTCTTGCCTTTCGCGAGGCCGATCTCGAGCTTGATCCGGCCGTTGCTGAAATGCAGGTTGAGCGGCGTGAGGGTGTAGCCTGCGCGCTCCACCTTGCCGACCAGCCGGTTGATCTCTTCCCGGTGCATCAGCAGCCGGCGCGTGCGGGTGGGGTCGGCGTTGACGTGGGTGGAAGCGGTCGTGAGCGGCGTCATGTGCGCGCCGATCAGCATGAGATCGCCGTTCTTGATGACGACGTACGCCTCGGCGAGGTGGGCGCGGCCGGCGCGCACCGACTTCACCTCCCAGCCTTCGAGGGACAGGCCGGCCTCGAAACGCTCCTCGATAAAATACTCGTGGAACGCTTTGCGATTCTCGACGATGCTCATGGGTCACGCGGGTCGGCGCGCCGCGGTCGGGCGCTCCTCGGGTGTTCGCGGGATTGCGCGGGTGTTGGTTCGATGCTTCATTCTACGCGGGGCCTCATGCAGTGCGTGAAGAAGTCGGTGCTGGTCCCATACGCCGCGGCGCGAATGTTCGATCTCGTGGATAAAGTCGAGGACTACCCGGCGTTCCTGCCCTGGTGCGCCAAGGCGCAGGTGCTCGAAGCGCGCCCCGACGGCAAGACTGCCCGCCTCGACATCGACTACCACGGCGTGCGCGCGAATTTCACCACCACCAACACGAACACGCCGGGCCGGCTCATCACGGTGCGGCTGAAGGACGGCCCGTTCCGGCTCCTCAACGGCGAGTGGCGCTTCATCGCGCTCGCCGCGGATGCGTGCAAGGTCGAGTTCGACCTCACCTACGAATTCTCGACCGGGCTCCTCGACCTCGTCATCGGCCCGGTGTTCCATCACATCGCCGCCACGTTCATCGACGCGTTCGTGCGGCGCGCCGAGACGGTGTACCGCGCTCCCGCTTGAATGATCGCGGTCGAGGTCGCCTACGCCGGGCCGGAGGGCGCAGCCCTGGTCCGCATCGAGCTTAGCGCCGGCGCGCGCGTCGCCGATGCCGTGGCGCAGGCCGGCCTCGTCGAGCGGTTCGGGCTCGATCGTGCGATGCTCGCGTTCGCGATCCATGGGCAGGCCGCGACGGAAGGAACCCCATTGCGCGCGAATGACCGGGTCGAGCTGCTGCTGCCGCTGCGCATCGATCCGAAGGTCGCGCGCCGGTCGCGCGCGGCCGCATTGCCCCAAGCCGGTGCGTCGGGGCGCCGGCCACCGCGCGGCAAGGTCGGCTGAGCGGACTTTGCCCGATCCGGCAAAGTGCGCCACAATCCGCCTCGATGCATGACAGTTGCATAATGCGGCGCGCGCTCGGCGGCGCGATGGCGGCGACACTCTGCTGTGCGCTGGCGCTGCCCGCGGCGGCGCGCCCGGCGCATGCGCCTGCGGCGCCGTCCTCCTCCCCGTCCGAGCGCTCGCCGGCGAAGGCTCCGGCCGTGCCGCGCGGCGAGGTTCCGCCCAGCCCAACCGCCTGGCAATCCGCGCAGGAGGTGGCGCTCTTCGCGCTGGGGCTCATCGGCGTCGATTACCGCATGGGCGGCGCCAACCCAGCCGGCGGGCTGGATTGCAGCGGCCTGATACGCTACGTCTTCCAGCAGGTCACGGGCACGACGCTGCCCCGCACCGCTACCGAGCTGAGCCGCATCGGTGCGAAGGTGTCGCTCGCCGATCTCGCACCGGGGGACCTCGTGTTCTTCAACACGCGCCGCTTCGCGTTCTCGCACGTCGGGCTCTATCTCGGCGGGAACCGCTTCATCCATGCGCCGTCGGCCGGCGGCGAAGTGCAGGTCTCGCTCCTGTCGCAGCGCTACTGGTCTCAACACTTCGACGGCGCGCGGCGCCTGGTCGGCGTGCTGCCCTCGATGGTCCCCACGCTCATCACCTCCGCCGTCGCCTCGCCCGCCGCAAGCCCCGCGCTACCGTCCACAATCGAACGCGCCGACGGCCCGTTCGCGACGCAGTCGCCGGTCCCGTCGCCGGTCTTCACGGACGGACCCTAGCGCGGTTTTCGGCCCGCTGGCCTGCGGCTTGCCCCGTCCGGTCAGCGCGCGCGCAGCCGCTGTGCAAGCGCGGTCTCGTTCCCCTGCTCGGCGTACTGAAGCGCGGAGAGCCCGAGCTGGTTGCGGCGCGCAGGATCCGCCCCCCGCGCCAGGAGCATCTCCGCGACGCCCAGGCGGTGCTCGCGGATGGCCATCATCAGTGCCGTGGTGCCGTTGGGCGAGGCGGCATCGATGCGCGCGCCCTGCTCGAGCAGGAACCGCACGATCGCCTCGTGACCCCCCGTGGCCGCGTAGATGAGGGGCGTCCACCCCGGCCCGTCGAGCGGCGCGCCGGCCGCCTGCAGCCGCCGCACCATCGCCAGGTTGCCCTTCAGCGCCGCGAGCAGGATCGGGCTATCGTCGTGGGCGTTGCGCCGGTCCGGCCGCGCCTTCGCGGCGAGGAGCGACTCCAGTGCGCCCAGGCTGCCGCTGCGCACCGCAATGATGAGCAGCGGGTCGCCGTTGGCGTCGACCGAGTCGGGATCCATCCCGCGCGCCAGCAGGCTCCGCACTTCCGCGACCCGGTCGTTCGACACGGCGATGATCAGGTCGTCCAGCGCCTGCTGCCCCTGCGCCGGAAGCGCGCAGAGCAGCAGCGCCGCCAGCGCAGCGGCGGGCATGAGACGGTAGCGGGCAATCGCCCCATGGGCGGCGCAGCGACGGGAGCGCATGGTCAGGTCCTCGCGAGGTCGATGCCGGCGAGGTCGATGCCGGCAAGGTCGAGGCCGGCAAGGTCGAGGCCGGCAAGGTCGACGCCAGCGAGATCGACTCCAAACAGGCGGGCGAAGTTGGCCGTGGTGGCGGCCGCGATAGTTTCCAGCGGAACCCCGCGCAGCCGGGCGATGGCATCGGCGACATGGCGCACGAACGACGGCTCGTTGCGCTTGCCGCGATGCGGGACCGGCGCGAGGTAGGGACTGTCCGTCTCGACCAGCATGCGGTCGAGCGGGATCCGCCGGGCCACGTCCTGCAGCGCGACGGCGTTGCGGAACGTCACGATGCCGGAGAAGGAGATGCAGAAGCCGAGCTCCATCGCGGCGCACGCGACGTCGAAGGTCTCGGTGAAGCAATGCATCACCCCGCCGACTTCCGCCGCGCCTTCCTCGTGCAGGATCTGCAGCGTGTCGGCCGCGGCCTGGCGCGTGTGGACGACCAGGGGCCGCCCGGCGTCGCGCGCCGCGCGGATGTGGGTGCGAAACCGTGCGCGCTGCCATTCCAGGTCACCGGTGAGGCGAAAGTAATCGAGGCCCGTCTCGCCGATCGCGATGATGCGCGGCTCGCGGGCTTTGCTGGCCAGCACGGCACGCGTGGGCTCCTGCGTGTCCTGGTAGTCGGGGTGCACGCCCACGCTGGCATAGAGGTTCGGATGCGCAGCCGCCAGCGCATGCACCGCGGGCCAGGCGGGCATTTCCACGGCGATCGCGAGTGCGTGGGTGACGTCGCTCGCGCGCATCGCCGCGAGCACGGCCGGCAGGTCCGCGACAAGCTCGGGGAAGTCGAGGTGGCAATGCGAGTCGATGAGCTGCATGATGGAAAACGCCGACGCGGAAAATGGATCGACGCGCGCACCGGAACCGACGCCGTCGGCCGCGCCCGCGGGCGGCAAGTCGACTGCTACATCGTGTGGGTCGGACGCGTCGAGGCGAGGTTCTCGCCGAGGATCTTCTCGATCGTCGACTTCGCGGACGCGCCGGTCTCGTCCTGGGTGAACTGCACGCCGATGCCCTGCGTGCGGTTGCCCTGGACCCCCTCGGGCGTGATCCAGACGACCTTGCCCTGCACCGCGATCCGGTTCGGATCGTCCATCAGCGAGAGGAGCATGAAGACTTCCTCGCCGAGCGCGTACTGCCGCGAAGTCGGGATGAAGATGCCCCCGCCCTTTAGGAACGGCATATAGGCGGCGTAGAGGGCTGCCTTCTCGCGGATGTTGAGCGACAGCACGCCGGGGCGCGCCATTGCGGCCGTCGCGGCCGGGCCTCCGATCTTGTCTGCCATTACTCGAACAGGGCCCGGTAGTCGATGAGGAGGGCTTCGGCCACGAGGCGCGGCTGGAGCGGATGGGCCAGCAGCGCGCGCTGGTCCAGCAACGTCCGATGATAGCGAAACAAGGGTATCCGTGCCACCGAACGGGCGAGTTTGGCGATCCGGTCCGCGAAGTCGGCGTTGTCGGCCGCGCGGCCTCCCGACGCCACCGCCGCAAGGTCGGCGGTCCAGGCGAGCAGCCAGTCGATCGCGGCCGCGAGGCGCAGCTTGCGCGCATCCCGCGGCGCCGCGTCGATGCGTGCGGAAAGGGCCAGCGGCGACAGCGCGCGGGGCTCGCAGAGCGCGGTGAGCCACGCCGCCCGCTCGGATTGGTACCCCGGGTCGGCGAGCGCGAGCGCGCGCAGCGGCGCGCCGTGCGCCTGGGCGAGCAGTGGCGCCGGGTTGCGAACGCCCTGCCGCGCCAGCCACGCCTCCGCCGCGGCAATCGGAGGAAGGGGCACGGTGGCGCGCACGCACCGGCTCACGATCGTCGGGGGAACCCGGCCCGGCTGGTGCGATACGAGCATCAGGAATGTGTCGGGCGGCGGCTCCTCCAGCGTCTTCAGCAGCGCGTTGGCCGCCGCCACGTTGAGGCGTTCGGCCGGAGTCACGATCGCAACCTTGGCGACGCGCCGGTGGCTCGTCACCTGCGACCACTGGATGAGCGCGCGCACGTGCTTCACGCTGATCCACTCGGCCGCCTTGCGCGTGCCGTCGTCGTCGTCCACTTCCACTGGCTCGACCAGCCTCAGGTCGGGGTGCTGCCCGGCGATCACGTAGCGGCAGCTGTCGCAGGCGCCGCACGCGAAGCCGTCGGCGCGCGAACGCTCGCACAGGAGCGCCTGCGCCAGCACCCGGGCGAGCTCGAGCTTGCCGATCCCCGCAGGCCCCGCCAACAGCAGCGCGTGCGGCCACCGCGCGCGCCGCCCGAGCAGCTGTTGCGCCAGCGGCCCGAGCCACGGATGCAGCACCGGTGGCGTGCCAGGCGCGGGCTCGCCGCCGCCGTGGTCGAACGCCGCGCCCTCCGCGGCGTCCTCGCTCATAGCGTGGCCAGGACCTGCGCCAGGCAGGCCCGTACGCCGTCGAGCGGCTGCGAGGCGTCGATCACCTGGAAGCGGCGCGGCTCGCGGGCCGCGAGCTCGAGATAGGCCTCGCGCACCCGATCGAAGAAGGCCTGCGCCTCGCGCTCGAACTTGTCGAGGGTGCGCCCGTCCGCGCGTGCCCGCTCGAGCCGGGCGCGCGATACGGCCGGAGGCACGTCGAACAGCAGCGTGAGGTCCGGCCCGCACGAGCCGTGGACGTGCGCGGCGAGCGCGCGGATCCAGTCGCGCGATACGCCGTGCCCGCCCCCCTGGTAGGCGTAGGTCGCGTCGGTGAAGCGGTCGCAGACCACCCAGTGGCCGCGCTCGAGCGCGGGACGGATGACCTGCCCGACGTGCTCGCGCCGCGCGGCGAAGAGCAGCAGCGCCTCGGTGTCGTGCTCCATGGTCTGCTGCAGGAGCAGCGCGCGCAGCGCCTCGCCCAGCGGGGTGCCGCCGGGCTCGCGCGTCGCGACCACGGCGTGCCCGCGCGCCTGGAGCGCCTCCACGATCCAGCCGGCGTGCGTGCTCTTTCCCGCACCGTCGATGCCCTCGAGCGTGATGAAGCGCCCGCGGCCGGGAATGCCCTCCTGCATCAGCGGCCCCCTCTCTGATACCGCGCGACCGCCCGGTTGTGCTCCGCCAGCGTCGCCGAGAAGACCGAGCCGCCATCGCCGCGCGACACGAAATACAGGAAGACGCCCGGCGCGGGATGCGTCGCGGCGTCGAGCGCCGCCTGCGAAGGCAGCGCGATGGGCGTCGGCGGCAGCCCGTCGCGCGTGTACGTGTTGTAGGGCGAGTCCGACTCGAGGTCGCCCTTGCGCAGGTTGCCGTCGAAGCGCTCGCCGAGGCCGTAGATCACCGTTGGATCGGTCTGCAGCCGCATGTTCCGCTTCAGCCGGTTGACGAACACCGACGCGACCAGCGGCCGGTCGGAGGGCCGGCCCGTCTCCTTCTCGACGATCGACGCCAGGATCAGCGCCTCGTAGGGGGTCCTGAGCGGGAGGTCCGCCGCGCGCCGGTCCCACGCGGTCGCGAGCCGCGTTTGCAAAGCGCGATGGGCGCGGCGCAGCAGATCGACGTCGCGCGTGCCGACCGCGAAGAAATACGTGTCGGGAAAGAACTGGCCTTCCGGATGCGGCGCGTCCGCGCCGATGCGCGC
The DNA here is from genome assembly GCA_038239945.1 of Burkholderiales bacterium. Taxonomy (GTDB): domain Bacteria; phylum Pseudomonadota; class Gammaproteobacteria; order Burkholderiales; family Casimicrobiaceae; genus VBCG01. The sequence continues at coordinate 11,705 of JBBSEG010000051.1, forward strand.
GAGGAGGTCCGCATCGGACAGGTCGAGGGCAGTCTTTGCCACCTGCGGATTGTCCCGCAGTGCGCGCTTCAACTCCGCGAACGTGGTCCCTTCCACGATGGTCAGCCCCGCCTGTAGCACGTCGCCATCGGACAGCTTTTCGAGCAGCTTCGATAGCGTGACCGGTTGGTCGAGTTCGTAGCTGCCCGCCTTGATCGTCCGATCGACGCCGCGCAGCCGGGCCAGGCCGACGAGCACGAGGGGATGCGGCAGCAGCCCGTCGGCGGTGAGCTGGCGCGCGAGCCCGGTCAGCGTTGCACCGCTGCGGATCTCGAAATCGTACGGCGCGCGCGGCAGCGGCAGCGGCGTGCGGAGCCAATGCCAGGCGAGCGCGGCGAGCGCCGCCCCGCCGAGTAGCGCGAGACCGGTGACGAGGAGGAGCGCGCGGCGCATGGCGGGAGGCGCGAAGCCCCGGCACGCGTGCGCGGGACGGTCGGGCTCGCAGATTATAATGTGCCGATGCGCAGGCACCTGCAGCGCCGTGGCGGCCACGGCTTCACGCTGATCGAAATCATGGTCGTGATCGTGATTCTCGGCGTGCTCGCCGCGCTCGTGGTGCCGCGCGTGCTCGAGCGGCCCGACGAAGCCCGCGCAGTCGCGGCCAAGAGCGACATCGCGGCGATCATGCAGGCCCTCAAGCTCTATCGCCTCGACAACCAGCGCTATCCGACCGCCGAGCAGGGGCTTGCGGCGCTGACCGCCCGGCCGGAGCAGCCGCCCGTGCCGCCCAACTGGAAGCCCTCGGGCTATCTCGAGCGGCTGCCGAAGGATCCATGGGGACGGCCGTACCAGTATCTGAACCCGGGCCTGCGCGGCGAGATCGACGTGCTGAGCTTCGGCGCCGACGGCCAGCCGGGCGGCACCGGTGTCGACGCGGACGTCGGCTCCTGGGACCTGTAGCGCTTGCAGCGCGAGCCCGCGGCGTGCGCGTTCGCTCCGCACCGCGGGGCGGCAGCGCACGACCCGCCGCAGCGCCGGGCTTCACGCTGGTCGAGATCCTGGTCGTCGTCGTCATCGGCGCCATTGCGGCCGGGATCGCGGTGGCCGCCCTGCGCAGCGACGAGCCCGGCGCATTGCGCCGCGAAGCGCAGCGCTTCGGCGGCGCGCTCGAGCACGCGGCGGCGCGCGCGCAGGTTCGCGCCGAGACCGTGGGCGTCGAGGCCGCCGGCGAGCAGGTCCGTTTCTGGACGCGCGCCGGTGGCGCCGCCGCGTGGTCGCCGGTGACCGACGACGACGTGCTGGCGGCGCGCACGCTGCCGCCACCGATCACGCTCGCCGGTGCGACCTACGGCGGCCGCGCGCTGCCGCCAAGTGCCATCGTCCCGCTGCGGGCATCGGGGCGCAACGAGCCGTCGAGCTATCGACTCGCGGGCGCAGCATGGCGCACGACGATCGCCCTCGACCCGCTCAACCGCGTGACGCTCGGCGCCATCGAGCCGCTCGCTCCATGAAACGGCGTTCGCGCGGCTTCACGCTGGTCGAGATCCTGGTCGCGCTGGCGATCGTCGCCGTTGCGCTCGCTGCGGGCCTGCGCGCGCTTGCCCAGGCGGCCGACAGCGCCGGAGCGTTGAAGCAGCGCACGCTGGCGCTCTGGATCGCGCAGAATCGCATCGCCACCGCGCAGCTCGAGGCGACGTGGCCCCCGCTCGGCCGGCGCGACGGTAACGCCACCCAGGCCGGTACGCTGTTCGCATTCGCGGAAATCGTGAGCGCGACACCCAACTCCGCGTTCCGCAAGCTCGAAGTCGTGGTAACGGAGCCGGGCGTGCCCGACTACGCGCTCGCGCGCCTCGTCGGCTTTCTCGGCAGCACGGCGGCGCCGTGACGCCCCGGGTGCGCGGCTTCACGCTGGTCGAGGCGCTGATCGCACTCCTGATCCTCGCCATCGTCGCCGCGCTCGCGTATCGCGGCACCGCGGAGCTCACGAGCGGCGAGGCGCAGCTCGCCGACGAAAGCGCGCGGTGGCGAACGCTCGACGCGCTGTTCACGCGCCTCGAAGCCGATCTTCGCCAGGCGCTGCCGCGGCCGTCCCGGCGCGGGGCCGCGATCGAAGCCGCGTGGGCGGCCATCCCGGCCGACGACGCCGGCAACACCGCGCTCGTGTTCACGCGCGCCGGCCCCGAGTTCACGCTCGAGCCCGGCGTGGCGGGGCAGCGCATCGGCTACCGTTTGCGCGCCGGTGCGCTCGAAGTCCTGTACTGGCCGCAGCTCGACAATCTCGGCGACCTCGTGCCGACTAGCTACGCGCTGCTCGACCATGTGACCGCTTTCCGCGTGCAGGCCGCGATGGCCGACGGGCGCTGGTCGGAGCGCTGGCCGTTGCGCGACCAGGACGAGCTGCCGCGCGGCGTGCGGGTGGAGCTGACGCTCGACGACGGCATGCGCCTCGAGCGCGTGTTCGCGCTGCGATGACCCACCGGTCGCGCGAAGCCGTCCGCGGCGCCGCGGTCATCATCGCGATGGTCGTGGCGGCGCTTGCGGCGACCGTCGCAATGGCGATCGCGGCGGGCCAGCAGCGCTGGTTCGCCGATGTCGCCGCGCGCCGCGACCAGGTGCAGGCGCAGTCGCTCGCACTCGCCGGCGTGCAGTGGACACGCCAGATCCTGTTCGACGACGCGAGCCGCGGGAGCATCGACTACCTCGGCGAGCCGTGGGCGCTGCCGCTGCCGCCGATCCCGCTCGAGAACGGCACCATCGAAGGCCGCATCGTCGATGCGCAGGGGCTCTTCAACGCCAACAATCTCGTGCTCGCCACAGCGCGTCTCGAGCAGGAGACCGCGCGCTTCACCCGGCTCTTCGCCCGGATCGGCGCGCCGCCGCAGACGCTCGATGCCCTTGCCGACTGGATCGACACGGACGGAATCGCCCGGCCGAACGGCGCGGAAGACCCGTTCTATATCCGCGCGGGCTACCTCGCGGCGAACGCGCCGCTGCTGCGCGCCGGCGAGCTCGCCGCCGTGCGCGGCTTCGACGACCCGCTGCTCGCCCGCGTGCTGCCGTACGTCACTGCGCTCCCTGTCGAGACCAAGCTCAATGTGAACACCGCGCCGGCGCTGGTGCTCGCCGCTGCGGTCGAAGGGCTGAGCGACGAAGGCGCCGCGGCGCTCGTTGCGCAGCGCATGGAGCGGCCCTTCACCAGCGTCGCCGATTTCCGCACGCGGCTGCCCGACGGAGCGCTGCCGGGCAACGAGACCGGGTACTCGGTCGACAGCAGCTACTTCATCGTCACCGTGCGCGCACGCCAGGGCGACGCCGTGGCGCAGGCGCGTGCGTTACTGCGCCGCGCGTCCGGCAAGTGGCCGGTCGCCGTCTGGCAGACCCTCGAATGACGAACTCGGTACACTGACCGAATCATGCGACCCGGGTTTGCTTCGTGACCACGCTGCGGGTCTTGCTGCCGGATGCGCCCCATCCGTCACGCGCCGACGCCTGGATGCTCGTCGACGACGCCGGTGCGATGCAGCGCCTTGGCCGCGACGTTCCTGCCGCGTGGCCGGCCGCGACCGCGCACGTCGCCGTGCTGTCCGCCGAGCGCGCGCGGCTGGTCGTGCTGACGCTGCCGCCCCTGCCGCCTGCGAAGCTGCCGGCCGCCGTGGATTACGCGCTGGAGGACCAGCTGGCCGGCGGCATCGATCCGCCGCGGCTTGCGCATGCCGTCCAGCGCGCGGACGGCCGCGTCACGATTGCCATCGCCGCACGCGACCTGATCGCCGCGATCGAGGCCGACCCGCACGGCTGGGCGAGCATCGTTCCCGAATGCGCGCTGCCGCTCTCCGACGACGAGACCTGGACCTGGTACGCCGCCGCATCGGGGGGCGGCTTCGTGCGCACGCCCGCCGGCGCGTTCGCCGTGGCGATGGACGACGACGCGCTGCCGGCGGAGCTCACGGCGGCGTTGGGCCATGCGCGCCGCAACGAAGCGGCGGTCGCGCCGCGTACCGTGCGCGTCGCGTTTGCGTGCGCGCCCGACCGGCTCGATCGCTTCGCAGCCGCCACCGGCATCCCGTTCGTGACCTCTGCGCCCTGGCGCTGGACGGATGCGCCGTCCGGACGCTACGCGGAGGCGCCGGACTGGGCTGGCAGTGCCGGATCGCAGGCGCGTATGGGCGCGCGGGCGGGCGCGGCTGCGGGCGCGGGTCCGCTGCTGCTGGTGGCCGCTGCCCTGGTCCTGCATGTCGGCGCGACGCTCGTGCAGTGGGCCGCGCTGCATGTCGAGGCGTGGCGCGCGAGCGCGGCCATCGTCGCGCTCGCCGTGCAGGCGGGCGTGCCGGATGCGGCCACTCCGGAGGCGGCCGTCGCGGCGCTGGTCCGCCGGCGCGCGGAGGCGCGCCATGCCGCGGGCCTGGCCGCACCCGGCGACGCGCTGCCGCTGCTCGCGCAGGCCGCACCGGCGCTCGGCCGGCTGCCCCGCGGGACGATGAAGTCCGCCATCTACGCCGATGGCGCGTGGACCCTCGAGCTCGGCAAGGTGGGCGCCGACGCGCTGCGCGTGCTCGATCGCGCTCTGGCCGAGCGCGGCGTCGCGGTGCTCCAGGCGCCGATCCCGTCCGGCACGCGCGTGCGATTGTCGGCCGGGCTCTGAAACGTGGGCCGGTCCGCGCGCGCAATGGAGCGGACCTCGCGATGAACGCGCACGTCCGCACGCCAAGCCTGCCCTCGGGATGGCGTGGCGCGCTCGACGGCGCCAGTCCGCTGCGGCGCACCGCCGCCGCGGTCGCGGCCCTGCTCGCCGGGCTTGCCCTCGTGCACGCGCTCGCCTGGCCGCCTCTGGCACGCGACATCGAGCGGACACGGGAGTCGCTGGCCCGCGACCGCGCGACGCTCGCCTCCCTCGAACGCGACGCGGTTGCCGCGCCCGCGGCGCCGGTCGCCACGTTCCCACCGCTTGCCGACGCGCGCGTCGCCGTGGCGCGCGTGCTCGACGCCCGCGGGCTGCGCACCCCTGGCACGCAGGTCGAGGCGCGCGAAGCGCGCGTGCTCGCGGTGCTCGACGCCGCGCGTTTCGACGCGCTGGTCGCCGCCGTCGACGACTTGGCGCGCGTCGAACGGCTGCGCCTGGTCGAGGCGCGGATGATCGCGCGTATCGAGCCGGGCACCGTGCGCGCCGAGCTGACGTTCAGCCGCTGACGCGCGCCCGATGCGTGTCGCCGTCGCGCTGCTGGCGCTCGTGTTCCTCGCGGTGGCGCTCGCCGCCCTGGCGCCCGCGACCCTGCTCGATGCGCGCGTCGCCGCGGCGACGCGCGGCGCGGTGCTGCTGGCCGATACCGGCGGAACCGTGTGGTCGGGCACGGCCCGGCTCGCCGACGCACGCGGTCGCTGGAGCGTACCCATCGCCTGGCGGACCGATGCGCTGGCGCTGCTGGGCGGCGAGCTGGCCGTCACGTTGTTGCCGGCGGAGGGCAATGGCGCCCGCGGCGAGATCGTGCTCGACGGACAGGCCGTGCGGCTCGCCAACCTCGACGTCGCCGTTCCGGCCGCGATGCTGGCCAGCGCCTGGACGCGCGGACCGGTCCCGCAGTTCGGCGGCTCGATCGCGCTGCGCGCGCCCGCCTTTCGCTTGAAGGGCGCCCGTTCCGCGGGCGCGCTCGACGCACGCTGGGAGCGCGCGCGCCTCACCGTGCTCGGCGTCACGCTCGACCTCGGCAGCGTCGACGCGCAGGCGCGGCCCGCAGGCGACGCCACGCGCGTCGCGCTGAGCAACCAGGGCGGCGAGGTTGCGATCAGCGGCGAAGTCCGCGTGCGCGACGACGGCCTGCAGCTCGACGCCCTGCTCACGCCGGCCGCGTCGCTGCCACCCGCGCTCGCGCTGCTGATCCGCTCGCTCGGCGCGCCGGCCCCGGACGGCGCCGTGCGGGTCGTGTGGCAGGGTCGGCGTTGACCCGCCGCCGGCGCGCACCGGCCGTCACGGCGCGTCGCGCGTCAGTCGCCGCAACCCGGAGCTTCGCGGCGGACGCGCCCGCGCGCGGCGACGAAACGCGCGAGCGCGGCCTCGACGGGCTGCGCGCACTCGCCATGCTCGCCATGATCGCGTACCACTTCTGCTTCGACCTGCGCTGGTTCGGCTACGCGCGCTGGGATTTCGAGCACGACGGACGCTGGATCGCGGCGCGTTCGGCGATCCTCGGCACGTTTCTGCTGCTGGCCGGGATGAGCCTGGTGCTCGCCCAGCGCCGGCCTGCGCCGGCCCGGGCTTTCGCCCGGCATGTCGCGGGAATCGCCGCCGCCGCGTTGCTCGTCACCGCGGCGAGCTACGCGGCATTTCCCGCCACGTTCATCCGCTTCGGCGTCCTGCATGCGATCGCCGTGTCGCTCGTCCTGGCGCTCCCGCTCACGGGGCGGCCGCGCCTGGCGCTTGTGCTCGGTGTCATCGTCGTACTGGCCGGACTGCTGGTTTCGCATCCGGCGTTCGACGCGAATGCGCTCAACTGGATCGGATTCGCGCCCCGCAGGCCGGCCGCCGAAGACTATGTCCCGCTCTTCCCGTGGACCGGCGGGCTCCTGGTCGGCGTGGCGCTCGGCAGCGTGCCGGCGCGACGCCGGTCGACGTGGCTGCGGCCGTTCGCGCGCCTGCCCGACGCGCTTGCGCGCCTCGGGCAACATGGGCTCGTCGTCTACCTCGTCCACCAGCCGGTGCTGATCGGCCTGCTGTGGCTGGCCGCGCGCTCGGGCGCGACCCCCTGATGCAGCGCTTCACCGCGCTCTACCTGGCCCTCGACGCCAGCACCCGGACCGGCGCGAAGGTCGCTGCGCTCGTCGAGTATTTCCAGCACGCGCCGCCGCACGACGCCGCGTGGGCGGCCTGGTTCCTCACCGGTCGCAAGCTGAAGCGGCTGGTCGGCACGCGCGATCTCGTCGCCGCGGCGCTGGCAGCTTCGGGGGTGCAGCCGTGGCTGTTCGACGCGAGCTACGCGGCGGTGGGCGACCTCGCCGAGACAGTGGCCCTGTTGCTGCCGCCGCCGACGCAGCGCGACGAGCGCAACCTCGCGACCTTCATCGAGGCCGAGCTTGCGCCGCTCGCCGGGCTGCCCCCGTCCGACGTGCAGGCGCGGTTGCGCGCCGCATGGGACCGTCTCGACCGCGACGAGCGATTCGTTTTCGGCAAGCTTCTGACGGGAGCGTTTCGCGTCGGAGCGGCGCGGGCGCTGGTCCATCGTGCGCTCGCGCAGGCCACCGGCGTGCCGATCGCCGACATCGCGCACCGCCTGATCGGCACGTGGACGCCCGCGCCGGTATTCTTCGACTGGTTGCGCGGCGTGGGCATCGAGGGCGGCGCCGCGGCGCACCGGCCCTACCCGTTCTTCCTCGCGCACGCGCTGCAGAACCCGCCCGAAGCGCTGGGGCCTCTCGAAGGGTGGCAGGCCGAGTGGAAGTGGGACGGCATCCGCGCCCAGCTGATTGTGCGCGACGACGGCGCGAGCGTCTGGTCGCGCGGCGAGGAGCTCGTGAGCGACACGTTTCCCGAGCTCGTGGCAGCGGCGCGCGCGCTGCCGCCCGGGACGATCATCGACGGCGAGATCCTCGCATGGGCCGACGGCGCGTCCGGCCCGTTGCCGTTCGCGTCGCTGCAGCAGCGACTCAATCGCAAGGCGCCCGGGCCGAAGCTGCGGCGCGAGGTTCCCGTGGTGATGCTGGGCTACGACCTGCTCGAGGAGGGCTTCGTCGACATGCGCCCGCTGCCCCTCGACGCGCGCCGCGCGAGGCTCGAGGTTCTGCTGCCGATCGAGCCCACGCTCCTGCTTTCGCCACTGGTCGGCGCAGCCGACTGGCCGGCGCTCGACGTGTGCCGGGCGCAGTCGCGCGCGCGCCGCGCCGAGGGCGTCATGCTGAAGCGGCGCGACGCGCCCTACGGCGTCGGCCGCGTGCGGGGCCCCTGGTGGAAATGGAAGATCGACCCGTACACGATCGACGCCGTGCTGGTGTACGCGCAGGCCGGCAGCGGACGGCGCGCCTCGCTGTTCAGCGACTACACGTTCGCGGTGCGCGGCGAGGCCGGCGAGCTGGTGCCCTTCGCGAAGGCCTACTCGGGACTCTCCGACGCCGAGCTGCGGACCATGGACGGCTGGATCCGCAGCCATACCCTCGAGCGCTTCGGTCCGGTGCGCAGGGTCGAGCCGGTGCAGGTGTTCGAGCTCGCGTTCGAAGGCCTGCAGGTCTCCACGCGACACAAGAGCGGTGTCGCGACGCGCTTTCCGCGCATCGCGCGCTGGCGCCGCGACAAGCCGGCCGGCGAAGCCGACACGCTCGCCACGCTCCTGGCCATGGCCGCGCGCCATGCGCAGCCGGAGCCATGAGCGACGCCGGCCGCGCCACCCGGGCAACGCGATGAACATCGCGCATTTCCTCCTGCGCGCCGCGCGGCTGCGACCGACGCATCCGGCCGTGCTGATCGGCGCGCGCACGCTCCACGACTACCGGGCCCTGGCGCGGCGCGCCAGTGCGCTGGCCACCTCGCTGCGCGAGACGCTGCAGCTCGCGCACGGCGCCCGGGTTGCGCTTTGCATGCGCAACGGCGCGGCCTATCTCGAGTCGATGCACGCGGCGTGGATCGCCGGACTGGTCGTGGTGCCCGTCAACGCCAGGCTCCATCCTCGCGAAGTGGCGCTCATCGTCGCGGATAGTGGCGCGGAGGTCCTGTTCGTCGACTCCCGCGGCGCGCACGCGCAGGGCGCCGAGCTCGATGCCGTCGCCACCCTGCGCCGGGTCGTCGATACGGATGCAGCGGAATACGAGCGCCTGATCGGCACGCGCGAGCTTGACGTCGCGGACGCCGACGACGATGCGCTCGCGTGGCTCTTCTACACGTCCGGGACCACCGGCCGTCCGAAGGGCGTGATGCTCAGCCATCGCAACCTCCTCGCGATGACGCTGTGCTATTTCACCGACGTCGACGTGGCGGCCGCCGGCGACGCCGTGCTGTATGCGGCGCCGATGTCGCACGGCGCCGGCCTGTACGTACTGCCGAACATGCGCGCCGGCGCGCGCCACGTGTTGCCCGAAGCCCACGCCTTCGACCCGGCCGAGTTCTTTGACCTCGCTGCACGGCTCCGCAATGCGACCGCCTTCGCCGCGCCGACGATGATCAAGCGCCTGGTCGACCATGCGACGCGCGCGGGCCACACCGGTGACGGCCTGCGCACGATCGTGTACGGGGGCGGACCGATGTATCGCGCCGACATCGAGCGCGCGCTCGACCGGCTGGGCAATCGCTTCGTGCAGATCTACGGGCAGGGCGAGAGCCCGATGACGATCACGACGCTCGCGCGCGAGCATCACGCCGATCGCGCCCACCCGCGCCGCGCTGCGCGCCTTGCATCGGTCGGCGTCCCGCACAGCGCGGTGGAGGTGCGGGTCGCGGACGACGCCGGCGATTCGCTGCCGCCGGAGGAACCCGGCGAAGTGATCGTGCGCGGGGCCACGGTGATGGCGGGCTATTGGGGCGACCCGGCCGCGACGCGCGAAGCGTTGCGCGACGGCTGGCTGCGCACGGGCGACATCGGTGCGCTCGACGACGACGGCTTCCTGACGCTCCTTGACCGGTCGAAGGACGTGATCATCTGCGGCGGCTCGAACGTGTATCCGCGCGAGGTCGAGGACGCGCTGCTGAGGCACCCGGGCGTCGACGAAGCCTGCGTGATCGGCCGGCCGCACGCCGAGTGGGGCGAGGAGGTCGTGGCGTTCGTCGTGCGCCGCGCAGGGTCCGCCGTAGCGCCGCCCGCACTCGACGCCATGTGCCTCGAGCACATCGCGCGGTTCAAGCGGCCCAGGCTTTATCGCTTCGTCGACGCGTTGCCCAAGAACGCGTATGGCAAGGTGCAGAAGCGCGCGGCGCGGACCTGGCTCGAGCCGGCGGGCGCTGATTTGCGGCGCCCCGACGATCCCGTATAATCCGCCGCTTACAGGCGCGTAGCTCAGCTGGTTAGAGCACCACCTTGACATGGTGGGGGTCGTTGGTTCGAGTCCAATCGCGCCTACCATCGCAGGCGAGCCGCGTGCGCCGACGCCCCGCATGCGCCGAGGGCGCAAGGCCTCCGCGAAGGCATTCGGCAACCGACGGCAATACAGGCGAAGGACCGGTTATGACACCGCGAACGCACCCGGAGACCCCGTAGTCCCCCAGCGAGCTCGCACGCCTGACGACCATCGTCGTTCGAATAGGTAAAAGTGCGGCTCGACCGCACTTTTTGCTTTTGCGGGCCGACCGTGTCGCCGGCCCCACCGGAGCCCGCCATGCCCGCAATCCGACTCCCGGACGGTGCCGTCAAGCAGTTCGATGCTCCCGTCACGGTCGCGCAGGTCGCCCAGTCGATCGGCCCCGGCTTAGCCAAGGCCGCGCTGGCCGGCAAGGTGGACGGCCGCGTCGTCGACACGTCCTATCTCATCGAGCACGACGCGGCGCTCGCCATCGTCACCGCCAAGGATCCGGAAGGCCTCGATGTCGTCCGCCACTCGACCGCGCACCTGCTCGCCTACGCGGTGAAGCAGCTGTTCCCCGACGCACAGGTCACCATCGGCCCCGTGATCGAGGACGGTTTCTACTACGACTTCGCGTACCACCGTCCCTTCACGCCGGAGGACCTCGTCGCGATCGAGAAGCGGATGGCCGAGCTTGCGCGCAAGGACGAGCCGGTCCAGCGCCGCGAGATGGCCCGCGACGAGGCGGTCGCGTTCTTCGAGGCCCAGGGCGAGCACTACAAGGCGGAGCTCATCGCCGCGATCCCGTCGACCGAGCCCATCTCGCTCTACGCCGAAGGCGGGTTCGTCGACCTCTGCCGCGGCCCGCACGTGCCGTCGACCGGCAAGCTCAAGGTGTTCAAGCTGATGAAGGTGGCCGGCGCGTACTGGCGCGGCGACTCGCGCAACGCGATGCTCCAGCGCATCTACGGCACCGCGTGGACCCGGCCCGAGGATTTGGCCGCCTATCTGCATCGCATCGAGGAAGCCGAGAAGCGCGACCACCGCAAGCTCGGCCGCGCGCTGGATCTCTTTCACATGGAGGACACCGCCCCCGGCCTGGTGTTCTGGCACCCGAAGGGCTGGGCCATCTGGCAGCAGGTCGAGCAGTACATGCGCCGGGCCTACCAGCAGAACGGCTACCAGGAAGTGCGCGGCCCGCAGATCCTCGACCGCTCGCTGTGGGAGAAATCGGGCCACTGGCAGAACTTCAAGGACAGCATGTTCACGACCGAGTCGGAGAAGCGCGACTTCGCGCTCAAGCCGATGAACTGTCCCGGGCATGTGCTGATCTTCAACGCGGGACTGCGCAGCTACCGCGAGCTGCCCCTGCGCTACGGCGAGTTCGGGGCGTGCCACCGCAACGAGCCGTCCGGCGCGCTGCACGGCATCATGCGGGTGCGCGGCTTCACCCAGGATGACGGCCACATTTTCTGCACCGAGGCGCAGATCCAGCCCGAGTGCACGGCCTTCAACCAGCAGGCGATGGCCGTGTATCGCGATTTCGGCTTCGCCGACGTCGCCATCAAGATCGCGCTGCGCCCGGACCAGCGCCTCGGCGACGACGCGACCTGGGACCGCGCGGAGAACGCGCTGCGCGACGCGCTTGCGGCGTGCGGCGTCGCCTGGAGCGAGCTCCCCGGCGAGGGCGCCTTCTACGGCCCGAAGATCGAGTACCACCTCAAGGACTCGATCGGGCGATCATGGCAGTGCGGCACCATGCAGGTCGACTTCCAGATGCCGGGACGGCTGGGCGCCGAATACGTCGACGCCGATGACAGCCGCAAGGTCCCGGTGATGCTCCACCGCGCCATCGTCGGCTCCCTCGAGCGCTTCATCGGCATCCTGGTCGAGAATTTCGCCGGGGCGATGCCGTTATGGCTCGCCCCCGTCCAGGCGGTCGTGCTGACCATCACTTCCCGCCAGGACGGCTACGCCGAGGGGGTCGCCAATGCGCTGCGGACGGCCGGGCTGCGGGTCGCGACGGATTTGCGGAATGAGAAAATAACCTATAAAATACGCGAACATAGCCTTCAGAAATTGCCCTATCAGCTGATTTGCGGCGATAAGGAGCAGGAGGCGAACACCGTGGCCGTGCGTATCCGCAGCGGCGAGGATCTCGGCGCCATGCCGCTCGAGACCTTGCTGGCACGCCTCCTATCGGAGGTGGCGACGCGCCAATAACGTCTTGTCGTCAAGGCGTTAGGCGTGCCCTCCGGGTAATGCCGGCCGTTTTTGTCGAACCTTGGAGAAAACCACATAGCGACACTGGACAAGACGCACCAGCGGCTCAACGGCGAGATCAACGCCCCTGAAGTCCGCCTCGTGGGCATCGACAACGAGCCCCTCGGCATCGTCCCCATCGCCGAGGCGCTGGCGAAGGCCGAGGCCGCCGAGCTCGACCTGGTCGAGATCGCGCCTACCGCCAAGCCCCCGGTGGTCCGCATCATGGACTACGGGAAATTCAAGTACCGCGAATCGAAGAAGCAGCACGAAGCCAAGCTCAAGCTGAAGCAGATCCAGGTCAAGGAAGTCAAGTTCCGGCCCGGCACTGACGAAGGCGACTACCAGATCAAGCTGCGCAATCTCGTGCGGTTCCTCGGGGAAGGCGACAAGGCGAAGATCACCTTGCGTTTCCGCGGCCGCGAGATGGCGCATCAGGAATTCGGGGTTCGTCTCCTCGAGCGCGTGCGCAACGATCTCGAGCCGCACGCCGTGGTGGAGTCGTTTCCGCGAATGGAGGGCCGGCAAATGGTGATGCTGCTGGCTCCGAAAAAGGTGGCTCCCAAGCCAGCGCATCCCGTCAACAAGCCCGAAGCCGGTAAGCCGCAAGGAAACGAAGCCTCTCCTCCCGCCGCCAAGGCGGACGAGAGCACCGCCGTGGGCAGCAAATAAGGAAGCGGCATCATGCCGAAGATGAAGACGAAGTCGGGAGCGAAGAAGCGCTTCCGTGTGCGCGGCAGCGGCTCGATCAAGCGCTCGCAGGCGTTCAAGCGCCACATCCTCACGAAAAAGTCCACCAAGAGCAAGCGGCATCTGCGTGGCTCGGCCGGCATCCATGAGACCAACATGGATTCGGTGCGCGCCATGATGCCCTACGCGTAAGGAGCGCCGACATGCCCCGAGTCAAACGTGGCGTGACCGCGCACGCGCGGCACAAGAAGGTGATCGACCAGGCCAAGGGCTACCGCGGCCGCCGGAACAACGTCTACCGCATCGCGAAGGAAGCGGTGATGAAGGCCGGCCAGTACCAGTACCGCGATCGCCGGCAGAAGAAGCGCGAGTTCCGCGCGCTGTGGATCGCCCGCATCAATGCAGCCGTGCGCGAGCTCGGCCTGACCTACAGCGTGTTCATCGCCGGGCTTACCAAGGCGAAGATCGACATCGACCGCAAGGTGCTGGCCGACCTCGCGGTGCACGACAAGCCCGCCTTCGGCAAGATCGCGGAGCAGGTCAAAGCCTCGATGGCCTGAGCGAGCACCGCAAATCGAGGGAGGCTGTGCGCCTCCCTTTTTTTTCGCTCGCGATTCCACGCCGACGACGATGGACGACCTGACCACCCTGGTGGACCGAGCGCGCGACGAGTTCGCCCGTTGCGACGATTCCGCGGCGCTCGAGAACGCGAAAGCGCGCTACCTCGGCAAGACGGGCGTGGTGACGGAGCGCATGAAGGCGCTGCGCGAGATCGGGTCGGCCGAGCGGCCCGCGGCCGGCGCGCGGATCAACGAGGCGAAGACGGCCATCGAAGCGCTCCTCGCCCAGCGGCGCGATGGCCTCGCCGAGGCGAAGCTCGCGGCGCAACTCGCCGCCGACGCCCTCGACGTGTCGCTCCCGGGTCGCGGGCCCGGCGTGGGGGGACTGCATCCGCTCACGCGCACCCTCGAGCGCGTCGAGGCGCTGTTCCATTCGCTCGGCTTCGCGGTGGCGGACGGGCCCGAGGTCGAGGACGACTTCCACAACTTCACCGCGCTCAACACGCCCGAGAACCATCCGGCGCGGTCGATGCACGACACGTTCTACGTCGACGGCGGCCGGGTGCTGCGCACGCACACCTCGCCCATCCAGGTGCGCTACATGGAAACGCACGCGCCGCCGATCAAGATCATCGCGCCGGGCCGCGTGTATCGGGTCGACAGCGATGCGACGCATTCGCCGATGTTCCACCAGGTGGAAGGCCTGTGGATCGGCAGCGACGTGTCGTTCGCCGACCTCAAGGGCGTGCTCACGGAATTTCTGCGTCGCTTCTTCGAGCGCGATGACCTGGCCGTGCGGTTTCGGCCGTCGTTCTTCCCGTTCACCGAGCCGTCGGCCGAGATCGACATGAGCTTCGGCGATGGCTGGCTCGAGATCGCGGGCGCCGGCCAGGTGCACCCCAACGTGCTGCGCGCGGTGGGCATCGATACCGAGCGCTGGCAGGGCTTCGCCTTCGGCATGGGGCCGGACCGCCTCGCGATGCTCCGCTATGGAGTGGACGACCTGCGGCTGTTCTACGAGAACGACCTGGGCTTCCTCGGCCAGTTCGCATGAGCCGCCCGTGAAGTTCTCCGAGCGCTGGCTGCGCACGATGGTCGACCCGCCGCTCGACACGGCCGCCCTGTGCGAGGAGCTGACGATGGCAGGCTTCGAGGTCGAGTCCGTCACCGCCGCCGCGCCGCCGTTCAGCGGCGTGGTGGTCGGCCGCATCGAGACCGTCGTGCCGCATCCGAACGCCGACCGCCTGCGGGTGTGCACGGTGGACATCGGCGCCGGTGCGCCGCTGGCGATCGTCTGCGGGGCGCCCAACGCGGCCGCGGGGATGCTCGCGCCCACCGCGCTGCCGGGCGCAGCACTGCCGGGCGGGGTCGCAATCGCGGCCGCGACCATGCGCGGCGTGGCGTCGCAGGGCATGCTCTGCTCGGCGCGCGAGCTCGGGTTGTCAGAGGACGCGGCGGGTCTTTTGGCGCTGCCCGCGGATTTCGTCCCCGGAACTGATCTGCGCGACGCGCTCGGACTCGACGATGCGCTCATCGAGGTCAAGATCCTGCCGAATCGCCCGGACTGCCTGTCGATTGCGGGCATCGCGCGCGAGGTGGCGGCCATCACCGGTGTCGCGGCGGTGCTGCCACCGCGGCCGACGATCGCGCCCGGCCATTCCCGCGTTCCCGCGATTCGCATCGAGGCGCCCGCCGCCTGCCCGCGCTTCGCCGCCCGGCTCGTCGAGGGGATCGACGCGCAGGCGCCCACTCCGGCGTGGATGAAGGCGCGCATCGAGCGCTCCGGCATCCGCCCCATCTCCGCGGTCGTCGACATCACCAACTACGTGATGCTCGAGCTCGGCCAGCCGCTGCACGCGTACGACGAGCGCCGGATCGCAGGCGAGGTCGTGGTGCGCTTCGCGCGCGCCGGCGAGACCCTCACCCTGCTCAACGGCGATGCGCTCGCGCTCGCACCCGACCTGCTGCTCGTCGCCGACGAAGCGAAGCCGCTCGGGCTGGCCGGCATCATGGGGGGCGAGCACTCGGGCATCGGCGCTGATACAACGAGCGTGCTGCTCGAAGGCGCCTTCTGGAGCCCCGACGTCGTCCAGGGGAAGATGCGCCGGCTGGGCTTTTCGAGCGACGCAGGCTACCGGTTCGAGCGCGGCGTCGACTTTGCGCTGGGGCCGGTGGCGGTCGATCGCGCCACCGAGCTCGTGCTGGCGATCTGCGGCGGGCGCGCCGGGCCGCTCGCCGACGTGGTGGGCAGCCTGCCGGCGCGTCCGCCGGCGCGCCTGCGCACGCTGCGCGCGCAGAAGATCCTCGGCATCCCGCTCACGCCGGCGGAAATCGGCGACGTGTTCACGCGCCTCGCGCTGCCCTTTAGACGTGACGGCGACGACTTCGTGGTCGCGCCGCCCTCCTACCGCTTCGACTTGTGCATCGAGGAGGATCTGATCGAGGAGGTGGCGCGCATCCACGGCTTCGACCGCATCCCCGCCGCGGCATCCGCGCACGTGCAGCACATGCTGCCGGTACCCGAATCGCAGCGCCCGCTGGCGCAGCTGTCGCGCCGCCTCGTGGACCGCGACTGGCAGGAGGTGGTCACCTTCGGCTTCGTCTCCGGTGAGCGCGAGCGGCTGCTCGACGCCGCCGCGCAGCCGATGGCGGTGCTCAACCCCATCGCAGCGCATCTGGACGTGATGCGCACGACGCTGCTGCCGGGCCTGCTCGAAGTGCTGCGGACCAACGTCAACCGCCGTGCCACGCGCGTGCGCATATTCGAGGCCGCGCGCGTGTTCGAGGACGGCAGCCCGTCGGGGCAGCCGATGCGCATCGGCGGCGTGGCGTTCGGGCCGACGCTGCCCGAGCAATGGGGCGCGGGACTGCGCGCGGTCGATTTCTTCGACGTGAAAAGCGACGTGGAAGCGCTGGCGGCACCGCGCGCGGTCGCCACGCCGCGGGCGCTACGGCCGTTTCTCCACCCGGGCCGCAGCGCGGCTCTCGTGATCGACGGCGTGGAAGCCGGGTGGGTCGGCGAACTGCACCCGCGCATCGTGCAGGCGCTCGAACTTCCCGGGGCGCCCGTGGCCTTCGAGGTGCCAGTCGAGGCGCTGGCGATGCTCCCGCTGCCCGCCGTCCGGCCGCCCGCGCGCTCGCCGGTGGTGCGCCGCGACCTGGCCGTCGTGGTGGACGAAAGCGTGCCCGCGCAGTCAATCGTCGACGCGCTGATCGACGCCCGCGTGCCGTACGTCGACACGCTTCGACCGTTCGACCTGTACCGCGGCAGCCCGCTGCCGAACGGCCAGAAAAGCCTTGCGATTCTGGTGCTTATTCGTGATACTGAACGTACTTTGACGGACGCCGAGATCGAGGGGACGGTGGACGCGCTGCGGCGTGTCCTCGTGGAGCGATTCGGCGCGAAGCTGCGCCACTAGAACAGAAAGAAAGGTTGGACGATGACGCTCACCAAGGCGGAACTCGCGGATCTGCTGTTCGAGCAATTGGGGCTCAACAAGCGCGAGGCGAAGGACATGGTCGAGCGGTTTTTCGAGGAGATACGGCAGGCCCTCGAGGAAGGCCGGAGCGTCAAGCTCTCGGGCTTCGGCAATTTCCAGCTGCGCGAGAAACCCCAGCGGCCCGGGCGCAATCCGAAAACCGGGGAGGAAATCCCCATCACCGCGCGCCGCGTCGTGACGTTCCACGCCAGCCAGAAGCTGAAGGCGATGGTCGAAGCCGCCAATCATGCCGGAACCCCAGCGAATCAAATCTGAGCTTCCGCAGATCCCCGCCAAGCGCTATTTCACGATCGGCGAGGTGAGCGACCTGTGTGCGGTGAAGCCGCACGTGCTCCGCTATTGGGAGCAGGAATTCACGCAGCTCAAGCCGGTCAAGCGGCGCGGCAACCGGCGCTATTACCAGCACCACGAGGTGCTCCTGATCCGCCGCATCCGCGACCTTCTCTACGAGCAGGGCTTCACGATCAACGGTGCCCGCCATCGTCTGGATCACGACGACACCGAGCCGCGTGCGGCCGCCCGTGCGGCGTCGAGCAGCACGGCCATCATCGCCGCGCCGCCGCCTCTCGCGGTCGACCCAACCCTGCTAAGGCACGAGCTCGAGGAAATCCGCGACCTGCTCCGCCCGGCCAGTTAGACGGGTCTATAATCCGCAGCTCGGTCGGGGCGTAGCGCAGCCTGGTAGCGCACCTGCATGGGGTGCAGGGGGTCGGAAGTTCGAATCTTCTCGCCCCGACCAAAAACAATTTGTTAGCCGCACTGAAACCCGTGCGCTGTCTAACAAACCGCGCAGTGTCTAACGCGTGGACTCTGCCCAGCTCTCGGTCCGAATAATCCAGCATGGGTAGCGCGAGCGCCCATTCTCATGAAGCGACCGAACGAGCACGATCTCGCGCAGCTTCGCTGTCGTGCTAAGTGCACCGCTGCGCGACTACGCCAACTGCTCGTCGGGTTGTCAGGCGGCGCCGGCAGCAGGTGCACCGCTGCCACGGGTGCGCGCGGCGGCGTCGGATGCTCGAGTTGTGCACGCCGACGCATACCGTCCGAGCCTAACGGCGCCAGCGATCTTCTCGATAGGGGATTCAACAGCGCCCATTCGGCGCACCGTGAGACCGCGCACTATGTGTCGCCTCAGTGCGTCCCCATGCCAAGCGGGTCTCATCCCTGTGACCTGCCGGGTTTCTTCGGACCAATCTATTGTTGGAGAGTAGGCTCGGGTTTAGTTGATTGCAGTTGTCGTGCGAATTCATCCGGCGTTCGTTGACCCGCCTGGAGTGTTGATGCCGTACGCCTGGCTCATCGAGCAGCCGAAGGTGCCGATCGGCGTCGCCGCACCGGCACCGGACGTTTTGCGGCGCGGCGGAGTTGACGGTCTTGCTCAGCGGACCGGCTTGGCCGCTCCCGCCGCGCGTCGCACGCCGCGCAGGAGTGCGGTCTCCGCTTCGTCGACCGCCAGCGGGGCAACCCCGATGGCCACGCCGTACGCCGAGCGCGCATGCTCGACGGTCATCTTCTCCTCGCGCACGTCGTGCAGCACCGCGTTCGGCTCGCGCAGGAACGGGTCGCCATGCCCACCCCCACCCGCGAGCCGCACGCGCAGCACGTCGCCATCGTCCACCATCGTGAGGAATTTCGACGGACACGCTTCCTCACGGCCGCCCGCGCGCACGATGCTGACGTTCGACGGGCCGCCGGGGAGGCCGCCGTCGAGGCCGTAGGGCGGATGGTCGCGACGGTCCGAGCGGATCTGCAGCGTCGCGCGATTGGCCTTGAAGCGCA
>JBBSEG010000052.1:0-29088 GCA_038239945.1 Burkholderiales bacterium
ATCGACCGCACCCGATCGACCGCACCCGATCGACCGCACCCGATCGACCGCACCCGATCGACCGCACCCGATCGACCGCACCCGATCGACCGCACCCGATCGACCGCACCGATCGACCGCACTGATCGACGGCTAACCGGCCGACGTTGCGCCTGCGGCCGCTGCGTCCTCGGCGAGCGCGGCCGCCGCGGCCTCGCCGCTGCGGACGGCCGCCTCGAGCGTCGCCGGAAATGCTCCATAGACGTAATCGCCCGCCAGGTAGAGCCCGGGACGCAGGCGCACCGCGGGATGCGCGAGGCCCGGGGTGCATGCGTACGTGGCGCGCCGCTCGGCGATCACGCGCGACCAGGCCAGCGGCGGCAGCGCCGGGCGGCCGCGGCGCAGCTGCGCGTCGCAGGCGGCGGCGAGGTCGGCCTGCGCCGCGTCGTCGTGCTCGCCGCCCGTGCTGATCACCACCGCAAGGAGCTGGTCGAGCGGCGGCGCATGGCGTGCGGCGTTCTTCACGATGTCGCCGCGGTCGAACACCCACTGCCCGGGCGCGTCGTCGAGCCGGACCAGCCCGGCTGGCAGCGCGATGCGCGTGCCGCGGTAGCCGAGATAGATGGTGGTGATGGATTCGTAGCGATAGGTCGCGACCACGCGCAGCGCCGGGTGCACCGCGCGGTCCTCCGCCAGGTTCGACGCGAATGTGCGGGCGAGCTGGTGCGGACCCACGGCGACCACCACCGCGTCGACGCCTTCGCGCGTGCCCGCCGCGTCGATCTGGAAGCGGCCGGCCGCCGACAGGCCCACGGTGGCGAGCGCAGTCGTTCGCACCGCGTGGCCGCCGCGGCCGAGAAATCGGCCGGCCGCGGCCGGCAGCGCGTCGCCGAGGCTCACGGTGGGAAGCACCAGGTCGGCGGCGTCGCGGGCGCCGTCGAACGTCGCCTGCACCATGTTGAGGAAGACCTGCGCGGAGGCGTCCGCCGGGCGCGTGTTCAGCGCGGCGATGCAGAGCGGCGCCCACAGCCGCTCGGCGGCGGCGGGCGGCAGCGGAGCGAGGAGGCTGGCCACTGTCTCGTCCGCGCCGCACCGGAAGCCCGCCTGGCGCCAGCCCCAGAAGCCGCGCAGCAAGCCGTAGCGCTCGCGCAGCGTCAGGCCGCGTGCAGTCGCGAGCCCCGCGATGAGACCCAGCGGAGCCCGCCACGCGCGCGCGCGAAGCGCCAGCCCGCCCGCCTGCGTCGGCGCGAGCGGCGCCAGCGCAAGTGGCATCTGCCGCAGCGGCGGCTGCTCGTGAAGCTTGCGCGCGAGTGCGCGCGTGGCCGTGTAGCCGCCCAGCAGCAGATGCTGCCCGTTGTCGAGACCGAGGCCGTCGCGGATCACGGTGCGGGCGCGCCCGCCCAGCACGGGCGCCGATTCGTAGAGAGTCACGCGGCGTCCCTGGCCGGCGAGCGCGACCGCGGCCGCGCAGCCCGCCCAACCCCCGCCGATGACGGCTACCGACCTCATGCCGCGCGCGCCGTCCGCCAGGCGATCCAGAGCTTGCGCAAAGGCGTGAGCGCGAGGCGGCGATCGAGCACCTGGTAGCCGTCGCGGGCGATCTCGTCCAACAGCGTGCGATAGATGGCGGCCATGGCGAGACCGGGACGTTGCGCGCGCCGGTCGCGTGCGGGAAGCTGCGCCAGCGCCCGGGCATACCAGTCGCGTGCACGGTCGACCTCGAACGCCATCAGCGCCGCGAAGTCGCCGGTCGGCTTGCCGCGCAGCAGGGACGCGACGGTCACGTCATGGCGGGCGAGGTCGGTGCCCGGCAGGTAGACGCGCCCGCGCCGGGCGTCCTCGCCGACGTCGCGGATGATGTTGGTGAGCTGGAATGCGACGCCGAGATCGCGCGCATAGTCGAGCGTCGCCGGGTCGTCGAAGCCGAAGATCTGGGCCGACATGCGTCCGACCACCCCGGCAACGCGATGGCAATACGACTCGAGCGCGGCGAAGTCGAGGTAGCGGTTCTGCGCGAGGTCCATCTCCATGCCGTCGATCACGGTGGCGAGGTCGGTTGCCTGAAGGCCGAACGGGCCAGCCACTTCGCGCAGCGCGAGCGCGACGGGATGCTGGGGGGTTCCGGCGAAGATCGCGGCGACTTCGTTGCGCCACCAGGCGAGCTTCAACCGGGCGACCGCAGTATCGGACGCTTCGTCGACCACGTCGTCGACCTCGCGACAGAACGCGTATAGCGCGGTGATCGCGCGCCGCCGCGGCGGCGGAAGCAGGCGGAAGCTGTAGTAGAAGCTCGACCCGCTCGCCGCGGCCTTGGCCGCGCAGTATTCGTGCGGATTCATGCGGGCACGCGAGTGGGCCTGCCTGCACGACCCGCCGCGCGCAGCGCCACGAGCGCCCAGTCCGCGGTGCGCAGCACCGGCCGGCGCGCGAAGACGTCGCCGCCCACGGCGTCGATGCGCTCGAGGATGCGCTCGCCGCCTGCGATCACGCCGTCGAGCTCGAGGCCGAGCCGCCATGGCAGCGCGCGCGCCAGCGGTCGTCCCGCGCCGAGGAGCCCGCGCGCGCGCTCGCATTCGAACGCCATCAGCGCACGCCAGCGGTGATCGCAGCGCTCCGCGGCGAGCGCCGCTTCGTCCACGTCGAAGCGCGCCAGGTCGTCCTGCGGCAGGTACACGCGCCCCTTGCGCCAGTCCACCGCGACGTCCTGCCAGAAGTTCGTGAGCTGCAGGCCGGTGCATACCGAGTCGCTCGCTGCCACGTTGGCGGGCGTGGCGGCTCGATACAGCGCAAGCACCAGCCGGCCAACCGGATTCGCCGAGCGCCGGCAGTAGTCGGCCAGCGCCGGATAGCTCGCGTAGCGGGTCGTCGCGACGTCCTGCATGAAGGCGTCGAGGAGGTCGTGGAAAGGCGCGAGAGGCAGGTCGTGGGCGCGCACCGCCGCCGCGAGCGCTGCGAAGGGCGGCTCGACGGGAGTCTCGCCACGCCCGATTGCGGTTATATGCGCCGCGAACGCGCGTAACGCGGCGAGCCGGGCCGGGGCCGGTGCATCGCCTTCGTCGGCAAGGTCGTCGGCGGCGCGGGCGAAGGCGTAGATCGCGCCCACCGCGCCGCGCAGCGCGCGCGGCACGAGCCACGATGCCACGGGGAAATTCTCGTAATGATCGACCGCCACGCGCCAAGGATGACATAGGTCCTGCGCGCACTGACCGCGGCTGGCCGCACCCGGCGGGATCGGCTATAATTTTACGTTCGCCGGTCGAGCCGCGAGCGGGCGTTGCGCCTCATAGCTGGTGCCCGGCTGGTCCTCTGTTGCTCGGCTGTTGCTCGGCTTGTGCGTCGTGCCTGCCGACGCGGCCGCGCCGCGTTCAGAGCGGCTGCGGCGGCCGTAGTGTCGCCGCGCCGCAAGTCCATCGGCTGGCCCGCAGCGTTAAGACGAGAGGGGCTCCGGCGCAGGTCGCCCGCGAAAGTGGCGGAACTGGTAGACGCACCAGCCTTAGGAGCTGGCGGGGCAACCCGTGGGGGTTCGAATCCCCCCTTTCGCACCAGCATCGGTCCGGCGCCGCCGGCAGTTGTTCGTAATCGCACACTGCGCGTCGTTGCGCGCGCCTTCATCAGGACCCACCGCATGCAAACCACACTCGAATCGACCGGGGCATTGGAGCGGCGACTGCACGTTGCCCTGCCGGTCGCCGACATCGAAGGCGAGATCCAGAAGCGCCTGTCGCGCCTTGCCAAGACGGTCCGGGTGGCCGGCTTCCGGCCGGGCAAGGTGCCGCTCAAGATGATCGCGCAGCAATACGGGCCGCAGGTGCGCTCGGACGTCATCGCCGATGCCGTGCAGACGCATTTCAACGACGCCGTGCGTGCGCAGAACCTGCGCGTGGCCGGCTATCCGCGCATCGAGCCGCGGGCCGCGGGCGACACCCCCGACCCCGCCGCGCTCGAGTTCTCGGCGATCTTCGAGGTATATCCGGACGTGCACATCGCGGACCTGTCTTCGCTGGCGGTCAGCCGTCCGGTGGCGCGCGTCGAGCCGGACGACGTGGTCCGCACCCTCGAGGTATTGCGCCGCCAGAAGACCACGTTCGAGCCCGCGCTGCGCGCCGCGCAGGCCGGCGATCGCGTGCTGGTGGACTTCACGGGCCGCATCGACGGCGTCGAGTTCCCTGGCGGGCAGGCGCGCGACTTTGCGATCACCCTTGGCGAAGGCCGGATGCTGCCGGAGTTCGAGGCAGCGGTGGTGGGCATGCAGTCGGGCGAGGACAAGACGTTCCCGCTGACCTTCCCCGCCGACTACCACGGCAAGGAGGTGGCGGGGCTCGCCGCGCAGTTCGAGCTGCGCGTGAAGGAGGTGTCCGAGCCGCATACGCCGCCGCTCGACGAAGCCTTCGCCACGGCCTTCGGCATCGCTTCGGGCAAGGTCGACGACCTCCGCGCCGAGGTCGAGTCGAATCTGAAGCTCGAGCTCAAGCGCAAGATCGAGTCGCACGTGAAGGAGCAGGCGCTCGCGGGGCTGCGCGGCCTCGCGCAGTTCGCGTTGCCCAGGGCGCTGGTCGACCAGGAGGCGCAGGGCCTGATGCAGCGCATGGCGTCCAACCTGCGGGAGCAGGGGATGAAGGCCGAGGACATCCGCCTCACGCCGGAGCTGTTCGCCGCCCCCGCCCAGGAGCGCGTCGCGCTCGGCCTCATCGTGGGTGAGCTGGTCCGGCGCGAGAGCCTTGCCGCCCGCCCCGAGCAGGTGCGGGCGCTGGTGCAGGAAGCCGCGCAGACCTACGAACAGCCGGACGCCGTCGTCCGCTGGCACTTCGAGAAGCCGGAACGGCTGAAGGAGTTCGAGTCGCTCGCGATCGAGCAGAACGTCGTCGACTGGGTGCTGGCGCGGGCGCGGGTGACCGATCAGCCGACTACCTTCGAGACGCTCATGGCGCCGCCGGAGCAGCCGCGGCCGGTCTGACCTGACCAGGCGCGCGGCCCCGGCTCGCGCAGCGTCTGCTGTATCCTTCCTCCGAAGCCTTGGCGCCGTCGGCTGACGGACGGCGCGCGAGCGCCGTGCCGCGGCGCGCAACATTGAAGCACGCCGTGCTTGAGTCCGCTCCGGACGGTCCCAAGTACCGGATAGCCGCGCCCGTATGCACGGCATCAACCCAGAGAATCGAGACGACCATGGAAGAGCCCCGGGGCCTAGGCCTCATCCCGATGGTGATCGAGCAGAGCGGTCGTGGCGAGCGCGCCTACGACATCTACTCGCGCCTGCTGAAGGAACGCGTCGTCTTCATGGTGGGGGCCGTCAACGAGTCGACCGCCAACCTGGTCGTCGCGCAGATGCTGTTCCTCGAGTCGGAAAATCCCGACAAGGATATCCATTTCTATATCAACTCGCCGGGCGGGTCGATCGCCGCAGGCCTTGCGATCTACGACACGATGCAGTTCATCAAGCCGGACGTGTCCACACTGTGCGTCGGCATGGCGGCGTCGATGGGCGCGTTCCTGCTCGCCGCGGGCGCGAAGGGCAAGCGCTTCGCGCTGCCGAATTCGGACGTGATGATCCACCAGCCGCTCGGCGGCTTCCAGGGCCAGGCTTCCGACGTCGAAATCCATGCGAAGTACATCCTCAAGCTGCGCGAGCGTCTGAACCTGCTCATGGCGCAACATACGGGCAAGCCGGTCGACCAGGTCGCCCGGGACACCGAGCGCGACAACTTCCTGACGGCCGAGCAGGCGCGCGACTATGGCATCGTCGATAAAGTGTTGCAGAAACGCGGCACCCCCGGGTAGAGTAGGCTCGAAGCGCCGCCGGCAAGGCGTTGACGGACCGTAACAGCGCGAGGGCCACACCGGTCGCAGCAACCCGCGCCAAGGAATCGAACTGAATGGCCGACAAGTCTTCCAGCGACAAGCTGCTGTACTGCTCGTTCTGCGGCAAGAGCCAGCACGAGGTCCGCAAGCTGATCGCGGGCCCGTCGGTGTTCATCTGCGACGAGTGCATCGAGCTTTGCAACGACATCATCCGCGAGGAGGGCACCAGCACCGAGGCCGCCCGCGCCGACCGGAACAAGCTCCCCACGCCGCACGAGATCCGCCAGATCCTCGACCAGTACGTCATCGGCCAGGAGCCGGCCAAGAAGATCCTCTCCGTCGCGGTCTACAATCACTACAAGCGGTTGGAGACCGGCGGCAAGGACGACGAGGTCGAGCTCTCCAAGTCGAACATCCTGCTGATCGGCCCCACCGGCTCGGGCAAGACGCTTCTCGCGCAAACGCTGGCCCGGCTCCTGGATGTGCCGTTCGTCATCGCCGACGCCACCACGCTCACCGAGGCGGGCTACGTGGGCGAGGACGTCGAGAACATCATCCAGAAGCTGCTGCAGAAGTGCGACTACGACATCGAGAAGGCGCAGCGCGGCATCGTCTACATCGACGAGATCGACAAGATCTCCCGCAAGAGCGACAACCCTTCGATCACCCGCGACGTGTCCGGCGAGGGCGTGCAGCAGGCCCTGCTCAAGCTCATCGAGGGCACCATCGCCAGCGTGCCGCCGCAGGGCGGGCGCAAGCATCCCAACCAGGAGTTCGTGCAGGTCGACACCACCAACATCCTGTTC
Source organism: Burkholderiales bacterium (assembly GCA_038239945.1). Lineage (GTDB taxonomy): Bacteria > Pseudomonadota > Gammaproteobacteria > Burkholderiales > Casimicrobiaceae > VBCG01. The sequence continues at coordinate 6,582 of JBBSEG010000052.1, forward strand.
GTGTGCGGCGGCGCCTTCGACGGCCTGGAGAAGATCATCCGCCAGCGGACGGCCAAGACGGGCATCGGCTTCGGGGCGGAGGTCAACTCGCCCGATGACCGCCGGCGGATGAGCATGCTGCTGCGCGAGACCGAGCCCGAGGATCTCATCAAGTTCGGCCTGATCCCCGAGTTCGTGGGGCGGCTGCCCGTGGTGGCCACGCTCGACGAGCTCGACGAGGCCGCGCTGATCCAGATCCTCGTCGAGCCGAAGAACGCCCTCATCAAGCAGTACCAGAAAATGTTCCGCATGGAGGCCGTCGAGCTCGAGGTCCGCGAGGCCGCGCTGCGGGCCATCGCGCGGAAAGCGCTCGCGCGAAAGACCGGCGCGCGCGGCCTGCGCTCGATCCTCGAGCAGGTGCTCCTCGACGTGATGTACGACCTGCCGTCGCAAAACAACCTGACCCGCGTGGTCGTGGACGAATCGACCATCGCCAACGACGGCACACCGCTCCTGATGTTCAGCGACACCGGCGGCAAGGTCGCCGTGGCGCAGTAGGCGCCCCCGCGGGCCTGGCGTTCGGCATCTCCGCGGGCCTGGCGTTCGCCCGTCATCCCGGCGCGGCCGCCGGCCGTTAGGTCGGCATATGGTCCTCCTAGCCCCCCTGAGCCGGTTTCCAAACCCGGCCGGCGGCTCGTCCGGCCGTCCGAAGCGCCCAATAGCCGCCGTTTGGCCGGTCAGCTCACCGCCCGGTCGCGCGGTGGCGCTGTGGTACCGTCATGGCATGCACGACCGCCCCCTTGGGGACGGGCCGGCCGCCGGCCGGGCCGGCACCCCGGAAGCGAAGCCTAAGTCCCTGTTTATCCGGGGCCTCGACCGTCCAATCCACGCGCCTTGTCCGACGCCGCGCGCGGCCCAATGTTCCGGTTGAATCCCCTCCCGTGAAAGACCTGATGCCCAACGATCCGAACCCTCCCCTGGATGTGACCAACCTCCCGCTGCTGCCCCTGCGGGACGTGGTGGTGTTTCCCCACATGGTGATTCCGCTGTTCGTCGGGCGCCCGAAGTCCATCAAGGCGCTGGACGTCGCCATGGATGCCGGCAAGCACATCGTGCTGGTCGCGCAGAAGCAGGCGGCCAAGGACGACCCGGCCGCCGAGGATCTCTACGACATCGGCAGCGTGGCGACGGTACTGCAGATGCTGAAGCTGCCCGACGGCACGGTGAAGGTGCTCGTCGAGGGCACCCAGCGCGCCCGCATCGTGCGGGTGGAGGAGCGCAGCGATTACCTGGCCGCCGACGCGCAGCCGATCGCCGGCGACCCCGGACCGGCGCACGAGGTCGAGGCGATGCGCCGCGCGCTGCTCGCCCAGTTCGACCAGTACGTCAAGCTCAACAAGAAGATTCCGCCGGAGATCCTCACCTCGATGTCCGGCATCGACGACGGCGGCCGGTTGGCCGACGCCATCGCGGCGCACCTGCCGCTCAAGCTCGAGCAGAAGCAACAGATCCTGGAGATGAACGACGTCGCCAAGCGCCTCGAGCACCTGCTCGGCGTGCTCGAGGGCGAGGTCGACATCCTGCAGGTCGAGAAGCGCATCCGCGGGCGCGTCAAGCGCCAGATGGAGAAGAGCCAGCGCGAGTACTACCTCAACGAGCAGGTCAAGGCCATCCAGAAGGAGTTGGGCGAGGGCGACGAGAACGCCGACCTCGACGAGATCGAGAAGAAGGTCAAGGCGGCGCGCATGTCCAAGGAAGCCGAGGGCAAGGCGCTGAACGAGCTCAAGAGGCTGCGCATGATGTCGCCCATGTCGGCGGAGGCGACCGTCGTGCGCAACTACATCGACACGCTGCTCGGCCTTCCCTGGAAGAAGAAGAGCAAGATCAACAAGGATCTCGCCAACGCGGTCAAGGTGCTCGACGCCGACCATTACGGGCTCGAGAAGGTGAAGGAGCGCATCGTCGAGTACCTCGCGGTGCAGCAGCGCGTCGACAAGCTCAAGGCGCCGATCCTCTGTCTGGTCGGTCCTCCCGGCGTCGGCAAAACCTCGCTCGGCCAGTCCATCGCCAAGGCCACCAACCGCAAGTTCATCCGGATGAGCCTAGGCGGCGTGCGCGACGAAGCCGAAGTGCGCGGCCATCGGCGCACCTACATCGGTTCGATGCCCGGCAAGATCCTGCAGAACATGACCAAGGTGGCGGTGCGCAACCCGCTCTTCCTGCTCGACGAAGTCGACAAGATGGGCCAGGACTTCCGCGGCGACCCGTCGTCGGCCCTGCTCGAGGTGCTCGATCCCGAGCAGAACTCGACGTTCGTCGACCATTACGTCGAGGTCGAGTACGACCTGTCCGACGTGATGTTCGTGGCCACCGCCAACGCGATGAACATTCCCGCCGCGCTGCTCGACCGCATGGAGGTGATCCGGCTGTCCGGCTACACTGAGGACGAGAAGATCGCCATCGCCAAGCAGTACCTGCTGCCCAAGCAGATGAAGAACAACGGCATCAAGCCCGATGAGCTGCACGTCGCCGAGAGCGCACTGCGAGACATCGTGCGCTACTACACGCGCGAGGCCGGCGTGCGCAACCTCGAGCGCGACATCAGCAAGATCTGCCGCAAGGTGGTGAAGAGCCTGTTGCTCAAGGAGAGCGAGGGCAAGGCGCGCAAGGCGAAGGGACCGGTCGACGTCAACTCGAAGAACCTCGACAAGTTCCTCGGCGTCCGGCGCTTCACGTACGGCATCGCCGAGAAGAAGAACCAGGTTGGCCAGGTCACCGGACTCGCGTGGACGGAAGTCGGGGGCGACCTGCTGACCATCGAGGCGGTGGCGCTGCCGGGCAAGGGCAAGACCACCACCACCGGCAAGCTCGGCGAGGTCATGAACGAGTCGATCGCTGCGGCGCTGTCCGTCGTGCGCCATCGCAGCAAGCAGCTTGGCGTGGCGGCGGACTTCTACACGAAGACCGACCTGCACATCCACTTGCCCGAGGGCGCCACGCCGAAGGACGGCCCGTCGGCGGGTGCGGCGATCGTCACGGCGATGGTGTCGATCCTCACCGGCATCCCGGTGCGCTGCGACGTGGCGATGACGGGCGAGATCACGCTGCGCGGCGAGGTCCTGTCGATCGGCGGGCTGAAGGAAAAGCTGCTGGCCGCCGGCCGCGGTGGCATCAAGACGGTGCTGATCCCCGAGGAGAACGTGAAGGACCTCGTCGAGATTCCCGACGAGATCAAGAACCGCCTCGAAATCCATCCGGTGCGCTGGATCGAGCAGGTGCTCGCGCAGGCGCTGGAGCGGCAGCCTGCGCCGCTCGCCGCGCCGACGGACGGCGAAGCCCCGGTGCCGCCGCCGTCGACCGAGGAAAAACCCGCCGTCATCAAGCATTGAATCGCGCGAGCGCTGTCGAATAATTTTCCAATCGCGCCGCACAAGCGCCTCAAGCAAAACGCGGACCGCACGCCGGTCCGCGTTTTTTTTCGCACGCGATTCATCACGCTTGCGCGGTGCAACTCGCGTAGCACGCGAAGCGTGGCGGGCGCAACACGCGCAACGAGCGGATCGACGCCGCCGTGTGGTCGTCCTTGACCGGCGAAATGCGCGGCGCTATAAACTCGGACCATGGTGCCGCGCATGCGGCGCATCGCATCGTCGGCGTCGGGCTCCCGCGCGCCACCATCCGCTGCCGAAGGAGTTCCGTACGTGAACAAGTCCGAGATGATCGACGCGATCGCGCGTCATGCCGATATTTCCAAGGCGGCCGCAGGCCGCGCGCTCGAGGCCACCGTCACCGCGATCAAGAGCTCGCTCAAGCGTGGCGACATCGTGACGCTCGTGGGCTTCGGGTCCTTCTACGTCGGCCGCCGTAGCGCACGCTCCGGCCGCAATCCCCGCACGGGCGACACGATCATAATCGAGGGCGCGATGGTGCCCAAGTTCCGGGCTGGAAAAGCGCTCAAGGATGAGCTAAACTAGCCTGCTTTCGATCGCGCGGCAGGCCCTCGCAGCACGGGCGCCGCCACGCGGCCGGGTGCTTAGCTCAGCTGGTAGAGCGTCGCCCTTACAAGGCGAATGTCGGCGGTTCGATCCCGTCAGCACCCACCAGCGGTTGCCGGAACACGGGAGTGGTAGTTCAGTTGGTTAGAATACCGGCCTGTCACGCCGGGGGTCGCGGGTTCGAGTCCCGTCCACTCCGCCACGACATCGAACAAGGGGCGAACGCAAGTTCGCCCTTTTTCGTTCAAGGCATGTGCCGTCATTGCGTGCGGTGCAGGCCCCGTCCTCCGATCCGCTACACGCAGAAGGCCACGCGCGCCCAACCATGTTCGACCTCGTCCACAAGCACAAGCGCATCGCCCAGCTGATTCTCGTGCTGATCATGGTGCCGTTCGCGTTCTTCGGCGTGGATTTCTACTTTCGCGGGGCGGGCGGGCCGCCCACGGTCGCCACCGTCGGCGGCGACAAGATCCTGCAGTCGGAATTCGAGGAGCTGCTCCGCGACCAGCAGAACCGCATGCGCCAGAACCTCGGCCGCAACTACGACGCGGCGATGTTCGACAGCCCGGAGGTGCGCTACGCGCTGGTCGACCAGCTCGTCAACCAGCGACTGCTCGAGCAGCGCGCGCGCGCCGAACGCTTTCGCGTGAGCGACGCGCAGCTCAAGCAGTTCATCCTGGATCTGCCGCCGTTCCAGGAAGACGGCAAGTTCTCCTACGACAAGTACAAGCAGGCGCTGGCGCTCCAGAACATGTCGCCCGACATGTTCCAGCAGCGCGTGCAGGGCGAGCTCTCGCTCGCGCCGTTGCAGGAGCCGATCGTGGCGGGGAGCCTCGCCGCCAAGTCCTCCGTGCAGCGCTACCTGAGCCTGCTCGACCAGCAGCGCGAGGTCGCCATCGCCACGGTGGACGCCGAGCCGTTCCTCAAGGACGCGAAAATCGACGATGCGCGGGTGAAGGACTACTACGACCGCAACCCCTCGGCGTTCCAGGTTCCCGAGCAGGCGCGCATCGAATACGTGATGCTCAACCAGGACGCGCTCGCCGCGCAGGTAAGCGTAGATGCGGACGAGATCCGCCGGGCCTACGAAGCGAACGTGAAGCAATATGCCACCGGCGAGGAACGCTCCGCCGCGCACATCCTGATCAACGTCAAGCCGGATGCGAGCGACGCCGACAAGGCCACCGCCCGGCAGAAGGCGGAGGCGCTGCTCGCGCAGGCGTTGGCCAGCCCGGCCCGGTTCGGCGAGCTCGCGAAGGCCAATTCGCAGGACACGGGCTCGGCGCCGCAAGGCGGCGACCTTGGCACATTCGCGCGCGGCTCGATGGTGAAGCCGTTCGAGGACGCCGCCTTCGCCGCGAAGGTCGGGGACATCGTGGGCCCGGTCCAGACCGACTTCGGCTATCACGTGATCAAGGTCACGGGCATCACGCCGGCGAAGATCCGCACGCTCGACGAGGTTCGGCCGGCGCTCGAAGCGGAGGTCAAGCGGACGAAGGCCGCGCAGAAGTTCGCGACCGCCGCCGACCAGTTCCAGAACCTCGTTTACGAGAACGCCGACTCGCTGGCGCCGGTGGCGAAGGCACTCGACCTGAAGGTGATGTCCACTCCGCTGGTGTCGCGCGCGCAGCTCCAGGCGATTGCCATGGGCAATGCCAAGTTCGCCGACGCGCTGTTCTCGCCCGATTCGGTGCAGGGCAAGCGCAACACCGAAGCCCTCGAGATCGCGCCGGGCACGCTGATCGCCGGGCGGCTGGTCGAGCACCGGGCCGCGGCGCCGCGCCCCTACGACGACGTCAAGGACGAAATCCGGCTGAATCTCGCCCGCGCCGCGGCGTCCGAGCGCGCGCAGCAGGCCGGCCGCGAGAAGCTCGCGCTCCTCGAGCAGGGCAAGTCGGACAAGGACGCCGGCGTCGTGTTCGGCAAGGCGTTCACCGTGAATCGCAACCAGGTGCAGCCGGGGTTCACGCCCGACGGCCTCAAGGCGGTGTTCCAGGCCGAGCGCACCAAGCTGCCGAGCTATGCCGGGGCGAGCGGCGAGCGCGGCGGCTACGCGATCTACAAGTTGACCAAGGTGACCGATCCGGCCGCGCCGGACGAGGCGAAGCTCAACGCGGCGGGCGCCCGCGTGAGCGAGCAGGTGGGGCGCGAGTTGATGAACGCTTACTTGGCGGCGCTGAAGGCCGGCGCTGACGTCAAGATCAATCAGGCCAACCTCGAGAAGAAATAGCGGCTCCGCGCGCGTGGATTCCTACGCGCAGTTGTCCTTTTGCCACGTCTCGAGTCGGACGCGCTCCTTCTGCCGCGCGGCTTCGTCCATGGGAATCTGCTCGCCCTTTTCGTTCGCGCGATAGATCACCACCTGTCCCCACGACAGTTGCTTCATCTGGCCGGCGACGCGCGTGCACTCCTCGGTGCGCTGCTCCTTGGCGACGCGGTCCTTTTCCACTTTCGCGGCGCTCTCGGTGCGATCCGTGGCGCGCTTGCGGATCTCCACCTCTTTCTGCGCAAGCTCCCTGGCGGCATTCGGATTGCTCGGCGGCGGTGTGCTGCCGAGGGTCTCGGTCCGCACGTTCGCCGCGGTCGGCGGCTGGTCGGAATAAACCACCCGGCCGTTCGCGTCGGTCCATTTGTACAGCGCGGCGGCTGCGGGCAAGGCGCACAGCGCGGCGACGGCAACCGCGCTCGCGGCAAGCGTCCGGAATGAAGCAGGCATGATTTCCCCTCCTCGGGGAGGCTATGACATTGGCAAGTTACTCCACGGCCGGCAAGGGGTCAAACGTGCCCGCTGCCCGGTATCCCGGGGGTCGGGGACGGTGGAAGCACGCGGGTATAATCGGTTTTTGCGCATAGGAGAAACGATGCGTGTCGTCCGCAAGGCGCTGACGTTCGACGACGTCCTGCTGGTCCCTGCGCATTCCCTGGTCGTACCCCGCGACGTTTCCCTGCGGACCCGCCTCACCCCCACGATTGCCTTGAACATCCCGTTGCTGTCGGCCGCCATGGACACGGTGACCGAGGCCCGGCTCGCCATCGCGATGGCCCAGGAGGGCGGCCTCGGCATCGTCCACAAGAACATGTCGCCCGCGCGGCAGGCGGCCGAGGTGGCCAAGGTCAAGCGGTTCGAGAGCGGCGTGGTCAAGGACCCGATCACCATCCCGCCGTCGATGTCCGTGCGGCAGGTGATGGCGCTCACGCAGCAGTACAAGATTTCCGGGCTGCCGGTCGTCGAGGGACGCCGCGTGGTCGGCATCGTGACCAACCGCGACCTGCGCTTCGAGACCAACCTCGACCAGCCCGTGGCGAACATCATGACGCGCAGCGACCAGCTCGTCACGGTTCCCGAAGGCACCGAGCTCGAGCGCGCCAAGACGCTCATGCACCAGCATCGGCTCGAGCGCGTGCTGGTGGTCAACGGCGACCAGGAGCTGGTCGGACTCATAACGGTCAAGGACATCCAGAAGTCCACCGAGCACCCGGACGCGTGCAAGGACGAGCTCGGCCGCCTGCGCGTGGGCGCCGCGGTGGGCACGGGCGGCGACACCGACGAGCGCGTCGACGGGCTGGTCGGGGCCGGCGTGGACCTGATCGTGGTCGACACGTCGCATGGCCATTCGCAGGGCGTGCTCGACCGCATCGCCGCGATCAAGCGGCGGCACGCGAACGTGCAGGTGGTGGGCGGCAACATCGCCACCGCCGCCGGCGCGAAGGCGCTGGCCGATCACGGCGCGGATGGAGTGAAGGTCGGCATCGGCCCGGGCTCGATCTGCACCACGCGCATCGTCGCGGGCGTGGGCGTCCCGCAGGTGACCGCCATCCAGGAGGCGCTCGCCGGTGCGGGCCACGACATCCCGCTGATCGCCGACGGCGGCATCCGCTACTCCGGGGACGTCGCGAAGGCCATCGCCGCGGGAGCTTCGTCGGTGATGCTCGGCAGCCTGTTCGCGGGCACCGAGGAGTCCCCCGGCGACATCGAGCTCTACCAGGGCCGCTCGTACAAGAGCTACCGCGGGATGGGGTCGCTCGGCGCGATGCAGCAGGGCAGCTCGGATCGCTACTTCCAGGATGCCGAAGGCGAGGGCGCGGCCGAAAAGCTCGTGCCCGAGGGGATCGAGGGTCGCGTCCCGTACAAGGGCACGCTGGTCAACGTCGTGCACCAGCTCATGGGCGGCCTGCGCGCCGCCATGGGCTACTGCGGGTGCCCCACGATCGAGGAGCTCCGCACGCGTGCCGAGTTCGTCGAGATCACCTCGGCGGGGGTGCGCGAGTCGCACGTGCACGACGTGCAGATCGTCAAGGAAGCGCCCAACTATCGCGTGTCCTGACCCGATGGCCCTCGCCTCGCACGACCGGATCCTCATCCTCGACTTCGGCGCGCAGTACACCCAGCTCATCGCGCGGCGCCTGCGCGAGACCAACGTCTACTGCGAGATCCACCCCTACGACGTCGACGACGCGTTCGTCGCGGCGTTCGCTCCGCGCGGCATCATCCTGTCGGGGGGGCCCGACAGCGTCACCGAGGCGACCACGCCGCGCGCGCCACAGGGTGTGTTCACGCTCGGCGTGCCGGTGCTCGGCATCTGCTACGGCATGCAGACGATGGCCGCGCAGCTCGGCGGCATGGTCGAGCTCGGCGCGGTGCGCGAGTTCGGCTACGCGCAGGTGCGCGCGCGCGGGCATTCGGCGCTATTCCGCGATCTCGAGGACCGGCGCAACGACGAGGGCCACGGCCTGCTCGACGTCTGGATGAGCCACGGCGACAAGGTCACGACGCTGCCGCCGGGTTTCCGCCTGATCGGCTCGTCGGACGCGTGCGCGATCGCCGCCATGGCGGACGAGTCGCGCGGTCTCTATGCCGTGCAGTTCCATCCCGAGGTCACGCACACGAAGCAGGGCGCAGCGCTGCTCGCCCGCTTCGCGCACGACATCTGCGGCTGCGGCCACGACTGGAACATGCGGGACTACGTGGGCGAGGCGGTCGAGCGTATCCGCGCGCAAGTGGGCGGCGACGAGGTGCTGCTGGGCCTGTCGGGCGGCGTCGACTCGTCGGTTGCCGCGGCGCTGATCCATCGCGCGATCGGCGCGCGGCTGACCTGCGTGTTCGTCGACCACGGTCTGCTGCGCCTGAACGAGGCGGAGCAGGTGATGGATACCTTCGCGCGCAATCTCGGCGTGCGCGTGGTGCACGTCGATGCCGCCGCCGAATTCATGGCGGCGCTTGCCGGCGTCGACGACCCCGAGCAAAAGCGCAAGATCATCGGCCGCCTGTTCGTGGAGGTGTTCCAGCGCGAGGCGGCGCGTCTGGCCAACGCGCGCTGGCTCGCGCAGGGCACCATCTATCCCGACGTGATCGAATCGGCGGGCGGCGCAACGAAGAAGGCGCATACGATCAAGTCGCACCACAACGTCGGCGGCCTGCCCGACACGCTGCACCTGAAGCTGCTCGAGCCCTTGCGTGAGCTGTTCAAGGACGAGGTGCGCGCGCTGGGCATGGAGCTCGGCCTGCCGCGGGAGATGGTGCATCGCCATCCGTTCCCCGGTCCCGGCCTGGGCGTGCGCATCTTAGGCGAGGTCAGGCGCGAATGGGCCGACCTCCTGCGCCGAGCCGACGCCATTTTCATCGACGAGCTGCGCTCCGCGCGCGCCGACGACGGCCAGTCCTGGTACGAAAAGACCGCCCAGGCGTTCGCCGTGTTCCTGCCGATCCGCTCCGTCGGGGTGATGGGAGACGGCCGCACTTACGAACACGCCGTCGCGCTGCGGGCGGTGCAGACCACCGACTTCATGACGGCGCACTGGGCGCACCTGCCGCACGAGCTCATCGGCCGCATCAGCAACCGCATCACCAACGAGGTGCGGGGCATCAACCGGGTGGTGTACGACGTGTCGAGCAAGCCCCCGGCCACGATCGAGTGGGAGTGATCACCCGGGTCCCGACGACCCGTCCGCGTGCGCGCTCCCGCGCCCCCCGTTCACGCGCGCGGCGGGATCTCGAGGCCGCGCTGCACGGCGGGCCGCGCCAGCCCGCGCTCCAGCCAGCGCGGCACGTGGACGAGCGTGTCGAACTGCACCAGCGCACCGGCGTCGTAGAAGCCGACCAGGTTGCGCACCCAGGGCAGCAGCGCGATATCGGCGATTCCGTAGTCGTCGTCCATGATCCACGCGCGGCCGTCGAGCCGGCGCTCCAGTACGCCGAGCAGGCGCTTCGATTCGTCGCGATAGCGTTCGAGCGGCCGCTTGTCCTCGAGCTCGCGACCGGCGAACTTGTGGAACCAGCCGACCTGTCCGAACATCGGGCCCACCGCCGCCATCTGGAAGAACACCCATTGCAGGGTCTCGTAGCGGCGCGCCGCGTCCGCAGGCACGAGCCCGCCGGTCTTGTCGGCGAGGTAGAGGAGGATCGCCCCCGATTCGAATAGCCCGATCGGCTGCCCGCCGGGGCCGTCGGGGTCGATGATGGCGGGGATCTTGCCGTTCGGATTGAGCGAACGGAATGCCGCGCTGGCGTTGTCGTTCCGCATGATGTTCACGCCGTGCGCTTCGTATGGCAGGCCGAGCTCCTCGAGCGCGATCGAGACCTTCACTCCGTTGGGCGTCGGCCATGAATAGAGCTGGAGACGCTCCGGATGCGCGGCGGGCCAGCGCGCGGTTATCGGGAAGCGGGCGGCGTCAAGCATCGTCGGGAAACGATCGGTCATTGGCGGAAAGATAGCCGGGCGGGCGGACCGGGGCGCTGGTCCGTACGCCGTCGCCGGCGCGGTATTCTCGCTCTCGATCATCCATTCTCGCAATGCCATCTTCATCCGCTTCTTTGACGGTGGCGTCACCGGGACGTACGATAGCCGGATGGCCGTGAAGTACGCCGACCGGCTCGCCCCCCGCAGCATCTTCCTGCGCCGCCTCGCGACGGGGAGCGTCGCGGCGGCGGCTCTCATGCTCGTCACGCTGTGCGTCGGCACCTTCGGCTACCATCTCGTGGCCCAACTCGCGTGGGTCGATGCCTTCCACCAGGCATCGCTGCTGATGTCGGGCATGGGGCCGCTCGACGAGCGCGACTGGACGACGGCCGCGAAGATCTTCGACAGCCTTTACGCGCTCTTCTGCGGCATGGTGCTCCTCGTCGCGACCGGCGTGCTGTTCGTGCCGGTGCTCCATCGCCTGATGCACAAATTTCATCTCGAGGATGCCCGCGACAAGTGAGCACTGGATGGATGCCGCGCTCGTGCTCGCCCGCGCCGCCGGCGCGCGCGGCGAGGTGCCGGTGGGCGCCGTGGTCGTGCGCGACGGGACCGTCATCGGTCGGGGCGGCAATGCGCCCATTGCGGCGAGCGACCCGACGGCTCACGCCGAGATCGCGGCCTTAAGAGAAGCCGCCGGAGCCGCCGGCAACTACCGCCTGCCCGGCTGCGAGCTGTACGTCACGATCGAGCCGTGCGCGATGTGCGCCGGCGCGATCCTGCACGCGCGTCTGTCCCGCGTGGTGTTCGGGGCGGCCGACCCGAAGACCGGCGCCTGCGGCTCGGTGATCGACCTCTTTGCCGAGCCCCGCCTCAACCATCACGCGCAGGTGGTCAGCGGGGTCCGCGCAGCCGAATGCGGCGCCCTGCTGTCGGCGTTCTTCGCCGCGCGGCGGGACCCGCGCTCGCGGGCGGGCACGTGAACTTCGGTTTCTATTCCCCGGCCGGATTCACCATCGATGCGGCCGCCATCGCCCGCGCGGAGCGCTACCTCGCGGCCCTTGGGCACGGCGTGATTCGCGACGTCACCGTCGACACGCGCCATCAGCGCTTTTCGGGTGCCGACGCCGAGCGGCTCGCGGCGGTCGCGCGCATGGCGAGCGATCCGCGGATCGAGGTGCCGTGCGCGGTGCGCGGGGGCTACGGCTGGTCGCGCCTGCTCGACCGGCTCGACTACGCGGCGCTGGCCCGCGCGCGCCGGTGCTGGCTCGGGCATTCCGATTTCACAGCGTTCGGCCTCGCCGCCCTGGCGCAGGCCGGCATGGTGACTTATGCAGGCCCCATGGCGGCCTACGACTTCGGCGCCGAGCAGCCGTCGTCGTTCACGGTCGAGCAATGCTTCGGCGTGCTGGGCAACGCGGAGTGGGAAGTCGTGTGCGCGCTCGACGGGCCCGAGCCCGGCGTCCACGAGGGCGTGCTGTGGGGCGGCAACCTTGCGATGACTGTGCATCTGGTCGGGACCCCGTACCTGCCCGACGTCGCAGGCGGCATACTCGTGCTCGAGGACGTGGGCGAGCATCCCTATCGGATCGAGCGGATGCTCTACCAGCTCGCGCACGCGGGCGTCCTTGCGCGCCAGCGCGCGGTCGTGCTGGGCGCGTTCACCGAGTACGCGCTGGCGCCCAACGACGACGGCTACGATCTCGCCGCCGTGGTCACGCACATGCGCGAGCGCGTCGACGTGCCCATCTTCACGGGCTTGCCCTTCGGCCATGTGCGCGACAAGCTCACGCTTCCCATCGGCGGACGCTGCGAGCTCAAGGTATCCGGGGGCCGGGCCCGCCTCGCGCTGTTCGACTACCGGTGAGCGTCGCCGCGGCGCCGCCGTACGCCGTCGCGCTGGCGACCTGGGACGCGGACGCCGCGGCGCTGCGCCACGTGCGGCGGGTCGTCTTCATCGACGAGCAGCGCGTGCCCGAGCGCCTCGAATGGGACGACGAGGATGCGCGCTGCGTGCACGCGCTGGCGCGGGACGGGGCAGGCGCGCCGATTGGATGCGGGCGGTTGCTTGCCGACGGACACATCGGCCGGATGGCGGTGCTGCGCGAATGGCGCGGCCGCGCCGTCGGCGACACGCTGCTCGTCCGGCTGATGGACCTCGCCCGCGCGCGCGGCGACGCGCGGGTGCTCCTCAACGCGCAGGTGCACGCGATGCCGTTCTACGCGCGGCATGGCTTCGCGCCGTTCGGTGCCGCCTTCGAAGAAGCGGGAATCGCGCACCGCGCGATGCAGCTCACGCTGCGGTAGGTGCCGCGTCGGCCACGAAGGAGAAGTCGACCTCGCCGGCCGCGCGGCCGGCCGCATCGAAGCGCCGCTCGACTAAGCGCACGCCGCCGTCGTGCCCGATCAGCACGACCGTCGAGCAGCGGGTGCCGTAGTCGGCGCCGACGATGAACGGGGCGGACAGCGTGCGCTCCCGCGCGCGCGAGACGCCCGTGTGCGGGAGCGCGCTGTCCGGCGCCGTCGTCCGGTCGGCGAGCAGCGCGAACAGCGCCTCGACGTCGGCGTCGCCCCGCGCAAGCCAGGCGGCGAACGCCGCGCGCGTGCGGACGAGCTTCGGCCATGGTGTATCGAGCGCCGCGTTCGACAGCCCGTATACCCCGGGTCCCAGCGTGCGGATCACGCCTTCGCGGTTCGAGCCCCAGGCCGCTCCGTGCGCCTCGCCAGCGAGAAGATTGAAGCCGTTCATCCGACTGCCGTCATGCGTCGCCGCGGCGACCGCGACGGCCACGGGCGCGGGATCGGCGAGCACGCGCGGCACCAGTGTGCCGCGGGTGGGCGCGGCGGGATCGAGGCGCGCCGGATCGCGCACGTTGGTGACGAAGGCGAAGCGGCCGCGCCGGTCCAGGCCAAGCCAAGTGCCGCCGCCGGCGCCGTCGCGTCCGGCCAGGATGGCCCCGTCGGCGGCAGGCCACCACGCCGCTGGATCGGCCGCACGCGCGTGGTACTCGTCGCGGTTGGCCGCCAGCACCACGACGTGGCCCGGAGCGACGTCCAGCGCGACCAGTGCGAGACACATGCGGTCAGGCCGCGCCGCCGTCCGCCCAGACCCGGGCGCTTGGGATCACGCGAGCCGGCCGCGCGGTGCAGCCGGCTCGGGCACCGGATACGGGAGCGCGCGGCGGGTGAGGGCGGGGCCGTCGGGTGCGCCGACATGCACGATGTCCTCTTCTGCCGCCACGCGCTGCACCACCGCCAGCAGCAGCGCTCCGCCGGCGGACAGGGCGGCCGAGTTCACGACCGTGCCGCAGGCCTGGTCGTCGAACGCCGCGGCAAACAGGCGCGCACCGGCGGGTGGCGGGGCGCCCGTCGCGGTGAATGCGTACAACCGTTCCTTGAGGCGGCCCAGATACTGCATGCGGGCGACGATCTCCTGGCCGGGATAGCAGCCCTTCTGGAAGCCGATGCCGCCCAGGGCATCCCAGTTGAGCGCCTGCGGCACGAAACGGTCGGACGTGGCGGCAGTGACGAGCGGCACGCCCGCCTCGACGCCGGCGCGGCTCCATCCTTCGGAAGTCTCGTGCCGGGCATGGAGCGCCAACGCCTCGCCGATGTCCGGGGCATGCGCGTGCGTCAGCTCGACGAGGATGCGGCCATCCGGCAGGGCCATCGTCACCCGGTCGTCGTCTTGTTGCGCGAACCCGGGGGCGAGGTCGACGCCCAGGGCGGCGGCCACGGCGGCGCGGCAGCCCGTCCCGGTCACCCCGAGCAGGGTGCGCCCAAGGTCGCCGGTACCCACCGACACTCTCGCGCGCAGCACGAACATCGAAAGCCGCTTGCCGATGCCCACCGCCAGGTCCGCGGCCAGCACGGCGAGGTAACTGCCGTCGGCGGCGGGACGCGCGAGCACCAGGCTTGCGAGCATGCGGCCCTTGGGCGAGTTGTAACTCGACAATTGCAGCGCGCCGGGCACGAGGGCGCGCACGTCGCTCGAGAGCTGGCCCTGCAGGAACGACGCCGCGTCGGCGCCGTCGAAGCGCAGGATGGCGAGGTCGGCGACCGTCCCGAACGCAGCCGGCGGCGGGGCCGGAAACGTCGCGGCGAGTGCGGCGGGGGACTGGATCGGCGGCATCGGGGCGTGCGAGAGGCGAGGTCGTTTGCGTGCTAGAATAACAAGTTAGCAATCGCTGCCCGGGAGTCCAGGGCCAGCAGACAGCGTTGCGTCGACCTGCATGATAGGCGGGTGTAGCGCGCGCAGTTCACGGGATGCACGGTCCGCCGAGGTCGCGGGCGGTCCCGAATCCGCACACCGGCGCTTTCAGGGTGTCCTTGGCCACGCAGTGGCCGGACGATCAGCCCGCCGGTGGAGGTCCAACCCTGAAAAGGAGCAGCAATGTCCGTCACGATGCGTCAGATGCTGGAGGCCGGCGTCCACTTCGGCCACCAGACCCGGTACTGGAATCCCAAGATGGCCGACTACATCTTCGGCCAGCGCAACAAGATCCACATCGTAAACCTCGAGAAGACGCTCGCGCTGTACGAGGACGCGATGAAGTACATCCGCCAGCTCGCGGCGAATCGCGGCACGATCCTGTTCGTCGGGACCAAGCGCCAGGCGCGCGACATCATCGCCGAGGAAGCCCAGCGCTGCGGCATGCCGTTCGTCGACCATCGCTGGCTCGGCGGCATGCTGTCGAACTTCAAGACCGTCAAGGGGTCCATCAAGCGCTTGAAGGACCTCGAGGCGATGAAGCTCGACGGCACGCTCGACCGCATGTCCAAGCGCGAGGCGTTGTCGCTCACGCGCGAGATGGAGAAGCTGCACAAGAGTCTTGGCGGCATCAAGGACATGAACGCGCTGCCCGATGCCGTCTTCGTGATCGACGTCGGCTATCACAAGATCGGCGTCACCGAGGCCAAGAAGCTCGGCATCCCGATCGTCGCCGTGGTCGACACGAACCACAACCCCGACGGCATCGCCCACATCATCCCGGGCAACGACGACTCGAGTCGTGCCATCCGGCTGTACGCCCGCGGCGCTGCCGACGCCGTCCTGGAAGGCAAGAGCACGTCCGTCCAGGAGATCGTGCAATCCGGCGACGAGTTCGTCGAGGAAGCGGCGGCGTAAGAGCGTCGCGCGGCCCCTGGCGACAGGGGCCGGCCACCGCCGGCACAGGGCGGGGCCGCCACGGCGGCCGGCCGCTTGCCAAAACTGAAGGGAGCTCGACATGGCGGACACTTCCGCGAGCAGGGTGATGGAGCTGCGCCAGCGTACCGGGCTCGGCATGATGGAATGCAAAAAGGCGCTCACCGAGGCGCAGGGCGACATGGCGGCCGCTGAGGATCTGCTGCGCATCAAGAGCGGCGCGAAGGCCAGCAAGGCCGCCGACCGCGTGGCGGCGGAAGGGGTCGTGGTCATCCACGTCGCGCCCGACGGGCGCCAGGGAGCGATCGTCGAGGTGAACTGCGAGACCGATTTCGTCGCCAAGAACGACGACTTCCGCGCGTTCGCTGCCGCCGTGGCGGAATTGGTCGAGCGCGTCGATCCTGCGGATGCTCCGGCGCTCGGCGCAGCGTCGCTCGCGTCCGGCGGCACGGTGGAGAGCCGCCGCGTCGCGCTCGTGCAAAAGCTCGGCGAGAACTTGACGGTGCGGCGCTTCGCGCGCCACCGCGCCATCGGCACGCTGTCGTCGTACGTGCACACCAACCTGAAGATCGGCGTGCTGATCGACGTCAGCGGCGGCGAGGACGGGCTGGGCAGGGACCTGGCGATGCACGTGGCCGCGATCAAGCCGCTAGCCGTGTCCCAGGATGGCGTCGCGCCCGAGACCGTCGAGCGCGAGCGGCGGATCGCCGCGGCCAAGGCGGCTGACTCCGGCAAGCCCGCGGACATCGTCGCCAAGATGGTCCACGGCGGCGTGCAGAAGTTCCTCGCCGAGGTCACGCTGCTCGCGCAGCCCTTCGTCAAGGGCGACGGCAAGCAGACCGTCGCCGCGCTCCTGAAGCAGCAGCACGCGACGGTAAACGGCTTCACGCTCTACACGGTCGGCGAGGGAATCGAGAAGCGGCACGACGACTTCGCGGCGGAGGTGGCGGCCATGTCGAATCCGCCTCGCAAGGACGGCGGCAGCGCGATGGCCGCGGCGTAGCCGCCCGTGAGCGCCGTGGAGCACGCCCCAACCGTGCACGGGGAGTCGCGATGAGTCCACCCGACAGCGCCGCCGCGACGGCAGCCTCCGCCCCCGCGCTCGCCGCGGCGGCTGGCGCCGCGGTCGCGCCGGCGCGCAAGCCCGCGTACCGGCGCATCCTGCTCAAGCTCTCGGGCGAGGCGCTCATGGGCGAGGGCAGCTACGGCATCGAGCGCGCGACCATCGACCGCATCGTCGCCGAGATCGGCGAGGTGGTGCGACTGGGCGTGGAAGTCGCGGTCGTGATCGGCGGCGGCAACATCTTTCGCGGAGTGGCGCCCGGCGCCGCCGGCATGGACCGCGCGACGGCCGACTACATGGGCATGCTCGCCACGCTGATGAACGCGCTCGCGCTGCAGGACGCCCTGCGCCGCGCGGGCGTCGAATCGCGCGTGCAGTCGGCGCTGCGCATCGACCAGGTGGCGGAGCCGTACATCCGGGGTCGCGCGCTGCGGCACCTCGAGGAGCGGCGCGTCGTCATCTTCGCCGCGGGCACTGGCAATCCGTTCTTCACCACCGACACGGCGGCGGCGCTGCGCGGCCGCGAGATGGGCGTGGACATCGTGCTCAAGGCCACCAAGGTCGACGGCGTGTACACCGCCGATCCCATGAGCGATCCCACCGCGCAACGCTATACGACGCTCACCTTCGACGAGGCGATCGTCAAGAATCTCAAGGTGATGGACGCCACCGCGCTCGCGCTGTGCCGCGACCAGGACATGCTGCTGAAGGTATTCTCGATCTTCGTGCCCGGCGCGCTCAAGCGCGTCGTGCTCGGCGAGGACGAGGGTACGCTGGTCCATTGCTGAGCGCGGACCGGGAGACATCGATGATCGACGACGTCAAGAAATCGACCGAGCAGAAGATGCAGAAGTCGGTCGAGGCGCTGAAGCTCGACCTCGCCAAGGTGCGCACGGGCCGCGCCCACACCGGCCTGCTCGATCACATCCACGTCGAGTACTACGGATCCGCGGTGCCGCTCAACCAGGTCGCCAACGTCACGCTCGCGGATCCGCGCACCATCGGGGTTCAGCCGTTCGAGAAGAAGCTGGTCGGTGTCATCGAGAAGGCGATCCGCGACGCCGACCTCGGCCTTAATCCCGCGACCAGCGGCGACATGATTCGCGTGCCGATGCCGTCGCTCACCGAGGAGCGGCGCAGGGAGCTGATCAAGGTCGTTCACAAGGAAGCGGAGGCCGCCAAGATCGCCATCCGCAACGTGCGGCGCGACGCCAACGAGAGCCTCAAGAAGCTGCTTCGCGACAAGGACTGCTCGGAGGACGAGGAGCGTCATGCGCAGCAGGACGTGCAGAAGATGACCGACCGCCACATCGCCGACATCGACAGGGTCCTCCAGGTCAAGGAGACGGACCTGATGGCCATCTAGTTGGCGCCGCGGACGTTCGTGAGCTCCACCCGCGGGGTCCCCGATGTGGGGGCCGTGCCGCGTCACGTCGCCATCATCATGGATGGCAACGGGCGCTGGGCGAAGGAGCGCCTGCTGCCGCGCGTGGCGGGGCACCGGCGCGGCGTCGATGCGGTGCGGTCCACCGTGCGCGCGGCGATCGAGCGCGGCGTGCAGTACCTCACTCTGTTCGCCTTCTCGAGCGAGAACTGGCGGCGGCCGGCCGACGAGGTCCGGATCCTGATGGACATGTTCATCCGCGCGCTCGAGCACGAGGTGGCCAAGCTTCACCAGAACGGGGTGCGCTTTCGCGTGGTTGGCGATCTCGCGCGCTTCGATCCGCGCATCCGCGACCTCGTGGTGTCCGGCGAGTCTCTCACGGGGGCCAACACGCGCCTGACGCTCACGATCGCGGCGAATTACGGCGGGCGGTGGGACATCGCGCAGGCCGCGCGCGCCTATTTTGCCGCGCATCGCCAGCTCCTGGATGGCCCGCGGCCGATCGAGCCGGAGGCGCTCGAGCCCTATCTCGCGATGGCGTACGCGCCCGAGCCGGACCTCTTCATCCGCACCGGCGGCGAGCAGCGCATCTCGAACTTCCTCCTGTGGCAGCTTGCGTATGCGGAGCTGTATTTCACGGACCTGCTGTGGCCCGACTTCGACGCCGCCGCGCTCGACGCCGCGATCGCGTCCTATCGCGCCCGCGAACGCCGCTTCGGGCGCACCAGCGAGCAGGTCCAGGTCACGCAGGACGCCTGATGCTGTCCACCCGGATCCTCACGGCGGTCGCGGCCGTCGCGGTCGTGCTCGCGGCGCTCTTCCTGCTTCCCGCGCGGGGCTTCGGCCTCGCGCTGCTCGCCGTGATGACGGTCGGCGCGTACGAATGGGCGCGGCTCGCGCGGCTGGCTCGCGGGGTCGACGCGACGTTCGTCGGGATCTTCGCCGTCGTAGGCGTGGCGCTGCTGTTCGCTCCGGCGGCCGGCTTCGCGCACGGCTGGCCCGCGGGCGTGGTGCTGGGCGTTTGCGGCGTTGCGACGCTGTTCTGGGTGCTGATCGCCACTCCGTGGGTGATTCGCCGCTGGCCGCCGCGCTCGACCGTGGCGCTGGCGCTCACCGGCTGGATCGTGCTGCTCGGCGCCTTCGTCGCGCTGGCGGAGCTCGCCGCGCGTTCCGCGTGGCTGGTGCTCGCTGCCATGGCGATCGTGTGGATCGCCGACACCGCCGCCTACTTCAGCGGCCGCGCGTTCGGACGGCGCAAGCTCGCGCCCGAGGTGAGCCCCGGCAAGACCTGGGAGGGCGTGTACGGCGCGCTGCTAGCAGTTGCCCTCTATGCGCTGGCGCTTTTGCCGCTGGCGCGCGCGGCCGGTTACGGCGGCGCGGTCACGCCCTCGTCGATCGCCGCGTGGCTCGCCTTCGTGGTGGCCGTGGCCGCCCTCTCCGTGATCGGCGACCTGTTCGAATCGTGGCTCAAGCGCAGCGTCGGCGTGAAGGACAGCGGCGCCATGCTGCCGGGCCACGGCGGCGTGCTCGACCGCGTCGACGCGCTGCTTGCCGCCATGCCGCCGCTGGCGCTGGCCGCGTTCGTGGCATTGCCGAAATGAGCGGGCAGGGTCCAGCAACGCCAGGTGCGCGCGCGCCGCGCACGCTGGCGCTGCTCGGCGCCACCGGCTCGATCGGCGCGTCGACGCTCGATGTCGTCGCCCGCCATCCGGACCGGTTCCGCGTCGCCGCGCTGGCGGCGCAGCGCAACGTGCCCGAGATGCTTCGGCTGTGCCGGCAGTTTCGCCCCGCTCTGGCGGCGCTGCTCGAGCCGCGCGCGGCGCATGCGCTTGCCCGCGCCGTACTCGACGAGGGTCTGGCGACGGAAGTCCTCGCCGGCGCCGAGGGTCTGCTGGCCGTTGCCACCTGTGCGGCCGCGGACACTGTGCTCGCCGCGATCGTCGGGGCCGCAGGGCTCGCGCCCACGCTTGCCGCGGCGCGCGCGGGCAAGCGCATCCTCCTCGCGAACAAGGAAGCGCTGGTCGTCGGCGGCGCGCTGTTCATGGAAGCGGCTGCCGCCGGCGGCGCCACGCTGCTGCCGATCGACAGCGAGCACAACGCGATCTTCCAGTGCCTGCCGCCTGCGTACGCCCGCGATCCGGGCGCCGCAGGCGTGCGCCGGCTGATCCTGACGGCCTCTGGGGGCCCCTTCGCGGAGCGCGCGCTCGACACGCTCCATGCGGTCACCGCGGACGAGGCGTGCGCGCATCCGAACTGGACTATGGGTCGCAAGATCTCGGTCGATTCGGCCACCATGATGAACAAGGGCCTCGAGGTGATCGAGGCGCATCGACTGTTCGGCGTGCCCGCCGCCGCGATCGACGTCATGATCCATCGGCAGAGCGTGGTGCACTCCCTGGTCGAGTTCGTCGACGGCTCGCTTCTGGCGCAGCTTGGCCATCCGGACATGCGCACGCCGATCGCCCATGCGCTCGCGTTGCCGGAGCGCATCGACAGCGGCGCGCCGGCGCTCGACCTCGTCGCACGCGGCCGGCTGGATTTCGCGGCGCCCGATCTCGCCCGCTTCCCGTGCCTCGCAATCGCGTACGATGCGCTGCGCACCGGCGGCAGCGCCCCCATCGTGCTGAATGCCGCCAATGAAGTCGCGGTGGCGGCGTTTCTGGGCGGACACATCGCCTTCACGGCCATCGGCGCCACTGTCGCCGGCGTGCTGGAGAAGATGGCGCCGGTGTCAGTCGACTCGCTCGACGACGCGCTCGACTGCGACGCCCGTGCCCGGGCCGTGGCGCGCGCCGCGCTGCACCTTCCGGTCGAGCCCTCCAACCTCTCCATCGCCGCATGATCGACATCGCCTACAAAGTCGTCGCCTTTGCGCTCACGCTCGGCATCCTGGTCGTGATCCACGAGCTCGGCCACTACGCCGTCGCGCGGCTCGCGGGCGTGAAGGTGCTGCGGTTCTCGGTCGGCTTCGGACGCATCGTCTGGTCGCGCCGGCTCGGCCGCGACGGCACCGAGTGGGCGCTGTCGGCCATTCCGCTCGGCGGCTACGTGAAGATGTCGGACGAGCGCGAGGGCGAGGTGAACGCCGCCGACCTGCCGCGCGCGTTCAACCGGCAGAGCGTGGGCAAGCGCATTGCGATCGTGATCGCCGGCCCGCTTGCCAACCTGCTCCTCGCCGTGGTGCTGTTCGCGGCGACTTTCGTGGCAGGCGTGCCGGGCCAGCGCGCGGTGCTCGCCGAGCCGCCGGCCGGCACGGCGGCGGCGCGGGCGGGATTGCACGGCGGCGATGTCGTCAGCGCGATCGACGGCACTCCGGTCGGCAGCTGGCAGGAGCTGCGCTGGCGCCTGATCCAGTCGCAGGGCGGCGCGAGCGTTGCGCTCGCGGCCGGACGCGACGGCGGCCCCGGCGACCCCGTCGCGCACGTTCTGCCGATCGACGGCGTGGCTACCGCCGACTGGGAGCAGGGCCCGATGGCGGCGCTCGGTCTGAAGCAGGATCTCGGGCAGCCGCTGGTGGACCAAGTGCTGCCCGGCCGGCCTGCCGAGCGGGCCGGGTTGCGCGCCGGCGATCGCATCGTCGCCATCGACGGGGCGCCGGTGCGCTCGCCGTCCGACGTCGCGCAACTCACCAACGCGCGACCGGGCGACGCGCTCGCGTTCCGCTATCAGCGCGGTGACGCCGTCGCGGAGGCGCAGCTCATCCCCGAGACCGTCGACAACGGAGGCCGGCGCGTCGGCGTGGTCGGCCTGCGCCTGCGCGTCGATCCGGCGGTGGCCGCCTCGCTCGGCGTGGTGGTCCGCTACGGCGTGCTCGAGGCGCTGGGGCAGGGCGCCCAGAAGACCGTGGAGCTGTCGGTGTTCACGGTGCGCATGCTGGGCCGCATCTTCACGGGCGAGGCGTCGGTCAAGAACATCAGCGGGCCGCTCACCATGGCGGATTTCGCCGGGCAGTCGGCGCAGGCGGGGATGCTCGTCTTCGTCGGCTATCTTGGGCTCATCAGCGTCAGTCTCGGCGTGTTGAACCTGCTCCCGGTGCCGTTACTGGATGGCGGTCATTTGCTGTATTATCTCGCCGAACTTATCAAAGGCAGTCCCGTTTCCGATCGCGCATTCGAGGTCGGACAACGCATCGGCATGGCCATGCTCGCGATGCTGATGGTCCTGGCGCTAGTCAATGACGTTTCCCGCCTTTTATGAACCTCCGCATCCGGCCCGGGGGCGCCACCGCCACGCCGCCCCCGGCCCCGCGCGGCGCCGCGGGCA
>JBBSEG010000053.1:0-28656 GCA_038239945.1 Burkholderiales bacterium
GCCCGCCCCCGCCGCCGCCGCCCCGGCGGGGCCGCACACCCCCCCCCCCCCGCCGCCGCCGCCGCCCCACTACGCCGACGCGCATGCCGGGCCCGCGTCGCTCGCAGCCTCCGGCGCGGGCGCCGATGCGACGATGTCCGCACCCGCACGCTGGACCCGCTTCGGAGATCCGGTGCTGCTCGACCTGCAACGCAGGGCGCAGGCCGCGAACGCGGACGTTGCCGTGGCGGCCACGCGGTTCGCGCAAAGCCGTGCGCAGCGCGCCACGGTCGCGGCGCAACGCGGTCCGCTCCTCGACGCGCGGGCCGGCGTGGCGCGCGAGCGCCAAAGCGAGAACGGCGCGGCCACCCGCGTGATCGGCGCGATCGCTCCCGACCCCCGCCGCGCGCTCGGCATCATCGGCACGCCGTTCACGCTTTACCAGGCCGGCTTCGACGCATCCTGGGAGCTCGACCTGTGGGGACGCGTGCGCCGCGTGATCGAAGCCGCCGATGCGGACACCGACGCGGCCGCCGCCACGCTGCGGGCGGTGCAGCAGAGCGTGGCCGCGGAGCTCGCCCGCGCCTATTTCGAGATGCGCTCGGCGCAACGCCAGCAGGCCGCGCTGCAGCGCGAGGTCGACGTCGCCATGGATTTGCTCGGCCTCCTGCGCCAGCAATACGAGGGCGGCGTGGCGGAGGCGTCACCCAGTGTGCGCCAGCGCGCGACCGTCGCCGACTTGCGCGCGCGTCTGCCGCTGCTCGCCGCCGACGAAGCGCGCGCAATGCGGCAGATCGACGTGCTGTGCGGGACGCTGCCCGGCGGCGTGTCCTCCGGAGTACCAGCGCCCGCGGGCGCCGACGATTACGACCCCCTCCCGGATCTTGCGCTCGGCTTGCCGTCCGACCTGGCGCGCCACCGGCCCGACCTCGCCGCCGCCGCCGCGCGGCTGCATGCGGCCACCGCCACCATCGGCGTGGCGGTGGGCGACCTCTATCCTCGCGTGACGCTGGGCGCGAGCTTCGGCCTCGAGTCGACGCTCGCCGGCCGGTTCGGCGACTGGGCCAGCCGGGCGTGGTCGATCGGTCCCAACATCAGCCTGCCGATCTTCGACGCAGGCCGGCGGGTGGCGACGGTCACGTTGCGCGAGCGCCAGCAGCAGGAGGCCGCCATCGCGTTTCAGCAGGCGGTGTTGAAGGCCTTCGGCGAGGTGGACGACGCGGTCTCCGCCTACAACGCGGAGCGTCTGCGCAATGCGCAGCTCGACGACAAGGTCGCGAGCAGTCGCGACGAGCTGCAGCTCGCGCAAGCGCGCCAGCGCCTCGGGCTGACGGACTTCGTGCCGCTGCTGGATGCGCAGCGCGCCGTGCACGCCGCCCTGCGCGAGCGGGTGGAATCGGACGGACGCCTGCGCACGGCTCTGGTGGCCGTCTACAAGGCGCTCGGCGACGATGGCACGGAGGCGCCGCAGGCCACCGCAATCGACCCCCTCGATGCACTGGCCGCGCGCGCGGGGCCGCGTTAAGACCTCTTGACGTTCCGCACGCGCAGGCTCGGCATGGCCGCGATCACCTGTGCGCCCGCGACGCAATCGACGAAGTAGCGCTGGCGGCCGCCGACCTCCTCCTCGACCAGGCCGTGGATGTCGGTGTCGAACCCGGGGAAGCGCTCGTTGAAGTCGCGTGCGAACTGCAGGTAGCGCACGATTTGCGCGTTGAAGCGCTCGCCGGGTATCAGCAGCGGGATGCCGGGCGGATACGGAGTGAGCAGTACGCTGGTGACGCGCCCTTCGAGGCTGTCGA
Organism: Burkholderiales bacterium; assembly: GCA_038239945.1. GTDB lineage: Bacteria > Pseudomonadota > Gammaproteobacteria > Burkholderiales > Casimicrobiaceae > VBCG01. Next base: position 1,782 of record JBBSEG010000053.1, read on the forward strand.
TTTCCACGCGCTCGATCTCGCGGTGCGCCATCCTCGCGAAAGCGTCGGCCGGCTTCATCGCGGGCTCGAGGTTGGACTGGTAGATCTCGGTGGTGAGCCGCCCGATGTCGTTGGCACGATAGATGCCGTGGATGCTGTCGCACAGGTCGCGCAGGCCGATCTTCTCGTAGCGCGGATGGATCGCGACGAAGTCCGGCAGCACGCGCCACAGCGGCTGGTTCGCGTCGTAGTCCGACTTGAACTGCTGCAGCGCAGTGAGCAGGGTGTTCCAGCGGCCCTTGGTGATGCCGATGGTGAACATGATGAAGAACGAGTAGAGGCCCGTCTTCTCCACGATCACGCCGTGCTCGGCGAGGTACTTGGTGACGATCGCGGCCGGGATGCCGATGTCCGCGAAATCGCCCTGGACGTCGATTCCCGGCGTGAGCACCGTCGCCTTGATCGGGTCGAGCATGTTGAAGCCCGGCGCCAGGTCGCCGAACCCGTGCCAGTCGTCGCCCGCGCGGATGATCCAGTCGTCGCGATCGCCGATGCCTTCCTCGGCGAGACGATCCGGTCCCCACACCTTGAACCACCACGAGTCGCCGTACTCGTCGTCCACCTTGCGCATCGCGCGACGGAAGTCCAGCGCCTCCGAGATCGACTCCTCGACCAGCGCGGTGCCGCCGGGCGGCTCCATCATGGCCGCGGCCACGTCGCACGACGCGATGATCGCGTATTGCGGCGAGGTGGAGGTGTGCATCAGGTAGGCCTCGTTGAAGCGGTGGCGGTCGAGCTGGCGCGTGTCGCTGTACTGGACGAGGATCTGTGAGGCCTGCGACAAGCCGGCCAGCAGCTTGTGCGTGGATTGCGTCGAGAACACGAGCGCCTCCTTCGAGCGCGGCCGGTCGCGGCCGATCGCGTGCATGCCCCTGTAGAAGTCGTGGAAGGTCGCGTGCGGCAGCCACGCCTCGTCGAAGTGCAGCGTGTCGATCTTGGTCGAGAGCAGGTCCTTGATGGTATCGACGTTGTAGAGCACGCCGTCGTAGGTGCTCTGCGTCATCGTCAAAATGCGCGGCTTGCTCTTGACCGACTTCGCGAACGGATGCGCGGCGATCTTCCGCTCGATGTTCTCCCACTTGAATTCCTCGATGGGAATCGGGCCGATGATGCCCATGTTATTGCGCCGGGGCTGCAGGAAGACCGGGATCGCGCCCGTCATGGTGATCGCGTGCAGCACTGACTTGTGGCAGTTGCGGTCGACCACCACGACGTCGCCCGGGGCCACCGTGGCGTGCCACACCATCTTGTTGGACGTGGACGTGCCGTTGGTCACGAAGAACAGCTCGTCGGTGCCGAAGATGCGCGCCGCGTTGCGCTCCGACGCCGCGACAGGCCCCGAGTGGTCAAGCAACTGGCCGAGCTCGTCGACCGAGTTGCACACGTCGGCGCGCAGCAGGTTCTCGCCGAAGAATTGGTGGAACATCTGCCCAACCGGGCTCTTGAGGAACGCGACCCCGCCCGAATGCCCCGGGCAGTGCCACGAGTACGAGCCGTCGCTGGCGTAGTGCACGAGCGCGCGGAAGAACGGCGGCGCGAGCGTGTCGAGGTACGCGCGGGCCTCGCGCAGGATGTAGCGCGCGACGAACTCCGGCGTGTCCTCGTTCATGTGGATGAAGCCGTTGAGGTGGCGCAGGATGTCGTTCGGGATGTGGCGCGACGTGCGCGTCTCCCCGTGCAGGAACACCGGGATCTCGGCGTTGCGGAAGCGCAGCTCGTCGACGAACTCGCGCAGCTTGGCGAGCGCCAGCTTGGTTTCCTCCGGCGAGCCCGCGCCGAATTCCTCGTCGTCGATCGACAGGATGAACGAAGAAGCGCGGCTCTGCTGCTGCGCCAGCCGCGACAGGTCGCCGTAGCTGGTGACGCCGAGCACCTCGGCGCCTTCGTCCTCGATCGCCTTGGCGAGGGCGCGGATGCCGAGGCCGCTGGCGTTCTCGGAGCGGTAGTCCTCGTCGATGATGAAGACGGGAAAGCGGAACTTCATGCGGTCTCCGGAGTCGCTCTGCAATGGAAAAGGGGGCGCCCCTGCTGCGGCGCCCCGCGGGCGGAATTGTGCGCCGACTGGCTCCGCGATGCGAGCCCCGCAACGACCGGTTTCGACACCTGCGTCGCCGGGTTGGTGCCCCAGGCTTGTCGCGGCGGCCGCCGCGAGGGAGACTGCATGGACCTTGGTGGTGAAAAGGGAGGGGGGTCGAACGCCCGCCGACCCCGCCACCACTCCCAACGGACCCACGGCGGCCTGGCGAAAATGGGTCGAGTCAACGGAAGAGCGTGATGGGAACGACGAAGCGCGTGCTGCTCGCGTTCGCTGCCCTGCTAATCGCCGGTAGTGCGCTCGCGCAATACCCTGCGCGCCCGATCCGGTTGATCGTCGGCATCCCGCCCGGCGGCGCACCGGACGTCGCGGCGCGGGTGGTTGGCGAGAAAATCGGCGCGCTGCTCGGCCAGCCCGTGGTCGTCGAGAACCACGCGGGGTCGAACGGCAATATCGCCGGCGACCTAGTGGCCAAGGCGCCGCCGGACGGCTACACGCTGTTGCTCGGCCAGGACAGCATCATCGCGGTGAATCCGCATCTCTACCGGTCGATGCCTTTCGACACGCTGAAGGACCTGGTGCCAATCGCCACGGTGGCGCAGAACCAGTTCGTGCTGTCGGTGAACCCGTCGCTGCCCGTGCGCACGTTTCAGGAGTTCATCGAGTACGCGCGCAAGGCCAGGCCGCCGCTCGCTTATGCATCGGGCGGCAACGGCAGCCAGCACCACCTGTCGATGGAGCTCCTCAAGCAGCGGGCCGGCATCGAGCTCCTGCACGTGCCGTTCAAGGGCGGCGCGCCCGCCACCACCGCAACCGTCGCGGGCGACACCGCCGTATTATTCTCCGGCACGTCGACGGCGCCGCAGATACGCGCCGGCAAGCTGCGTGCGCTCGCGGTCACCGGCGCCCGCCGGTCACGTGACTTTCCGGACCTGCCGACCATCGGCGAGTTCTACCCCGGCTACGAGGTCACGATCTGGCTCGGCATCTTTGCCCCGGCCGCGACGCCCACGCCCGTCGTCGAGCGCCTGCGCGCCGCGATCGGCGCGGCCCTGGCCGACCCTGCCGTCGAAAGCCGTCTGCGCAACGCGGGCGGCCTGGAGCCCATGATCACCACGCCCCAGGAATTCGCGGCGCTGGTCCGCAGCGACCATGCCAAGTACGGCAAGCTCGTGCGCGAGGTCGGCGCGAGCATCGACTAGCCACGCGAGACGGACCCATCGATGGCCAACATCCCGCTCACGCTCGCCGTCGGCGCCTACGATCATGTGCGCGACGTCCTCGACGGGTCGGTTCCCGTGGCGGGCGTCGACCTCACGGTGCTGCGCCTGCCGATCGAGGAGATGTTCTATCGCTCGACGTTCCACCACGAGTTCGACGTGTCCGAGATGTCGTTCGCCAAGATCGTCGCGCTCGCCTCGCAGGACGACACCACCTTCGTCCCGCTGCCGCTGTTCCCGTCGCGCGTGCTGCGCCACTCGTCGATCTACGTGCACGCGGACAGCGGGCTGACGGACCCGTCCGAGCTCGCGGGCAAACGTATCGGCGTACCCGAGTGGGCGCAGACGGCGGCCGTGTACTCGCGCGGGTTGCTAGCGCACGAGTATGGGGTCGACCTTGCATCGATCCACTGGCACCAGGCCGGCGTCAACGAGGCCGGCCGACGCGAGAAGGTGAAGCTCAAGCTGCCCGATGGCCTGAGGCTGTCGGTCGTCGCGGACCGGTCGCTCTCGCAGATGCTCGTCGACGGCCAGCTCGACGCCGTCCTGTCCGCCCGACCGCCCGTCCCCATGCTGCAGGGGGATCCGCGCGTGCGCCGCCTGTTCGCGGACTCCCGCTCAGCCGAGGAGGCCTACCTTCGCAAGACCGGCATCTTCCCGATCATGCACGTGATCGCGCTGCGCCGCGACCGGTACGACCAGCATCGCTGGCTGGCGATGAACCTGTACCAGGCGTTCGACGAGGCGAAGCAGCGTAGCGTCGCGCGCGCCGCGGACGTGACGGCGTCGTTCCTGCCGCTGCCCTGGACACCCGGCGCCGTCGAGCAGGCGCGCACGCTGTTCGGCGACGATATCTGGCCCTACGGCGTGGCGGCCAACCGGGTGACGCTCGACGCGTTCCTGCAATACGCCTTCGAGCAGGGTGTCTGCCACCGACGCCTGGACGCCGACACCCTGTTTCCGCCCGAGGTCGCATCGCGCTACAAGGTGTAGCCCGACGCTATCGAGGCGCGTCGCCGGGCCGGCGACGGACGGTCGTCGGGCGGCCGCCGGACCCAGTACGGCAGTATCCTAGAACTCGCCGGCCGTCCGCACCCCGCCGTGGCCGGCGTCGTCCCGTCCTGTGCAGCCGCCACGCGAAGCATCCGAGAGCGCACCCCGGCAGATCACCGCCCGACGCGCGACCGGAGCTGGCACCGGTTCCGGCGCCTTTTCGGCGGAGCGAATCTGCCGCCGGCGGGCGATAGTTGGCTTCCTGCGCCAGGAAGCGCAATACCGGCGGATGCGATCGCCAGTCTCACGAGTCCACGGCACGCCGCCTGGGCCCTGGCCCTGACTCACCGGAACCGGGAGCCCCCGGCTTCGAACCAAGCGGGCCCGCAGCGACCTCCCTGCGGAAGCTCGATTCAAGGAGCGCGCATGTCGAGCCTTCCGTCCACCGGCACGACCGTGTCCGGCAAGGTCGCGACCGGCATCATCGGCTTCGACGAGATCACCGAGGGAGGACTGCCACGCGGACGCACCACACTGCTGGGCGGGGGGGCCGGCTCCGGCAAGACGATCTTCGGACTGCAGTTCCTCGCCCATGGCGCGCAAAAGTGCGCCGAGCCGGGGATTCTGGTCGCCTTCGAGGAGACGACCGAGCGCATCGTGGCGAACTTCGAGACCTTCGGCTGGGCGCTTCCGGCCTTGCGCGACAACGGCATCTTTTTTTTGGAAGCGCAGCCGAACCCCGACCTGGTCCAGTCCGGCAATTTCGACTTCGGCGGATTGCTCGCCGCCCTCGACGCCAAGACCCGGCAGACCGGTGCCCGGCGCATCGTGTTCGACGCGATCGACATGCTGCTCTTGCTGCTCCCCGACGAGGGCACCCAGCGGCGCGAGATCTACAAGTTGCATGAGTGGCTGCTCACGCGCGAGCTCACGGCGATCATCACGACCAAGACCGGCATGCGCGACGAGTCGCGCGAATCGAGGGAGCAGCCGTTCGGCTTCATGCAGTTCATGGTCGACTGCTCGGTGATCCTGAACCATACCGTCACCGTCGGCGTGTCGCACCGCAACCTGCGGGTACAGAAGTTTCGCGGGTCGAGCTTCCACGAGAACGAGTCGCCGTTCGTCATCGGCAAGAACGGGTTCGACGTCGCCGTGTCGCGCAGGCTCGATCGCACCGACGCCAGGGTCACCGACGAGCGGGTCGGCAGTGGCGTCGAGCGCCTCGACACCATGCTCGGCGGGGGCTACTACCGCGGCGCGAGCGTGCTCATCACGGGCTTCCCCGGCACGGCGAAGACGACGCTGAGCGGCGCGTTCTGCGAGGCCGCCTGCCTGCGGTGCGAGCAGACGCTGTTCGTCAGCTTCGACTCCGACGGATCCGAGGTGATCCGCAACCTCCACTCGGTCGGGATCCGCCTCGGCCGATTCGTGGAGAACGGGACACTGCGGATCATCTCGGCGCGCACCATCACGGGCAGCGCCGAGACGCTCCTGGTCCGCATCAAGGCGCTCGCGGCCGAGCATCGTGCCCGCTGCGTGGTGATCGACCCCGTGTCCACCTTCGCGGCGTCGGGCAACGAGTTGACGGCGCACGGCGTAGGCGAGCGCCTGATCGACTGGTCGAAGGCCGACGGCATCACCCTGGTGTGCACCAGCCTGCTCGACGAGATGTCCGGCGAGCGAGATGTCGCCTCGCCGCTGCAGATCTCCACGCTGGCCGATACCTGGATCCACCTGTCGTACCTCGTGCAGGCGGGCGAGCGCAACCGCGGCATGTCGATCATCAAGTCGCGCGGCACCTCGCATTCCAACCAGGTGCGCGAGCTCATCCTGTCCGACACGGGCGTGACGCTCGCCGACATCTACACGGCCGGCGGCGAGGTCCTGATGGGCACCCTGCGCTGGGAGAAGGAGAGCGCCGAGCGGCTCGCGCGCGACGTGGCCGAGGTGGCGGGCGAGCTGCGGCGGGTGAACCTCGACGCCGAGGAAGCGGTGCTCGAGGTGCGCGCCAAGTCGCTGCAGACCGAGCTGGTCGCCAAGCGCGCCGAAAAGGCGCTGCTCGCGCGCACGACGGCGAGCAAGGAGCGGGAGCACGAGCGCGGCCGCGAGCGCATGGACGAGCTGCGCGGGGCCGACGTGGCGAGTACCGACCCGAAATGAGCGCCATATGAAACCGGAACCGGACTACCGCTTCACGCTGTACGTCGCGGGCGAAGCGCAGAACTCCCTGCGCGCGATCGCCAACCTCGCCGCACTGTGCAAGTCGCGCCTGCCGGGTCGCCATGCCGTCGAGGTGGTCGATGTGTTCAAGGATCCGGACCGCGCGCTCAACGACGGGATCTTCCTCACGCCGACGCTCGTCAGGTCCGTACCGGCCCCCGCGCTGCGGATCGTCGGAACGCTCACCGACACGCATGCGCTGCTGGCCGCCCTCGGGGTCGAGGACGCGGCCGCATGACCCCGATCCTGGCCCCGGCCGCGGCGGATCCGGCCGACGAGATCTCGGCACTGATCGACACGCTGCTCCAGAGCGAGAAACGTCTCGAGGAGCTGACCGCGGGCGAGGTCGACTCCGTATCCGACGGCCAGGGACGCATCGTCCTGCTCCGGCGCGCCCAGGATCAGTTGCGCGGCGACAACGCGGCGCGGCAGACCGCCATCCTCAATTCGCTGCCGGCGTCGATTGCGTTGATCGACGGCAGCGGCCGCATCGTTTCTGTGAACGGATCGTGGCGGCGGTTCGGCGCCGAAAACGGACTCGCGCGGGATGACCACGGCGTCGGCGACAACTACCTATCGGTGTGCGACGCGGCGCAGGGCAAGGATTCGAGGGAGGCGGGAGCGGCGGCTGCGGGCATCCGGGCCGTCCTCGCCGGACGCGTCAAGAGCTTCGCGCTCGAATATCCCTGCGATTCGCCGGACCAGCAACGCTGCTTCCTGATGACCGCGACGCCGCTGGTCCTTCGCGATCGCGAGGAAGGGGTGGTCGTCACGCACTTCGACATCAGCGAGCAAAAGGTCTTCGAGCGCTCGGTGCGAGAGAGCGAAGAACGCTTCCGTGCCACCTTCGAGCAGGCGGCCGTCGGAATGGTCCACACCGCGCCGGACGGGCGTTTCCTGCGCGTCAACGACCAATACTGCGCGATCACCGGCTACACGCGGAGCGAGCTCCTCGGGATGAACATCGCGGACCTGGTCGCCCCCGAGCATCTTGAGGGCAGCGCCGACGCGCGCGCCACCCTTCTCGCCGGCGCCCGCTCAACGCATTCCGCGGAACGGCGTCATGTCAGGAAGGACCGCTCGCTAGTCTGGGTGCGCATCGTCACCACGCTGCTCCGCGACGCTAAGGGCCTGCCGAAGTATTTCATCACCGTCGTCGAGGACGTGACCGAGCGCAAGCTCGCCGCTCGCCGGCTCGAGCGCATCAACCGCCTCTACGCCGTCCTCACCAACGTGGGGGCCGTCATCGCGCGGATCCGGGACCCGAGGCGCCTCTACGAGGCGGTCTGTCGCAGCATCGTCGACGACGGCCTGCTGCAGATGTGCGCGGTCGTGGAAGCCGACTCCGGCACGGGGCGGCTCGCAGTGAGGGCGCGGCACGGCGCGGTGGGCGACTATTTCGAAGCCGTCGGCGACCTGACGGAGCCCGGCATGCCGCGCAATGGGACCATCGGCACGGCGATCCGCACCGGGCAGCACGAGGTCTGCAACGACGTGGCGACCGACCCGCGCATGGCGACGTGGCGCGCACCGGCGCTGCGGCACATCTTCCAATCGGTCGCCTCGTTCCCGCTGAAATCGGGATCGGCGACGATCGGCGCCCTCGTGCTGTTCGCCGGAGAAACGGGGTATTTCCAGGACGACGAGATCCGGCTGATGGACGCCGTCGCCGAGGACGTCTCGCTCGCGGTCGAATCACTGGCCAGCGCGGAGCAGCGGCAACGCGCCGAGGAAGGGCTGCGCCGGACGCAGGCGATGCTCGCGAGCGCGGTGCGCATCGCGGGGCTGGGCAGCTGGGACTACGACCTGGTCAACGATCGGCACGAATGGTCGGACGAGGCGCTGGAGATCTTTGGCGTGCGGCGCGAGGACTTCGGGGGGGACTTGCCGGCATTCATGGCCCTTGTACATCCGGAAGACCAGGCGATTGCGCGGCGGCGCACGGCACCCCGGGAACCGGGCCATGGCGCGGGCGAGATCGAGTACCGGATCATCCGCCCGGACGGCGAGGTGCGGATCCTCTACGACCGTGGCGTCGTGAGCTGCGACGCGGCAGGCGCACCGACGCGCGCAACCGGGATGGTCATGGACATCACCGAGCGCCGCCGCGCGGAGCAGGCGCTGCGCCACAGCGACGAGCGCTTCAAGCGGGTGTTCAACCAGCAGTTCCAGATCACGGTCATCCTGTCGCTCGACGGGCGCGTGCTCGAGGTCAACGATCTGCCGCTACGGATCGGCGGCGTAGCGCGTGAGGACGTCGTCGGCAAGCTGTTCTGGGACACGGTCTGGGTCGCCGGCCTGCCGCAGGCTCGCGCATCGTGGAGCGACCTGCTTGCCATCGCGTCAAGCCAGGACGACCCGGTCCTTCGGGAGGGCCAGCTGCGCCGCGCGGACGGCGAACTGCGCGATGTCGACGTCGCGATAACCGCGGTCAAGGACGCCGGGGGCGGAGCGGAATATTTCATCCTCCAGGGCGTGGACGTCACCGACCGAAAGCTGGGGGAAGCGCAGGCGCGCGCCCGCCTCGCGCTGCTGAAGACGGCAGGACACACCGCACGGCTGGGCGGCTGGTGTCTCGACATTCCCGATCTGCGCGTCACATGGACGGACGAGATCTTCGCCATTTTCGAGAGGCCGCCCGGATCGATGCCGACTCTCGAGGAGGCGATCAAGTGCTACGCCCCCGAATGGCGGGAGGCGGTCGGGCGAGCGGTCGATAGCGCGATCAAGGAGGGAACGCCCTTCGACCTCGAGGTCCAGTGCGTGACGGCGTCGGGACGGCGGCTGTGGGTGCGTGCCGTGGGCGATGCCGAGCGCGGCGCCGACGGCAGCGTCGTGCGCGTGCAGGGCGCGCTCCAGGATATTTCCGAGCGCCGCGAAGCGGAGTCCGAGCGCGCCGCGCGATGGAAGGCGGAGGAGGCCAGCAAGGCGAAGTCGACGTTCCTTGCGACGATGAGCCACGAGATTCGCACTCCCATGAACGGCGTGCTCGGCCTGATCGAGGTCCTGTGCCAGACGAGCCTCGACAAGAACCAGCTCGACATGGTCGAACTGATTCGCGATTCCGCGTTCTCCCTGCTGGGAATCATCGACGGAATTCTGGATTTCTCGAAGATCGAGGCGGGCAAGCTCGAGATCGACAACGGACCCCTGTCGGTGGCGGAGCTTGTCGAGGCCGTCTGTGAGATGCAATACCCGATGGCGACCAAGCGCGGGGTCGACATCCTCCCGTACGTCGACCCCGCCATTCCTGCGGCGATCGTCGGCGACGCGGGGCGCCTGCGTCAGGTGCTCGTGAATCTCGTCAACAACGCGATCAAGTTCTCGAGCGCCGGCACGCAGCGCGGCGAGGTCACCGTCCGGGCGGTAATGGTCGACGACGCGGCGAACGCTCCATCGCTGGAGTTTCGCATCGTCGACAACGGCATCGGCATGAGTGCGGAGGTCGTCGAATGCCTCTTCACCTCCTTCAACCAGGCCGACGCGTCGACGACCCGCCGCTTCGGGGGCACGGGACTGGGGCTCGCGATCTCCCGTCGACTAGCGGAGCTCATGGGAGGGACCATCGCGGTGACAAGCGTTGCCGGCAAGGGCTCCACTTTCACGGTACGCCTGCCGCTGGTCCCGTGCGCGCGGGAGCACGAGAGCCCGATCGAGCCCGACATCGACGGCGTGCAATGCACGGTAGTGACCGGCGTCTTGCAGTCCGAATCGGGTGCCAGCGGCCAGCTGGCCGAAGATGTCGTCGATTACCTGCGCCACGTCGGCGCCGAGGTGACGCGCGTCACGACCGCCGCCGAGGCGGCCGCGCTGGAGTCGGTTCGCACCGGGGCATCCGTATGGGTGCTGGTGTCCACCGACCCGGAGGACCCGGCATCGATGATCGCGTCCGTCGCGGCAAGCATTGCCAATCGCGACGTCAGGCTGGTTGCGATCCGGCGCGGGTCGCGTCGAGCGCCGCAGGCCGAGGCTGGGGGTATCGTTCGGGTGGACCGCAATGTCATGCACCGGCGCACGCTGGTGGCCGCGGTGGCCATCGCCGCGGGCCGCGGCGTGCTTGAGGATCACTCGCCGCAATCGCCGCGACACGCCCTCCTGCCACGCCGGCGCGCGGCCGACGAGCGCGCCGACCAGCGCCTGATCCTGGTGGTGGAGGACAACGAAATCAATCAGCAGGTCATCCTGCGGCAGCTCAATCTGCTGGGCTATGGGGCGCAGCTCGCGGGAAGCGGAACCGAGGCGCTCGAGCTGTTGCGCCGCGGCGAATACGCGCTCATTCTCACCGATCTCCAGATGCCGGATCTGGACGGCTACGATCTGACCAGGCTGGTTCGCGCCGAGGAGCGTGCGGGACTTCGCGTTCGGGTGCCCATCATCGCGCTGACGGCCAACGCGCTGCATCACGAGGTCGTACGCTGCCTCGCCGTCGGCATGGACGACTACCTCACCAAACCGGCGACGCTCGTCAAGCTGCAGGAGACCCTGGAGCACTGGTGGCCCCGCCCCGATCCGCCGGCCGCGACCCGCCCGGTGACGGCCGCGGCACCCGTTCCGGCAAAGGATGGGGCGCTGCTGACGTTCGACGTCCGCGTGCTGGCTGCCCTGGTCGGGGACGAACCCGCCGTCATCACCGACTTCCTGCAGGAGTTTCGCCGATCGTCCGATGCGACGTCGAAGGCGCTCGCGGAGGCTCGCGCGGCGGCTTCCGCGCAGGACATCGAGGCATCGCCCATCGGTTCAAATCCGCCGCCCGGTCCGTGGGTGCGCTCGAGCTCGGACGGCAATGCGACGCGATCGAGTCGGCGGCCGGCGAGCGCGACTACACCGCGCTCGCAACCCTGTATGTGGCGCTCGATGCCGAGATGGTTGCGGTGAACTCCGCGATCGATGAACTATGCACACGCTAGACCAGGCCGCGCGTCGCGACGGCGACGGTGTCTCCGACATCCTGGTACTCGACGACGACCCCTTCATGCTCAAGCTGCTCGGACGGATGCTGGCGGTCCAGGGTTACGTGCGGATACTCCCCTTCCAGAAAGCGCGTCTCGCCTTGGCGAGCCTGGACGACGCACGCCAAATGCCGCCGGCCCTCGTGCTGTGCGATCTCAACATGCCCGATATGGACGGCGTCGAGTTCGTGCGCTCGCTCGTCCAGCGCGGCTACCTGGGGGCGCTGATCCTGGTGAGCGGGGAGACACCCCGTGTGCTGGAGGCGGCCGACTGCCTCGCGCGCGCGCACGGCATCGCGGTGCTGGGCCACCTGCAGAAGCCCGTATCGTCGACGACCCTCGCGTCGCTGCTGCGGGCGTGGCGCGCACCCCCACCCGCAACGCGGCGGGCGGCGGCGCAACGCAGCCGCGACGAGCTGGGCCATGCGATCAGGAACGGCGAGCTCGTCAACTACTATCAGCCGAAAGTGCAGGTCTCGACCGGTCGCGTGACCGGCGTGGAGACGCTCGTGCGATGGCTTCATCCCGATGACGGGCTCCTCGGACCGGACGCGTTCATCACGCTTGCCGAAGAGACCGGCATGATCGACGACCTCACCCACGTGGTCGCCAGGACGGCGCTGCGGCAGTGCGCGGCCTGGCAGGCGGCTCGGCTGGGTCTCGACGTAGCGATCAACGTGTCGACGGCGAGCCTGCTCTCGGTGGACCTGCCCGATCTTCTTGGGCGTGCTGCGGACCACGCGCGCCTCGACAGCGGGCACGTGATCATCGAAATCACGGAGAGCCGCGTGGTGGCCGATCTTCGCGCTCCCCTGGACGTCCTCACGCGGCTGCGCCTGAAGGGGTTCCGCCTGTCCATCGACGACTTCGGCACGGGCCACTCCTCGCTGGTCCAGCTACGCGACTTTCCCTTCAACGAGATGAAGCTGGACCGCTCCTTCGTGCATCACGCAGGGCGCCATCCGACCGTCGCCGCCATCTACGGTGCCAGTGTTTCGCTTGGGCGCCAGTTGGGCATCGACGTGGTGGTGGAGGGCGTCGAGGACCGCGAGGACTGGGATTTCGTGCGCGCCAGCGGCTGCAGCCACGCGCAGGGCTATTTCATCGGAAGACCCATGCCCGCCGAGGCGCTCGAAGCCTGGATGGCGGACTGGAGCGCGCGCTGCGAAAGCGAGATTCGCGGCTCGGCCGTCGCGCTTGCATGAGCCAGCCCGCCGCCGATCCGGGCATCGTCATCGCGTCCGACAACATCGCGGACGCCCGGATGATCATGGAGATACTTCAGCGCGACCACGCCAACGTCTCCACGGCGACCGACCGCGCTTCCGGCATCGAGGACCTCGACCGCGCGTCGCCGGCAGTGCTGGTCCTCGCGTTCGACTCGCTCGACAAGGCGCAGACGCATTACCTCGGCATCTGCCGCCACAGCGTCACCATTCACCTGCGCGCTCACCGCACCATCCTTATGTGCAGCCAGGCGCAGGTGCGGCAGGCGTACGACCTGTGCCGGCGTCGGCTGTTCGACGACTATGTGCTGTTCTGGCCCGTCACGCACGACAGCTATCGACTTCCGATGGCGGTCCACAGTTGCCTGCGCGAGCTCGCCGCCGCGTCGGCCCGCCGCGGCACGCTGAGAACCGGCCTTGCGGATCCGTTGCGCAGCTTTGCCGGGCTCGACATCCTCCTCGAGCAGGGCCTGGCGCAGGCAGGAGAGCATACCGATGGCGTGGAGCGCGCCGTCTCGCAGGTAGGCGAGGACGTGGACGCCGCACTCGAGCGCCTCGCGCACCGCTTCGGGCCGGGTGCGGCGCCGATCGCGACGCAGGATCCGGGCGAGGTGCAGCAGGAGATCCACCGCATTCGCAGCGAGAACATGGGACAGGGGATTCGGACGATCGCGGAATCCATCGTGCCGATGAAGGCCTGGGTCGACGAGCTCGACGAGCGTACGCGGCAGCACCGCGAGTCATCCAGGGCGCTGGGCGAAATCGCGCGGCAGCAGCTGCCCACCGTACTGGTCGTCGACGACGATCCGCTCCAGCGTCGCCTGATCGGTCACATCCTGGGGACGCAGCGCCACCGGCTCGAGTTCGCGCAGGACGGCATGGAAGCGTTGATGATCGCCCGCAAAGTGCCCCTCGACCTGGTGCTGATGGACGTCATGATGCCCGGCATGGACGGACCGGAGACCACGCGGCACCTGCGCACGCTGCCCGATTGGTCGCGCGTGCCGATCGTGATGATGACCGGCAAGAGCGTCGGCAACGTCGTCGTCGATTGCCTGCGCGCCGGCGCCACGGATTTCGTCGTCAAGCCGCTGGACCGGAACGTTCTGCTCGGCAAGGTCGCCACGGCGCTGCAGCGGCCGCCGCCAGCGGCCGAGCCGACATCGAGGCCCGCGGCCGGCGCGGCGATTGTCAAAGTCGAGGGGCAGGCGCCACGCTCGCCGCGATGAGGCGGGCGGCGGGGGCACCACCCGCGCGCATCACATCTTCGGCAGCGTGACGCCCTGCTGGCCCTGGTACTTGCCGCCGCGATCCTTGTACGACACCTCGCACACTTCGTCGGACTCGAAGAAGATCACCTGCGCGACACCCTCGTTGGCGTAGATCTTCGCCGGCAGCGTCGTCGTGTTCGAGAACTCGAGCGTGACGTAGCCTTCCCACTCGGGCTCGAACGGCGTGACGTTCACGATGATTCCGCAATTGCTGACGAAAACGCCCGACTCGAGTGCGAAGTTTCCGGCTTCCGGCACCGTAAGGCAGTAGACGTCGTGATCACCGGGGGCGTCCCGCACCCCCACGACCTTGTGGTTGCGGCCCGGCGCAGACCGGCGTAAGCCCGAGGGCTCGTCGTTGCGCCGATCCCGGCGGCGGTGCGCTCCGGGAACATCGGCGCAAGCGCCGTTGCGCCCACTGCACTCGTCGGCGAGACGGCGCGTGGGAAGCAGATGGCCATCGGTCGGCTGGTATACCATCTCGTATCCCCGCGCCCCCGACGTGCGGTAGAGCGGCATGAGGGAGTGACCCGGCCTCAGCAAGCCCGCGCAAAGCGTGCCCCCGTCGCGCAGTAGGAACTCATGGTCGGGAGTCGCATGGACCATCGCTTCGTTGTCGAGTTCGACCTCGACCAGCGCGTCGCGCCCGACATGACGCGGTGAATCGAGCCGCGCTACGATGACCCCGCCGTGCGCATCGATGCTGTAACCGCGGAAGATCGCTCCGGAGTCGGCGCGACGCGCCATTTCCTCGAGGGTCAGCGACGCTCCGTCGACGAGCGCGACGCGGGTATCCCCGCGAAAGCAGCGCGCATACGTCGATTTTCCCAGGCAAATCGTGAGCACATTGCGCGGGATGCGGAAGTATTCCACCGTACGCGCGAGCGCGAACGAGTTGGGCGGGATGATGCAGACGTCGCCCTTGAAGTCGACGAAGGACTTCTCGTCGAACGCCTTGGGGTCGACGATGGTCGAGTTGATGTTGGTGAAGATCTTGAAGTCGTTCGAGCAGCGGATGTCGTAGCCGTAGCTCGACGTGCCGTACGACACGATGCGCGAGCCGTTGGCCTCGCGGACCTGTCCCGGCTCGAACGGCTCGATCATGCGGTGCTCGGCGGCCATGCGCCGGATCCACCGGTCGGACTTGATCACGGTGACTCCGACGCCTCAGGTGTTCTGGATGACGATGTTCGGGAATCGGGCCGAGAAGTCCTCGGCCTTTTGCCCGACCGACACCGCGACCTTGCGGGCGATCGCCTTGTAGGCCTGCGCGACCGGACCGTCGGGGTCGGCTACCACCGTGGGCCGGCCGGAGTCGGCCTGCTCGCGGATGCGGATGTCGAGCGGCAGCGACCCCAGGAACGGCACGTTGTACTCGGCGCACATCTTCTCGGCGCCGCCCGACCCGAAGATGTGCTCGGCGTGGCCGCAGCGGGTGCAGACATGAATCGACATGTTCTCGACGATGCCGACGATGGGCACGCCAACCTTCTCGAACATCTTGAGGCCCTTGCGCGCGTCGAGGAGCGCGATGTCCTGCGGAGTGGTGACAATCACCGCGCCGGTGACCGGCACCTTCTGCGACAGGGTGAGCTGGATGTCGCCCGTGCCGGGCGGCATGTCGACGATCAGGTAGTCGACCTCGCGCCAGTTGGTATCCCTGAGCAGCTGCTCGAGCGCCTGCGTCACCATCGGTCCGCGCCACACCATCGGCGTGTCGATGTCGATCAGGAAGCCGATCGACATCGCCTGGATGCCGTGCGCCACCATCGGCTCGAGCGTCTTGCCGTCCTTCGACTGCGGCCGGCCGGAGACCCCGAGCATCATCGGCTGCGAAGGGCCGTAGATGTCCGCGTCGAGCACGCCGACGCTGGCGCCCTCGGCGGCCAGCGCCAGCGCCAGGTTCGCGGCTGTGGTGGACTTGCCCACGCCGCCCTTGCCGCTGGCGACCGCCACGATGTTCTTCACGCCGGGGATCAGCTTGACGCCCCGCTGCACGGCGTGGGAGGTGATCTTCTGCCCGACCGAGACGTCGATGGCCGCGGGCGCGCCGGGCAGCGCCGCGACCGCGTCCTGAACCACGCGACGCAGGAGCTCGTGCTGGCTACGCGCGGGGTACGGCAGCATGATGTCCACGCCGACGCGTTCGGCGGACACCACGACCTTCTTCACGGCCTTGCCGGCGACCAGGTCACGGCCGGTGGAAGGATCGATGACGCGCGCGAGGGCGGCTTCTACGTCGGCTTCGGATAGCGCCATGGTTGCCTGCAGGTTGTCGTTTCGGAGGTTCGAACGTCGTCCAGCATAGCAAACGCGTTGCGCGAGGGCGGCGCTGAATCGCTCGTTTGCTAGAATCCACGTTCCTTCCGGAGCGACCCATCCGCGGCTCGTCCGCGCACGCATGTCGAACGCACCGCGTAGGCTTTTCGTTACAACGGCCCTGCCGTACGCGAACGGCCCGTTCCACATCGGCCACATCATGGAGTACATCCAGGCCGATATCTGGGTGCGCTTCCAGAAGATGCAGGGCCACGAGGTGCATTTCGTCTGCGCGGACGACACGCACGGCGCGCCGATCATGCTGAAGGCCGAGAGCGAGGCCGTCACGCCGCAGGCGCTCGTGGCCCGCATCGCCGCCACGCGCCCGCGGCACCTCGAAGGCTTCCACATCGGCTTCGATCACTGGCACTCGACCGATTCGCCCGAGAACGTCGAGCTGTCGCAGGACATCTACCGGCGGCTCAAGGCGCGGGGCCTCGTCTACGGCAAGCCCGTGGAGCAGTTCTTCGATCCGGTGAAGTCGATGTTCCTGCCGGATCGCTACGTGAAGGGCACGTGCCCGGTGTGCGGCACGCAGGACCAGTACGGCGATGCCTGCGAGAACTGCAGCTCGACCTACGCGGCCACCGCCCTCATCGATCCGTATTCCACGCTGACCGGCGCGCCTCCGGAGCTGCGGGTCTCCGAGCACCTGTTCTTCCGGCTCTCGGCCCCCGAGGTGGTGGCTTTCCTGGAGCGGTGGACCGCGGCGCCCGCGCCCGGCCAGGCGCTGCAGCCCGAGGTCCTCAACAAGATCCGCGAATGGCTCTCCGGCGACGCCTCGGGAACCGCGCTGGTGGACTGGGACATCTCGCGCGACGCGCCGTATTTCGGCATTCCGATTCCCGACGCGCCCGGCAAGTACTTCTACGTCTGGCTCGACGCGCCCATCGGCTATCTCGCGAGCCTCAAGGCGCATCTTGCCCTGCGCGGCGTCGACTTCGCCGATTTCCTCCGCGACCCGGCGGTGGAGCAGTTCCATTTCATCGGCAAGGACATCATCTATTTCCACACGCTGTTCTGGCCGGCGATGCTCGAGTTCGCGGGCGCGCCCTACCGCCCGCCCACCAACATCCACGTGCACGGCTTCATCACCTTCTCCGGCGAGAAGATGTCGAAGTCGCGCGGCACGGGCATCAGCCCCGACGCGTACCTCGATCTGGGGCTCGATCCGGAATGGCTGCGCTACTACCTAGCGGCCAAGCTCAACGAGCACGTCGAGGACCTCGACTTCAACCCGGACGATTTTCTCGCGCGCGTCAACAGCGACCTGATCGGCAAGTTCGTCAACATCGCGAGCCGCGCGGCCGGTTTCGTCACGAAGCACTTCGACGGAGTGCTGGCCACGCCCAGCGAGTCGGACACCGACCGCGCCAACCGGCTGACGCTCGCGCAGACGGAAGCGGAGTCCGCGCGCGCTCACTACGAAGCGCGCTGCTTCGGGCGCGTGCTGCGCGATGCGATGCGCACGGCGGACCGCATCAACGCGGCGTTCGACGCCGAATTGCCGTGGAAGCTCGCGCGCGATCCCGCGGCGCGCGATCGCCTCCAGACGGTGTGCAGCCAGGCGCTGCAGGGCTTCAAGAGCCTGGCCGTGATGCTGGCGCCGGTGCTGCCCTCGCTCGCCGCACGCGTGGCGCGCGAGCTGTTCGGGATGGAGCGCGACTTCACATGGGACGACGCGTGGCGCGATCCGGGTGGCGTGCTTCCCTACCGGCACCTCATGGGCCGCATCGAGGCCCGGCAGATCGACGCCCTCCTGGCAGGACCGCGGCGTGCGGCGGAGGGGCCCGCCCCCGTCGTGGCGCGCGACACCGCGATTGGCACCGCGCAGGCGCCGGCGCTGAAGACCTCCGCGACCGCCTCGACCGCCGCGGCGGCAGCGGGGCCCGACGCGCCGCCGCTGACGATCGATGAGTTCGCGCGGGTCGACCTGCGCATCGCCCGCATCGTCGCGGCCGAGCGGGTCGAAGGCGCGGACAAGCTGCTTCGCCTCACGCTCGATATCGGCGAGGCGCGCCCGCGCACGGTGTTCGCGGGAATCAAATCCGCATACCAGCCGGAGGATCTCGTCGGCCGGCTCACGCCCATGGTGGCGAACCTCGCGCCGCGCAAGATGAAGTTCGGCCTCTCCGAGGGCATGGTGCTGGCCGCGTCGGGCCACGGGCCGGGCATTTTCCTGCTCGCACCGGACGCCGGCGCCCTTCCCGGCATGCGCGTCAGGTAGGCGCGCGTCCCGCGCGCCGGCACGCCTGGCGTGCGGTCACTGCGCGCGCAGGGCGGCCGTGATCGCCGCGGACTGCCGTTCCTTCGCGTCCTTCGCGCATGAGCGGCGATCGTTGCCGCGCTGCGCGTTGCAGCGGGTCTTGTCGACCGAATAATCGGCATTGGCAGCGGCGACCTTCGCGTCGACGCGTGCCCGCGGCGTATTGCGAAAGGCCGCCTCCGCCGCGGCCTCGGCGCGGCGCGCTTCCGCCTTGCCTTCCGCCATGCAGAGCGCGGCGTCGTTGCCGTGCAGCGGACGGCAGGTCGCGCGATGGCGGCGGTACGCCGCGGCGGCGTCGTCGAGGGCCGTCTTGTAGCCGGCTCGATCGGTGGCACCCGCGGCGTCGACCTTCGCCGCGGGCGGGGCGTCGGCCGCGTGCGCGCAGGCGCCGTACGTGAGCAGCGCGCATGCGAGCGCTCTCCATCCGGTGAAGCTCATGGCCTTCTCCCCCTGGTCATCGCGTTCCGGGCGTGCGGCGCATCCGGCGCGACCGGCACGCGGGAGCGTCGCCCGGCCAGCATGATAGCGCCCGCCCCGGCGGCAGGAGGTGCCCGCGCCGGCGCGTCAGCCCAGCAGGTCGCTCGAGACCTTGCGCCGGCCGTTGCGCGGCGCGGCCGCAGCGCGCTTGGCGATCTTGTCGGGTTGCGCCTCGAGCACCGGCCGCAGGTAGCGCCCGGTGTGGCTGCCCGGCGTGGTCGCGATGCGGTCGGGCGTGCCCTCCGCAATGATCTCGCCGCCACCCGCCCCGCCCTCGGGACCGAGGTCGACGACCCAGTCGGCGGTCTTGATCACGTCGAGGTTGTGCTCGATAACGACCACGGTGTTGCCATGGTCGCGCAGCCGGTGCAGAACGGTCAGCAGCAACTCGATGTCGTGGAAATGCAGCCCGGTCGTGGGCTCGTCGAGGATGTAGAGCGTGCGGCCCGTGTCGCGCTTGGACAGCTCGAGCGCGAGTTTCACGCGCTGCGCCTCGCCGCCCGACAGCGTGGTCGCCGACTGGCCGAGCGTGATGTAACCGAGGCCGACGTCGAGCAGCGTGGAGAGCTTGCGCGCCACCGAGGGCACGGCCTCGAAGAAACCGAAGGCCGTCTCCACGGTCATCGCCAGCACCTCGTGGATGTTGCGATCCTTGTAGCGCACCTCCAGCGTCTCGCGGTTGTAGCGCTGGCCGTGGCACACGTCGCACGGCACGTACACGTCGGGCAGGAAGTGCATCTCGACCTTGATGAGGCCGTCGCCCTGGCAGGCCTCGCAGCGTCCGCCCTTCACGTTGAACGAGAAGCGCCCCGGACCGTAACCGCGCTCGCGGCTTTCCCGGACCTGCGAGAAGAGCTCGCGGATGGGCGTGAACAGGCCCGTATAGGTGGCCGGGTTCGAGCGCGGCGTGCGCCCGATGGGGCTCTGGTCGACGCTGATCACCTTGTCGAAATGCTCGAGGCCGGCGATTTCGCCATGCGGCGCGGGCTCCTCCGCGCTGTCGTACAGGTGGCGCGCGACCGCGTGGTAGAGGGTGTCGTTGATGAGCGTCGACTTGCCCGACCCCGACACGCCCGTCACGCAGACGAAGAGGCCCACGGGCAGCGTGAGCGTCACGTCCTTGAGGTTGTTGCCGGTGGCGCCGGCGATGGTGAGCACGCGCGCGGGGTCGGGAACGTGGCGGCGTGGAGGCATCGGAATATGCCGGCGCCCGGCGAGGTACTGGCCCGTCAGCGAATGCGGCGCATGGCGGATTTCCTCGGGCGTGCCCTGCGCCACCACCTGCCCACCATGCTCGCCGGCGCCCGGACCCATGTCCACCACGTAGTCGGCGGCCTCGATCGCCTCCTGGTCGTGCTCGACCACGATCACGCTGTTGCCGAGGTCGCGGAGGTGCTTCAGCGTCTCGAGCAGCCGCGCGTTGTCGCGCTGATGCAGGCCGATCGACGGCTCGTCGAGGACGTACATGACGCCGGTCAGACCCGAGCCGATCTGCGAAGCCAGCCGGATGCGCTGCGCCTCGCCGCCCGACAGCGTTTCGGCGGACCGGTCGAGCGACAGGTAGTCGAGGCCGACGTTGTTCAGGAACTGCAGCCGCGCCACGATCTCCTTGACGATCTTGTCGGCGATGGCCGCCTTCTGCCCGTCGAGCGTGAGCGCCGCGAAGAACGCGATCGCTTCCTTCAGCGGCCAGCCCGAGACTTCGTAGATCGCCCGCGCGCTCCCGTCGGCCCCGACCTTGACGTTGCGCGCCTCGCGCTTCAGCCGCGTGCCGTTGCATTCGGGACAGGGCTTGTCGTTGAGGTACTTCGCGAGCTCCTCGCGCACCATCATGCTGTCGGTCTCTCGATAGCGACGCTCGAGGTTCGGGATGATCCCCTCGAAGACGTGCTCCTTCACGATCGGCCGGCCGCGCTCGGACAAGTACGTGAACGGCACCTTCTCGGCGCCCGATCCGTAGAGCACGACGTTCTGCATGCGCTCGTTCAGCTTGCCGAACGGCTTGTCCACCTCGAAGCCGACATGCTTCGCGAGCCCTTGGAGCATCTGGAAGTAGAACTGGTTGCGCCGGTCCCAGCCGCGGATGGCGCCCGACGCGAGCGACAGGTGCGGGAATGCCACCACGCGCTTCGGGTCGAAGAAGCTGATCGACCCCAGCCCGTCGCAGCGCGGGCACGCCCCCACGGGGTTATTGAACGAGAACAGGCGCGGCTCGAGCTCGGACAGTGCGTAGCTGCAGATCGGGCACGCGAATTTCGCCGAGAAGAGATGCTCCCGCGCCCGCTCGTTCTCGTGGCGATCCATCTCGACCGCGATCGCGCGACCATCGCCGTGGCGCAGCGCGGTCTCGTACGATTCAGCCAGCCGCTGCTTGAACTCGGGGCGCACCTTCAGCCGGTCGACCACCACCTCGACCGTGTGCTTGGTGGTCTTCGCGAGCTTCGGCACCGCATCGATCTCATGCACGGTGCCGTCGACACGGACGCGCACGAAGCCCTTCGCGCGCAGTTCCACGAGCAGCTCCACCTGCTCGCCCTTGCGGTTGACCACCGCCGGCGCGAGGATCATCAGCCGGGTGTCCTCCTTCATCGCGAGCGTCGCGTCGACCATCTGCGAGATGGTCATGGCGGCAAGCTTCTGCTCGGGATGGTTGGGGCAGTACGGATCGCCGACGCGGGCGTACAGCAGGCGCAGGTAATCGTGGATCTCGGTGACCGTGCCAACCGTCGAGCGCGGGTTGTGCGACGTGGCCTTCTGCTCGATCGAGATGGCCGGCGACAGGCCCTCGATGAGGTCGACGTCGGGCTTCTCCATGAGCTGCAGGAACTGCCGCGCGTACGCCGACAGCGACTCGACGTAGCGCCGCTGGCCCTCGGCGTACAGCGTATCGAAGGCGAGCGAGCTCTTGCCCGAGCCGGACAAGCCCGTGACCACGATCAGCCGGTGCCGCGGCAGGTCGAGATTGAGGTTCTTGAGGTTGTGCGTGCGTGCGCCGCGGATGCGGATGAGATCCATGAATGCCTTGACGGTACGCGTCGCGCCGGCTCGTCCAAAGAGCCGAGCTCGACGCGGCGAACCTGATAGTATATTGCGATTCGGGTCGGCGTTCGAACCGCAACTTGGGCTCGCGTTCAAGCGCGATTCGAGCCACCGCTCCTGCGCACACCCGATCGCCTGCGACCTCTCTACATGGGGGCGCCGCAAGGGTTCGCAAAGGGGTTAGCAAACGGGATTCGCAATGGGCGCCGCGGCATGCCGCGGTTCCTCGCGACGCGCGCATACGCTTACAGGGAGAGCCGCATGGCCTCGGTCAACAAGGTGATCCTGCTCGGCAATCTCGGGCGCGATCCGGAAACCCGTTACACCACCGGCGGCGAGGCCGTCACCAACCTGCGCATCGCCACCACCGAGCAGTGGAAGGACAAAAGCGGCGAGAAGCAGGAGAAAACCGAGTGGCACTCCGTCGTGCTGTTCGGGCGCCAGGCGGAGGTCGCCGGCGAGTACCTCAAGAAAGGCCGCTCGGTCTACATCGAGGGCCGGCTGCAAACGCGCAAGTACACCGACAAGGAAGGCGTCGAGAAGTATTCGACCGAGATCGTCGGCGACCGCATGCAGCTCCTCGGCAGCGGGCGCGACGGCGGCGGAGGTAGCGCCGGCGGGGCGAGCGGGGGCGAGGCCGAATTCGCGTCCTCGGGACCGTCCACCACCGGCGGGCGGCGCGAAAGCGGCAACGGCGGCAGCGGCAGCGCGAAGGGCGGCGCCGCGCCGAAGAAAAACGTCGACGATTTCGACGACGACATCCCGTTCTGATCCACCCGCAGGTCCTCGCCAACGTCGACCGCCACGCGGCCGCTTTCGCGGCGGCCGCGCCGTTTCCGCACGTCGTCATCGACGACTTCCTCGCGCCCGCGTGCGCGGAATCGCTGCTGGCCGATTTCCCGCCGTTCGAGCGGGGCATGTCGATCGGCGACGACGGTCTGCGCGGCGGCAAGGCGACGGTCGAGTCGATCCGCTCTTTGTCACCCGCTTACGCAGCTCTCGACGCCGCGATCCGCTCGCCGGCGTTCCTCGAGGTCATCGGGCGCCTGACGGGCGTCGCGCAGCTGCTGTACGACCCGTTCTACCTGGGCGGCGGCACGCACGAGAACCGCCACGGCCAATCACTCGACCCGCACGTCGACTTCAACTACCACCCCAGCGAACGGTGGCACCGGCGACTGAACCTGATCGTCTACCTCAACCCGGCCTGGGACCCGGCGTGGGGCGGGACGCTCGAGCTCTACGAGGACCCGGCGCGCGACGCCCGTCCGGAGCGCGTCGTCGCACCCGCCTTCAATCGCTGCGTCATCTTCGAGACCAGCGAGCGCAGCTGGCACGGGTTCAGCCGCATCCACCTGCCGCCGGCCGAGCGCGCCCGCTCGCGCCGCTCGGTCGCGCTGTATTTCTACACCGCGGATCGGCCGGCCGCGCAGATCGCCGGTCGCCACTCCACGGTGTACGTGAAGCGTCCGCTGCCCGAGCGGTATGCCGCCGGCGCCACCTTGTCGCAAGCCGACGTCGCCCTGCTCGCGGGACTCCTCGCCGAGCGTGACGCGCATATCCGGTTGCAATACGACGAGATCGCCCGCCTGCTGCAGGCGCAGGATCGCGGCCTTGCGGGCAAGCTGCTCTATCTCGCGCGGCGCGCGTACGTCCGCATGCGCCGCTGACGTCGCGGCGAACTCAGGCGAGCTCGGCCACCGGTGCGGCGGCCGTGGCGTCGGCGGTGATGACGCCCCCGCCCAGGCATACGTCGCCGTCGTACGCCACCAGGAATTGACCCGGGGTAGGCGCCCATTGCGGCGCGTCGAAGCGTGCCTCGACCGTGGCGCCGGCCGCTCCGAGCGTGCACGACGCGTCGGCCATCCGGTAACGCGTCTTGGCCGCGTAGCGGCCCGGCAGCGGCGGCGGCGCTCCGGCGATCCAGTGCAGGTCGTCGGCACGCACGCTCGTGCGCGACAGCAACGCATGCGCGTGGCCCTGCACCACCACCAGCCGGTTCGCAGCGACATCCTTGCCGGCGACATACCACGCCCCGGCGACGCCGCTGCGCGTGCCGCCCACCCCGAGGCCCTGCCGCTGACCGAGTGTGTAGTACGCAAGGCCGACGTGGCTGCCGACCACACGGCCATCGAGCGTGACGATCGGACCGGGCACGCGCGGCAGGTAGCGCGCCAGGAAATCGCGGAAGGGACGCTCGCCGATGAAGCAGATCCCCGTGGAGTCCTTTTTCGCATGCGTCGGCAGGCCGTGGGTGCGCGCGAGCGCGCGCACGTCGCGCTTGTGCATCTCGCCGAGCGGAAACAGCGCAGGCGCGAGCTGAGCCTGGTTCAGCCGGTGCAGGAAATAGCTTTGGTCCTTGCCGGCGTCGACGGCCTTGCGCAGCTCGACGCAGCCGGAAGCCGAGCGGCGGGTGCGCGCGTAATGCCCCGTGGCGATATGGTCGGCGCCGAGCGCAAGCGCGTGATCGAGGAACGCGCGGAACTTGATCTCGCTGTTGCACAGCACGTCGGGATTGGGCGTGCGCCCGGCTTCGTAGTCGTGCAGGAATCGCGCGAACACCCGCTCGCGGTACTCCGCCGCGAAGTTGACGGCCTCGAGCTCGACGCCGATCACGTCCGCCACGCTCGCCGCGTCGACGAAGTCGGCGCGCGACGTGCAGTAGTCGTCGGTGTCGTCGTCCTCCCAGTTCTTCATGAATACGCCGATCACCTCGAAGCCCTGCTGCTTTAGCAGCCAGGCGGCGACCGACGAGTCGACCCCTCCGGACAGGCCCACCACGACGAGCCGCCGGCGCGCCTTCACGACACCTCGGTGACCAGCGCGGCGGGGTAGCGGAAGCCGGCTCGATAGTCATCCACGCAGCGCATGACGAGCGGACTGCGATGCTCGGCGCGGCGCGAGGCGAGCTCTTCGTAGGTGAGCCACAGTGCCTGGACGATGCCGTGGTCGAGCGGGCGCGAGGCATCGTGACTGCGCGCTTCCGCCGCATAGGTGAAGCGCACGAAAGTGGCGCCGTTGTCGACCCCGGACCACGTGTAGATGCCGATGAGGTGCGTGGGAAAGACCCGCCACCCGGTTTCCTCGAGCGTCTCGCGCACGGCCCCTGCCGGCACCGATTCACCGGATTCGAGATGCCCCGCCGGCTGGTTCAGCCGCAGGCCCGCGCGGGTTTCCTCCTCGACCACGAGGAAACGGCCGTCGCGCTCGACGACCATGGCGACGGTGACGGCGGGGCGGGTGAGGGTTTCAGCCATGGATCACGCAATTCGATGAGACGGGCCGAGGCAGCGCAGCGGACGCAATGCGCCTCGCGCTGCGCACCAACAAAAAAGGCAGGGCGCGCACGCCCTGCCTTTCGCACTGCCAAAGCGCGTTACTTGCCCTTTGGGGCGGCCTTGCCGTCGGAACCGGTGGGCACGGCGCCCTTGTCCGGAGCCTTCATGTCGCCGCTCTTCATCGCGTCGGTGCTGCTCTTCATGGCGTCGCCGCTCTTCATCGAGCCCTTGTCCATCTTGTCCTTGCAGGCCTGGTCCATCATTTCCTTGCCGGCGGCGTCCTTCTTCATGCAGTCCTTGTACTTCATCGCATCGGACTTCATGGTGTCGGACTTCATCGCGTCGGTCTTGGCGGCGTCAGCGGCTTGCGCAACGGTGATGGCCGAACCGGCGGCGAAGATGCCAGCGATCAGGGTGGCGGTAAGCTTGTTCATGCGGTTTTCCTCACTGGGGTGGTTTTGGATTCCCGGCGGGTCTCGCCAGGGCGGGGCTCTAGGGCCCCCGGGGTTGTCTAACTATAAGAGTATAAAGAAAAAAGTCCCTTTTAGCAAGCTCCCGGGGCCCGCCGGACCGGGCCTGCCGGCACGGCGGGTTTGCGGCTTCGGACGGCTTATTTCTTGGCGTCGGTGGACTTCGGCGCGGGGGTCATCGACGGCGCCGGCGCCATCGCCGGTGCAGTGGATGTCGACGCGGCCGGAGCCATGGGCGCAGACGCGCTGGCCGGGGCCGTCGCGTGCTTCTTCGTCTTCTTCTTCGTCTTGGTCGACTTGGTCATCGAGCCGTCCTTGGAAGGCGCGGCCATGGTGGTCGACGTCTTGGGCGCATCGGCGGCCTTCGGAGTCGGCATTGCGGCCGGTGCGGTGGCAGCAGGAGCGGGCGTCGGCGCGGCGGGCGCCGGAGTGGTGCCCTGGGCAAACGCCGTGGCCGCGAACGCAGCGGCGATCAGAGCGGTCAACAGCTTGGTCATGATTTTCCTCGTGGGTGGGTAACGACACCAGACGCCTGTGTCGAGGCCATTAACGGGTCACGGAACGGGCGGTTGACAGCCATCTGCAAGGCACGCTGCTGAAACAGCCCTCTGCCGGTTGTACGACACAAGGGCCGGAAGTCCGGTTACGCAGGTGGAACTTCTTCCAACGCAACCCGCAGCAGGGCGACCGTGATCGGCCGCTTGGTCGAGAGCGAGTGGCGATCGAGCGCCGCGACGGCCCGCAACAGGTTCGTCATGTCGCGCCGGTAGTGCGCGAGCAGGTACTCGATCACGTCGTCGCCGAGCAGGAACCCCCGGGCCTGGGCGTGGCGGGCGAGCGCCGCCGCCTTGTCGTCGTCGCGCAGCGGCGCGAGCTCGTAGACGAGCCCATGCCCCAGGCGCGTGCGCAGGTCGCCGCGCAGCGCGAGGCGCGCAGGTGGCGCGGACGCGGGGGCGCACCGCGGGCCCCCGCCCGCCCCCCGGCGGTTGTAGAGCGTGAAAACCGCACCCAGCGTCGCGGCGGTCGCCGCGTCCATCGACACGAAGGCCACCAGCGCGCCGGCGTCCCAC
>JBBSEG010000054.1:0-27855 GCA_038239945.1 Burkholderiales bacterium
GGCGAACATGTGGCTGGCCAATCTGGGCAGCTATACCGGTGCCGGCTGGACCATCACCGAGCTCGTCAGCGGCAGCGGCCACCAGAACTTCATCGTCGGCAACCTGCCGCCGGACGAGTGCTGCAAGAACGTGCCCGAGCCGCCGGTGCTGCCGCTCGTGCTGGCCGCGCTGGGCGCAGTCGCCCTGGTTGGATCGCGCCGGCGCCGCAATACACGGGGGGGATGAAGCACTGCCCGCCTCGCGCCGGAGTGGGTACCGGCGCGAGCGGGAGCGTGGATCCTCTGAGCTGTACGGACCGCATCGCGAGGTGCGGTCCTTTTTTTTGGGGGCGTGTGACGACGCGCTAAGATGGTTACTCCAGCGACGCGCGCCGAGCCCATGTCCTCGCCCCTGTCCCGGATCGACCAGATCCTCACGCTCGTCGTCCTGGCGCTGCTGATCATCGGCTGTTTCCTCGTGCTGCGGCCGTTCATGACGGCGCTGCTATGGGCGGTCATCCTATGCACCACCGCATGGCCGCTGTACGCGCGCCTGCTCGTCCGCATGCACGGCCACGCAACGCCAGCCGCGCTGGTGATGGTGCTGCTGATCGCGATCGTGCTGCTGGCCCCGTTCATCGTGGTCGGCGCCACCGTTGCCGACAACGCCGAGCGCATGGCCGCGTGGTGGCGGGAGATGCTCGCGCACGGCCCGCCCGAGCCGCCCGCGTGGGTGGCAGGCCTGCCGATCATTGGTACGCGCGTCTCGGCGTACTGGGGCAGCATGGCGCACGACACCGCGCGACTTCTCGCGGAGGCGCGCAACTACATCGAGCCCGCGCGCCGGGTGGCCATCGCGTCCGGCACCACCTTCGCCGCCGCGGTGCTGCAGCTCGCCCTGTCCATCTTCATCGCGTTCTTCTTCTTTCGCGATGGCGAGATGCTGGTCGAGCGCCTCCGCAGCGCGACGCACCGCATCGCCGGTGAGCGCGGCTTCGAGCTCGCAACGGTGGCGGCCGCCACGGTGCGGGGCGTGGTGCTGGGAATCCTCGGGACCGCGCTCGTGCAGGGGGTGCTCGCGGGGATCGGGCTGTGGATCGCGGGCATCGAGGCGGCGCCGCTGCTGGGCCTCCTGACCTTCCTGTTGTCGCCCGTGCCGGTGGGGCCGCCGCTGGTGTGGGTGCCGGCTGGGCTGTGGCTCATCAACAACGGCGACACCGGTTGGGGCGTGTTCGTGCTGGCGTGGGGTGCGCTGGTGGTGTCGACGATCGACAACGTCATCAAGCCGCTGATCATCAGCCGGGGCAGCGACCTGCCGTTCGTCCTGGTGCTCCTCGGCGTCCTGGGCGGGGCGGTCGCGTTCGGCTTCATCGGCGTGTTCGTCGGACCGGTGCTGCTGGCCGTCGGCTTCGCGCTGCTGCAGGTCTGGGTGAAGAGCCCACCGGCGGTCGAGGTCTAGCGCCGGCGGCGTCGCGCGGGAAGCGGCGGCGTTAAACGGTGCGCGCGACCGGGGCGGCGTCGCGCGCGAGCGCCGCGCGAAATGGGGCGAGCAGCGTGATCATTTGCGCGAAGATGCGCGGGCTCGCGGCCACCACTTGCTCGCCGTAGAGGTAGTCGCCCTCCCCGGCGAGGTCGCCGATCAGGCCGCCGGCCTCGAGCACCAGCAGGCTCCCGGCCGCGACGTCCCAAGCATTGAGCCCGATCTCGAAGAAGCCGTCGTAATACCCCGCCGCGACGTAGGCCAGGTCGAGCGCCGCGGAGCCGGGCCGCCGGATCCCCGCCGCCTGCTCGGTCATCATGCGCATCATCGCCATGTACGTGTCGAGATCGGCGCCGTCGCGAAACGGAAAGCCCGTGCCGATCAGGCACTCGCGCAGATGCTGGCGGCGCGCGACGCGGATGCGCCGGTCGTTGAGGAAGGCGCCCCGCCCGCGACTCGCGGTGAACAGGTCGTTGCGCGACGGGTCGTAGATCACGCCCTGCGTGACGATGCCCTTGTGCGCCAGCGCGATCGACACGCAATACTGGGGCAGCCCGTGCAGGAAATTGGTGGTGCCGTCGAGCGGATCGATGATCCACAGGTAGTCCGCGGCTGCGTTCGCGTCGCGCGCGGTCCCTTCCTCGGCGAGGATCGCGTGATCGGGATAGGTGGCGTGCAGCGTGTCGACGATCGCCGCTTCGGCGGCATGGTCGATCTCGCTGACGAAGTCCTTCGGACCCTTCGAAGTGACGGTCAGGCGGTCGAGATCGCGCGCCCCGCGGTTGATCACCGTGCCGGCGCGGCGGGCGGCCTTGATCGCCGTCGTGAGCATGGGATGCATGGCGGGACTCGTGCGAGGACGGCCGCAAGGTGAGCGATGCGTGCGCCGTGCGCTATTCTAACCGCTTCCCCTGGGAAGGCCGCCGCCCCGCCATGTCCGCCGCCGCGAGCGACGTCGATCCGCCGTACGACGCTCACGCGGTCCTTGCGCGCGTGCGCATCGTGCTCGTGCGCACGAGCCATCCGGGCAACATCGGGGCGGCCGCGCGCGCCGCCTGGACGATGGGGATCGACGACCTGGTGCTGGTCGCGCCGCGACGCTTTCCCGACCCGGAGGCAACGGCGCGCGCCACCGGTGCAGCAGCGCTGCTCGCCCGGGCCCGCGTGGTGGCGACGCTCGACCAGGCGCTGTCCGACTGCGCGTGGACGGCGGGGCTTTCGGCCCGGCCGCGCGAGCTCGCGGCGCGCGCATTGCCGCTGCGCACCGCCGCGCGCGAAGCGCTCGCGCACGCGGCCACCGGTCCGGTGGCGCTCGTATTCGGCGGCGAGATGTCGGGACTCGACAACGACGAGCTCGCGCGCTGCGGCTGCGTGGCGACCATCCCCGCGAATCCGCGCTTCGCTTCGCTCAACCTTGCGGCCGCCGTGCAGGTGGCGGCGTACGAGCTGCGCATGGCGGCGACCGATGGCGAGGTGTGGACGGCCCCGCGCTTCGTGCCCGCCGCGCATGCCTCGATCGAGGGGCTTCACGCGCACGCCGCCCGCACGCTCGCCGCGACGGGCTTCCTCGATCCGGCGGTTCCGCGGCGCCTGATGCCCCGCCTGCGCCGGCTGTTCGCCCGCACTGGCCTCGAGCACGAGGAAGTGAACATCCTCCGAGGCATCCTCGCTCGCGTCGACGCGCTGGTGGCCCGCAACGCTGCGCCGCACGCGGGCGGTCACGCGCCGCGGCGCCCATGAAGCTCGCGGCGCCGGTGCAGGCGTGGCTTGCGCGGCGCGTCCGCCAAGCGGAGAAGCCGCTGCCCGTGCGGCACGGCGACTGCGCGAACTGCGGCGCGGCCGTCGCGGGCGCCTACTGCGCGCGTTGTGGCCAGGAAACGGCAATCGAGCTGCCCACCGCGCGGCGCTTCCTGCGCGACGCGGCCGGCCGGTACGTGGCGCTCGACGGCCGGCTCTGGCGCACCCTGGCGACCCTGACCGTGCAGCCGGGAAGCCTGACGCGCGAATACCTCGCCGGCCGGCGGCGGCGCTACGTGCGGCCTGGTCGCCTGTTCCTCGTGCTGTCGCTGGCGCTGTTCGCGGTCCTGCGGTTCAATGTCGACGGCCCGGTGATCATCTGGACGCAGGACGATGCCGCAGAGCCGGGTGCAGCCTTGGCCGGCGCGTCGGCACCCGCGGCCAATGCGGCCGGCGTCGCCCGGAACGAAACCGCTGCGTCGAGCGAGTCCTGCACCTCAAGGTCGTGGACGAAGCTGTGCGCGTTTCCCGATGCGCCCGGGGCGGCCGCCGGCGCCTCGTCCACCGCAGGCGCCAAGCCCGGCGGGACGCCTGGATCGACGCTGGCGCTGGGCGTGGACGACAACTTCAACCTCACGCTCGACGAGGCGGCATCGCCGTGGCTGGCACCCCTGCGGCCCCGGCTCGACGGCTTCAACCGCCTCACGCGCGAGCAGAAGAGCGAGCAGCTCGTGCAGGGGGTGCTGCGCTTCGGCCCCTACGCGATGGTGGCGCTGCTGCCGGTCTTCGCAGCGCTCATGCAGCTCGCCTATCTCGGGCGGACGCGGCGCCATTCCGGGCGACCCTCGCGCTACGCCGCCCACCTCGTGTTCGGTGCGCACAACCATGCCTTCCTGATGGTGGCGGCGCTGGCCTTCAGCGTGCTCGCGCTGGGACCCGTGCGGGCGTTCCTCGTCATGTGGACGCTGGCCTACTTGCCGTGGTCGATGCGCACCGTCTACGGCGGCCCTTGGATCGGCGTCATCCTGCGTGCCCTGCTCGTGGCCTTCGCCTACGCGATCTGCTTCGCCGTCGCGTGCGCCGGCCTGCTGGTGAGCGCGGCCGCGTTCCGATAGCTTGCCCGGCCGGGGTTGCGTGGGGAGCTGCCGTCCCAATAGTTGAGTGAATCAGTCGGAATAGTTAGAATCGGCCATGCTGACCCGCATCCGCGAAGACATCGCCGCCGTTTTCGAGCGCGATCCCGCTGCACGCACGACCTTCGAAGTGCTCACGTGCTATCCGGGCTTCCACGCCCTGACCTGGCATCGGGCGGTCGTGCACCCTCTGTGGCGGCGCGGCTTTCGCTGGCTGTCGCGCTGGCTGGCGCATTGCAGCCGGTTCATGACCGGCATCGAGATCCACCCCGGTGCGGCCATCGGGCGACGGGTATTCATCGACCACGGGATGGGCGTGGTGGTGGGCGAGACCGCCGAGATCGGCGACGATTCCACGCTCTATCACGGCGTGACTCTTGGCGGCACGTCCTGGAACACGGGCAAGCGGCACCCCACGCTGGGACGTAATGTCGTGGTCGGGGCGGGGGCGAAGATCCTCGGCCCCATCCTGGTGGGCGACGGCGCCAAGATCGGGTCCAACGCCGTGGTCGTGCGCGACGTTCCGGCGGGCGCCACGGCGGTGGGGATTCCGGCGCGGCTGACCACGCCCGAGCAGCAGGAAAGGCGCGAGGCCACTGCCGCGAAGATGAAATTCTCCGCCTATGGCATCGGGGCCGACCTGAACGACCCCATGGTCCAGGCGATCCATCAGCTCCTCGACCATGCAGCCGTTTCGGAGGAGCGGTTCAACCGCCTCGTCACGCTGCTGCAGCGGGACGGCGTGGATTGCGCCGAGGCTCGCGCGGTCGCCGAGGCGTTCGACCCGCAACACATCAACAAGCTGCTGGAGTGAACTCTTGCGGCCTTTAGTTGACTAATTTATTCAGGTATTCTACGGCCCGGCCTTCCAAGCGGTCGCGGAGCCGGCGCGCAAACGGCGCGTCGCCCGCGGCGGCAGACACCTTCACCGGACGAGCGCCATGCGTCTCACTACCAAAGGCCGCTTCGCGGTCACCGCCATGATCGACGTCGCGATGCACGGCGCCGAGCATCCGGTCACGCTTGCCGCCGTGTCGGAGCGGCAGCGGATCTCGCTGTCCTACCTCGAGCAGCTCTTCGGCAAGCTCCGCCGGCACGGCCTGGTCGAAAGCGTGCGCGGGCCCGGCGGCGGGTACAACCTCGCGCGGGCCGCTGGTGAGGTGTCGGTGGCCGAGATCATCCTGGCGGTGGACGAGCCGATCGACGCGACCCAATGTGCCGGCCGGGAGAACTGCCGCGACGAGGGCCGCTGCATGACGCACGAGCTCTGGGCCGGCCTCAACGCCCACATCTTCGGCTTCCTGCGGTCCGTAAGCGTCGCCGAGCTCGTGCGCCAGCAGGGGCAAGGGCAGCGCGAAGTCACCGTGCTGCAGGATCTCCGCCTGCACGCGGCGAGCGGCGAGAATGCCGCGGCCGAGCCGGCGGAGATCGCCCAGTGAACGCCACCGTGCCGAACCTTGCGATGAAGCTGCCCATCTATCTCGACTATTCGGCGACGACGCCGGTGGACCCGCGCGTGGCAGCCGCCATGATTCCCTACCTTACCGAGCATTTCGGCAATCCGGCGTCGCGCTCGCACGCGTTCGGCTGGACCACCGAGCAGGCGGTCGAGGAGGCGCGCGGACATGTCGCGGCGCTGGTCAACTGCGACTCGAAGGAGCTGGTCTGGACGTCCGGCGCCACCGAGTCCATCAACCTCGCGCTGAAGGGTGCCGCGCATTTCTACAAGGACCGCGGCCGCCATCTCGTCACGGTCAAGACCGAGCACAAGGCCACGCTCGATACCATGCGCGAGCTCGAGCGCGAGGGCTTCGAGGTGACCTATCTCGACGTGCAGCCGGACGGGCTGGTCGACTTCGCGAAGCTCGAGGCTGCGCTGCGTCCCGACACGAGCGTCGTGTCCGTTATGTACGTGAACAACGAGATCGGCGTGATCCAGGACATCCCGGCCATGGGCGAGCTGCTGCGCTCCCGCGGGATCATCTTCCACGTCGACGCCGCGCAGGCGACCGGCAAGATTCCCGTGGACCTGGGTCAGCTCAAGGTCGATCTCATGTCGTTCTCGGCGCACAAGACCTACGGGCCCAAGGGCGTCGGCGCGTTGTTCGTGCGGCGCAAGCCGCGCGTGCGCATCGAGGCGCAGATGCACGGCGGCGGCCACGAGCGCGGCATGCGCTCGGGCACCCTGCCGACGCACCAGATCGTGGGCATGGGCGAGGCGTTCCGGCTGGCGAAGCTCGACATGGCCACCGACAACGAGCGCATCCGGATGCTGCGCGATCGGCTCTGGCAGGGCCTGTCGCAGATGAAAGAGGTATACGTCAACGGCGACATGGAGCGCCGCGTGCCGCACAACCTCAACGTCAGCTTCAACTTCGTCGAGGGCGAGAGCCTGATCATGGCGATCAAGGATGTCGCGGTATCGTCCGGCTCGGCGTGCACGTCCGCGTCGCTGGAGCCGTCGTATGTGCTGCGGGCGCTCGGCCGCAGCGACGAGCTCGCGCACAGCTCCATCCGCTTCACCGTTGGCCGCTTCACCACCGCGGCGGAGATCGACTACGTGATCGACCTCATGCAGCGCAAGGTCGCCAAGCTGCGCGAGCTCTCGCCGCTGTGGGAAATGCACCAGGACGGAATCGACATCAGCACCATCGAATGGGCGGCGCATTGACAGCGTCGCAGCGCTTCGCGATCAGGAGAACGACATGGCATACAGCGAAAAAGTGATCGACCACTACGAAAATCCGCGCAACGTCGGTTCGTTCCAGAAGGACGACGATGCGGTGGGCACCGGCATGGTTGGCGCGCCGGCGTGCGGCGACGTGATGAAGCTGCAGATTCGCGTCGGCGAGGACGGCCTGATCGAGGATGCGAAGTTCAAGACTTACGGCTGCGGCTCGGCCATCGCGTCGTCGTCGCTCGTCACCGAGTGGGTGAAGGGCAAGACGCTCGACCAGGCGATGAGCATCCGCAACACGCACATCGCCCTTGAGCTCGCGCTCCCGCCGGTCAAGATCCACTGCTCGATCCTCGCCGAGGACGCCATCAAGGCGGCGGTCGCCGACTATCGCGCGAAGCATGCGGCCGCGCCGGAGATGGCCACGGCGGAGCCCGCTGCCGCCGCGGCGGCGTACGCGCATTCCGAATCGCAGCCCGGCGATTGACGGCGCATCCGACACCTTCACCGACCATGGCCATCACACTCACGGAAGCCGCCGCGCGTCACGTCGCCGGACAGCTCGCGCGCCGCGGCAAGGGCGTGGGGCTGCGGCTCGGCGTGCGCACGTCCGGCTGCTCGGGGCTCGCCTACAAGCTCGAATACGCCGACGACCTGCAGCCCGAGGACCATCGCTTCGAAAGCCACGGCGTCACGGTGGTGGTCGATCCGAAGAGCCTGCCGTATCTCGAGGGGCTCGAGCTCGATTTCACGCGCGAAGGGCTGAACGAAGGGCTCAAGTTCAACAATCCGAACGTGAAGGACGAGTGCGGCTGCGGCGAGTCGTTCAACGTCTAGCGCGCGCCCGCCAGATCAAGCCGGTACGCAGGCGCTCCATCCTGCCGGCCACCGCCGGGCTTCCTCCACCTCCGGCCCGGCGCCGGATACCGCCGCCCCCGTGACGATGCTCGACTTCAATCGCAACCACTTCGAGCTCTTCGCGCTGCCCCTTCGGTTCGCCATCGACACGCATGCGCTCGAGGCGGCGTACCGCGCGCTCCAGGGCGAGGTGCATCCGGACCGGCACGCCGGCGGCACCCCCGCGGACCAGCGCGCCGCGCTGCAGGCGTCGGCGCTCGTCAACGAGGCGTACCGGACGTTGCGCTCGCCCGCGAGCCGGGCCGAATACCTGCTGTCGCTGCATGGCATCGACGCGCGCATCGAGACGGACACCGCGCTGCCGCTCGATTTCCTGGAGCGCCAGCTCGAGCGGCGCGAAGCGGCCGCCGATGCGGCCGCCGCACGCGATGCGCCCGCCCTCGAAAGCGCCCTTGCCGACGTCCGCGCCGAGTCCCGTGCACTCGAGTCGCGCCTGGCCGCGCTTCTGGACGGCGCGGCCGATCCCGCGCTCGCGCGCACCCCGGTGCGGGAGCTGCGCTTCCTCGTGAAGGCCGCCGAAGATTTGGCCGCGCTAGAGGCCGTGCTCGACGAGCCCGTGGACGGCTGATGGCGCTCTTCGAAATCGCCGAGCCCGGTGCGGCCCCGCTGCCGCATGTGCGCCGCCGGGCGATCGGCATCGACCTCGGCACCACGCACTCGCTGGTCGCCACCGTGCGCAACGGGCCGGCTGTGGTGCTACCCGACGCCGAGGGGCGGCCGCTGGTGCCGTCGATCGTGCGCTACGCCCCCGCGGGGGTGGAGGTCGGGTATGCCGCGATGGCGCACCAGGCCACCGATGCAGGCAACACGATCGTGTCGGTCAAGCGCCTCATGGGTCGCGGCCTCGCGGACCTCGCGGACGCGCGTCGCTTTCCGTATCGCTTCGTCGATTCGCCCGGGATGCTGCGCATCGACACCCGCGCCGGCGTGAAGTCGCCGGTCGAGGTGTCGGCGGAGATCCTCCGTGCGCTGCGCGAGCGCGCCGAATTGGCGCTGGGCGGCCCAGTGGAGGGCGCGGTCGTCACCGTGCCGGCCTATTTCGACGACGCGCAGCGGCAGGCGACCAAGGCCGCCGCGGCGCTGGCGGGCCTGCCGGTCCTGCGCCTGCTGAACGAGCCGACGGCCGCTGCGCTCGCATACGGTCTCGACAACGCTTCGGAGGGCGTCTACGCGGTCTACGACTTGGGCGGCGGGACCTTCGACATCTCGATCCTGCGCCTCACACGCGGCGTGTTCGAGGTGCTGTCCACCAACGGGGATCCCGCGCTCGGCGGCGACGACTTCGACCATCGCGTGATGTGCTGGATCATCGAGACCGCGGCGTTGCCGCCGCTAACACCGGCAGACGCGCGTCGCCTGCTGATCGCCTCCCGCGAGGCGAAGGAGATGCTCACCGGCCACGACGCCGCGCCGATCGTCGCGACGCTTTCCAGCGGCGATGCCGTCAACGTGATGCTCACCAAGGACTTGTTCACCGAGATCACGCGCACGCTGGTGCAGAAGACCCTGCAACCGGTGCGCCGCGCGTTGCGCGACGCGGGCCTCGTCGTGGGAGACATCAAGGGCGTGGTGCTGGTCGGCGGCGCCACGCGCATGCCGCAGGTCCGCCGCGCCGTGGGCGAGTTGTTCGGCCAGCCGCCGCTCCTGAACCTCAATCCGGACGAAGTGGTCGCGCTGGGGGCCGCCGTGCAGGCGAACAAGCTCGCCGGCAACCGCGACCGCGACGACGACTGGCTGCTGCTCGACGTGGTCCCGCTATCGCTCGGGCTGGAGACGATGGGCGGCCTGACCGAGAAGATCATTCCGCGCAATTCGACCATTCCCGTCGCGCGCATGCAGGAGTTCACCACCTTCAAGGATGGGCAGAGCGCGATGGCGATCCACGTCCTGCAGGGCGAGCGGGAGAAGGTCGCCGATTGCCGTTCGCTCGCGCGCTTCGAGTTGC
This sequence comes from Burkholderiales bacterium, assembly GCA_038239945.1. GTDB lineage: Bacteria > Pseudomonadota > Gammaproteobacteria > Burkholderiales > Casimicrobiaceae > VBCG01. The sequence goes on from JBBSEG010000054.1 coordinate 9,870, forward strand.
GCGGCATTCCGCCGCTGACCGCCGGCGCGGCGCGCATCGCCGTCACCTTCGCCGTGGACGCCGACGGTGTGCTCGACGTGACGGCCCGCGAATCCACGACCGGCGTCGAAGCGGCAGTCACGGTCAAGCCCTCCTTCGGCCTGTCCGACGGCGAGATCGCGCGCATGCTGCGCGACTCGTTCGCCCACGCCGCCGACGACATGACGGCCCGTGCGCTCGCCGAGGCGCAGGTCGACGCCGACCGGATGCTCGCCGCCACCGATGCCGCCCTGGCGCAGGACGCGGACCTCCTCCACGGCGACGAGCGCGCCGCGATCGACGCGGCGCTCGCCGACGTGCGGATCGCGCGTGGCGGCGAGGACCGCGCCAGGCTGGCCGCCGCGATCGAGGCGCTCAACCGCGGCACGGAGGCGTTCGCCGGGCGGCGGATGGATCGCGGCGTGGCGCGCGCGCTGACGGGCCGCAGGCTAGACGCGGTGCTCGAGGAGCGGCGCTGATGCCGACGATCGAGGTGCTGCCGCATGCCGAGCTGTGCCCGGGCGGCAAGTCGTTCGAGGCCACCGCCGGGATGTCGTTGCTCGACAACCTGCTCGAACAGGGTATCGAAGTCGAGCACGCGTGCGAGAAGGCGTGCGCGTGCACCACCTGCCACTGCATCGTCCGCAAGGGTTACGATGCGCTGCCGGACCCGTCCGAGGACGAGGAGGACCTGCTCGACCGCGCCTGGGGGCTCACGCCCGTGTCGCGGCTGTCCTGCCAGGTGCGGGTCGAGGCGGCCGACCTCGTCATCGAGATTCCGAAGTACACCATCAACTACGCGAAGGAAGGCAAGTGAGCGCGCATGCAGGTTGCGGTCGATGAAGTGGACCGACACGCAGGACGTCGCGATCGCCTTGGCCGAGGCGCACCCGGACGTCGATCCGGCGGGCGTGCGCTTCACCGACCTGCATCGCTGGGTGACCGAGCTCACCGGCTTCGACGACGACCCGCGCCGCAGTGGCGAGAAGCTCCTCGAGGCGATCCAGGCGGCGTGGATCGACGAGGCCGACTAGGATGAGTCCCCGCCCATGAGCCCTGCACCGATGCCCGCGATCACGGCCCTCTACGCGGCGTTGATCGCCCTCCTGCTGCTCGGCTTCGCGCTTCGCGTGTCCCTGCACCGGCGGCGCCTGGGCGTCGGCATCGGCGACGGCGGCCACGGCGTGCTCGCCCGCGCGATCCGCGTGCACGCCAACGCGGTGGAATGGGCGGTGCCGGTGCTGCTGCTGCTCCTCGTCGCCGAGCTCAATCGCGCCGCGCCGCTGCTGTTGCACGCGTGCGGCATCGCGCTCCTGGTCGCGCGCGTACTGCATGGCGCGGGCCTGGGCCTTCACGAGGGCGTATCGAGCGGCCGTTTCCTCGGGATCATGCTCACGTGGGTGGTGCTGATCGTGCTGGCAAGCTGGGATCTCTGGGCTTTCGTGCGCACGCTGGCACTCTAGCGCTCAGCCGAACAGGTTGAGCACGGCGTCGAGCCCGCAGTGGTCGATCGCGTGCGTCGCGGCGGCGCGCACCACGGGCTTCGCCCGGTAGGCGACGGACACGTCCGCGGCGGCCAGCATGTCCAGGTCGTTCGCGCCGTCGCCGATGGCCAGCACCAGGCCGCCGGCGCCGCGCAGCGTCGCGGCGTGCCGGCGCAGCAGCGCGGCCTTTGCGGCGGCGTCGAACACGGCCCCCTCCACCTCGCCCGTCAGCCGGCCGTCCCGCACTCCGAGCACGTTGGCGGCGGCGAAGTCCAGGGCGAGCCGCTCGCGCAAGCGCTCGGTAAAGAACGTGAAGCCGCCCGATACCAGGAGCGTGCGCGCGCCGGCGGCGCGAAACCCGTCGAGCATTCGCGCGGCCCCGGGCGACAGCCGCAGGCGCTCGTCGTAGACCCGCGCCAGCGCCTCCACCGGCAGGCCGGCGAGTAGCGCTACGCGCAGGCGGAGGCTCTCGGGGAAATCGATCTCGCCGCGCATCGCGCGCCCCGTGATCGCGGCCACCTGCGGCTTCAAGCCGTGCAGGTCGGCGATCTCGTCGACGCACTCGATCGTGATGAGCGTCGAATCCATGTCCAGCGCGACCAGGCGCACCCGCTCGAGCAGCCGCGCCTGCGGCACCAGCGCCACGTCGTAGCCCGCCGCGGCCGCGGCGGCGTCGATGCCATCGTTGCCGTCGACCGCCATCAGCCGGACGGCATCGTTGGCAGCGCGGCCGGGAACCTCGGTGCCCTGCGCGTCGGTCAGCAGCGCGAGCATGTCGACGTCCTCGGCCAGCAGCACGGGGCCCTGCACCACGAGGTCGAGCGGGTCGCCGGCGAGGGCGTCGGGTGGAATCTTCAAGAGGCGGTGGAGCACGGGCGACCCATCGCTTCGATTCTACCGATGCGGCGGCGCGTCACGGCGCGGCCTGTCGACGGCACTCGGCGGCGCTTCCGCGGCGGCGCTTCCGTGGCGGCGCTTCCGTGGCGGGGCGTCGAGGAGGTAGGATGGTCGACTCGCGGATTCGAGGAGACGGACATGGCCTTGCGGCTTGGCGACATCGCGCCCGATTTCACCCAGGAATCGAGTGCGGGCACGATCAGCTTCCACGCATGGCTGGGCGACAGCTGGGGCGTGCTGTTCTCGCATCCGGCGGATTTCACGCCGGTGTGCACGACGGAGCTCGGGCTCACGGCGAAGCTGAAGGACGAGTTCGCCCGGCGCAACGTCAAAGTGCTCGCGCTGTCCGTCGATCCGGTGGAATCGCACCGCAAATGGATCGAGGACATCAACGACACGCAGAAGACGCGCGTCGACTTCCCGATCATCGCCGACGCCGACCGCAAGGTTGCGATGCTCTACGACATGATCCATCCCAACGCGAACGCCACGCTCACGGTGCGATCGCTGTTCATCATCGATCCCGCGAAGAAGATCCGGCTCATCATCACGTACCCGGCTTCGACCGGCCGCAACTTCGACGAGATCCTGCGGGTGATCGACTCGCTGCAGCTCACCGAATACAACAGCGTCGCCACGCCCGGCAACTGGCGTCCCGGCGACGACGTCGTGATCGTGCCGTCGCTGCAGGACCCCGAGGTGCTCAAGCAGAAGTTTCCGAAAGGCTATACCGCGCTGCGCCCCTACCTGCGGATGACGCCCCAGCCTGACCTCGCGCGGCCGGGCACGCCACCGCCCAAGCCCTGACGCGCCCGCGCTGCTAGCGCCGCCGCTTCCCGCGAGGGGAGCGGCGCTCCCGCTCGGGCTCCCGCGCGACGGCCGGCTGCGATCCGCGCGCGCGACCGCGCACGTGCTCCTGCGCGAGCGGCTCCGCGAACACCGGCCGCTGCGGCGACGCCGCGAGGGGCACGTCGCCCGCGGCGTCGTGCGCCAGCGAGAAGTCGATCTTCGCGCGCTCGAGATCGACGCGAGCGACGGTCACGCGCACGCGTCCGGCGATCTGGAACACGCGTCCGCTGCGCTCGCCGATCATCGCGTGGCGCACCGCGTCGAAGTGGAAGTAGTCGCGGCCGAGCTCCGTGACGTGCACCAGGCCGTCGATGTTGAGGCCGTCGAGCGTGACGAAGACGCCGAAGCTCGCCACGCCGCTGATCGTGCCGGCGAAGCTTTCGCCAACCTTGTCCTGCATGTAGTGGCACTTCAGCCATTGCAGCACGTCGCGCGACGCGTCGTCGGCGCGGCGCTCCGTCATCGACGTGTGCGCGCCGAGCTCGGCCCACGTCATGCCGGTCGGCGTGTAGCGCTGGCCCGCGGCCACGGCCTTGATCGCCCGGTGCACGAGGAGATCGGGATAGCGGCGGATCGGCGAGGTGAAGTGCGCGTACGCGTCGTAGGCGAGGCCGAAGTGGCCCACGTTGTCGGGGCTGTATTGCGCCTGCGACAGCGAGCGTAGCAGCACGGTCTGCAGCAGCGCGAAATCCGGACGTGCGGAGATCGCGGCGATCAGCCGCGCGTAGTCCCCGGCCCCCGGCTTGTCGCCGCCGCCCAGGGTGAGCGCGCTGCCGGCGAGGAACTCGCGGAGCGCCGTCAGCTTGTCCAGCGGCGGTCCTTCGTGGATGCGATATAGCGCGGGCTGCTTGTGCTCGGCGAGATAGCGTGCGGCGCACACGTTGGCGGCGAGCATCGCTTCCTCGATCAGCTTGTGCGCATCGTTGCGCGGGGCGGGAACGATGCGGTTGATCTTCCCCTGCTCGTCGAACTCGAGCGCGAGCTCGACCGTGTCGAAGTCGATCGCGCCGCGGCGCTCGCGGGCGCCCGCCAGCAGGCCGTACAGCGCGTAGAGGTTCTGCAGGTGCGGCAGGAGCGCGCGCGCCTCCTTCGTCTTCGCGCTCTTCGGCTCCGACAGCAGCGCCCACACCTGCGTGTAGGTAAGGCGTGCCTGACTGTGCATCACGGCGGGATAGAAGGTGTAGCGCTCGATCTCGCCGTGCGCGTCGATGCGCATGTCGCACGCCATGCACAGCCGGTCGACAGCCGGCTTCAAGGAGCAGAGCTCGTTCGAAAGCTCCTCGGGCAGCATGGGGATCACGCGGCGCGGAAAGTACACTGACGTGCCGCGCTCGCGTGCGTCCGCGTCGATGGCGTCGCCGTCGCGCACGTAATGCGAGACGTCGGCGATCGCCACCACCAGCCGCCATCCGCGGCCGTCGGGCGCGCAGTAGACGGCATCGTCGAAGTCCTTCGCGGTCTCCCCGTCGATGGTGACCAGCGGCAGGCGGGTGAGGTCGGTGCGCCCTTTCGCGTCCGCCGGCCGCACGTCGGGCGGCAGCTTCTTCGCCTGGCGCATTGCCGCCTTCGAGAACTCGAACGGCAGATCGTGCTTGCGCAGGGCGATCTCGATCTCGATGCCGGCGTCGGTCGCGCTGCCGAGCACTTCCTTGACGCGGGCGATCGCTTCGCCGTTCGCGGTGGGCTGCCGGATGATCTCGACCACCACCACCGCCCCCGGCTCCGCGCCGCCGCGCTGGTCCGGCGGGATCAGCAGGTCCTGGCTGATGCGGCGGTTCTCCGCCTCGACGAACCACACGCCGCGCTCCTCGTGGATGCGCCCGACGATGTCGCGGTTGGCGCGCGCGAGGACCTCGACGACCTCGCCTTCGGGCCGGCCGCGCCGGTCGATGCCGATGATCTTCGCCGCGACCCGGTCGCCGTGCAGGGACTTGTGCATCTCGCGCGGCGACAGGAACAGGTCGTCGCCACCGGCATCCGGGACGAGAAAGCCGAAGCCGTCGGGATGGCCCTGCACGGTGCCGGTGACGAGGTCGAGCTTGGCCGTGAGGCAGAGCTCGCCCTTGCGATTCTCGAGGATGGCGCCGCGGCGCACGAGCTCCGCGATGCGCTCGCCGAAGGCAGCCTGCGCGCGCGGACTGAGTCCCAGGCGCGCGGCCAGCTCGTCGGGGAGTACCGGCACGCCGGCATCCTGAAGGACTGCGAGGATCTCGTCGTGCGACGGAGCCGGCGGGCCGGCTGCGGCAGACGCACGTTTCTTGGGTGATTTTGACAAGGTAATTGGTGTCTTATAAAATGATTGGTTCGGTACGCCCAGATGGCGGAATTGGTAGACGCACTAGGTTCAGGTCCTAGCGGTCGCAAGACTGTGGAGGTTCGAGTCCTCTTCTGGGCACCATCGACACGCTCCACGGCGCGCCGGCGCACATCGCGGTGCGCCGTTTTCACGTCCGCGGCGGCCTATCTACCGATTGCAGAACGGCGCTTCCGCGCGCCCATGCGCTCGGCCAGGCCGGCCGGCCCGAGGCTGTCGTACACCTCGAACGGCTGGTGGATCCACGGATTGTCGGGCAGGTAGCTCACCCAGTAATCCGGCTTGAATACCGAGCATCCTTTCCACCACAGCACGGCGGTGCGCAGCTCGGCGATGGGCGCGAAGCGCAGCGGCAGCTCGCGATGCACGGCCGCCAGCGTGTGGCCCGAGTCGACCATGTCGTCGACCAGCAGCACGCGCGTGCCGAGTCGCGGCTTGGTCATCGTCATGTGCTCGGCGATCACGAGCTCGCCGCGCACCGTCCCGCCCTCGGCCGCGTACGAGTGCGTGGACAGGATCGCCAGCGGCTGGTCGTAGATGCGCGACAGGACGTCCCCGACGCGCAGCCCGCCGCGCGCGAGGCAGATGATCTGGTCGAACGCGAAGCCCGACTCCTGCACCTTCAGCGCCAGCCGCTCGATCAGGTCGTGGTACTCGTCCCAGCTCACGTGCAGGCTCAAGTTGCACTCCGCGCAGCGTTGCGGCCAGGCGCCTTAGGATGCACGGCCGCGGTCGGCGCGATCGGCCAGGGCCTACGGAGTCTACTCGAAAGGATGCTGCACCAGGATCGTCTCGCTGCGGTCGGGTCCCGTGGACACCATCGCGATCGGCGCCCCCGTGAGCGTCTCGATGCGTCGCAGGTAGGCGCGGGCTGCCTGCGGCAAGGCATCGAACGAGCGCGCGCCGACCGTGCTTTCCTGCCAGCCGGAAAGCGTCTCGTAGACGGGCACGCAGCGCGCCACGGCCTCGGCGCCGGTCGGGATGCGATCGACGCGCTCGCCGTCGACGAGATAGTGCGTGCAGATGCGGATCTCGCGCATGCCGTCCAGCACGTCGAGCTTGGTGATGCACGCGCCGTCGACGCCGTTTAGCTCGAACGAGCGCCGCAGGAGCGGCATGTCGAGCCAGCCGCAGCGGCGCGGCCGCCCGGTGACCGATCCGAATTCGTTGCCGCGCTGCGCGAGGCCCGCGCCCACGTCGTCGACGAGCTCCGTGGGAAACGGCCCGGTGCCCACGCGCGTGGTGTAGGCCTTGACGATGCCGAGCACGTAGTCGAGCAGCGACGGGCCGATGCCAGTGCCCGGTGCCGCGGCGCCGGCCAGGCAGTTGGAGCTGGTGACGTACGGATACGTGCCGTGGTCGATGTCGAGCAGCGCGCCCTGCGCGCCCTCGAACAGGAGCGAATCGCCGCGCTTGCGCGCCGCCTGCACGAGCCCCGCGACGTCGGCGACCATCGGCACGATCTGCGGCGCGAGCGCGAGCGTCTCGTCGCGGACCTGTGGGAATGACAGCGGAGGGCGGCGATAGTAGTGCTCGAGCATGAAGTTGTGAAATTCGAGCAGGCGCTCGAGCTTCGCGGCGAAGCGGTCGGTGTCGAGCAGGTCCTGCACGCGCAGCGCGCGGCGGGCGATCTTGTCCTCGTATGCCGGCCCGATGCCGCGCCCGGTGGTGCCGATCTTGGTCTCGCCGAGCGCCACCTCGCGCGCCTGGTCGAGCGCCACGTGGATGGGCAGCACGAGCGGACATGCAGGCGAGATGCGCAGCCGCGAGCGCACCTCGACGCCGGCTGCCTCGAGCTCGCCGATCTCCTGCACGAGGGCCGCGGGCGACAGCACGACACCGTTGCCGATGTAGATCGCGACCTGTTCGCGCAGCACGCCGGACGGGATCAGCCGCAGCACCGTCTTGCGGCCGCCGATAACGAGCGTGTGCCCGGCGTTGTGCCCGCCCTGAAAGCGCACGACGCCCTGCGCGCTTTCGGTCAGCCAGTCGACGATCTTGCCCTTGCCTTCGTCGCCCCACTGGGCGCCGATCACGACGACGTTCTTGCCCATGGTGTCCTAAGCGCTCCGCGCGATCAGGCTTGCGAGCTGCCGCAGGTCGACGGTGAAGCCTGTCGCCGGACGCGCCCGTCCGAACGCGCGGCCGATGCCGTCGTAGCGGCCGCCGTTGCCGATCGCGGACGGCTCGCCGGCCACGAACAGCGAGAAGATGGCGCCGTTCTGGTAGTGATAGCCGCGCAGGTCCGCGAGGTCGACGTGCAGCGAGTCGACCAGCGCGCCCGCCGTACGGGACAGCGATTCGAGCGCCGCGAGCGCGTTCGCGATCGCCGGCGTGTCGGGCAGCCGAGCGCGCGCCTCGTCGAGCACGCCGCCGGCCGGCCCGTAGAGCGTCGGCAGCGCGCGCAGCGCATCGCGCCATGCACCCGGCAGCCGCGCGGTGAGCGTGGCGACGGCGGGCCCGTCCTTCGCGCGCAGCGCATCCGACAGGTCGCTGTCGTCACCGTGCGCGGAGAGCCCCGCGCCGTTGGCCAGCGCCCGATACAGCCCGACGTGGCCGAGGTCGAGGTGCAGTCCCGTCAGACCCACCGCGCGCAGCGACGAGATGAGCAGCGCGATCACCTCCCGGTCGCCCTCGATGCCGGGCTCGCCGAACAATTCCGCGCCCACCTGCATCACCTCGCGCGTGCCGCCGGGCCCGCCGGGCGTGGTGCGCAGCACGCTGCCCGCATAGCAGAGTCGCGTGACACCGGCCTCGTTGAGCAGGTGCGCGTCGATCCGCGCGACCTGGGGCGTGAGGTCGGCGCGCACGCCGAGCAGCCGGCCGGACATCGGGTCGACCACCTTGAACGTCTGCAGGTCCAGGTCGTGTGCGCTGCCCGTCAGGAGCGACTCGATGTGCTCGACCAGCGGCGGCTGCACAAGCCGGTACGAGGCCGCCGCGAAGTGGTCGAGGAGCGTGCGCCGGAGTGACTCGAGGCGCGCGGCCTCGGCGGGCAGGACGTCGTCGATCGCCTCGGGGAGGATCCATTTAAGCATTCTGGATCACGAGCAGGGCGATGATGCCCGACGCCACGGCGGCGAGCCCCACGAACCGCAGCTGGCCGTCGGTCAGCTCGGTGAGCCGTCGAAACGCGTCGCGCCATACCCGCGGCGCGACGAGGGGCAGCAGTCCCTCGAGGACGAGCACGAGCGCGAGCGAGGTCCAGAGCAGGTCAGCCACGGCAGCCGGTGCCGGGCTATTTTGCGGAAGGCCGCGTGGCGCGGCCCGAGCCACTCTGCTTGAAGTACTGGAAGAAATCGGCGCTCGGGTCGAGCACCATCACGTCGCTGCGGCTGCGGAAGGTGGCCTTGTACGCTTCGAGGCTGCGGTAGAACGAGAAGAACTCGGCGTTCTGGCCGTACGCGCCGGCGTAGATGGCGGAGGCCTTGGCATCGCCTTCGCCCTTGGTCTGCTGGCTGGTGCGATACGCATCGGCGAGGATCACCTGGCGCTGGCGATCGGCGTCGGCACGGATGCGCTCCGACTCGGCACCACCAAGGGAGCGAAGCTCGTTGGCCACCCGCCGGCGCTCCGACTCCATGCGCTGGTAGACGGGACCCGTGACGTCGGGTGGCAGCTCGACGCGGCGCAGCCGCACGTCGATCACCTCCACGCCGATGTTGCGCGCATCGGCGTCTGCCTTGATGCGCGTGGCGATGGTGATCTTGCTGCGGTCGGCGATCGCGTCGTGCACGTTGCTCTTGTTGAACTCCTCGGACAGGTAGGCGCGCACGGTCTGCGTGAGCCGGCGGCGCGCCGCCTCCTCGTCGCCGCTCACGGAGCGGTAATATTTCTGCACGTCGAAGATCCGCCACACGACGATGAAGTTGACCAGCAGCGGCTTCTTCTCCGAAGTGGTCATGCGGTCGGGCTCGGGATTGTCGAGCGTGAGGTTGACGCGATCGTAGAACTTGACGTTCTGCAGCAGCGGCACCTTGAAGTACAGACCGGGGTCGGATTTGGTGTCGACGAACTCGCCGAGCTGGAGCTTGACCGCGTACTTGCGCTGGTCGACGGTATAGATCGATTGCGAGGCGACCAGCAGGATCGCGACGACGAGCGCGAGGAGCGGCATTCCGTAGCGCATGGCCTTACCTCCTTCCGCAGCGGCGCGGCGCGCGCATCACCGGGCGTCCCGGTTGCGCAGCGAGTCGCGCGCGCGACTCGGGTCTACGGTGACGGTGGGCTCGGGCGCCGCGGCGCGCGGCGTGGCCGCGGACATGTCGGTAGTGACCGCCGCTGCGCTGCCCTGCTGCAGGAGTCGGTCGAGCGGCAGCGACAGCAGGTTGCCGCCGTTCTTCTGGTCGATGAACAGCTTGCTCGTGTTGCCGAGCACGGAGGTCATCATGTCGATGTAGAGGCGGTCGCGCGTGACCCCGGGCGCCTTCTGATACTCGACGAGGATCGCGCGAAAGCGCGCCGCGTCGCCCTCGGCGCGCTGCACGACCTCGGTGTTGTAGCCGTCGGCTTCCTGTATCAGGCGCGACGCCATGCCACGGGCGCGTGGCACGACGTCGTTGGCGTATGCCTCGCCCTCGTTCTTCAGCCGCTCGCGGTCCTGGCCGGCCTTGACGGCATCGTCGAAGGCCGCCTGCACCTTGTCGGGCGGCTGCACGCTCTGCAGGGTGACCTTCTGCACGATCACGCCGGTGTGATACGCGTCGAGGATCGATTGCATCAGGAGCTCGGTGTGCCGGGCGATGGTCTCGCGACCCTCGTACAGCGCGAAGTCCATCTTGCTCTGGCCGACGACCTCGCGGATCGCGGACTCGGCGACGAACGCGACGATCTGGTCGGGCTTGCGGTTGTTGAAGACGTAGTCCTTGGCGTCCTTGAGGTTGTACTGGACCGCGAACAGGACGTCGATGATGTTCTCGTCGTCCGTGAGCATCGTGGCTTCGTCTTCCTTCTTGTTGCGCGTCGAGTTGCGGTAGCCGATCTCGATGGTCTTGACCTGCGAGAAGTCGACGATCTCGACGGCCTCGACGGGATAGGGCAGGTGCCAGCGCGGGCCGGGCATCGTGGTGTCGGTGTACTTGCCGAAGCGGGTGACGACACCGCGACGGCCCTCGTCGACGATGTAGAAGCCGCTGGCGAACCACACCACGAGCACCAGCGCGACCAGGAGTCCGGCGCCGCCGAGCGGGAGCTTGCTGCGCGGCGCATCGCCGCGGCCGCCGCCGTCGGGCTCCTGCGACCGGCGGCCGAACAGCTCGTTCATCCGGCGGTTCATGTTCCGCCAGATCTCCTCGAGATCCGGCGGTCCGCCGCCACCGTTGCCACGCTTGCCCCATTGGGGATCGTTGAGCGACATGAAGTCGTGTGTTTCGAGAGCCTAAGGGAGGGTCGCGCGTGCGCGGCGGATCAGCCGGGCAGGGCCGGCAAACTCAAGTCGGTCGGGGCCGGTGCGGGCGTGGAAGCGAATCGCTCGGCGAGCGCGACACGCAGATCGGCGATGCCGTCGCCGGTCAGGGCGCTCACACGAACCGCGGCGATGTTACCACAGCCGTCGCGCTCGATTCCCGCCGGCAGCCCGGCCAGATCGCACTTGTTCAGGACGCGCATTTGCGTCACGCCGGCGGCGCCGATCTCGTCGAGCACTTCGTCGACGGCGTCGACCTGGCCGTCGCGGTCGGTCGCGCTGGCATCGATGACGTGCAGCAGGAGATCGGCGTCGGCCGCCTCGGCGAGCGTTGCCCGAAAGGCCGCCACCAGGTCATGGGGCAGGTCGCGGATGAACCCGACGGTGTCCGACAGGACCACGCCGGCGCCACTCCCAAGGCGCACGCGGCGGATGGTGGTGTCGAGCGTGGCGAACAACTGGTTGGCGGCGTAGGCGCCCGCGCCGGTGAGCCGGTTGAACAGCGTGGTCTTGCCCGCATTCGTGTAGCCGACGAGCGCGACCGACGACACCGCGGCGCGGGCCCGGTTGCGCCCCTGGGTGGCCCGCTGGACCGTGACGCGGCGCAGGCGCTCGTCGAGCAGCCGCACTCGGCGGGCGATCAGGCGCCGGTCGGTCTCGAGCTGCGTCTCGCCCGGGCCGCGCATGCCGATGCCACCCTTCTGGCGCTCGAGGTGGGTCCACCCGCCGACCAGGCGCGTCGACATGTGCTTCAACTGTGCGAGCTCGACCTGCAGCTTGCCCTCCGCACTGCGCGCACGCTGGGCGAAGATGTCGAGGATCAACGTGACGCGGTCGACCACGCGACACTCCAGCGCCTGCTCGAGGTTGCGTTGCTGGACGCCGGAGAGAACGTGATCGAAGATGACGAAGTCGGCGGTCGCGGCGCGGCACCGCTCCGCGATCTCGGCGACCTTGCCCTTGCCCGCGAACAGCGCGGCGTCGGGCCGCGTGCGCCGGCCGCCCACCTCGCCGACCACCACGGCACCGGCGGCAGCGGCCAGCGCCGCGATCTCCGCCAGGCGCTCGACGCGATCGGCGCGCCCGAAATCGAGCGCGACGAGCAGCGCTCGCTCACCGCCTACCGGGCGTTCGAGCATCGTGTGTCGAGGGGGTCGGGGACGCGCATGCCGCGTCGGCGCCGAGCACGCGCCGGCGGAAAGCGGCCGGCGCGCACGGGTGACGCGCCGCGCGGCATGGCGGTCGCGCCGGCCGGACGATCAGGCTTCGTGCTCGTTCGCCGGAGTGTGGTGGGGCATCGCCACCGGCCGCGACGGCACGACGGTCGAGATCGCGTGCTTGTACACCATCTGGGTGACGGTGTTCTTCAGGAGCACTACGTATTGGTCGAACGACTCGATCTGTCCCTGCAGCTTGATGCCGTTGACCAAATAGATCGAAACCTGCACGTGCTCCTTGCGCAACGTGTTCAGGAACGGGTCTTGTAGCATTTGCCCTTTGTTGCTCATGTGAGCTCCGCGCTGGTTGTCCGCACAAGGAGGGATCGGCCGGCAGTGGCTGCGCGCCGGAACACCCGGCGGGCCTAGCGGCGAGCGGTGCCGTCCGCATAAGGGTTGACACCTACCTTGAATTGTATCCTAAGCGGCGTTCCCCGCAGTTGGAACGCGTCGCTCAGGAAATGTTCCAGGTAGCGGCGGTAGGCATCGGGGACGTTGTGAAGCGCATTGCCGTGCACGATCACCAGCGGGGGATTCACGCCCCCCTGGTGGGCATAGCGCATCTTCGGACGCACCAGTCCGGCGCGTGGCGGCTGCTGCCGCTGCACGGCAAGGGCAAGCGCGCGGGTGAGCCGCGGCGTCGACAGCCGCGCCATCGCGGCGGCGTACGCCTCGTCCACCGACTGCATCAGCGCCGCTACGCCGCGGGTCTCGCGCGCCGAGAGATAATGGTGCGACGCGAACGCGAGGAAGGCCAGCTTGCGCTCGACGTCGCGCTTCACCGCGTCGCGCTGCCCGGGATCGGCCGCGTCCCACTTGTTCACGCCGACCACCAGCGCGCGGCCCGCCTCGAGGATGTCGCCCGCCAGGTGGGCGTCCTGCTCGGTGATGCCGTCCACGGCGTCGAGCAGGAGGATGACGACGTGCGCGTCCTCGATCGCCTGCAGCGTCTTGATCACCGAGAATTTCTCCACCGTCTCGGTCACCTTGCCCCGGCGGCGCACGCCGGCGGTGTCGATCAGCGTATAGGGCTTGCCGTCGCGCTCGAAGTCGAGGTGGATCGCGTCGCGCGTCGTGCCCGGCTCGTCGAAGGCGATGACGCGCTCCTCGCCGAGCAGCGTGTTCACGAGCGTCGACTTGCCGACGTTCGGCCGGCCGACCACGGCCACCTTGATGCGCCGCGCGGGCGCAGCGTCGAGGCCGTGCTCGTCAACGTCCGGCGGCGGCACCGCGGCGCGATCGAGCGCGTGCTCGATCAGGTCGCGCACGTTCTCGCCGTGCGCCGCGGAGATCGGCAGCGGCTCGCCCAGGCCGAGCTCGTGGAAGTCCGCGATCGCGCGATGCGGGTCGAGGCCTTCGGCCTTGTTGACCGCGAGCAGCACAGGACGCCCCGTACGCCGCAGCAGCCCTGCGATGGCATGGTCCTGCGGCGCGATGCCGTTGCGCGCGTCGACGAGGAAGATGACGACGTCGGATTCGGCGATGGCGGTGCGTGCCTGCTTCGCCATCTCGAACAGGATGCCTTCGGTGGCGACCGGCTCGAAGCCGCCGGTGTCCACCGCGAAGTATTCCCGCTCGCCGGCCCGCGCGCGGCCGTAATGGCGGTCGCGCGTGAGGCCGGGCTGGTCGTGGACCAGTGCATTGCGGGTCTTCGTCAGCCGGTTGAACAGCGTCGACTTGCCGACGTTGGGCCGGCCGACGAGCGCGATGGTGGGCAGTGACGCCATGGCGAGACGCCGGGCTTAGCGCCGCGCGCTAGCGCGTCGCCGCCGAATAGACGTTCCCGCCGTCGGACTGCCATACCATCGAGCCGCCGCGCTGCACGGGCTGCGTGGTGGCCGGCGTGCCGTCGGTGGCGAGGCGCCCGACATAGCTGCCGTCGGCGCGCGAGAGCACGTGCAGCCAGCCCTCGACATCCACGACGCCGATGAAATCGCTGCCGAGGAGCTGCGGGCCGCCGATCCGCCGCATGGCCAGCAGCTCCTGCTTCCACACCGAGGCGCCGTTGGTGCGGTCGAGCGCATGCACCGCGCCCTTGTCATCGGTCACATACAGATTGCGCTCGTCGCCGGTCATTCCAGCGAGGCTCGAGATGTCCCGCGTCCAGACGACCGCGCCGCGCACGATCTCGAAGCATGCGACGCGGCCCTGGTACGCGGCCGCGCAGACGGTGCGCTCGTCGATCACGGGCAGGCTCGTGATGTCGGCGATGCGCTCGAGCTCGGTCGCGCCCTTGGGGGTGGCGACGGCGACCTCGTAGCCGACGGTGCCCGTCAGCGTGTCGATGCCGACCAGGCGCCCGCCCGCGGTGCCTACGAAGATGCCGCCGCGCGACACGGTTCCGCCCGCATAGTTGCGCACCGTGAGCGCAGGATTGATGCGCTGGTGCACCCAGAGCGTCTTGCCGTCCGCGGCGGACAACCCGTACACGCGCCCGTCGCCCGCGAACACCACGACCACATTGCCGGCGATCAGCGGGGGCGCGACGATCTCCGTCGACACGTGCGCAGTCCACGTCGCGGCGCCGTTGGCGTCGAACGCCAGGACGTCGCCCTTGTCCGTGCCCACCACCACGCGCTGGTCGTCGGCGCCCGGCCCCGCCGAGAGGCGGCGGTTGGCGCTGATTCGCCACACCGCGCGGCCGGTGCCCGGATCGAGCCGCACGACCGTGCCGTCGCTCGACGCGGCATAGAGCCCCTGGGCGGTGAGCGCGGGCGCAAAGCCGGGCGCGGACTTGCCGACGCTCGCCTGCCAGTCGAGGTGCGGATTGCGCGTCCCCTTCTGCTCCGGGAGCGGACCCGGCTTGTTGCTCTTGCCGAACAGGAAATCCCAGTTGGGCGGCGGAATGCTGGGCAGCCAGGACGTGAGCGGCGACGAGGCGCAGCCGCCGAGGCACGCGACACAGAGCGCGAGCAACAGCGCGCGCGACCCGCGGCCGCTCACTTGGGCCCTCCGGGCGTCGCCGGCGGAACGGCCGGGGCCTTCGATCCGCCGGCGCCGTCCCCGGCGGGCCCGCCCAGGGCATCGAGCTTGACGCGCACGTATTGCACGTACTGCGACTTCGCGTCGAGCTTGGCCACGGCGGTTTCGTACGCGGCGCGTGCCTCGGCGATGCGATTGGCGGCGGAGAGCGCGTCGCCGCGCAGGTCCGCGTACAGGCCGTCGAAAGACGGGGCATGCTTCGCGTCGAGCGTGGCGAGCGCCTGGTCGTACTGGCGCTCGTCCACCTGCGCCTGCGCGAGGCGATAGCGCGCGATGGCCTTCAACTCGTCCTCATCGGCGTGATCGATGGTCCACTGCAGCTGCAGCTTGGCCCCGGCGCGGTCGCCCGCGTCGTACAGCATCTTCGCGTACAGCAGGGCCGCGCGCGGCGCGTAGCCCGTACCGGCGAACTTGTCCTCGATCTGCGTGACCGCGTCGCGCGCGCGTTGCGTGTCGTTCTTGCGGCCCGCCTCGCTCAGCGCCATGTAGAGCGACGCGGCCTCCTGCGCCTTGCTGCCGGCGTACCAGCGCCAAGCCTGCACGCCGGCGATGAGCACCGCGGCAATCAGCACGCCCGTGGAGATCGTGCCGCCCCAGCGCTGCCACCACGCCTTGAGGTCGTCGATCTGGTCCTGCTCCTGGAGATCGTATGCCGCCATCGTCGTTCCTCGCATCAGCGCGGCAGCGCCGCGAACCGCGCCGCGAAATCCGCCGCGCTCACCGTGAACTGCGCGCCGCCGCGCAGGGGCTTGACGGCCACCGTGCCGCTGGTCGCCTCGTCGTCGCCGATGATGAGCGCGTAGGGCGCACCGCTTGCATCGGCCTTCTTCATCTGCGACTTGAAGCTGCCGCCGCCGGCGTGCAGCACAACCGCGTGGCCGGCGTCACGCAGCGTTTCGCCCACGCGCCGCGCAAGCGGGCCGGCCGCGGCCCCCGCGTGCACCACGTACGCGTCGGGCGCACGCGGGGCAGCGGCGCCCTGCGCCTGCAGCAGCAGCACCATGCGCTCGACGCCGATCGCAAATCCGCACGCCGCCGTGGGCTCCCCGCCGAGCTGCTCGAACAAGCCGTCGTAGCGGCCGCCGCCGGCCACGGTGCCTTGCGCGCCCAAGGCATCGGTGACCCACTCGAAGACCGTGCGATTGTAATAGTCGAGCCCGCGCACGAGCCGCGGGTCGACTTCGAACGCGACCCCCGCCTCGTCGAGCATGCCGCGCACGGCGTCGAAGTGCTCCCGCGACGGCCCGGCGATGAAATCGAGGAGCTTCGGCGCCGCCGCGACGACCTCCTGCAACGCGGGATTCTTCGTGTCCAGGATGCGCAGCGGATTGGAGTGCAGGCGCCGGCGCGCGTCGGCGTCGAGCGCGTCGACGTGCCGCTCGAGATAGCCGACCAGGGCTGCGCGATGCTGGTGCCGCTCCGGCGCATCGCCGATCGAGTTGATGCGCAGGGCGATGCCGGAGAGGCCGAGCGCACGCCACAGCCGCGCGAGCATGACCATCTGCTCGACGTCCACGTCGGGCCCCGCGAAACCGAGCGCCTCGACGTCGAGCTGGTGGAACTGCCGGTAGCGGCCCCGCTGCGGCCGCTCGTGGCGGAACATCGGCCCGCTCGTCCACACGCGCTGGGGCCGCGCGTACAGCAGGTTGTGCTCGATCGCCGCGCGCACGACCCCTGCGGTGGCTTCGGGCCGAAGCGTGAGCCGCTCGCCGTTGAGCTTGTCGTCGAACGTGTACATCTCGTGCTCGACGACATCGGTGTGCTCGCCGATACCGCGCACGAACAGGGCCGTCGGCTCGACGATGGGAACCCGCAGGTTGCGATAGCCATACTGCGCGAACACGTCGCGCGCGGCTGCCTCGAGCCGCTCCCAGAGGGCCGCCTCGTCCGGGAGCACGTCGTTCATGCCCCGCACCGCCTGGACCGTCGGCGGCTTCGCGCTGAGGACGGAAGTCACTGCAACGACAGCCGCGCGACGTTGGCGTGCACGTGCGGAGCGAGGTCGACCGTTTGTCCCTGGAACGCTGCCGACACGTTGAGCGCGTTGCCCACGACCACGTCGAGCGGAAGCGGGCCCGAGACCGCTTGCGTCATACCGGGCTGGCCGTTCTGCGCGAGCAGCACCACACCGTTGCGGTCCTTCACCTGTACCCACGAGGGACCCTTGAACGAGAGGACCAGCAGGCCGTCGGCAGGTGCGGGGGTGGGGCGCGCGGCGTCGTCCGCCGCACCAGGTGCCGCGGCCGCGACGTAGGGGGCGTCGCCCGCGAGCGGGGCGGCGGGCTCGGTGGCGAGCGGGTTGGCGAGGTTGGCCGTGGTGGTGGCGCTTCCCGGCGCCAGCCCCACGTCCGCGGGGAGCACGGGACTCGCGAGCTCGCTGCGCTCCGTCAGGCGGCGTCCCTCGCCCTGCGGGCGCCGCATCTCGTACACGCCGGCCGCGCCGACGATGGCGACCAGTAGCAACGGGATCGCCCACCGCGCGATGCTGCGCTGGCCCGGCGCGTTCGCTGGCAGGTGTCCCATCGCACGGCCGGCCGGCGTGATCGCGGGGCGGTCGAGCAGCGGCTCGGCGCGCGGCAGCCGGGCGACCACCTCGTCCGGATCGAGCCCGAGGTAGCGCGCGTAGTTGCGCACGAAGCCGCGCACGAACGTGCGGCCGGGCAGCTTGGCGTAGTCGTCGTCTTCCAGCGCCTGCACCTGCCGCGGCGCGAGCTTCAGCTGCTGCGCGACCGCATCTATAGCAAGGCCGGCGGCCTCGCGCGCGGCGCGCAGGTGCGCCCCGGCCGAATCCGGCCCGGACGCATCGGCGCCGGCGAGCGAC
>JBBSEG010000055.1:0-27497 GCA_038239945.1 Burkholderiales bacterium
AGATCGTCCTCTCCGGTGGCTGCGCGTTGCTGCCGGGACTGGACGAGCTCGTCGCCAAGCGGGCGGGCGTGGCCACCGTGGTCGGCAACCCTTTCGCGTCGATGCAGACATCGGACCGCATCCGTCCCCGGCAGCTCGCCCAGGACGCGCCGCTGCTGATGATCGCCACCGGCCTCGCCATCCGGAGCTTCGAATAGCCATGTCGACCCCCGTCGTTCGCATCAACCTGCTGCCGCACCGCGAGCAGAAGCGCGCAGCCCGCCAGCGGCAGTTCATCTCGCTCGCCGTCTCGCTGGGCATCCTCGGTCTTGCCGTCGTGGGCCTCGTGCACGGCTTCCTGAGTGCGCAGATCGACAACCAGAAGAGCCGCAATACGCTGCTCAAGGGCGAGATCGTCAAGCTCGACGAGCAGATCAAGGAGATCGACAAGCTGCGCGACCAGATCGCGCAGGTGCTGGCCCGCAAGCAGGTGGTCGAGACGCTGCAGTCGAACCGCAGCGAGGCCGTCCACATGCTCGACCAGCTCGTCCGCCAGCTGCCGGACGGCATCTACCTCAAGTCGATCAAGCAGTCGGGCACGAAGGTCACGATGACCGGCTATGCCCAGAGCAACGCCCGGGTCTCCACGCTGATGCGCAACGTCGAGTCCTCGCCCTGGATCGCCCAGCCGGAGCTCGTCGAGATCAAGCTCGTGCCCCAGCCCCTGGCACCGGGCCAGAAGGCCTCGGCCGAGGCCCTGAAGGTCAACGAGTTCATCCTGAACTTCCAGGTGAAACGCACCGCTCCGCCGCTCGACTTGAAGGCCAGCGCGCCGGCGAAGGCCGCGCCTTCCGCGCCGGCCGCGGCTGCCGCGAAGGGGGCCAAGGCATGAACGTCGAAGACATCCGCCGCCTCAACATCCGCGAGGTCGGCAACTGGCCGGTCCTGCCCAAGATCGCCATCCTCGGGGCGATCCTCATCGTCATCGTGGCCCTCGGCGCCTTCTTCGACTGGAAGGACCAGTACGAATCGCTCGACGTGGCGCGCCAGGAAGAGCTGAAGCTCAAGGACCAGTACACGCAGAAGAAGGGCAAGGCGATCAACTTCGACCTCTACGTGCAGCAGCTCAAGGAAGTCGAGCAGTCCTTCGGCGCGCTCGTCAAGCAGCTTCCCAACCGGGCCGAGATCGACGCGCTGCTCACCGACATCAACCAGGCGGGTCTGGGCCGCGGGCTGTCGTTCGAGCTGTTCAAGCCGGCGACGCAGGAGAAGATGGCCGATTTCTACGCCGAGCTGCCGATCAACATCCGCATCACCGGCAACTACCACGACATGGGCGCGTTCGCGAGCGACGTGGCACAGCTGCCGCGCATCGTCACGCTCAACGACGTCGCGATCGCCAACGACAAGGGCACGCTCACGCTCGAGGCCGTGGCCAAGACATTCCGCTACCTGGACGAGGACGAAGTCGCCAAGCAGCGGGCCATCGCCAAGGCAGCCAAGGACAAGGCGGCGAAGAAATGATCCGCGCACGCTACCTCGCCATCGCATCGATCGCACTGCTCGCAAGCTGCGGCGGCACGAGCCACCAGGACCTCCGCGACTGGATGGCGGAGCAGGGCAAGGGGGCCAAGGGCCGCCTGGAGCCGCTGCCCACCATCCGGCCCTACGAGCCGTTCGCCTACAACGCCTTCGACCTGCCGGATCCTTTCAAGCCGCGCAAGATCGAGCAGAACAAGAGCACGAGCAAGCTCGCCCCGGACGACACGCGGCGGCGCGAGCCGCTCGAGTCGTTCCCGCTCGAGGCCCTCGCCATGGTCGGCACCATCGAGAAGGGCCGCGCGCTCTACGCGCTCGTCAAGACCCCGGAGAAGGACATCTACCAGGTTCGCCAGGGCAACTACCTGGGCCAGAACTACGGGGTGATCATCGGCATCAGCGATTCCGAACTCAAGCTTAAAGAACTGGTGCAGGACGGCGCAGGGGACTGGACCGAGCGGTCCAGCGCGCTGAACCTGCTGCCCTCAGAGGCCAAAGGGAGCAAGCGATGAATGCCGCAAGCGATGCCAAAAACACCCGTCCCGCGGTCCGCGTGCTGCGCATCCGCTGGGCGGCCGCGCTGTGCGCCGTGCTCGCCGCGTGCGCCGTTCCCGCGGCCGTCGCGCAGGTCAATTCGATCGAGCAGGTCAGCGTCACGCGCGGCGTCTCGGGCCGCACGATCGTCCGGTTCACGCTGAAGGCGCCGCCGGCCAATCCGCCGGCCGGCTTCTCCATCGCCAACCCGCCGCGCATCGCCCTCGACTTCCTCGACACGGCGAGCGGCCTCAACTCGAACAACCGCAGCGTGGACGATCCGTCGCTGCGCAGCCTCAACTTCGTCCAGGCGGGCAACCGCACGCGCGTCGTGTTCAACCTCAACAAGCCGCAGACGTTCGAGACGCAGGTCGAGGGCAACAGCGTGCTCGTCACGCTTGCCGACACCGGCGCCGTCGCGGCGGCCGAGGCCGGCGGGCAGGTGCAGCGTTTCGCCGAGGCACGGCCGGGTGACACGCAGCACGCGCTGCGCGACGTCGACTTCCGCCGCGGCCGCAACGGCGAAGGCCGCATCGTGGTCGACCTCGCCGACAACAGCACCGGCATCGACATCCGCCAGCAGGGCCGCACGCTGGTCATCGACTTCATGCGCACCGCACTGCCGCGCAACCTCGAGCGCCGCCTCGACGTCGCCGACTTCAACACGCCCGTGGTGAGCATCGACACGTTCACGCAGGGCGGGAACACGCGGATGGTGGTCGAGCCGAAGGGCCTCTGGGAGCATTCCGCCTACCAGGCCGACAACAAGTTCATCGTCGAGATCAAGCCGATCCAGGAAGACCCGAACAAGCTGGTGCAGGGCACCCGCGGCGGATACAAGGGCGAGAAGCTGTCGCTCAACTTCCAGAACATCGAGGTTCGCGCGGTGCTGCAGGTGATCGCCGACTTCACCGGGCTCAACATCATCACGAGCGACAACGTGCAGGGCAGCCTCACGCTGCGCCTCAAGGACGTGCCGTGGGACCAGGCGCTGGACATCATCCTCCAGACCAAGGGCCTCGACATGCGCAAGAACGGCACGATCGTCCTGATCGCGCCGCGCGAGGAGCTGGCCCTGAAGGAGCGGCAGCAGCTCGAGGCGCAGGCGCAGATCAGCGACCTGGAGCCCCTGCAGACCGAGATGTTCCAGCTCAATTACCAGAAGGCCGCCGACGTCCAGAAGCTCCTGTCGGACAAGGACCAGAAGTTCCTGTCCAAGCGCGGCAGCGCCGTGATCGACCCGCGCACCAACATCCTGTTCGTGCAGGACACGGCCGTGCGGCTGGAGGAAGTGCGGCGTGTCATCCGGCAGATCGACGTGACGGTCCGCCAGGTGCTGATCGAAGCGCGCATCGTGATCGCCAACGACACGTTCAGCCGCCAGCTCGGCATCCGCTTCGGCCAGCAGACCGGCGCCACGTTCAACAACCGGCGCACGGCGGTGGGCCTCGGCGGCTCGCTCGCCACCACCCCGGTGGTCTCGACCTCAGGCGACACGCTCGTCCGCCAGACGCGCACGCAAACGCCCTTCGAGGTCGCGGCCGGGCTCGCCACGCCGGGCTATTCGGACAGCAACCAGCTCAACATCAACCTGCCGGTCGCCAACCCCGCCGGACAGCTCGCGCTCACTCTCATCAACTTGGGCAGCGGCAACCTCATTAACCTCGAGCTGTCCGCGCTCGAGGCCGACAACCGCGGGAAGGTGGTGTCCAGCCCGCGCGTGATCACCGCCGACAACCAGAAGGCGCAGATCGAGCAAGGCACCGAAGTGCCGTACGTCACGCCGAGCAGCGCCAACTCGCCGCCCACGGTGCAGTTCAAGAAGGCCGTGTTGCGGCTCGATGTCACGCCGCAGATCACGCCCGACAACCGCATCATCATGACCGTCGAGATCCGCAAGGACTCCATCGGCCAGTTCGTGCAGGTCAGCGACGGCTTCCGCGTGCCGTCGATCGACACCAAGAACGTCACCACGCAGATTTCCGTCAACAACGGCGACACTGCGGTGATCGGCGGCATCTACGAAGAGACGATCCGCAGCGACATCACCAAGGTGCCGCTCCTGGGCGACATTCCGGTGGTCGGCTACCTGTTCAAGACCACGGGCCGCAGCAGCGAGAAGACCGAGCTGCTGATCTTCCTCACTCCCCGCATCGTGCGCGAATCGATCACGGCGGTGAAGTGAAGCGCGCATAGCGCGGACGTCCTTCCGCTCGCTGCAGGGACGTCGCGGAGGCAGGTACGACGACGGTGCCCCGCGCATCGTAGAATTCCCCGCGTGGCACTCCACCGCGGCAACCTGTTCCTCGTCGGCCTCATGGGTGCGGGCAAGACCACCCTGGGGCGCCAGCTCGCGCGCCGGCTCGGCAAGCGCTTCGTCGATGCCGACCACGAGCTCGAGGCCCGTCTCGGCGTGTCGATTCCCACCATCTTCGAGATCGAGGGGGAGGCGGGCTTTCGCGACCGCGAGGAAACCATCATCGGCGAGCTGACTGCGCTGCAAGACATCGTGCTCGCCACGGGCGGCGGTGCGGTCACGCGCAACGGGTGCCGGGCCTGCCTCAAGGGCAACGGCACCGTCGTGTACCTGCACGCGCGGCCCGAGACGCTGTGGCTGCGCGTGCGCCATGCGCGGCATCGCCCGATGCTGCACTCCGCCGATCCACGCGGGCGGCTGGCCGAGCTCTACGCGATGCGCGATCCGCTGTATCGCGAGGTCGCCGACCATGTGATCGAATCGGAGCGCGAGGCCGTTATGCGCTTCATCCGCTCGATCGAGGACACCCGTCCTGCGGAGCCCGCGTGAGCCTGCGCACGCTCGAAGTCGCGCTGGGCCCGCGCAGCTACCCCATCCACATTGGCGCCGGCATCGTCGGTCGAGCGCGCGAGCTCGCCGGCCTGGCGCCGGACGCGCGCGCGATCGTCGTCACCAATGCGACGGTTGCCGCGCACCACCTCGCGTCCGTTCGCGCCGGCCTCGCCGCCGGCGGGCCGGAGCCCGACGTCGTGCTCGTGCCCGACGGTGAGACGTACAAGAACGCCGCGACGCTGCAGGACCTGCTCACCCGGCTCCTCGAGCTGCGGGCCGAGCGCAGCACCGTGCTGGTCGCCCTGGGCGGGGGCGTGGTGGGCGATCTCGCAGGCTTCGCGGCGGCGGTGTATCAGCGGGGCATCCGTTTCGTGCAGGTGCCGACCACGCTGCTCGCGCAGGTGGACTCCTCGGTGGGCGGAAAGACCGGCGTCAACCATCCGCTCGGCAAAAACATGATCGGCGCGTTCCACCAGCCGATTGCCGTGCTGATCGACTCCGACTGCCTGGGGACGCTGCCCAATCGGGAGTTGTCCGCTGGACTGGCCGAAGTGGTGAAATACGGCGCCATCGCCGACGCGGCGTTCTTCGACTGGCTCGAGCGCAACGCCGCTGCGCTGGTCGCGCGCGACGCCGGCGCCCTGCTGCACGCGATCCATGCGAGCTGCCGTATCAAGGCGGCGATCGTGGCGGGCGACGAACGCGAGTCGGGCGCGCGCGCGCTGCTCAATTTCGGCCACACCTTCGGCCACGCCATCGAGACCGCGACGGGCTACGGGACCTGGTTGCATGGCGAGGCCGTCGGCGCGGGCATGGTGCTCGCCGCGCGCCTGTCCGAGCGCGTGCTCGATCTGCCCCGAAGCGCGACGGATCGCATGGTCGCGCTGCTGCGGGCCGTGCAACTGCCGGTGGATCCACCACCGCTCTCCGCGGGGCGCTGGATCGAGCTGATGGCCCGCGACAAGAAGGTCGAGTCCGGCCGCACACGCCTCATCCTGCTCGAGGCGCTGGGCCGCGCGCGGATCGTCGGCGATGTTTCCGAGGCTACGGTGACGGCGGTCGTGGTCACCGCGTACCGTCCTGCAACCTAAGCGTCTCGGCCCTGCGCGGGCCACCGACGTCCCCAGGTCGAACGAACGACGGCGCCTCACGTGCGCCGTCGTTCTCCGCGAACCAGCGTCCGGTTACGGTGTGCAGGTGATGCGCGCGGTGGTCTGCTGCTGCGTGGCGCTCGAATCCAGGATCACGATCGTGATGACCTTGTTTGCGAAATCGATTGCCGGGCCGGTTGTGGTGACCGTAAACGTTCCACCATTGCCACTCACAATTTGCGGGTTGACGACGACGCTATCGCCGGCTGGCAGACCCGGGTTCACGACACTGGAAACGTTGTAAGCAGGCGAACCCCCGGTAATGATGAACCCGTAGGTCTTGCCCGTACCACATACGTCGGTCACCGCGCCCGGCAAGACCGCCAAGGAGGCGACCGGCGGGGGCGGCGTGGGCGTCGGCGGGGCGGTGGTTCCCGGGATGTTGACCAGGTTCGCGGTGGTCTGCTTGCCTGCCGCGTCCGAGATTGTGAACACGAGCGGGTTGACGCACGAGCCGTTGGTGGTCGCGCTGAAGTAACCGCCGCTCGAGGTGACGACGTTGGTGGACAGGCTGACCGCCTGTGGGAACGTCGACTGGATCGTATACGGCGGCGTGCCTCCGTAGATGTAGTAGTCGATCCGGAAGCCCGTCGAGCACCGCAGGGTGTCCGGGCCTGTGATGTTCGCGCTGTTCGGCACCACGACGATCGGCGATTGCGTGGCCGTCGTGTTGTTGACCACCGTGAAGTTGGAGACCTGCAGGTTGCCGCTGGTCACGTCGGTGGCGCGGATCTGCGCCGCCTGTGTGGTGGAGTTCGCGACTGCCTGCACGGGGATCTGCGCGACGCCTACGTTGTCGGTGGTCACCGTGATCGTCTGCGCGGTGGGCTGCGCCGGGTTGCCGGTCAGGAACTGCACCGGCCCGTAGACCACCTCGAAGCGGATCTGCCGGCCAACCAGGGGGGCGCCCCCCGGTGCGAAGGCGGTGACGCGGGCCGTGCCGACCTGGGCGGAGCACAGATCGGAGCCGCAGTCGGTGCCGCTCGGCGCAAAGGTCAGGCTGTTGAACAGGGGTGCGGGCTTGACCACCACCGGTACCTTGACCGTCTGCCCGGCGACGTCGGTGACCGTGAGGTTGACGGGTGTGTCGGCACCCACCGAGTTGGCGAGCAGGACGATGGTGTTGCCGCTCACGACCTGCGCGACCGGCAGCACGGACGGCGTGTCGGAGAACACGTTGAATCCGCCGCTGCCGCTGGTGATCGTCAGCGTGGCGGGCGTCCCCGAGAAGACGTTGATGGTCGCGGGCTGGACGGTAACCGCCGGGGGTGCCTGTGGCGCGGTTTGGAACGGCGCGCCGCTGCCGCCGCCGCAGGCCGCGAGGCTGAGCGCCCCGGCGATGGCGAGCAGATGGAGTAGCGGGCGCAGCCAAGTGGTCAGGCGGTGATCGACCATGGTCATTTCCCTGATGATGTTGTCCTAAAGCGGACGGGGACCGAAAGCTGTTTTGAACGTTGCAACAAACATCTAGGCCATTTTGTTGAGATTAAAGCCTAAGAGCGGGGGACGCGCAAGCGTTTCACGCCGGGAATAGCGGCCGTTTGCCGCCGCTGTTGCAAGCAAGCGGCGCAATCGGGCGTTTTCGGGGCCCCATCGACGCAGCGTCCGGGCGGGGGCCCCCGGTGCCTTGTCGCAATGCAGCATGCCGCGTACCATGAAAACGCTTGACCGATCCTCCGCGGCGAGCCGTTTTCGACCGGTGGCCCGCGCGCTTTGGTCGCGTGAACGAACCCCTGCAGCGACGAGGTCAGCGTGAAGAACCGAACCCCGGCCGAAGCGTGCGATTCCGCCTGGCCGCCCCAGGCTCAGGGCCTCTACGACCCGGCTCACGAAAGCGATGCCTGCGGACTCGGCTTCATCGCGAACATCAAGGGACGCAAGAGCCACGACATCATCAAGCAGGGCCTGCGGATCCTGACCAACCTCACGCACCGGGGCGCCACCGGCGCCGACCCGCTGCAGGGCGACGGCGCGGGCATCCTGATCCAGCTCCCGGACGCATTCTTCCGCCGCGCGTGCGGCAAGCTCGGCATCACGCTTCCGGCCATCGGCCAGTACGGCGCCGGCATGGTGTTCCTGCCGCGCGAGCCGGCCTCGCGCATGGCGTGCGAGCAGGAGATCGAGCGCGCGATCCTCGCCGAAGGACAGGTGCTGCTGGGGTGGCGCGAGGTGCCGACGCACAACGCCGGGCTGTCCGCCCGCACCCAGGAAGTCGAGCCGGTCATCCGGCAGGTGTTCATCGCGCGCGGCTCGCGCGACATGGACACCGACGCGCTGGAGCGCAAGCTCTACGTGATCCGCAAGCGCGCCGGCCATGCGATCCGCGCGCTGCGGCTGCGTCACGGCCAGGAGTTCTACGTGCCGTCGCTGTCCACGCGCACCATCGTCTACAAGGGCATGCTGCTCGCGCACCAGGTCGGCGAGTACTACCTCGACCTGCACGACGAGTCGATGGTGTCCGCGCTCGCGATGGTCCACCAGCGCTTCTCCACCAACACGTTCCCGACGTGGGACCTCGCGCATCCGTTCCGCTTCGTCTGCCACAACGGCGAGATCAACACGCTGCGCGGCAATTTCAACTGGGTGCGGGCGCGCGAAGGCGCGATCGCCTCGAAGGTGCTCGGCGACGACCTGCAGAAGCTCTGGCCGTTGATTTACGACGGCCAGTCCGACTCCGCGTCGTTCGACAACTGCCTCGAGCTCCTGCTGATGGGCGGCTATTCGCTGCCCCACGCGATGATGCTGATGATCCCCGAGGCGTGGGCCGGCAACCCGCTGATGGACGAGGATCGCCGCGCCTTCTACGAATACAACGCCGCGCTGATGGAGCCTTGGGACGGCCCGGCCGCGATGGCCTTCACCGACGGCCGCCAGATCGGCGCCACGCTCGACCGCAACGGTCTGCGGCCGGCCCGCTTCGTGGTGACGGACGACGACTTCGTGGTGATGGCCTCCGAGGTCGGAGTGCTCGACATCCCGGAGCGCAAGATCGTCAAGAAGTGGCGCCTGCAGCCGGGCCGGATGCTGCTCGTCGACCTCGAGCAGGGCCGCATCGTCGACGACGACGAATTGAAGCGGACGCTGTCCACCGCGCGGCCCTATCGCGACTGGATGGAGCGCTTCCGGCTGCGGCTGGAGGAGATGCCCGAGCCCGCACCGCCGCCGGCGACCGACGTGAAGCTCCTCGACCGCCAGCAAGCGTTCGGCTACACGCAGGAGGACCTGAAGCTCATCCTCGCGCCGATGGCCGAGGCCGGCGAGGAGGCCACCGGCTCGATGGGCAACGACGCGGCGCTGCCGGTGCTGTCCGACCGGCCCAAGGTCTTCTACAGCTATTTCAAGCAGCTGTTCGCGCAGGTGACCAACCCGCCCATCGACCCGATCCGCGAGGAGCTCGTGATGAGCCTGGTCTCGTTCATCGGTCCGCGCCCGAACCTGCTCGGAATCGAGGTCGGGACGCCGCCGATGCGCCTCGAGGCCGCGCAGCCGGTGCTCACGCCGGAGAACATGGAGAAGCTGCGGCACGTCGAGCTGTTCTCGGGGGGCGCGTTCCGCTCGCTCGAACTCGACATCGGCTACCCGGCGGCGTGGGGCGCGAACGGCATGGAGGCCGCGCTCGCGAGCCTCGCCGCGCACGCCGAGGACGCGATCCACCAGGGCTACAACATCATCATCCTGTCCGACCGCTCGGTGGCCGCCGACCGGCTGCCCATCCCCGCGCTGCTCGCCACGGCGGCCGTGCACGAGCACCTGGTCGAGCAGGGACTGCGTACGTCGACGGGTCTGGTGGTGGAGACCGGCACCACGCGCGAGGTCCACCATTTCGCGTTGCTCGCCGGCTACGGCGCCGAGGCCATCCACCCTTACCTCGCGCTCGAGACGCTCGCGGCGCTGAAGGACGTGGTGCCCGAAATCGACGCGGCGGAGTCGCAGAAGCGCTTCATCAAGGCGATCTGCAAGGGGCTCTACAAGGTGATGTCGAAGATGGGCATCTCGACCTACCAGTCCTATTGCGGCGCGCAGATCTTCGAGGCGGTCGGGCTCCAGAAGGCGTTCGTCGACAAGTACTTCAGCGGCACGTCCAGCAAGATCGAGGGCATCGGCCTGTTCGAGGTGGCCGAGGAGGCCGCGCGGCTGCATGCGCTCGCGTTCGGCGGCGATCCTCTGCTGTCGAATGCGCTCGATCCGGGCGGCGAGTATGCGTACCGGGTGCGGGGCGAGGAGCACATGTGGACGCCCGATTCGATCGCCAAGCTGCAGCATGCGGCACGGTCGAACTCGCACGCCACCTACCGCGATTACGCCGCGCTCATCAACGAGCAGGGACGCAAGCTCAAGACGCTGCGCGGCCTGTTCGAGTTTCGCAGCGATCGCGCGGCGGTGCCGCTCGACGAGGTCGAGCCGGCGCGCGACATCGTCAGGCGCTTCGCCACCGGCGCGATGAGCCTCGGCTCGATCTCCACCGAGGCGCACACGACGCTCGCCGTGGCGATGAACCGCATCGGCGGCAAGTCGAACACCGGCGAGGGCGGCGAGGACCCGATGCGCTATCGCGCCGAGATGCGCGCCGGCCGGAGCCCCGTGCAGGACGGCGATACGCTCGCGAGCGTGATGGGGCCGGGCGCGGTCGAGCGCGATTTCCCGCTCAAGGCCGGCGACAGCCTGCGCTCGCGCATCAAGCAGGTGGCGTCGGGGCGCTTCGGTGTGACGGCCGAGTACCTGTCGTCGGCCGACCAGCTCCAGATCAAGATGGCGCAGGGCGCCAAGCCCGGCGAGGGCGGCCAGCTGCCTGGCCACAAGGTGTCCGCCTACATCGCCAAGCTCCGCTACTCGGTCCCAGGCGTCGGGCTCATCTCGCCGCCACCGCACCACGACATCTACTCGATCGAGGACCTCGCGCAGCTCATCCACGACCTCAAGAACGCCAATCCGTCCGCGTCCGTGTCGGTGAAGCTCGTCTCGGAGGTGGGAGTGGGCACGGTCGCCGCCGGGGTCGCGAAGGCGAAGGCCGACCACGTCACCATCGCCGGGCATGACGGGGGCACGGGTGCGTCGCCCATCTCGTCGATCAAGCACGCCGGCACGCCGTGGGAGCTGGGCCTCGCGGAGACGCAGCAGACGCTCGTGCTCAACCGGCTGCGCGGCCGCATCGCGGTGCAGGTCGACGGGCAGATGAAGACCGGCCGCGACGTCGCGATCGGCGCGATGCTCGGCGCCGACGAGTTCGGCTTCGCCACCGCACCGCTCGTGGCCACCGGCTGCATCATGATGCGCAAGTGCCACCTCAACACCTGCCCGGTCGGCGTCGCGACCCAGGACCCGGTCCTGCGGCGGCGCTTCTCCGGCGCGCCCGAGCATGTCGTGAACTACCTGTTCTTCGTGGCCGAGGAAGTGCGCGAGATCATGGCGGCGCTCGGCTTTCGCCGCTTCGAGGACCTGATCGGCCGCGCCGACCTCCTCGACATGCGCACGGGCATCGACCACTGGAAGGCGCGCGGGCTCGATTTCAGCCGCGTGTTCCACCAGCCGGCGATGCCGGCGGAGGTCGCGCGCTCGCATCGCGAGGTCCAGGACCACGGCCTGGCCAAGGCGCTCGACCACGAGCTGATCGCCGCGGCCGCCCCCTCGCTCGAGCGTCGCCAGCCGGTGCGGCTGTCGTACCGGATCCGCAACGCGCACCGCTCGGTGGGCGCGATGCTCTCGGGGGCGGTGGCGCGCAGGTACGGGCATGACGGCCTGCCGGAGGACACGCTGCATGTGGCCTTCGAAGGCATCGCGGGCCAGAGCTTCGGTGCGTTCCTGGCGCGCGGCATCTCGTTCGAGCTCCAGGGCGCGACCAACGACTACGTAGGCAAGGGACTGTCGGGCGGGCGCATCGTCGTGTACCCCGATCCGGCCTGCCCGGCGAAGCCGGAGGAGAACATCCTGATCGGCAACACCGTGATGTACGGGGCGATCGAAGGCGAGGCCTACTTTCGCGGCGTCGCAGGCGAGCGGTTCTGCGTGCGCAACTCGGGTGCCACGGCCGTCGTCGAGGGGACGGGCGACCACGGCTGCGAGTACATGACCGGCGGGACGGTCGTGGTGCTGGGCCGCACGGGCCGCAACTTCGCCGCCGGCATGAGCGGCGGCGTTGCCTACGTCTACGACCCCGACGGCGCCTTCCGCCCGCGCTGCAACCTCGCAATGGTCTCGGTCGAGCCGGTGGCGGGCGAGGCCGAGCAGGCGCATGCCGAGCGCGAGCTCGTCGCGGCCGGCAAGGGTCGGCGGCGCCATCGCGACCGGCACGACGAGACGCTCCTGCGCGAGCTGGTCGAGCGGCACCTCCGCTTCACGGGCTCGACGCTCGCGCTCGCGCTGCTCGACGACTGGGACGCCGCGCGCGGACGCTTCGTGAAGGTGTTCCCGAACGAATACAAGCGGGCCCTCGCGGAGATGTTCGTGGCCGAGGAGAAGACGGTGCCGTCGGTCCCGGAGACGCACAGCCGCGCGGCGGCATAGGCGGCGGCATTCAATGGGCAAGATCACCGGCTTCCTGGAACTGCAGCGCATCGCCGAAGTCGCCGAGCCCGTGCAGGAGCGGGTGCGGCACTATCGCGAGTTCGTGCTCACGCTCACCGATCCCGCCGCCCAGATGCAGGGCGCGCGGTGCATGGACTGCGGCATTCCGTTCTGCCAGACCGGCTGCCCCGTCAACAATGTCATCCCGGACTGGAACGACCTCGTCTACCGGCACCAGTGGCGCCAGGCGCTCGACGTGCTGCACTCGACCAACAACTTTCCCGAGTTCACCGGGCGCGTCTGCCCGGCCCCGTGCGAGGCGGCCTGCACGCTCAACATCAACAACGATCCGGTGGGCATCAAGTCGATCGAGCACTTCATCATCGACAAGGGCTACGAGGAGGGCTGGATCACGCCGATGGCGCCGGCCGCGCGCACCGGCCGGCGCGTAGCGGTGATCGGCTCGGGACCGGCGGGCATGGCGTGCGCGCAACAGCTGGCGCGCGCCGGCCACGCGGTGGTCCTGTTCGAGAAATCCGACCGGATCGGCGGCCTGCTCCGCTACGGCATCCCGGACTTCAAGATGGAGAAGCACTGGATCGACCGGCGGATGGCGCAGATGGCCGAGGAAGGCGTCGTGTTCCGGCCGGGCGTCGAAGTCGGCCGCGACCTCGACGCCCACGCGCTGCTCGGCGAGTTCGACGCAGTGGCGCTCACCGGGGGCGCGGAGCAGTCGCGCGACCTGCCGGTATCCGGCCGGGAGCTCGACGGGGTGCAGTTCGCGATGCAGTTCCTGCCGCCGCAGAACCGCGTGGTCGCGGGCGATGCCGTGCACGGCCAGACGCTCGCCACGGGCAAGCACGTCGTGGTGATCGGGGGGGGCGACACCGGCTCCGATTGCGTCGGCACCTCGAATCGCCAGGGCGCCGCGTCGATCACCCAGTTCGAGCTGTTGCCGCAGCCGCCGGAGGCGGAGAACAAGCCGCTGGTATGGCCCTACTGGCCGATCAAGCTGCGCACCTCGTCGTCCCACGAAGAGGGCTGCGAGCGCGACTGGGCGGTGGCAACCAAGCGCTTCGAGGGCCGCGACGGCAAGGTCGAGAAGCTCATCGCCGCCCGTGTGCAATGGCAGAAGGACGCCACGGGCGCCATGCGCATGGTGGAGGTGCCCGACAGCGAATTCGAGCTGAAGGCCGACCTGGTACTGCTGGCCATGGGCTTTCTCGGGCCGGCGGCCTCGGGCCTGCTCGAGCAGCTCGGCGTGGCGCGCGACGCGCGCTCCAACGTCAAGGCGGGCACGGAGGACTATCGCACCTCGGTGGATCGCGTGTTCGCTGCCGGCGACATGCGCCGCGGCCAATCGCTCGTCGTGTGGGCCATCCGCGAGGGACGCCAGTGCGCGCATGCCGTCGACGCGTTCCTGATGGGTTCCTCCGCGCTGCCGCGCTGACGCGCCCTTCGCTCGACGCCTGACGCGCATTGCGCTAGGGTGCGCCGCGGCGCGGCGAAAAGCGGTCCGTGCCACCCTGGAATCCCGATGACGCCACTCGTGCACGTCGACTTCGACACCTGGCGCCCTGCGGTGCCGCCGGAAGCGACCGAGACGCTCGCCCGCGCGCTCGAGGGCGGCGCAGTGCTCGCGTTCGCGCGGCTGCCGTTTCCGTTGGCACCCGACGAGCAGCGCTTTCTCGACGTCCGGTGGTCCGACGGCCGGGCCAAGAACATCAGCCTCGACGGCGCCGCCATCAAAGGCGCGGCCGGATCCGCCGACGAGCAGGCGGCGCTCGCGGCCATGATCGCCCGCTTCGCCACCGCCGCGAGCGCGCTCGTCGGGGCGATGCTGCCGCGCTATGCGGGGTTCCTCACCCGGGCGCGCACGAGCTATCGGCCGCACGCCGCGTCGGGACGCGCGGTGTCGTGGCGCAAGGACGACACGCGGCTGCACGTCGACGCCTTTCCGTCCCGGCCGAATCACGGCGAGCGCATTCTCCGGGTGTTCTGCAACGTCAATCCGGACGGCGCCGATCGCGTCTGGCGCGTGGGTGAGCCGTTCGAGGCGATGGCGCAACGGTACATGGCGCGCATCCGCGCGCCTTGGCGCGGCGAAGCGGCGCTCCTGCAGCGACTCGGCGTGACGAAGACCCGGCGCAGCGGCTACGATCACCTGATGCTGTGCCTGCACGATGCCGCCAAGGCCGACGCGGATTACCAGCGCGACTGCCCGCAACAGGAGGTGCGCTTCGCGCCCGGGACCACGTGGGTCTGCTTTTCCGATCAGGTGATGCACGCCGCCATGGGCGGCCAGTACATGCTGGAGCAGACCATTCATCTTCCCTTGTCCGCCCTCTACGCGCCGCATCTGGCACCGCTGGCCGTGCTCGAGCGGCTCGCCGGCCGACCCCTCGTTCCCGACCACGCCGCCCGATGACGACCCCCGTCAACGACACCCTCCTGCGCGCACTGCGTAGGGAGCCCACGCCCTACACCCCGGTCTGGCTGATGCGCCAGGCCGGGCGCTACCTGCCGGAGTACAACGTGGTACGGGGGCGCGCCGGGTCGTTCATGGGGCTGGCCACCAACCCGGCCCTGGCGACCGAGGTGACGCTGCAGCCGCTCGAGCGCTTTCCGCTCGACGCCGCGATCCTGTTCTCCGACATCCTGACGGTTCCGGACGCCATGGGCCTCGGGCTGTCGTTCGCGCAGGGGGAGGGTCCGCGCTTCGAGCGGCCGGTGCGCGACGAGGCCGCGATCGCCGCGCTGGTCCCGGCCGACATGGCGAAGCTGCGCTACGTGTTCGACGCCGTGGCCGAGATCAAGCGGGCGCTGCACGACCGTGTTCCGCTCATCGGGTTCTCCGGCAGCCCGTTCACGCTGGCCTGCTACATGATCGAGGGCGGGGGCAGCGACGACTTCGCCACGGTGCGTCGCATGGCGCACGCGCGCCCGGACCTGATGGACCGGCTCATCGACGTGATCGCGAAGGGCGTGCGAGCGTACGTGCGCGAGCAGGTCGCTGCTGGCGCCGACGTCATCATGCTGTTCGACACCTGGGGCGGAATCCTGACGGCGCCCGCCTTCGAACGCTGGTCGCTGGCCTCGATGCGCCACGTCCTCGACACCGTGCCGCGGGGGGTGCCGACGATCGTGTTCAGCAAGGGGGCCGGCGACCGGCTCGAGCGGCTCGCGAGCAGCGGGGCCCATTGCGTGGGCGTCGACTGGAGCATGGACCTCGATTACGCCCGCCGGCGGGTCGGCGACCGCGTCGCGCTGCAGGGCAATCTCGACCCCGCCGTGCTCCTCACCGATCCGCAGACCGTCGAACGCGCCGTCCGCGCGGTGCTGGCCGCGGCCGGCCCGGCGCCGGGCCATGTCTTCAACCTGGGCCACGGGATCGTCCCGGCCACGCAGCCCGAGCTGGTAGGGGTGCTCGTCGACGTCGTACACCGGGCCTCGACGGCCGCCCGGACCCCCCGGACGGCTTAGGATTCGCCCGATGGCCAATGCCTGGGGCCTACAACATCCCGGCCTGCGAGTGAAATGCAAATGCTTGACAATGCGCCAAAACCGGAGCGCGGATTCACCTACTTATTCACATCTGCGGCGGGCACGATGCGTGCCAAGTCCGGGTCCCGACGATGAGCGGTGGCCGGCACTCAACTGATTGGAAACGTTGATTATCTTGACGCATCCCGTCACTGGAAAGGTGACTCATGGCGCGCGACCCCGCGGGCCAACCGGGTTTGCCCGGCACTTGTCCACACACTTATCAACAGTTGCCGAAAGAATAGGCGAGTAGCGCCAAATGAAGGACTTGCCGCATTCACCTTCCGTTTCACGCGAATACTTGGAAGGCTACAAACCGCTGCGCTGAAAGCGCGGCCCGACTCCGGTGCAGGCGCGCGTGCAGAATTGCCTCGTGTCCATGTACCGACCCGACCCGCAATGACCATCGCCCGCGTGGCGTTGCCGGTCGCGGTGGACCAGGCGTTCGATTACTGGGTACCGGCCGGTTTGGCGCCACCCCCGGGCAGCGTGGTGCGCGTGCGCCTCGGCGCGCGGCGGATGCACGGGGTGGTCACCGGCCTCGACGATCGAACCGACGTGCCCGCGGAGGACATGCGCTCGATCGAGTCCGTGGTCGACGTGCACCCGTTGCCGGAGGACGTCCTCGCGCTGTGCGGCTTCGTCGCGACGTACTACCAGGCGGCGCTCGGGCTGGTCCTGGCGCTGGCGGTGCCGCCGCTGGCACGGAGCGCGGCCCCGGGCCGCCGGCGCGATGAGCGGGTCGCGCTGACGGCCCCTGGCCGCATGGCGCTCGAAGGACGTCTCGCCCGCGCGCCCGCCGCCGCGGCGCTCTTCGAACGCCTCGCCGCGGCCCCGGACGGCCTGTCCCCCGACGACGTACGGAATCTCTCCGCGCACGGACGCCTCGCGCTGCGTCGCTGGCGGGCCGCCGGCCACGTGGAGGCGCTCGCCATCACGCCACAGAACGCGCCCCAGGCGGCGCGCAACGAGGCGCAGCGGGCGGCTGCAGCCGCCATCGACGCCAAGCGCGGCGGCTATGCGCCGTTCCTCCTGCAAGGCGTCACGGGTAGCGGCAAGACGGAGGTCTATCTCGACGCGGCCGCGCGCGCCGTAGCGGCCGGCGGGCAGGTGCTCATGCTGGTCCCGGAGATCGGCCTCACGCCGGCGCTCGAGGCACGCGTGGGCGCGGCGCTGCCGGGCATCCTCGTCGCGACGCTGCACAGCGGGCTCGCTGATGGTCCGCGGCGGGCGTATTGGGAGGCGGCAGCCCGTGGCGAGGCGCGCCT
Source organism: Burkholderiales bacterium (assembly GCA_038239945.1). Lineage (GTDB taxonomy): Bacteria > Pseudomonadota > Gammaproteobacteria > Burkholderiales > Casimicrobiaceae > VBCG01. The sequence continues at coordinate 17,325 of JBBSEG010000055.1, forward strand.
CGTGCTCGGCACGCGGCTCGCCGTATTCGCGCCGCTGCCCTCACTCGCGCTGGTCGTGGTCGACGAGGAGCACGACGGGTCGTACAAGCAGCACGACGGGGTGCGCTATCACGCCCGGGACGTTGCCGTCTGGCGCGCCCGCCAGCGCGGCGTGCCGGTGGTGCTCGGCTCGGCGACTCCGTCGCTAGAGTCGTATGTGAACGCGCGCGACGGCCGCTACCAGCGCCTGCTGCTGCCCGCGCGCGCCGATCCCCGTGCACGGCTTCCGGCGATCGTGCTCGCGCCCGACCGCGAGGCACGCAGCGCGGACGGCATCGGTCCGGTGCTTGCCGACGCACTCGCGCGCGGCCTCGCGCGCGGCGACCAATCGCTCGTGTTCATCAACCGGCGCGGGTTCGCCCCGTCGCTCAAGTGCTCGGTGTGCGGCTGGGACGCGCAGTGCCTGCGCTGCAGCGCGCGGCTGGTGCTCCATCGCCATCCGCCCGCCCTCTCCTGCCATCATTGCGGGCATCGCGAGCGCGTGCCGCATGCCTGCCCAACTTGCGGGAACGTCGATCTCCTGCCGCAGGGCTTCGGCACGCAGCGCCTGGAGCGGCACCTGCGCAGCCTCTTCCCGCAGGCACGCATCGCCCGGATCGACCGCGATACGACGCGCGCCGTCGGCAGCTTCGAGGCGATGCGCCGGCGGATGGCCGACGGGGCGCTCGACCTTTTAATCGGCACGCAGATACTGGCCAAGGGCCACGATTTCCCGCGCCTCACCACGGTCGGAGTGCTCGGCGCGGACAATGCGCTGTACAGCGGCGACTTTCGCGCGACCGAGCGCCTGTCCAGCCTGCTGATGCAGGTGGCGGGCCGCGCCGGCCGCGCGGAGCGTCCTGGCGAGGTCGTGGTGCAAACCGACTTCCCCGACCACCCGGTGTATGCGGCGCTCCGGACGCACGACTACGACGGGTTCGCGCAGCAGCTGCTCGTGGAGCGGGCGGCCGCGGAGCTGCCACCGCTTGCGCATGTCGCGCTGCTCGGCGCGGAGGCGCACGAGCGCGCGGCGGTGGATCGCTTCCTCGTGGCGGCGCAGGCGGCCGGCCATGCAGCGGCTGCCGCAAACGGCGGCGCGGCGAAGATCGCGGTCTTCGCACCGGTGCCGGCGCTGCTGGCGCGGCGCGCCGGCCTCGAGCGGGGCCAGCTGCTGGTACAGGCGGCGCGGCGCGCGGCGTTGCAACGCTTCCTGCCGAGGTGGCACGCGGCATTGCGCACGCTGCGGCCCACGCGCGTGCGCTGGGCGATCGACGTGGATCCCGACGGCTTCTGAGCGTGCGTCGCTATAATCGACGGTTTTCACCGCCCATCGATGAGCGACGCGAAGACGGCAATCGAAGCCGCGCTGCAAAATGCGCTGGCCAGCGAGGTTCCGGGACTGGCCGGGATTGCCGTCGCCGTCGAGCGGCCGAAGCAGGCTGATCATGGCGACTACGCGACGAGCGCAGCGCTCGCGGCTGCCAAGCAGGCGCGGCGCAACCCGCGCGAGCTCGCCACCCGCGTAGCGGCGCAGGTGACCCCCGCGCTCGCGGGAATCGCGCTGCCGCCGGTGGTGGCGGGGCCTGGCTTCATCAACTTCACGCTCGTGCCTGCCGCACGCCAGGCCGTGGTCCACGACGTCCTCGCCGCCGGTGACGACTACGGCCGCAGTGATGCGCGCCGCGGCGAGCGCGTGCTGGTCGAGTTCGTCTCGGCCAATCCCACCGGACCCCTGCACGTCGGCCACGGCCGCCAGGCGGCGCTCGGCGATGCGCTCGCGAACCTGCTGGCATGGCAGGGCTGCGACGTGACGCGCGAGTTCTACTACAACGACGCCGGCGCCCAGATCCACAACCTGGCGGTGTCGGTGCGTGCGCGCGCCGCGCAGCTCCTCGGCGGGACGGATGCGTTTCCCGAGGAAGGCTACCGCGGCGACTACATCCGCGAGGTTGCGCAGCGCTTCATCGACGAAGTCGGGCCCGACCTGCGCGACCTCGATGCGATCCGCATCTTCGCCGTCGCGCAGCTCCGCGCCGAGCAGGACCGCGACCTGCAGGCATTCGGCGTGCGCTTCGATCGCTATTACCTCGAGAGCTCGCTCTACGGCGACGGCCGCGTCGACGCCACGGTGGCGCGGCTGGTCGCCTCCGGCCGCACCTACGAGCACGAGGGCGCGCTGTGGCTGCGGACCACCGGCTACGGCGACGACAAGGATCGCGTGATGCGCAAGTCCGACGGCGGCTACACGTATTTCGTGCCCGACGTCGCCTACCACGTCACCAAGTTCGAGCGCGGCTTCGCGCAGGCGATCAACGTCCAGGGGGCGGACCATCACGGCACGGTGGCGCGCGTGCGAGCGGGGCTGCAGGCCATCGACATGGGCGTGCCCGCGGGCTATCCCGACTACGTCCTGCACAAGATGGTCACCGTGATGCGCGGCGGCGAGGAGGTGAAGATCAGCAAGCGCGCCGGCAGCTACGTCACCCTGCGCGACCTGATCGACGAGGTGGGGCGCGACGCGGTGCGTTTCTTCCTCGTGTCGCGCAAGGCCGACTCCGAGTTCGTGTTCGACCTCGACCTCGCGCGCTCGCAATCCGAGGAAAACCCGGTCTACTACGTGCAGTATGCGCATGCGCGCGTCGCCGCCGTCCTGCGCCAGGCGGGCATCGGACTGGCAGAATCGCGCCACGCCGTCGCCGGCGCGGACTTGGCGCCGCTGGTCAGCGCGTACGAGCAGGCGCTGCTGCGGCGGCTCGCCGACTTCCCCGGCGAGGTGTCCGACGCGGCAGGCGAGCTTGCCCCGCATCAGCTCACCTTCTATCTGAAGAGCTTGGCCGGCGAATTCCACAGTTACTATAATGCGGAGCGATTCCTCGTCGACGACCTGCGCGTGAGGCGCGCGCGCCTCGCGCTGGTCGTCGCCACCGGCCAGGTGCTGCGCAACGCCCTGACGGTGCTCGGCATCGGCGCGCCCGAGCAGATGTGATCACGCTGCGTCGCGCGCCAAATCCTCCCATGAGTCGACAGAAGCCCGTCCGCCGCACCATTCCCCCGCCCCGCCGCAGCGGCGCCGGGGGCACGCTGCTCGGCATCTTCATCGGCATCGTGGTGGGGCTGGGATTGGCCGCCGGGGTGGCCTTCTGGCTCATCCGCCACAGCCCGACGGTGCAGGCGGTGGCCAAGGATGCGCGCGATGCGAGTCGCGACGCGCGGGGCGCGACGCCCGGGGCGGCCGACAAGCCGCGCTTCGACTTCTACAAGATCCTGCCCGGGATCGAGGAGCCGAAGGTGCAGCCGAAGGCGCCCGATCGCGGCGACCGCGCCGTCGCCGAGCAGGCACGCGACCGGGGCGCCGACAAGGGCGCCGCCACGCCGCCGTCCCCGCCGTCGCCCCCGGCCGCCACGCCCGACGACGAGAAGGTCGCCAGCGTCGATCCGTCGCAAAAAGGTCCGAAGGCGGGCGAGCGCTACTGGCTGCAGGCCGGCTCGTTCTCCGCGCAGGCCGACGCCGAGAATCTCAGGGCCCGGCTTGCGTTGGGGGGCTGGGAGGCCAATGTCCAGGAAGGAACGGTGGCCGACAAGGGCGTGCGCTACCGCGTGCGGATGGGGCCCTACGACAGCCCGGACGAGCTCGCCCGCATGAAAGCCGACCTCGCCCGGCGCGGGTTCGACGTCGCGGTCATCAAATATTGATCGCTGCGCGTTGTACGCCGCACGCCATGCCGCGGCACCGCTCGCCATGAAGGAGATGGGATGACTGCTGAAGTTGAATATTTCGCCATGCGCCGCCGGCTCATCGTGGCACTCGTCGCAGCCGGTGCGGGCCTGTTGATCGGCCCGGGCGCCGCATGGGCTCAGCTGGTCGAGGGCAAGAACTACGAACGCATCAAGAACCCGCAACCGATCGAGACCGGCGACAAGATCGAAGTGATCGAGTTCTTCTCGTACGGCTGCCCGCACTGCGCCGAGCTCGAGCCGTTCCTCGAGACGTGGCTTGCGAAGCTGCCGGCCGATGTCGCGTTCCGCCGCGTTCCCGTGGTGTTCCAGGACCGCTGGGTGCCGCTCGGCAAGATCTATTACACGCTCGATTCGCTCGGCGAGGAGCGCAAGCTTTCGCCCGACATCTTCAAGGCGATCCATGGGCAAGGCGTCGCGCTCTGGACCGACAAGGTCTTCCTCGACTGGGTCGCGGCCAAGGGGCTCGACCGCAAGAAGGTCGAGGACGTCTGGGGTTCGTTCGCGGTCAACGGCAAGATGAACCGCGCGCGCCAGCAGGCGCAGCAGTACAACATCCAGTCGGTGCCGTCGGTCGTGGTCGACGGCAAGTACATCACCGGCTCCGAGAAGGTCGGCACGCACGCGCAGCTCCCGGCCGCCATTGACGAGCTGATCGCCAAGGCGCGCGCCGACCGCAAGGCGAAGTAGCGCGTCCTCAGCGCTTGAACGTCTTCCTGACCGGCGCGTCGTCGGGAATCGGCGCCGCGCTCGCGGTGCATTACGCCGCACGTGGGGCCACGATCGGATTGTTCGCGCGGCGCGCCGACGCGCTCGCCCGGGTGGCCGCCGAGGCGGCCGCAGCGATGGATACGGCGGGCGCCGCAGCCACGGTGCGCACGTATCCGGGCGACGTATGCGATGCGCACGCGCTGCAGGGCGCCGCGGCCGATTTCATTGCGCGGCACGGCGTGCCGGACGTGGTCGTCGCCAACGCCGGCGTGTCGCGAGGCACGCTCACCGAGCATGCCGGGGACATCGCCGCCTTTCGCGCGGTGATGGAGACCAACGTGCTCGGCATGGTAAGCACCTTCCAGCCGTTCGTGGCGGCGATGCGCGCGCGGCGCAGCGGCACGCTGGCCGGGATCGCAAGCGTGGCGGGCTTCCGCGGCCTTCCCGGCTCCGGGGCGTATTCCGCGTCGAAGGCCGCCGCGATCACCTATCTGGAGAGCCTTCGCGTCGAGCTCCACGGCAGCGGCGTGGGCGTGGTCACGATCTGCCCGGGCTATGTCGACACGCCGATGACGTCCGGCAACCCCTACCCGATGCCGTTTTTGATGCAGCCCGCCGCCGCGGCCGCGCGCATTGCACGCGCGATTTCCGCGCAGCGCCGCTTCTACGTGCTGCCGTGGCCGATGGCGCTCATCGGCCGCGTTTTGCGCGTGCTGCCGCGGCCGCTGTACGACCGCGCGTTCGCGCACGCGCCCCGCAAGCCGCGCCGCTGAGGCCGGGTTGGATGGCGCAGGACGCCCCGGATGCGGTCGACTGGTCCGGCGCACGCCACGCGCCCGCGGGGAGCGGCGCGCGCATCGCCTGCCTCGTGCCCAGCATCACCGAGCTGCTGTTCGCGCTGGAGCTGGGGACGCAGGTCGTGGCGCGCACCGGCTTTTGCGTGCATCCGCGGCTTGTGGTGCGTCGCGTGCCGAAGATCGGCGGCACCAAGGACCCGGACCTGGTGCGTCTGCGCGCCGCCGCACCCACGCACGTGGTCGTGAATGTCGACGAGAACCGGCGCGACGTGGTCGAGGCGATCGCGCGCTTCGTGCCGCACGTGATCGTCACGCACCCGCAGGAGCCCGACGACAACCCGCGGCTCTACCGGCTGCTGGGCGGCGTATTCGGCCGCGCGCAGCTGGCCGCGGCGCTGTGCGCGCAGTACCATGCCGCGCGCGCCGACCTCGATCGCACGGTGGCGCCGCTGCCGCGCGAGCGCGTTTTGTACCTGATCTGGCGCCGCCCATGGATGACGGTGCGCCCCGACACCTACGTGGCCGCCACGCTGCGCGCGGCGGGCTGGGACACGCTGCCCGCGTCCGCCGCGCAGCGCTATCCCGAGGTGGCGGAGGACGCGCCTGAGTGGCGCGAGGCCGGGCGCCTGCTGCTCTCCACCGAGCCCTACGCGTTCACCCGCCGCGACGTCGCCGCGCTGGCGCGGGTCCATCCCCGGCCGGTGCACCTCGTGAACGGCGAGTGGACTTCCTGGTATGGCCCGCGCGCGATCGAAGGTCTGCGGAGTCTCGCCGCGCTGCGCGTTGCGCTCACAGCGGAACGCGCACCCCCACCGTGACCGCGTAGCCGTTGCCGTTGTCGCGGCTCGACGTGCCCGATCCCGTGACGTAGCCGGTCATCCGGCCGAAGTCCATGCCGGCGCCGACGAGGTAGCGCAGATAGTTGTCGTCCGGTTTGCCCACCGGCATGCTGTACGTGCCGTTCAGCGCCACCGGCGTGGCGCTCACGCTGCGCTCGTCGTCCTTGCTCTCGAACTCCCAGGTGATGCGCCCGAACGGCCGCACCATTCCGAGCTGCCCGCTGGCCTGCCACCCGAGGCTCGTGATGAGCGACTTGCGCTTCTGGTCGCCGAACGAGAGCGCCGTGCTGTCCGCGCCGTTCTCGCTGAAGGCGTTCACGTCCACTTCCTGCCACGACACGCGCGCATAAGGCCCATGGAGCAGCGTGCCGGCGCCGAACCAGTAGCCGCCGAGCACGCTCGCCATGATGTGCGACCCGCTCGCGCGAGCGGATTCGCCGCGCGTGAGCGCGCCGAGCTGAATCGCGCGATTCACGTCGTAGTCGAGGTTGCCACCGCCGATGGTCGCGCCGACCCACCACGGACCGTCGCCGTAGCCCGCGTAGACAGTGGCCGCAGTCTCCTTCAGCTTGAAGTTGCCGGCGCCGCCGCCGAAGTCGTTCTTGTCTTCGGTGTAGTTGAACGCGACGCCGAGCAGCCAGTGGTCCGACAGCTTGATGTCGCCGCCCACCGCGACGGTGTTCGCCTTGCTGTCGCCGGAGACGAAGGTCCCCGACAGGTCGCGGCTCGCGTAGTCGTAGTCGACCCACAGGTCGAACTTGTTGGTGGCGCGCGGCGCTCCGACCGCGCCGATCATGCGCGCGTCGATCGAGCGGAAGGCCGCCTGCTCCACGCCCAGCGGCGCCTCGGCGAGCTGGCCGATGCGCGCGGGCGCCTCGATCATCGACGCCGCGGCCTGCGCGCCGATCTGCGCGAGGCCCGTGGTCGGATGGATCCCGTCGGCGAACAGGTACGTCAGCGCGCCGTTGGGGTCGCGCAGCGTCGCCGGCGTGCACTGGAGCGAGCTGGCCGTGGTGCACACCGGCGTGGACACGTTGCTGAAGCCGAACGCGCCGGGATTGGCGACGATCTCCCGCAGGAGCTGCGCCTGGTTGACCTGGATCACCGGCAGGTTCGCGGCGGCGATGCCGCCGTTGAGCGTCGAGTTGAAAAGGTTGGTGATCGCCGTTCCGGTGGCCTGCGCGTTCGCGGCCGCCGACGCCGGCGTGAGGCCGATGTCGGGAAGTCCGTACACGACGATGAACCGGGCGCCGGCCGCGCGCAGCCGCGCCACCTGCGTCACCAGGTCGGTGGCGGCCTGCACGACGCCCGCCTGCACCTGCGCCGCGGTGATCTGGCCGGCCTGCGCCTGCCCGGAAAGGACCAGGAAGTCGTTGGCACCACCCTGGATCTGGTAGAGGGCGTTGGGATCGACGGCACCGTGCGCGAGGAAGGCCGACACCTGCTGTGCCACCGACAGGTTCGGAGCGCCAGCGGGGACCAGCGGCGACGGTGCGTTGACGCGCGCGCCGCCCTGCGCGAAGTCGTTGCCGCCGGTGAACGACGGCGTGGCGGTCAGGCCGTAGCGCGCCGCGAGGTAGAGCGGGAACGTGAGCCCCGGGTTGGTCGTGAACCGCGCGCCGTACTGCCCGGCGTCGCTCAGGCTGTCGCCGAAGATGTAGGTGGTGGAGAATTGCGCGGAGGATGCGCCCGAAACCAGCGATAGTGCGACGGCCACGGCGGCCAGCGACGGACGAAAGCTCCGCATGGATGGTTCTCCTCGTGAGTGAGCAAGCGCGGGCGTCTGAAAAGCACCGCGTCGTTGGAGCCGGATTCTAAAGCATCGGGCGCCGGTCAACGCGCGTGCACGCCGCCACGTTGTTGCAAGGCATTCGAAAGGCGCGCTCGGCCGGCGGCGCGCCCGCGCAATCGTCGGGAGAATCATGAGTATCGGGATGCTGCATCGCACTATCCGCGCCGCTACTGCGATTGCCATCGCAGGTTGCGGGATGGCGGTCCTCGCGCTGTGCGGCATCGCGCCCGCGTTCGCGCAAGGCGTGCCTGCGGGCGACGACCCGTCGCCACGGGCCGGGCGCGTCGCGAGCTTCGACGGCCAGCTGTTCGTCGCGCCGCAGGACCGCGCCGAGGAATGGACCGGCATCGGGCTCAACTATCCGGTCGCCACGGGCGACAATCTGTGGATCGGCGCCGACGGGCGTGCCGAGGTCGACTACGGCGCGGGACAGTTTCGCCTCGGTGCCGACAGCAGCGTGCATGTCTCGCGCCTCGACGAGCGCCAGCTCGCGCTGTTCGTCGCGCAGGGACGCGTGGTCGTGCGCGTTCGCTCGCTCGACCCCGGCGAAGCGGCGCGCGTGGACACCCCGAACGCGCAGATCGAAATACTCCGACCGGGGTTGTATCGCATCGACGTGTCGCCCGAGCCCCGCCAAACCTGGCTGATGGTGCGCGAGGGCGAGGCGAACGTCGCGCTGCCGAGCGGGCTCCAGCAGGTGCTCCCCGGCCAGACCGCGACCATCGCGGGGGCCGACAGTGCGGTGGCCGAGGTGCGCAACGGCGTGACCGTCGATGGGCTGGACGGCTGGAGCGCCGACCGCGACCGCGTCTACGAGCGCGGGCGCCAGGCCACGTCCTATGTGTCGCGTCAGATGGTCGGCTATGCCGACCTTGACGCGAACGGCCGCTGGGAGACCGCGCCCGAGTACGGGGCGGTCTGGTTTCCCGCGGCCGTCGCCGATGACTGGGCGCCGTACCGCTACGGCCGATGGACGTGGGTCACGCAGTACGGCTGGACCTGGGTGGACGACGCGCCCTGGGGGTATGCGCCGTTTCACTACGGCCGGTGGGCGCACATCGGCGGCCGGTGGGGCTGGTGTCCCGGCACCTATGTCGCGCGGCCGATCTGGGCGCCGGCACTGGTCGCGTGGTATGGCGGCAACGGTTGGAGCGCGGCGGCCGGCCAGGGCGGCCCGGTCTTCGGCTGGGTTCCTCTCGGCTGGCGCGACCCGGTCGTCCCGTGGTGGGGACGTTGTGGTGCCAACTGCTACGCGCGCTACAACCGACCGTACGCCGTCAATCTCGCGGAGCGTTCGAGCCGGCCGACCTACTACGCCAACGGCGGGGTGGCGGGCGCCGTGACGGCGGTCGGAGGTGCCGCCTTCCGCGGCGGCAAGCCGGTGGCGACCAATCGCGTGCCGATCGCCCCCGGCGCGCTTGCATCGGCCCCGTTGCTGTTCGCCGCACCCTCCGTGCAGCCGCTGCCGGTAGGCGACGGCGCGCTGCGGCCCGGTCGCGGGGTGCCCGTGCCCGCGGCGACCGTCGCAGCGCAGGTACGGCCGTCCGCGGTGGCGCCGGTGATGGCCGTGCCCGGCACGCCCGCCTACGACCGGACCGGCCGGAGCGTGCTTGCGGCGCCGGCGATCGACTCGGTTGGCCCCGGCGCACGTCCGGGAGCGGCCGCCCAGGGCCTGCCGGGACGCCCGGCCAACGCGGCGCCCGGCGCGGCATACGACTCGCGCGCGCTTGCCCGGCCGGGCCGCGAGCGCCCGGCGCTCCAGGAGACCGGCCCCTCCGCAGGCGCGGTCAGCCGGCCCTTGCCTGCGCCGCCGGTCATGGCCGCACCGCCGGCGCCGCTGACCGGCGCCCGCAACGAGATCCGGATCGCTCCGGGCGCGTCAGTTGAGCCACCAATGGTGCGCGGGGCCTCACCGGCCGCGACTCCTGCGCCGGTCATCCGCAGCGTCTCTCCCGGTCCGCCGGCCATTGCGCCGTCGTCACGCAGCGCGCCCGTGCAGAATGCGCAACCGATTGAGCGACCGATGGATCGACCCATTGATCGACCCATCGAGCGACCGATGCGTGCGCTGCCGCCGCAGGCCATCGTCCTGCCGCCACCGCGCATGGTGCAGCCGCCGCCCGTCCAGGTGGCTCCGCCGCCCGCCCCCGTTTCACCGGCATCGCATCCCGAGGCGGCCAAGCCCGCCCAGCCGGTGCATCCCGGCGTCCCGAAGAACCCGGTGAACCCGAGCTAGGGAAGCGCGTACTCAGGAGCCGAGCGGGGCGAGGCGCTTGCCGCC
>JBBSEG010000056.1:0-25414 GCA_038239945.1 Burkholderiales bacterium
CCTACACCGAGGAGCTCGGCGCGGATCCGGAAGCGATCAGCGCGGTGACGGTGGTCGCGCTGCTGCAGGCGACGCCGCGCGACGTGCTGTCGCCCTATGCCGAGTCCGACCAGCGCTTCCACGCGCAAGGCGGCAACGACCGCATCGCCAGCGCGCTCGCGGCCCGCGTCGCCGGTCGCATCGTCACCGGCACGAAGCGGACGGCGCCCGCCCGCGAGGCCGGAGGCCGCTACCACCTGACGTTCCGGCGCGACACCGCCACGCACATCGAGCGCGCCGATCGCGTCGTGCTCGCGCTGCCGTTCTCGCTGCTGCGCGACGTCGACCTCGCGCGCTCGGGCTTTCGTCCCCGCAAGCTCGCGGCGATCCGCACGCTCGGGATGGGACGCAACACGAAGCTGCAGCTCGAGATCGGCACGCGGCACTGGCGTGGCTTCGGCGGCAACGGCGAGACCCGTCTTCAAGGCGCCTACCTCACGTCGTGGGAAGTGACGCGCGCGCAACCGGGCGACACCGGCGTGCTGAACTTCTTCTCCGGTGGCCGGCAGGCCGAGCGCACCGGCGACGACACGCCCGAGGCGCAGGCGCGTCGCGCCCTCGCCGATCTCGAGCGCCTCTACCCCGGCAGCACGGCGCAATGGACCGGGGCGGTGATCCGCAATGCGTGGGATCGGCATCCGTGGAGTCGCGGGTCGTACTCGCTGCTGCGACCCGGCCAGTACGCCGCCTTCCACGGCAGCGAATGGGAGCCGGAGCGGCACGCGTACTTCGCGGGCGAGCACACCTCGGAGGCGGCGTCGGGCTACCTCGAGGGCGCGGTCGAAACGGGCTTGCGTGCGGCGGCCGAGGTGGCAGAGTCGCTTGCGCTGCGCCGCGCTGCATGACGGCCGGAACGGCGGCGCGGCAGGACGCCGAGCCGCGTCTCTTCGATCAGCGCCCGTTCCTGCTTTTCTGGCTCGCGCGGGTGGCGGCGATGCTCGCGCACCAGATGCTCGCCGTAGCCGTGGGATGGCAGGTCTACGCGCTGAGCAATAGCGCGCTGGACCTGGGCTTCGTCGGGCTCGCGCAGTTCGCCCCGTCGTTCGCGCTGGTGCTCGTGGTGGGCCAGGTGGCCGATCGATTCGACCGGCGCCGGGTGCTGCAGGCGTGCATGGCGGCCGAGGCCGCCGCGGCGCTCGGCTTGGCTTACGGCAGCTACACCGGCGCCATCACGGAGCGGGTGATCTTCGGGCTGATCATGGTCGTGGGCGCGGCCCGCGCATTCCAGATGCCGGCGATGCAGGCGCTGCTGCCGGCGCTGGTCCCGCGCGCGCTCCTGGCCCGCGCCATCGCGACCCACGCCTCGGCGGGCCAGGCCGCGGTGATCGCCGGCCCGGCGCTGGGTGGGGTCATCTACGTGGCGGGCCCGGCGACGGTGTACGGCGCCAGCGCGGCCCTGTTCCTGGTCACCGGGCTGCTCGTGCACCTGATCCGCTTCCTGCACCAGCCGCCCGCGCCCGGCAAGGTCACGCTCGACTCGGTATTCGCCGGCATCCGGTTCATCTTCAGCCGCCCGCCCGTGCTGGGCGCGATCTCGCTCGACCTGTTCGCGGTGCTCCTGGGCGGCGCGACTGCGCTGCTGCCGATCTACGCGCGCGACATCCTGCAGACGGGACCATGGGGGCTGGGCCTGCTGCGCTCGAGCACCGCGGTGGGCGCGCTCGCGATGGCATTGTGGCTGATGCGCCATCCGATTCGCCGCCGCGCGGGGCGCACCATGTTCGCCGCCGTCGCGGTGTTCGGGATCGGCACGATCGTGTTCGGGCTCTCGCATTCGTTCGCGCTGTCGATCGGAGCGCTCGTCGTGCTCGGGGCGGCGGACATGATCAGTGTGGTGGTGCGCCAGTCGCTCGTGCAGCTCGCGACTCCCGACGAGATGCGCGGCCGCGTGAGCGCGGTGAACGCACTGTTCATCGGCACGTCCAACCAGCTCGGCGAGTTCGAGTCCGGTGTCACCGCGGCAGCGTTCGGCACGATCGCGTCGGTGGTGATCGGCGGGATCGGCACGCTCGGCGTCGTCGCGCTCTGGATGCGCCTGTTTCCCGCGCTCGCGGGAATCGACCGACTGGAGCAGGCGGCGCCCGGCGCCACGGCGAACCCGGCGCCGGCCGCCGCGCGGCCCTGACGCTGCGCAGCCCTGACGCGGTGGCGCCGACCGGAAAGCTCCACCGCATCGCATCGGCCGCGTAGCGCTCGAGCAGGGTCACCGCGAGCGGAATGCGGTTCAGCCACAGGGGCGTGCACACCACGAGCAGCGGGGCACCGCGGCGCCCGTCGCGTGCACGACGCCGCCCAGGCGCGGCGCTCGCGATCGCGCGCCACATCAACGGCGGAACACCATGGCCAACCGCAGTTGCGTCGGGACGCGCTTCCCGGCGTGCGCGACACCTGCGACAATGCGGGTCCTCAACGCCCACCCTGCGCCGCACCCGATGCCGTCCAAGACCTCGCGCTCCGAGTCCACGCCCGTCCGTCGCAAGTCCGCCGCCGCCCTGACCCGCAAGCCTGCCGCCGCGCCCGCCAAGGCGAAGGCCCCGGCGCGGCCGTATCGCGTCCGCCGCTCGCCGATCCACGGCCGTGGCGTGTTCGCAGCGCGAACCATTCGCAAGGGTACCGACATTATCGAATACCGCGGCGAGCGCATCACGATGAAGGAAGCCGATCGGCGCCCCGCAAGCGATCCGGAGAACCCCTACCACACGTTCCTGTTCGAGCTCGACGACGGGCGCGTCATCGACGCCGCGGTGCGCGGCAACGCGGCGCGCTGGATCAACCACTCGTGCACGCCCAATTGCGAGCCGTACGAGGACGACGAGTGCCGCGTCTTCATCGCTGCCAAGCACACGATCCGCACGGGCGAAGAGCTCGCCTACGACTATCGCCTCAACATCGCGGGGCACATCTCGAAGAAGCTGCGGGCCGAATACGAGTGCCGCTGCGGGACGCCGAAATGCCGCGGCACGATGCTGGCCAAGAAGAAGAAAAAGAAGCACTAGGCTCACGTATAGCCGGCGACGCCGGCGAGCGCGGCGGCGCCCAGCACCCAGACGGGATTGATGCGCGTGAACGCAATGGCGGCCGCCGCGATGGCCGTCATCGCAGCCGCGATCAACGTGCGGTCGGCGCCCTGCGCGAGCGTGTAGCCGCTGGCGAACACGAGGCCGATCGCCACCGGCGCCAGCGCCCGCTGCACGATGCCGCGCGCAGGCGAGTCGCGCAGCCGGTGCCACCCGCGCAGGGCCAGGTAGCACAGCACCGACGATGGACCGCACACCGCCACCGTGGCGACCAGCGCGCCGGCGACACCGGCGACCTTCCAGCCGATCAGCGCCACGACCATCGCGTTGGGTCCGGGCGCGACCTGCGCAAGCGCGAACAGCTCAGCGAACTGCGCGCTCGTGATCCAGTGCTCGACGTCCACCACCGTGCGATGGATCTCCGGCAGGATCGCGTTGATGCCACCGATGGCCACCAGCGACAGCGCCGCGAAGCGCCACGCGATCTCCGCCAGGATACCGACGCCCCCGCTCACCGGCTCGCGCTCCATTCCCAGGCAATGGCGAGCGCGATCAGCGCCGGCAGGACCAACAGCAGCGGCCACTGCAGGATGCCGATCGCGACGAACGCGCTCGCGCCGGTGGCCAGGCCGCGCAGCGGCGGGCGCGTGTGAACGAGCAGCCGCGTCGCGGTGCCGAGGATGAGGCCGGCGCCGGCGGCGGAGCCGGCCGCGAGCGCGCCCTGCACGACGCCGGTCTGCGCCACCGAGGCGTAGAACGTCGCGAGCACGACCAGCAGCATCACGGGAACGAAGAGAATGCCCGTGAGGGTGACCAGCGCGCCGGGCACGCCCTGGGCGCGCGACCCGATGATGACCGCGAGATTCACGACGTTGGGGCCGGGCAGCACCTGGGAGATGCCGATGAGTTGCGCGAACTCGCGGTCGGTGAGCCAGCGGCACTCGTCGACGAACACCCGCCGCGCGAGCGGCATCACCCCGCCGAAGCCCAGCAGGCCCACCTTCAGCGCCGCGCGCAGGAGCTCGCCGCGCGTGACTCCCGCGAGTCCCGGCGTGTCGACTCCCGGCTCGTCCACCGCCGTGCTCATGCCAGCTCGCCGACGAAGCGCGTGAAGCCCGCAACGGGCTCGCGCTCGGTGGTAAGCGCATTGGCGGGCTCCGCGTCGTCGATCGCGCCGAGCGCCATTCCGCACAACAGCACCTCTTCATCGGGGATGGCCAGGTGGCGACGGACGATGCGGTGGTACGGGGTGAACGCCGCCTGCGGGCAGGTGTGCAGGTCGAAGGCGCGCGCGGCCACCATGACGCTCTGGATGAACATGCCGCAGTCGAGCCAGCTCCCCTGCTCCAAGTCGCGGTCCAGCGTGAAGAAGAGCCCAACCGGCGCGCCGAAGAACTCGTAGTTGCGCGCATGCTGTCGCGCCGTCGCCGCGCGGTCGCCCTTCACGACGCCGAGCAGCCCGTACAGGTCCCAGCCGAGCTTGCGCCGGCGCGCAAGGTACGGCTCCCTCCAGCGGCGCGGGTAGTAGGCGTATTCCTCGACCGCGGTGCCATCGTTCGCGTAATGCGCCGCGACGAGCTCGCGGCTGAGCGCAACCCGCGCCGCGCCGCCGCACACGTACACCTTCCACGGCTGGCAGTTGGTGCCCGATGGCGCCCGCGCGGCGACGGCGAGGATCGCCTCGACGGTGGCGCGCGGCACGGGCGTGGCCAGGAAGCCGCGCACCGAGCGCCGGGTAACGAGCGCCTGCACGATGGGCGCGCCCGCCGCCGGAACCTGGTGGGTGTCGCCGGTCGCCGCAGCGGCGTTGGCAGGACGGTCGGACGGCGGCAGGCGCGGGCTCGCGATCAGGCGCTCATGCGTTCGAAGCACGCCCGCAGGAAGGCCGCGCGGTGCTCGTCGGGAGGAGCCGGCGCATCGAACACCGCGACCGCCGCTCTGCGCAGGAAGTGCTCGTCCTCGCGGTCGTGCGCGAACCAGCGCAACGGCTGCGGAAACGCCTGGATGGTGGAAAAGTCCGCATCGAGCCGCTCGAGAAAGCGGTCGCGCGCGATACCGTTGTCGCGGGCCCGCGCGGCATTGGCGATGAAGTCCGACGCCTCGAGGCACTCGTCCACGCTCGGCACGCTGGCCGCCGCCCCGCCTGCCGCGAGGGCCAGCACCAGCAGACTGCACGACGTGCAAGCGGTGCGATTCATCGGGTTCTCCCGCCCTAATCTATTCCATCGGCGCCGGCGGGCGCAACGGGCGCGCAACCACGCCCGGTTCTGGCAATGTACGCCTGCACATTGCCCGGCCGCGGCACGACCGGCACAATCGCGGTCCGCGTACCCGCCACTTCCCCCGCCACTTCCCCCGCCACTTCCCCCGCCACTTCCCCCGCCACTTGCCCGCCACTTCCCCTGCCACTTCCCCGCCGCCTCTCATGGCTCGAAAACGCCCCCCTACCGCCGCCGGATCGACGGTTTTGCTCGAAGTGGACTCCCCGATCCTCGCCGACAATCCGCTCGGCGACCCACACGTGCGCAAGCTGGCGGTGTGGCTGCCGCCAGGCTACGACCGCGGCGTCGACCGGGGCCGCACCGCGGGGCGCGGGCGACGCTATCCGGTCCTCTACGACCTCGTCGGCTTCACCGGCTCGGGCCTCGCGCACCTCAACTGGCGGCCGTTCGACGAGAACGTCCCGGAGCGGGTCGCCCGGCTGATCGCAGAGCGCCGGATGGGACCGGCGATCGTCGTCTTCCCCGACTGCTTCACCTCGATGGGCGGCAACCAGTACGTCAATTCCAGCGCCATCGGCCGCTACGCGGACTACCTCACCCGCGAGATCATCCCGCTCGTCGACCGGGAATTTCGCACGCTCGCCTCGCGCGACCATCGCGGCTGCTTCGGCAAGTCCTCGGGCGGCTACGGGGCGATCATCCACGGCATGCGCTACGCTCGCTACTGGGGGGCGGTGGCCGACCAGTCGGGCGATGCACTATTCGATTTCTGCTACCGCACCGACTGGCCGCGGACGCTCAACGAGCTCGACCGGTTCCGGCTCCCGCCGCGGCGACCGGGGCGCGTGGACGTTTTGCATGACGAGCGCAACGCCGGCGCCGGCACCGACGACGGGCGCGCGCAGCGTTTCCTCGCGCACGTCTGGGCCAGGGACAAGTTGAGTGACGCCGAGGCGCACGCACTGATGAATCTTGCGATGGCGGCGACCTACGACGCCGATCCCGCGACGCCGCTCGGCTTCCGGCTGCCGTTCAACCTCGAGACGGGCGAGCTCCTGCCGGCCCGCTGGCGCGCGTGGCTGCGCCACGATCCGGTGAACCTGGTGGCGGCATGCAAGGCCAGCCTTAAATCGCTGAAGGGCCTCTACCTCGACTGCGGCTCGCGCGACCAGTACCACCTGCACTACGGCGCCCGGTTGCTGTCCAAGCGGCTCACGCAGCACGGCGTGCCGCACCGCTACGAGGAATTCGACGACAATCACTCGTCGATCGACTACCGGATGGACGTCAGCCTGCCCTTTCTCTATCGCGCGCTGAAGCCCTGACCGCGCCGTACCAAAGCCTAAGGAGAACGCGATGCGATGGAGTGACATGCGGCGCAGCGAGAACGTCGAGGATCGCACCGGCGAGGGCGGCGGCGGGGGAGGCGGCGGCGGATTCGGGCTCGGCGGGGTGCCGCTGGGCGGCGGCGCGCTGCTGCTGATCGTCATCGCGAGCCTCCTGTTCGGCGTCAATCCGCTCGAGATCCTGGGCCTGATGTCGGGCAACGCTCCGAGCGTCGAGCAGCAGCAACAGCAGCAGGCGCCCCGTACCGACGGCGCGCCGCGTGCAGACGGCGCCGCGTCACCGGCCAATCCGCGCAGCGATTTCGCCGCCCGCGTGCTGGGCGACACGGAGACGTTCTGGGGGCAGACCTTCCAAGCCTCCGGGCAGCGCTACACGCCGCCCCGCCTCGTGTTGTTCTCGGGCAGCACTCGCTCGGCGTGCGGCAATGCGCAGACAGCCGGCGGGCCGTTCTATTGCCCGGGCGATCGCGAGGTGTACCTGGACACCGCCTTCTTCGACCAGCTGCGGACCCGCTTCGGCGCGCCCGGTGATTTCGCCTCGGCATACGTGATCGCGCACGAGGTGGGTCATCACGTGCAGAACCTGCTCGGCACCATGCAGAAATTCGACGCCCAGGCGAGCCGCCTCGACACCCGCGGTCGCAACGCGCTGTCGGTCCGCCTCGAGCTCCAGGCCGACTGCTTCGCGGGCGTCTGGGGCGCCAGCGCGAAGAAGCGCG
Source organism: Burkholderiales bacterium (assembly GCA_038239945.1). Classification (GTDB taxonomy): domain Bacteria; phylum Pseudomonadota; class Gammaproteobacteria; order Burkholderiales; family Casimicrobiaceae; genus VBCG01. The sequence goes on from JBBSEG010000056.1 coordinate 7,344, forward strand.
GTTACCTCGACGAAGGCGAGGCGGAGCAGGCGATTCGTGCCGCCGGCGCCGTCGGCGACGACACGATCCAGAAGCGCACGCAGGGCATGGTGGTCCCCGACGCGTTCACCCACGGCACGGCCGAGCAGCGCACGCGCTGGTTCAAGACCGGCTTTGCCTCGGGCGACCCCGCCAGCTGCGATACGTTCTCGCAGCCCTGACCACAACGCGTCGCGCGCGGCGCCGGCGGATCGTGGCGGAAGCGACCGGTTGTGCGCGCGACGCGGCCGTTGCCCGCCGCGGCGCCGCGGCGCACTTGCGGGCGCCGCTTCCATTGCCTATGATGGACGCGAAAGGAGGGGCATCATGAAAGCGTTACTCGCAATCGGAATCGCCGCTTCGGCGGTGTGTCTTGCAGGATGCGCCGCGCAACCGCTCACCAAAGCGGATGTCGACGGCCTGGTCGTGTGCAACAGCGACCAGATGGATCAGGTCGAGCGCGCGGCCCGCCGCTCGAACATCCACGTCACGTGGGTACGCTGCCCCACGGCGACGCTGCGCGTGGTCTAAAGCGTCGTCGGCTGGCCGGCGGCCCGTGCTCGGGTCGCCGGTTTCAACGCCGCGGCACGCCGCACCTGCGCGACCGGCCGCCATCGCGGCCCGGGGTGGCGCACGCCCGGTCGCCTAGAAAGCCACGCGCTAGAATGGCGGCCCCGAATCGTTCTCCGGACCAAGCCCATGCGCAATTTCCTCGTATTGGCGGGCATGACGCTCGCCGTCGCCATCGCCATTCCGGTTGCCGTTCCCGCGTCCGCGCAGAACGCGCCCGCGCCCGCCGCGACGCCGGTCGCCGACCTGCCGAAGCATGCGTGCGGCAAGCCCGGCGAATTTCCCGGCAACCTCGCGACCGACGGGCAGAAGCGCCAATACCAGAAGGACTATGTCGCGTTCACCGACTGCCTCAAGAAATTCGCGCTCGACCAGCAGGCGCTGGCGGAGCCGCACCTCAAGGCTGCCAACGGTACGATCGCCGAATACAACGCGGCGGTGAAGGCCTACAACGACGAGATCGAGAAGGGCAACAAGAAGTAGCCGCGCGAGCAGCGGCGTTCAGCGCGCGACGTCCCGCGACACCGACGAGACGCGCCCGCCGGCGCAGGTGAACGACAGCCGCACCGGCAATCCGCCGGGCAGCGGCTCGTAGGTGTAGCGCGCAGCGTCGCCGTTGCGCGCAGCGTCGCCGTTGCGCGCAGCGTCGCCGTTGCGCGCAGCGTCGTTCGGGCCGCCGGCGGGGCTGTCGCGGCGCGGCGGTGGCCCGAGCTCGGCCAGCACCTCGTCGCAGGCCCGGTCGGTCGCGACGCGGCCGCGCGCAGCGTCCGCGGGATTGCTGAGGCCGGCCGCCTCGGCCGCGGCGATGGGGCTGACGGCCTCGCGTGACGGGTCACCCGGCGCCGCCGCGCCTACGCCACGGGTCCATACGACCGCATTGCCGCGGAACCCGACGCGCAGCGGCCCGCCGGGCGTCTGGTACACCCACACTTCCGCGGCGACCTCGGCCGGCGTGGCGCGGCGAATTTCGAGCGGCTGCCCGAGCGCCTGCTGCACCCAGCGCTTGGGCATTCCAACAGCCACGCTGCCCTGCTGCGCGGCCGTGCGCCAGCGCCCGTCGACGTCGGCCGCGTCCTGGCTGGTGGCATTGTCGGTGCGCAGCTCGAGCGGCGCGCCCTTCGGCGAGCCGATGCAGCGCTCCTGCTGATAGGTCACGCTGCCGGAGCCGTCCACGCATTTGTAGACCTGCGCCTCGGCGAGCGCTGCGCCCGCGGCGGCGAGCAGCGCGATGGCGTAAACGACGGTCGGGATGGCGCGTGGCATGGCCAATGATAGGCGCAATCGCCGGTGCCCGGCGCGCGCGCCGAAGCGTCCGGGCCTTGCCGTATGATGCCCTGCAATATTCGTTCGCTGCCCTCATGCACGCCGACCGAGCATCCGCCGCCCCCGCGGGCAACGACACGACCGCCGCGGCGATCGCCGCCATCCTGCTCGAGGGCTTCGACCGGCACTACGCCCTCTTCCGCGATTGCGCACGCGCCGCTAAGCGCCACTTCGAGGCGGGCAACTGGCTCGCGATCGGACACGTCGCCGGCGAGCGCATCGACTTCTACGACCGGCGCGCGAACGAGACGGTCGCCCGCCTGGAAGCGGCGTTCGGCGCCGAGGTGCTCGACGGCGCCGGCGCCGACGCGCGCTGGACCGAGGTGAAGCGGCGCTTCGTGGGCCTGCTCGCCGACCACCGCCAGCCCGAATGCGCCGAGACGTTCTTCAATACGGTGTCCTGCCGGATCCTGCATCGCTCGTACTTTCACAACCGCTTCATCTTCGTGCGCCCCGCGGCGTCGACGGAATATCTGGACGCCGACGCCCCTGCCTATCGCAGCTACTATCCGCGCCGCAAGGGACTGCGGGCCACGCTGATCGACCTGGTGCTGGACTTCGGCCTCACCCGCCGCTTCGCCGACTTTCGCCGCGATCTGCGCAATTCGCTCGCCGCGGTGCGGGCGCTCCTGCCGCGGCCGTTCGTGCCGGAAGCCAACTTTCAGGTCCAGGTGCTGGCGAGCCTTTTCTTCCGCAACCAGACCGCGTATGCCGTCGGCCGCATCGTCAACGGCGCGGACGCATGGCCCTTCGTCGTGGCGCTCAAGCATCGCGACGACGCCCGGCTGCACGTCGACGCGCTGCTGACCGATCCCGTCGACCTCGCCCTGCTCTTCTCGGCCAACCGCGCGTACCTCCTGGTGGACATGGAGGTGCCGTCGGCCTATGTCGACTTCCTGCGCGGCATCGCGCCTGATCGCACCGCTGCCGAGCTGTACACCATGGTCGGCCTGCAGAAGCACGGCAAGACACTCTTCTTTCGCGATTTTTTGCATCACCAGAAGCATTCGACCGACCGCTTCGTGATCGCGCCGGGCATCCGGGGGCTCGTGATGTCGGTGTTCACGCTGCCGTCCTACCCGTACGTGTTCAAGATCATCCGCGACCGCATCGCGCCCACCAAGGACACCACCCGCGAGCGCGTGCAGCAGAAGTACGCGCTGGTGAAGCACCACGACCGCGCGGGGCGCATGACCGACATCCTCGAGTACTCGAACGTGGCCTTTCCGCTCGACCGCTTCACGCCCGCGCTGATCCGGGAGCTCGAGGAAACGGCCCCATCGCAGATCGAGCGCGAGCAGGATCGCCTTGTCGTCAAGCACCTGTACATCGAGCGCCGCCTGACCCCGCTGAACCTGTTTCTCGCCCGCGCCGACGAGAGCGAAGTGGCCGCCGCCATCGACGACTACGGCGCCGCGCTGCGCGACCTCGCCGCGGTGAACATCTTCGCCGGCGATCTGCTGTTCAAGAACTTCGGGCTCACGCGCTACGGGCGCGTCGTGTTCTACGACTACGACGAGATCGAGTACCTCACCGACTGCCGCTTTCGCACGATCCCCGCTCCACCGCCCGGCTACGACGAGATGTCCGCCGACGCGTGGTACCCGGTCGGACCGCACGACATCTTCCCGGAGGAGTTCGCCACCTTCCTGCTCACCGACCCCCGCGTGCGCGCAGCGTTCGTGGCGCGGCACGCCGAGCTCCTCACCGCCGGCTGGTGGTCGGCGAGCGCGGCGGCCAACGCCGGTGGACGCGCGCGCGAGGTGCTCTCGTATCCGGCGCACGCGCGCTTTTCCGACTCAACCGACGGACGGCCAGGCGGAACGCCCCGATCGGGCTCGCCATCCACGACCCCGCGCGCGATACTGCCACGCTCATAACAACGACGCGCACGCGCCTTCGGCGAGCGCACGCAGTGCCAGGGGAGAAGCCGGTGTATGTGAGCGCGCTCGAGCTCTACCGGATCGGGCCCGGACCGTCGTCGTCGCGCACGGTGGGGCCGCAGCGGGCGGCGTTGCGCTTCGTGCACGACTTGTCCGCAGACGGGATGGCGGCGCGCACCGCGCGCGTCGACGTCCACCTGTTCGGCACGCTGGCCTGCACCGGGCGGGAATCGGGCACCGACGGCGCGGTGGTGGCCGGCCTGTCCGGCGAGGCCGCCGAGCGCAGCGACGCCGAGTCGCGCAGCGCGCGCCTCGACCGCGTCGCAACCGCCGGCCTGCCCCTCGGCGGGCGCGGCGCCATCCACTTCGATCCCGACCGCCACCTACGCTTTCACGTCGGCCAGGCGATGGTCCACAACGGCAACGCGCTGCGCTTCGACGCCTTCGATGCCGCTGGTGCGCCGCTCGCCTCGCGCCTGTATTTCACCGGCGCGGGCGGCGAGGTCCAGGACGAGCGCGAGGCTGCGTGCGCACCCGTCGACGTGCGCGTGCCCTACCCGTTCGCATCGGGCGACACGCTGCTCGGAGCCTGCCGCGCGAACGGGAAGAAGATCGCCGACCTGGCGCGGGCCAACGAATGCGCGCTACGCAGCCCCGACGAACTGCGCGCCGGTCTCCTGCACGTCGCGCTCGCCATGCGCGCGTCGATCGAGCGCGGCATCGCCACCCGCGGCACGCTTCCGGTCAGCGGCGCCGAGCGCCGCGCCGCCGACCTTTCGCAGGCACTCGAGCGCAGTCCGGGCACCGAGAGCGCCCAGTGCGCCGTATACGCAGCTGCAGTTGCCGAGGAGAACGCAGCGGGCAACTGCGTGGTCGCCGCGCCTACGCACGGCGCCGCCGGCCCGGTCGCCGCGCTGCTCCACCATTGGCGCGCCACGGCGGCGATCACCGGCGAGGACCGCACCGTGGAATACCTGATGACTGCCGCGGCGGTGGGGCAGTCGATTCGCGCGGCGGGGCTGCGCCAGGCCGGCTGCCAGAGCGCGGTAGGCTTGGGCGCCGCGATGGCGGCGGCCGGCTACGCCGCGGTCCTCGGCGCCAGCCCGGCGCAGGCGCTGTGCGCCGCCGAACGCGCGCTGGAGGGTCACTTCGCGCTCGCCTGCGACTCGGTCGCCGGACTCGTCCAGCAGCCGTGCATCGAGCGCAATGCGCGGGGCGCGGCCTGCGCGCTCGAGGCTGCGCAGGACGCGTTGCACCGGCCCGCGCCGCGCCCGGGTCTCGACGCGCTGGTCCGCTCGATGGTGGAGACCGCGCGCGGCATGGCCGGGCGCTACAAGTCCGATTCGCTCGCCGGCATCGCGCGCAACATCGCCGACTGCTAGCGCAGCCCTCGCGCCGCCGCCGCGCGCCGCGCCGCGGCCATCCTGCCCCGGCGCTCCCCGACCCCCGCGAAGCACCCGGCATACCTGCGCGATGCTATGCTGCCGCGCCCCCAAGAGCCGGAGCCCGCGCGCATGCCCTGCCTACGTCTTGTCTTTGCCGTCGCACTGACGGCCCTGCTGTGCGCCTGCCAGAACGGCCCAACCAAGGAAGAGATCGACGCCGCGAAGAAGACGGTCGACTGCCGGCGCGGAGACGAGCGCATCGTCATCCGCTTCGAGGACGGCGAGGCGCGCCTGCTGATGCCGGACGGCACCCGGATGATCCTCTACCAGGTCGCGACCGCGAACGGCATGCGCTACACCAACGGCCTCGCCGACCTGCGCGGCGGTGGCCTCGAATTCACGCTGGTGCGGGAGAGCGTGGCGAGCACGCTCGTGTGCAAGCAGTATGAGATCCCCAAGGCGGAATAACCTCGATAGGCGCGCACCCGAGGTCCCGCCCGCGTAGTGCGCTACCTTCGCGCCGCAACGTCGATGTCGATGTACTGCCACCACTGCGACTGCATCGGATGGGGCACATAGGCGTGCACCCACGGATGGCGCAGGTTGTCCTCGAGCAGGTGATAGGTCATCCGCCACGGCGCGTACGCGATGACGAGGTCGGTCATCCGGTCGAATAGCCTCGTGCGCGCGGCCCCGTCGGGCAGGCTGCGCGCCTGCTCGTAGAGGTCGTCGAAGGCCTTCAGCCGGAAGCGCGCGTTGTTCTCGGGGCCGGAGGGCCCGTACAGCAGCTGCATGAAGTTCTCGGCGTCGGGATAGTCGGCGTTCCATCCGTCGGCGCGCATCGGCAGCTTGCCCTGCTTCGCCATCTTGCGCAGCTCCGGCGTCCGGTCCTTCTTGAAGCTCATCCGGATGCCGATCGCATCCATGTTCTTCTTCCACAGCTCGTCGCTCTGGCGCGAGGTCGAGTTGGGCGTCGACCACCGCTCGATAATGAGCGGCTTGCCGTCGGGCGCCTCGCGGTAGCCGTCGCCGTCGCGATCCTTGTAGCCGAAGTGCTCGAGCAGCGCGCGCGCGGCCGCCGGATCGTAGAGTTGCGCGCCGGTCTTGTGGGTGGGATCGTAGCCGGCAATGTCGGGCGGGATCGGGCCGTATGCGGGCGTGGCGCGGCCCTTGTACAGGACGCGGATCGATTCGGCGTTGTCGTAGCCCATGCCGATGGCGCGTCGCAGCGCGATGCGCTCGGGCGTGTAGCCACCGACCACCGGGTCGTCCATGTTGAAATAGACCCACCACGAGTTCGGCCGCAGCAGGACATCGTGCACGATGCCCTCCGCGGCCAGCGCCGGCTGCAGCGCGCCGCCCGGGGCGAGCGCCTCGTCGGTGAAATCGACCGGGACGATATCGAGGAAATCGAGCTCGCGCCGCCGGAAGGCGAGCCACCGCGCCTGGCCCTCTTCGATGATGCTGATCTCGACGCGGCCGGCCAGGGGCAGCTTGCGGCCCTTGAGCGCCGCGGCCGCCGCCTGCGACGTGGCGGGGATCGGCCCGGCCGGTTCGTAGCGGCTGTCGCGAAACAGGGGATTGGCGACCAGCACGATGCGATTGCTGCGCCGATACTCGCCGAGCTGGTACGGGCCGGTGCCGACCGGATGCGCGCCGATGTCCGGGCCATAGGCTTCTACCACCTCGCGCGCCTGGGCCGCCATGTTCGGGACGGCGAGCACGTACGAAAAGCGCAGGTCGGGCGCCTTGAGGCGCACCTTGAGCGTGTAGCGATCGACGACCTCGAGGCCCGCGATAGGCGCGTCGTAGTCGAAGCGGCCGCTTTTCTCAGCCGCCGCGCGCACTGCGTCGGCGCCCACGATCTTGCCGTCGATCATCCACAGCCACGGTGACTTCACCGACGGGTCCAGCATGCGCCTGAACATGTAGGCGAAATCGGCCGCGACGAGCTCGCGGCGCTGCCCCTTGAACGCGGGATCGGGCGTGAAATAGACGCCGCGGCGCACCCGGCAGACGAACGTGCGCCCGCCATCTTCGATAAGCGGCATCGCCTCGAGCGCGCGCGGCACGAGCGTCACCGGACGCGCGAGATAGTCGTAGTCGAGCATCGCGTCGAACACGTTCGCGATGATGGCGTCGGACGCCGCGTCCGAAGCGAACGCCGGGTCGAAGCTGGTCTCGGCGATGGACATCGCCACCCGCATCACCTTGGCGGGATCGGCGGCGTGCGCCGGCGCCGTCACCGCAAGCGCCCCTGCAAGGCCCACGCGGCAGCCCGCGCGCACGAGGCGCGAAACGAGGAACTTCATGCAGGAACGGACCGGCTGGGGAGATCCTATAATCGTAGCATTCGCGTGCGGCGCGCGCGTTGCGCGCACGTCCGCCTGCCAACCAAATCGGAACGCCATGGAGATGAAGCGCATGTCTGGCGGAAACCTGCGCGCCGCAGGCTACGACCCGCGTGAGCGAAGGCTCGTCGTGGAGCTCACGTCCGGCACGCTCGAGTATCGCGACATCACCGCCGATACGTGGCGGCGCTTCTCCACGGCGTCGTCCCCGTGGAGCTTCTTCCGCGACAACATCGAGGAAGAATACGCGGCCAAGCGCGTGCGGTGAGCAGCGCGCCCCGGGGCGGGGGGGCAACCGCCCCACGCCCCGGTCCGCCGCGTACTACTGGATCGTCAGCTTGCGTCCTGCCGCCGCGGCCTTCTTGGCGAGCTTGAGCTCGAGCACGCCGTTGTCGTACTTCGCTTCGCTGGCGGCCTCGTCCAGTTCGCTCGGCAGCGTGAAGCTGCGATACACCGCACCGTAGTAGCGCTCGGTGCGCAACACGCGCGTGCCGTCCTGCGCGTCGGCGAGGCGCTTGATCTGCGCGCCGATGGTGACCTGGTTGCCCTCGATGGCGACCTGGATCTCGTCCTTGGTCACGCCGGGAATCTCGGCGTGCACGACATAACCGGTGTTGTGCTCGGTGACGTCCACCCGCACCGCGGCGGCGGTGTTGCGGTCGGCGCCACGCGCCGGGCGAAACAGGCCGCGTACCAGGTCGTCGAAGTCGGCGAATGCGCTTGGGTCGTAGATTTGCAGGCTGGCCATGATGGGCTCCGTGATCGATTGGAAAGGTCGGGCGCGGCGACTCTCGCGCCGGCCCCGTACTGGACCAATCTGCGGCTGCCGCGGCGCAGTTCAACCCCCCGGCGGCGGAAACGCCGGTCGCCGCCGCCCGCAGTATCGATTACCTGCGGGCCGGACGCAGGGCGGCGTGCTGCGCCAGGAACGCGAAGAACTCGCGATACCAGATGCGCGAGTTCTGCGGCTTGAGAATCCAGTGGTTCTCGTCGGGGAAATAGACCAGCCGCGCCGCCACGCCCTTCGCTTTGAGCGTGTCGTAGTACTGCAGACCCTGGGTCGCCGGCACGCGGTAGTCGAGCTCGCCATGCACGACCAGCGTTGGGGTCTGCGCGGCGGCGACGTAGTGGTGCGGCGACTGGCGCAGCACCCGCGGCTCGTCGTCCCAGTGATACGCACCGAGCTCCTCCGCGAAGAACCGGTAGCCGTCGGTGGCCATCATCGAAACCCAGTCGTAGCACCCGGCGTGGCACACGTAGGCGCGGTAGCGGTTGGTGTGACCGTTCATGTACGCGACCATGAAGCCCCCGTAGCTGCCGCCGGTGGCGGTCAGGCGCGTCCGGTCGATGTAGCCCTTGCGCAGCAGGAAGTCGGTCGCGGCCTCGATGTCGGCGAACTCCTTCTCGCCGTAGCGGCCGGCGATCGTCTCCAGGAACCGTTGCCCGAAGCCCGATGAGCCGTGGTAGTTCACGCACGGCACCACGTAGCCTTCGCCGGCGAACACGTGCGTATTCCAGCGGAAGTGCCAGCCGTCCTGGTGCGCCGCGTGCGGGCCGCCGTGGATGCTCTGCATCAGCGGCCACTTGCGGCGCGGGTCGAAGTCGGGTGGATAGGTGACGAACATCTGCACCGGCTCGCCGTGCCACCCGTTGACCGTGAACTCGCGCACCTCGCCAAGTCGGTGGCGGGCGAGCACCGCGCGGTTCATCGTCTCCAGCGCGCGCTCGGCGCTCCCGTCGCCGTGCGCCGCGAACAGCGCCGGCGGATGCATGGCGCTCGAGCGCGCGTAGACGAGCACGTCCCCGCGCGCGGAAGCGGCGTAGCCGGCAACGGTCCCGCCCGGCACCAGCGGGGTCGGCGCGGCCGCGTCCAGGGGCAGCGCGAAGATGCCGGTGCGGCCGCGATCCTCGACCAGGAAGCGCAGCGCCCGCCCGTCCGGCGTGAATGTGACGTGCTGCACGGCCCGGTCGAAGCGTGGGGCGAGCCTGCGCATCGCGCCAGTGCGCCGCTCGAGCAGCACCAGGTGACCCTGGTCGTTGAACGCGCGCTGCGTGTCGAACGACGCGAAGACGAGGTGGCGTCCGTCGGGCGAATACACCGGGCTCGTGTCGGACATCCCGGTGGCGGCGGTCAGCACGCGCTTGCGGCGCGACGCCAGGTCGAGCGTCACGATGTCGAGCCGGTTCATCATGCCAGGCTCGGCCGCGAGATCGGCGTGAAAGGCGATCTGCCGGCCGTCGGGCGCGATGTCGTAGTCGCCCGGGCCGGGGTCCCACGGCGGCAGCGCGACACCGCGTCCGGCGAACAGGTCGCGCGTGCGTCCGCCGGGGAAATGGACGGCGAACACGTGCGGCTCGCGCCCGTCGGTGAGCCAGTGGTCCCAGAAGCGGAACTCGGCGCGCTCGGTGACGTGCGCCTTGACCTTGTCTTCCTTGCGCTCCTTGAGCCGCCGGGCTTGCGCCGCATCGGTGGGGAGATCGCGCCACACCCACGAGACGAACGCGATGCGGCGGCTGTTCGGGAACCATTTCAGCGCGCTGGCGCCGGTCGCAAGCGACGTGACGCGCGTCGCTTCTCCGCCGTCGGGCGCGATGACATAGACCTGGGGCTCCGTGTCGTCCTTGCGCCGCGCGGTGAACGCGATGAAGCGGCCATCGGGTGACCAGCGCGGGTCGCTGTCCTTGTCGCCCGCCGTGAGCCGTCGCGTCTTCAGGGCCGCCGTGCCGGCGAGCCCGGTCGGAAACAGCCACAGCTCCGTAACGCTCTCGTTGGTCGCCATGTCGAAGCGCGTGACGGGCGCGCAGGCGAGGCGCCCGTCGGGCGAGACCGCCGGCACGCCGATGCGCTTCAATGTCCACAGCGCGTCGGCGGACAACGGTGGCTTGCGGCTACGGCGGGCAGCATGGCGCGCGGGCATCGGCAATCGTCCAGGGGCTAGAATGGAGGCGCGATTCTAGCTCCCCCGGCATCCGGCCGCAGCCGCGCCGGAACCGCCCGCGCGGTGCGCGCATTCCCCGTTCAAAAACGCAAGGACTCGACGATGAACTATCGGCGGCTCGGTCGCACCGGCCTCAAACTAAGCGAGCTGTCGCTGGGGTCGTGGGTTACCTACGGCAACCAGATGAACGAAGCGGTTGCGCGCGAGTGCATGGCAGCGGCGTACGACGTGGGGGTCAATTTCTTCGACAACGCGGAGGTGTACGCCAAGGGCGCCGCGGAGACGATCATGGGCGAGGCGCTGCGCAAGCTGGGCTGGCGCCGCTCGTCGTACGTCGTTTCAACCAAGTTCTACTGGGGCCTGCACGATGGGCCCAACGAAAAGAACACGCTCAACCGCAAGTATCTGCGGCACGCGATCGACGGCTCGCTGCGGCGCTTCGGCCTAGACTGCATCGACCTCGTGTACTGCCATCGGCCCGACCCGGACACGCCCATCGAGGAAACCGTGACCGCGATGAGCGAGATGATCCGCGCCGGCAAGGCCACCTATTGGGGAACCTCGGAATGGAGCGCCGCCGAAATCGCGGCCGCGATCGGCGTCGCGGAGCGACATCACATGGAGCGGCCGGTCATGGAGCAGCCGCAATACAATCTCTTCCACCGCGAGCGCGTCGAGCGCGAGTACGCGCGGCTGTACGAGGACTTCGGCTTGGGCACGACCATCTGGAGCCCGCTCGCATCCGGCCTCCTCACGGGCAAGTACAACGACGGCGTCCCGGCCGACTCGCGCGCCGCGCTGAAGGGCTACGAATGGCTGAGCGAGCGCATGCTCGACGCCGACAAGCTGCGCCGGGTGCGCCAGCTTGCGCCGCTCGCGCAGGAGCTTTCCTGCACGCTCGCGCAGCTGGCACTCGCGTGGTGCCTCGCGAATCCGCGCGTGTCCACCGTGATTACCGGTGCGAGCCGTCCGGCGCAGGTGACGGAGAACATGCAAGCCCTCGCGGTGGTGCCGCGCCTCACGCCGGAGGTGATGGCGCGCATCGCCGCCATCGCTTCGGCCTAGCGTCCGCGCAGGAGCCCCGCAATTCCGGGCGAGAATTCCGCCGTCGCGGCCCGGCCGCCGCCGCGACGCAGTAGAATCGGGTGAACGCACGGCCCTGCGGCCGCCGCGTCAAGTTCCCGCGCCCGCCATGAATCCGCTCGAATCCTGGACCGAGGAGCAACGCTCCGTCTTTCTGTATCGCGCATGCGCCGAGGCCGAGACGGGAACCGTGCGCGCGGAGCTGTTTCGGCGCCTGGCCGGCGAGGCCGAGGCGCAGGCCGCGATCTGGCGCGCGCAGCTCACGGCGCGCGGTCATCCGGCGCCGGGCCCGTTCCTGCCCGACACTCGCACCAAGCTCGTGGCGCGGCTGGTGCGCTGGGTCGGCCCACGGCGCCTGCGCAGCATCTTGGCCGCCATGAAGGTGCGCGGGATGTCGATCTACGGCACCTCGGGTGCGCACGAAGTGGGGCACGCGGCGCCGCTCAAGGTCGGCACCATGGAGCGCCGGCATCGCGGGCTCGGCGGCGGCGGCAACCTTCGCGCCGCGGTGTTTGGCGTCAGCGACGGCCTGGTGTCGAATGCGGGCCTGATCCTCGGCGTGGCGGGAGCGACCGGCGACCCCCACGTGGTGGTGCTGACGGGCGTCGCCGGAATGGCGGCGGGCGCCTTCGCGATGGCGGCCGGCGAATACGTCTCGGTGCAATCGCAGCGCGAGCTGTACGAGTATCAGATCGGGCTCGAGCGCGACGAGCTCAAGCTCTACCCCGAAGCGGAAGCGCAGGAGCTCGCCCTCATCTATGCGGCCAAGGGGCTGCCGGCGAAGGACGCCGATCGGCTCGCCCAGCGGCTGGTCGCCGACCCCGAGCACGCGCTCGACACGCTCGCGCGCGAGGAGCTCGGGCTTAACCCCGCCGATCTCGGCAGTCCCCTGGCGGCGGCCGCAAGCTCGTTCGTTTCGTTCGGAGTGGGCGCATTCCTGCCGCTGTCGCCCTGGCTCATCACCCGTTCGCCGCAGGCGCTCGGCGTGTCGATCGCGGTGTCGTCCTTGGCGCTCTTCGCGGTCGGCGCCACGCTGTCGCTCTTCACCGGACGCAGCGCGGTGCTGTCGGGCGGGCGGATGCTGGTGCTTGGCGCTCTGGCCGGCGCCATCACCTACGGCATCGGCCACGTGCTGGGCGTCGCCGCCGGCTGACCTCCGCGCAGCACCGCAGCGGGACCGGCGCACCGGTCCTGGTCCTCAAGGCCGGGCGCGACCGGTCGGTCCGCCAGCGCCACCCGTGGATCTACTCGGGCGCGGTCGAGCGCGTGGTAGGCGACCCGACGCCGGGCGCAACCGTGCGAGTGACAACCCACGACGGCGAGGCGCTGGCACAGGCGGCGTGGTCGCCGGTGTCGCAGATCCGGGCGCGCATCTGGACCCGCGCTACCGAACCGCCGGTCGACGCGCCATTCATCGCCCGCCGCATCGCGCGCGCCTGCGCCGCCCGCGCGCCGCTGCTCGATGCGCGCCACACCGCGGTACGCCTGGTGCACGCCGAAGCGGACGGGTTGCCGGGCGTCGTGGCCGACCGGTACGGGTCGGTGGTGGTGTTCCAGCTTTCCTCCGCCGGCGCGGAGGCCTGGCGCGACGCGATCGTCGCGGCGCTCGCCGGAGCCACCGGCGCCACCTGCGTCTTCGAGCGTTCGGACGCCGAGGTGCGCACGCTCGAAGGCTTGTTGCCGCGCGCCGGCGTGGCCTGGGGAGCGCTGCCGGAAACGGTGGAAATCCGCGAGGCCGGGCTCGTCTATCGCGTCGACGTGGCAGGCGGGCAGAAGACGGGCTTCTACGTCGACCAGCGCGACAACCGCGCCCGCGTCGGCGCGCTGTCGGCCGGGCGGCGGGTGCTCAACGCCTTCTGCTACACCGGCGGCTTCACGCTGGCCGCGCTCGCGGGCGACGCGGCCGAGGTGCTTTCCGTGGACTCCGCGGGCGACGCGCTCAGGCTCGGGGAAGCCAATCTCGCCGCCAACCCGGCGCTGCCCGCCCGGCGCGCTTCCTGGCGGGAAGCCGATGTCTTCGCGGACCTGCGCCGCCTGCGCAACGAGGCGCGCCAGTTCGACCTGATCGTGCTCGATCCGCCCAAGTTCGCGCCCACCGCCGCGCACGCGGCGGGCGCGGCACGCGCCTACAAGGACATCAACCTGCTGGCCCTGAAGCTCCTCGCGCCCGGCGGCCTGCTCGCGACGTTCTCCTGCTCGGGCGGCGTTCCGGCGGACCTGTTCCAGAAAATCGTCGCGGGCGCGGCCGCGGATGCCGACGCCGACGCCTCGATCGTCGCGCGCCTCGGCGCCAGCGCGGACCATCCGGTGGCGCTCGGCTTTCCCGAGGGGGATTACCTCAAGGGGCTGCTGGTGCGCAAGGCGTGAGGCGGCGCTTCATAAAAATTGCCGCGGCAGCGCCTTCGAACGGCGCCCCGCGGCAAATGATTCCCGGCCGGGAGGACAGGAGGAGCCCGGCCGATGCGGATCGCGAACTCAGGTGGTGGCCTTCATGCAGTCGGACATGAACTTCTTGCGCTCATCGCCCTTCATACCCTTCGACTTCGTGTTGCAGGTCGACATCTTGTTGTCCGAGGTCTTTTTCTCGCCACTCAGGCACGAGCTCATGAACTGCTTGCGCTCGTCGCCCTTCTTGTCCGTGGCCTTGGCATTGCAGGTCTTCATACGCTCCTGCTGCGGGTTGTCGGCGGCGGCGGCGGGAAGCGCGAGCGCGGCGCAGGCGCCGAACAGCGTCAAAGCCAGCAGTTTTCTCATCGTGGTCCTCTTCGAGTGGGGTGGGGGACGGCCAGTGCGAGGGCTCGCTTCGAGGCAGTCTAAGACATGGGAAACGCCCGACGCAACGAATTCGCCGACCGCCCCCGCCGCCTTGTTGCGTGCATGCTCTGACGCGCCGCAGCAGGCGCCGCGGGCGCCGCGACACCGAGCTCACCCGGCCGCCGGGTACAATTGGTTAATCCCCTGAAAATCATGGCAAATGGCTAAAAGATGATCCTGGTCCTCGAGCCGAACACCGAGCCGGAAGGTGCCGACTGGGCCGTGCTCGCAGGCGCGCTCGCGCGCCTGCCGGGGATCAGCTACCGGGTGCACCGGGAGGTCGGCAGCGAGGTCACGCTCACCGAGGTCTACCTCATCGGCAACACGGCCGCGCTCACCCTCGAGCAGATGCAGGTGCTGCCCGCCGTCGCCAAGGTGGTGCGCGTATCGGAGCCGTATCGGGTCCTCGGCCGCCATAAGCAGGGGGACGACCGGCCCTCGTCTTTCGAGTACAACGGCGTGCGCTTCGGCCAGGACACGCTGAACGTCTTCGCGGGCCTGTGCGCCGTGGACTCGGCGCAATCCGTGGAAGAGATGATGCAGGCGCTCAAGGCGCACGGCCAGGTGTGCACGCGCATGGGCGCCTACAAGCCGCGCACGTCGCCCTACGCGTTCCAGGGCTTCGGGGCGAGCTGCCTGCCCTACGTGTTCGAGCTCGCGGGCAAGTACGGCATCCGCGTGATCGCCATGGAGATCACGCACGAGTCCCACGTGGACGAGATCCGCGCCGCGCTCGCGAGCACCGGCAACGCGACCGGCGTGATGCTGCAGATCGGCACGCGCAACACGCAGAACTTCGAGCTGCTGAAGCTCGTCGGCAAGCAACAGGAGTTCCCGGTGCTGATCAAGCGCGGCTTCGGGATAACGCTGGACGAATCGCTCAACGCCGCCGAATATCTCGCGACGGAAGGCAACCGCAAGGTCGTGTTCTGCCTGCGCGGCATGAAGACCAACATGGGCGACCCGCACCGCAACTTCGTCGACTTCGCGCACGTGCCGGCGGTGAAGCGTCTCACGCGCATGCCGGTCGCCATCGACCCATCGCATTCGGTCGGCACGCGCGCCGCGGCGCCGGACGGCCTGCTCGACATTTTTCACGTGGTCGCGCAGGGCGTCATCGCCGGCGCGAACATGGTGCTCGTCGATTTCCATCCGCATCCCGAAAAGGCGCTGGTCGACGGACCGCAGGCGCTGCTGCTCGACGAGCTCGCTCCCTTCCTGGACGACATCGCGCTCGCCCGCGAGGCCTACCTGCGCCGGGTGGGGCGCGCCCGCGCGAGCGCCGTGACGGCCTAGCGCGATGGACGGCGCGCCCGAGATCGAGCTCAAGCTGCGCCTCCCTCCTGGCGCGGCCGCCTCGGTCCTGCGCCATCCGCTGCTGCACGACTTCGCCGCGGCGCTGCCGCGCCGCGAGCGCTTGCGCGCTGTCTATTTCGATGCGCTGGACGATCGCCTCGCCGCGGCGGGCGTCTTTCTGCGGGTGCGGCGCGAGGGAGCGCGCTGGGTGCAGGGGCTGAAGGTCGCGGCGGCGAGCAGCCCGGGCGCGCTTTCGACTCGCACCGAGCTCGAGATGGACCGCGGCCGGCACGCGCGACCGCCGCTGCCCGATCCGGCGCAATGGCGCGATACGCCATGGCAGGCGGTGCTCGACGACGCTCTGGCCGCGGGGCTCGCGGCTCGATTTGCCACGGACATCCGCCGCACCACCGTGCCCGTGCGTTTCGCGGACGGTACCGAGGCGCACGTCGCCGTCGACCTCGGCACCCTCAGCGACGGCCGGCCCCCGCCCCTATCGATCGCCGAGCTGGAGATCGAGCTTGCCACGGGCGACCTGCGCACGCTGTTCCGGTTCGCCCAGACTCTCGCGCTCGATCTGCCCCTCGCCATCGAGCCGCGCAGCAAGGCGGAGCGAGGCTTCGCGCTGGCGCAACGCGCGGCACCGCATCCGGTGCGCGCGGAGGCGGTCCTGATCGATCCGGCAGCGGACGCGGCGACCGCGCGCCGGACGATCCTCGAGGGGTGCCTGCGGCAGCTGGTCGCGAACGGCGACGGCCTGCTCCGCAACGACGACGTGGAATGGGTGCACCAGATGCGCATCGCGACCCGCCGGCTGCGCGCGTGCCTGTCGCTGCTGCGCGAAACGCGGCCCCCGGAGCGGCTCGATGCCGTGGTCGCGGACGCGCGCTGGCTGGCGCGCTCGCTCGCGCCCGCGCGCGACCTCGACGTGCTGGTGACCGCCACGCTGCCGCAGTTGCGCGCCAGCCTTCGAGGCAACCGCGCGCAGCAGGGCGTGGTCGATGCCTTCACTGCGCGCGCCGAGCGGGCGCGCGGTCAAGCCCGCGCCGCCGCGCGCGCCGCCGTCGCGGCGCCGCGCTATACGCAGCTCGTGCTGGGCGCGGGCGCACTCGCGGTGGCCCCGTCGCGCGCTACCCCCGCGGCCGCGCCACCGCCTCGCGTGCCGCCGGTGCTCCGGTACGCAGACGATCTGGTCCGGCGTCGCCACCGCAAGTTGCGCCACTTCGGCGCGGGTCTTGCACACGCCGCTGCGGACGCCCGGCACGAGGTGCGCCTGGCGGCGAAGCGGCTGCGTTATGTGACCGAGTTCTTCGCCTCACTCTTTCCCCGCAAGAGCGCACGCGCCTACCGCCGCGCCCTGGTCCGCCTGCAGGACGCGCTCGGCGAGCGCAACGATGCCGGCGTTGCGCTGCGCCTGGCCGCAGCCATCGACGGCCCCGAATCGGCCGTCGTGCACCTTTTCCACCAGTGGGCCGCGCGCCGCGAGCGCCCCGCCCACCGGGCCATGATGCGTCGCTGGACGGCGTTTGCGGTCGGCCCGCGCCTGTCCGGACGGGCCTGAGGCGAGGGCGATGCTCGAAGCAGCGGAAACCGGCCATGCCATCGCCAAGGCGCGCTACGACCGCGAGGCGCCGCGATTGCGCGAAGCGCTGCTCAACGCCCAGTACGACCTGAAGCAGACGGGCCGCGGCCCGGTGATCGTGATCGTGGCCGGCGTCGAGGGCGCGGGTCGCCACGAGACCGCAAACCTCCTGACGTCTTGGATGGATCCGCGCCACATCCACGTGCTCGCGTTCGGCCCGCCGACGCCCGAGGAAGCCGCGCACCCGCTCGCGTGGCGCTACTGGATCGGCCTGCCCGCGGCCGGCGAAACCGGCGTGCTCATGCCGGCGTGGTATTTCGAGCCGCTCGAGCGGCGCGCGCGCGGCACGCTGCCCGACGACGGGTTCGACGATTACCTGCAGCGCCTCCGCGCGCACGAGACCATGCTCTGCGCGGAAGGCGCCGTGGTCCTCAAGTACTGGATGCATCTGTCGCGGGCGTCGCTCAAGGAGCGGCTCGCCGAGTTGCGTGGCGACGCCGAGCACGCCTGGCGCGTCACCGCCGACGATCGCCGCACGCTCAAGCACTACCGACGCTGGCGCCCGGACTGGGAGCAGATGCTGCGCATCACGTCGAGCGCCGTCGCGCCGTGGTACCTGGTCGAAGGGCAGGACAAGTACTACCGCGCGATCACCGTCGCCACGCTGTTGCTCGAGGCGCTGCGCGCGGCGGTGGCAGCGCCGCCCGCCCACGCGCCGCCCGCCCACGCGCCGCTCGCCCACGCGCCGCCCGCCCACGCGCCGCTCGCCCACGCGCCGCCCGCCCACGCGCCGCCCGCCCACGCGCCGCCCGCCCACGCGCCGCCCG
>JBBSEG010000057.1:0-24702 GCA_038239945.1 Burkholderiales bacterium
CCACCGGACTGCGGCGCGGATGGCCGTCAGGACGGGCATGGTCCCAACTCGATCGTGAGCGCCAAGGCCCGCTGCCGTGGAGCGGATCTCGCCGCGGTCGCCGGCACCGCGACCCCTACTTCACCGCACGGATCTGCTCGATATACCCGGTCCAGTCCGGGAAATCCTTGTTCACCTGCGCGAGCACCGCCGTGCGGAACGCATTGACGTCGAGCCCGTCCTTTTCCTCGACGAAGATCATGCCCTTCGCCTCGAGATCCTTGCGATACGTCGCAGACGTCTCCCGGTCCCAGTCGAGCGTCTTCAGGCCGACCTCGATCATCGTGTCCTCCATGATCTTGCGGTCCGCCGCCGGAATGGCCTGGTAGGCCTTCTCGTTGATGAACACCGCCAGCACCGACTGCATGTGGTTGGTCATCATCACATATTTCTGCACTTCATACAGCTTGAGCGTGTAGATGTTCGACAGCGGATTCTCCTGCCCCATCACCAGCCCGGTCGCGAGCGCCGTCGCCAGCTCGGAAACTTCCACCGGAGTCGCCACGGCGCCCATCCCGGTGATCATCGACGACCACAGCTTGATGGGCACGCCGCGGTACTTCTTGCCCTGCATGTCCTTGGGCGAGAGCACCTTCTCCTTCGACGTGAGCTCGCGCGTGCCCTGGAACAGGCTCGCGACGATGCGCATGTTGCCCTTCTCGATCAATTCCTGGTTGATTTTCTGCAGCGCGGGCGATTGGCGCGGATCGGTCGCGCGCATTGCATGGGCGGCATCGCGGTACATGAACGGCGTGTTGAAGACCGCCGTCGTCGACACGATCTTGCCGAGCGACCCGAAGTCGTGGTGGCCCATGGAGATCGCGCCCGACTTCACGCCGTCCACCATCTCGCCGACACCACCGAGCTGGGAATTCGGGAACACCTGGATCTCGATGCGCCCATTGGTGCGCTCCTTGACGAGCTTGGCCACTTCGTCGGCGTAGCGGGTCTGGGGCGCGTCGGCCACGCCGACGTGTGCGTAGCGGAGCTTGACCTGGGCGAGCGCCGGTGGCGCGACGAGCGCGGCAGCAGCCAGCAGGAGCGTGAGGGTCGAGGCGAAGCGGGATGTCATGGTGTTTTCCTCCTTGGCGATTCTATTTTGATGGGGGCGAAGCCCCTTCCGGCATCGGTCCGCGCGCATCGTGGTGCGCGTCGGGCTCGTACAGCTTGAACACCGCACCCGTGTCGAGCTCGGCATGGCCGCGGCGAACCAGCATACGGTACAGCGTCAACGCCTCACCCGCCATCGGCACGGGTGCCTTGAGCCCGCCGGCGAAGGCGTTGACCATTTCCAGGTCCTTGAGGAGCTGGCGCGCGTAGCCCTGTGGCGCAAAGTCGCGTCGCACCATCCGCGGATAGAGTTTCTGCAGCAGCGTGCCGTCGGCGTGGCCGCCGGCCAGGCATTCGGGAATCCGCGCCGCGTCGATGCCCGCCGCTTCCGCCACGAGCAACGCCTCCGCCATCACCGCGTGGCCGCAGCCGACGATCAGCTGGTTGATCATCTTCGCCACCAGGCCGCTGCCCTCGGGGCCCATGTGCGTGAAGCGCGCGGCGATGTCTTGCATGAGCGGCGCGACGCGCGCGATATCCTCGGCCGCGCCGCCCGCCATCACGGTCAACGAGCCCGTGCCCGACGCCGGCGGACCTCCCGACACGGGCGCATCGACCCAGCCGCAGCCGGTTGTCTGGCGCAGCTTCGCGGCAAAGGCCTTGCCGCGGGCGACTTCGTTCGTCGAAAAATCGACGACGAGCTGAGGTGGCTTGATCGAGCTCGCCACGCCCCGTGGACCGAACACCGCTTGCTCGACCGCATCGGTGGTCGGGAGGTTCAGCAGCACGAAGTCGGCGCCCGCGACGGCCTCCGCGGCCGACTCGGCCGCGTGCGCACCGATCGCGCACGCAGCCTCAACCTGCTTGCGCACGATGTCGAACGCCGCGACGGGATACCCCAGCGACACGAGCCGCTCGACCATGGGCAGGCCCATCAGGCCGACGCCGACATAACCGAGCCGCGGCTTGCTCACCCCTCGTCGATCGCGTAGAGGCGGATGGCGTTGTCGTGGAAGAGGCCCTGCTGCTCGGCAAGCGAGAACCCGCGCACGATCTCCCGAAAGCCGCCGAGGATCGTGGGGAATGTCGCGCAGAGACCGTCGACGGGGAAATTGCTGGCGAACATGCAGCGTGAAGGTCCGAAGAGATCGATCGTGGCGAGCACGATGTCACGATTCGCCGCAACCGTCCACGCCTGCCCGCGCTGGCCCAGGCCGGAGATCTTCACCGCGACGTTCGGGCAGGCGGCAAGTGTCGCCATCGCCTTCTTCCAGCCGGCGATCCCTTCGGCGCTGCGATCCGCGGGCAGGCCCGTGTGGTTGAGGACGATCGGCGTGTCGGAAAAATCGGTCGCGAGCCGGGCTGCCTCGACGAGGTGCCACCAGGGCGTCTGTAGATCGAAGCGCAGGCCGTTGCCCGCGAGCCCGGCATAACCTGCGCGCCATCGCGCATCGGTCATTCCGCCCGGAGCCGCATCGGCGGGCGAGTCGTTGATGCGCGGCTTGTGCCGCACGCTGCGCACGAAGGGGAACGACGCCTGCTGCGCGAGAATTGCCAAGGCGTCGGGTCTATTGAGCCGCGCTTGCGCGACGGCAACGCTCGGCAGGCCGTATTCGCGGCGCAGGCCGTCCACGTAGCGCATCTCGCCCACGGGGTCCGCGGGGTCCCACTCCGTCTCGACGTAGACGGTGCGGTCGACACGGATCGGCGCGGTGTCGACAACGTAGTCCGGCGGGAGGTAGCGGCGGCGGATCGCGCGATAGTCACCGTAACGAAACGGTACCGGGGGCTCGTCCCGCAGCCACGGGTGGTAGTTGGCGACGGGATCCCAGAAGTGCTGGTGGGCATCGACGAAGGCCAGACCGTCCAGCCCATCGCGACTCGGCGCCGGAACCTCGGCCGCGCGCTTGTTTGACGCGCTGGACCGAGGCCCCGGCATTCAAGCCTGCGGAGCGGCCGTCTGCGCGTTCACCGAACAGCGCGCGGCGACGAGTCCGCGAGCTCGACCGGCGCTGCGCGGGGTGCGCACACGACGATGCGCGATGGCCGCAATCGAATCCGACGTGATGCGCGCGCGCGGCTTCCATATCCGCGAACAGCGCACTCGGGGACACTCCGCCTGCGGAAACAGCTGACGCATCACCAACGCAGGCACCAGGGCATCGGCCCATTCTCGACTACGGCTTGGGAGCGTGTCAAACGGCGCCTGCCGACTCGGTATCGACACGCCGGGCGCGATGCATCATCATCCGACGCGTGCATCCGGCGCGGGCGTCGCCGGCGCAATCGATCGAAGCGTGTTCGATGTTCTGTCGCGGATGGAGCGGAATGATCGTGGACGCGCGGCCGCCCAACACCTCGAAGCGACGCCGACCGCTGGCCTGGCTGGTGTTGCTGCTCGGCCGGGTCCTGGTCGGGACCTCGCTCCTGAACGTGGGCGCCCAGGTCGTCTACTCGATGCGACGAGCACGCCGGGCGATGTGCTCGAATTCCACCGTACCAGCGGCCGCAGCGCCACGGTGATCGGCCAGGTGAACGTCGCCATGGCCGGCGCCGCGCCGTTCAAGTGGGAAGTGGAAGACACGCTCGGCCTGCTCGACTGGCAGGACGGCGGCACCGTTCCCCTCCTGTGCACGCGCCTGCATGCCGACCACGTGAGCTGCGTGGTCGATTCGCTGCCGGACCGCTACGGGTTCACGACGCTTCTCCTGCTCGCCGGCGCCGGACTCGCCTGGGTGAGCATCCGGCTGCTCCGATCGCCGCCTGAGGTTTGAGGCGCTATCCTTCGCGCGGCGGCGCGCCGCGGGGCGCCTGCATCGGGAGACTCGACGGATGGGCGAAATCAGGCGCGTAGGAGTAGTGGGGCTGGGCACGCTGGGCACGCAAATCGCCATCCAGGCGGCGGCGTACGGGTTCGAGGTGCGCGCCTACGATCCGGACCCGGACGTCTTCGCACGGATGCAGGCCAAGGTGCGCGCGGTGATGGACCTGGTCGGCAAGGGCCCGACTTTCCCGGTGTCCTCCTGGTACGAGCACGCGGCTCGCGTGACGGTGTGCGACAACCTGGACGGTGCAGTCGCAGCGGCCGATCTGGTCATCGAGGTGGTCTGCGAAGACCTCGCGACCAAGCGCGCCGTTTTCGCCGAGCTCGACCGTCTCGCGCCGCCCGATGCGCTGCTGGCGACGAACAGCTCGGCGATCCCGGTTTCGCGCATCGAGAGCGCCACCCGCCGGCCGCAGCAATGCCTCAACATGCATTTCTACCAGCCCGCGGTGGGCGTCAACATGGCCGACGTGATGGGCGGCACGGTCACATCGCCGGCAGCGCTGGACGCCGCGCGCGACTTCGTCCGTGCGCTTCATTGCGTGCCGCTGCCCGTCCAGAAGGAGATCCTCGGGTTCTGCTTCAACAACGTGTGGCGGGCGGTCAAGCGGCAGACGCTGTTCATGTGGGCCGGCGGGTTCGTCGACTTTCGCGATATCGATCGCGCGTGGATCGTGTTCACCGGGATGACCTACGGCCCGTTCTTCCTGATGGATCTCGTAGGCCTGGACGTCATTCACGCCATCGAACTGATCTATTTCGCGGACTCGGGCGATCCGCGCGACGCGCCGCCCTCCGCGCTCGCAGACAAGCTGGCCCGGGGCGAGCTGGGCGTCAAGACCGGTACGGGCTTCTACACCTATCCCGATCCCGAGTGGTCGAGGCCGGGCTTCCTCGACGGACGCTGAGCGCTTTTGGGCAGTGGCAAGCGTGGCGTGCTCGCGATGTAGGAACGCGTCGGATGTGGGCGGGCCGCCTACACGCGAATCAGGGCCCGACCGCTCCCGGCGGGACGGGTTAGCCGGTTGAATACGCATTCTTGACGAACGGCCTCAAGTCGCGGCAGCGATCCGTCGCCGCCGCACACTGATGCCGTGCCGAGCGTCCGCTCGGGGATCGTCTCCATCCCAGGAGGTTCTATGAATCCCAATTCCACGACCACAGGCATCGACAAAAATCTCCACGCAAATCGCGACCCGCTCACCGGTGAGCCGGGCGCGCATCCGGTCGGCACGGCAGTGGGCGGCGTCGCGGGCGGCCTCGCCGCGGGCGCAGCCGTAGGTACGGTGGCCGGTCCGATCGGCACGGCAGTCGGCGCAGCGGTCGGCGCCGTGGTCGGCGCATTGGCCGGCAAGGGCGTCGCCGAGATGGTCGACCCGACCGCCGAAGATGCCTACTGGCGCAGCAACTTTGCGGGCCAGCCGTACGTGACGGCCGGTTCCACGTACGACGAATACGGTCCCGCGTACCGGTATGGCGTGGATTCCTACGGCAAGTACAGCGGCCGCACGTTCGAGCAGTCGGAAGCGGATCTGCAGCGTGGCTGGGACAACGCGCGAGGCCGCTCGACCCTCACGTGGGACCGTGCGCGCATGGCCACCAAGGACTCGTGGCATCGCGTGAGCGACACGATCGAGCGCGCCATCCCGGGCGACTCGGACCACGACGGGAAGTAACCCGGCGCGGCCGATCGAGGGCCGCGCATTGTGAAGACGGCGCGACGTTAAAGTCGCGCCGTTTTCATTTTAACGTTCAGATTGGGATGTTCAGGAGCGGGGTGCGACGCTGCGCGCCACGCACCGGCGATACCGCTCGTCGACGCGATTCGCGAACCATTCGGTGGTCAGGGGCCGCGTGATCTTCGGGCTGCGGAGCACGATGGCCGGAAGGATCGCGCGCGGGAGCGGGCGTCCGGTCGCGCGCTCGGCGAGGTCGTAGACGCGCACGAGCACGTCCGAGCGATCGAAGCGGACATCGGTTCCGAGCAGGAGATCGCGACGGATTCGCGCGTCGTCGAGACCAATTCGCCGACCCAGCACGCGCACGGCGAGCTCGGTGCTGCCGGCCTCCCTCGCGGGCGCGCGCTGCTCGAAGCGCAGCACGTCGCCGTCGAGCGCGAGCGGAATGCCGCTGGCCTGCGTGACGGCATTCTGGAACGCCGCATTGCGGCTCGCGTAGTGCCCGGCGTTGAAGTCGGCGAAGCGATAGATCGGGCGGTCGTAGCTCGCCGGATAGTCGAGCAAATGCGCGACGCCGAAGTACACGCCGCCCCGCCGCGTGAAGATCTCGTGGCGCAGCGATCCGGTCACCGGATAGGGGTACGGGCGGTCCACCGTATACGCGGCCGCGAACGCCACGCTCACCTGCATCGGCCCGGCGGTGTGCACCGGATTGCGGTCCGCGAGGAACGTCCGGCCGAGCGGCACGCGGCTGATGAAGTCCTCATAGATCTCCGAAAGGTCGCGTTCGGTGCGCACGCCCGCGAGGCGGTCCGCATAGCTCTTGCCGGTCGAAGACGACAATGCCAGCGCGGCGTCGAACGCCAGCTGCGGCACCCCCGCCCGCTCGCGTTGCCGCTCGATCTCGCGCCGGGCGATCCCGGGCAATCCGGGAATGGCCGGGTCAGCCTGGAATCCGGATTCCTGCTCGATGATCGCAATCGACGAGCAGAGATTCTCGACGGTTGCCGGCAGCTCGAGGGCGGCGATGGCCGCGTACACATCCGTGGCCCATCCGCTTCGATCGGCGACACCCGTGGGAATCAGGCGGGTCGCGAGCGCGCGACCCTCGTCGGCGCTGAGCGGGCGCACGCCCGTCTCACGCGAGCGATCGTAGGGCGCCGCGCACGCCGCGAGGAATACCGCGACGGCCATCACCCCCAGTTTTCGCCTAACGCTCGTCATCGAATCCCTGCCTGCTTCCACCATGATACCGGGGCGGGTCGCGACGAACGGGGCCTGGACCGCGTGGTGCGGCGGCTGACAAAGCGCCGCCCGTCGTTCGCACTCAGGATTCGACGGCCGTTGCCAATAATTCCGGTATCCCCCAGTGCCTGGCCGCCGCGAGCGGGCCGCCCAGCTCGGCTTGGAGGCGCGGCTCAACCTCAATTTCCTGCCGCAGGGGCTGCTGCACTCGAACACCGCGCTGATGACGGCCGTCGAGGCGGCGCACCGATGCGGCGTCCCCGTCGACGCGCTATGCATGGAGGCGACGGAGACGGAGGTGATCGACGACACGGCCCGCTTCAAGGTGGCCGTGAACGAGTTGCACGCGCTCGGCGTGCAAGTGGCGATCGACGACTTCGGCGCGGGCTACTCCGGTCTGAACCTGCTCGCCGATTTCCAGCCGGACCAGATCAAGCTCGACATGAATCTGGTACGTGGCATCGACGCGCGCGGCGCGCGCCAGTCGATCGTCCGCGCGATCATCCAGGTGTGCGTCGAGCTCGGCATCGACGTGGTGGCCGAAGGGTCGAGACGGTGGCGGAATACGTGTGGTTCCTCGACCACGGGATCCGCTATTTCCAGGGCTACCTGTTCGCCCGGCCGGCATTCGAAGCGCTTGCCACCGTGCCGCCCGGCGGCTGGCCGGACGAGCGCCCCGGCGACGAAACCTAGCGGTTGACCAGATTCAGGATGTTGCCGTCCGGGTCCTTGAACCAGGCGACCTTCATGTCGCCCCTGACGTGCAGGTCGCCCTCGTGCGTCAGACCCGGCATGTCGTAGCGCTCGAAGCGTACGCCCTTCCCCTTCAGCTTGCCGACCATGTCGGCGAGCTCGTCGCCGACCGCCCAGGTCACGGCGGTCGCCTGGTTGGTACCGGCGAACTCGGAGCGATACACGTTCAGCGTCGAATTGCCGCTGCGATAGATCACGACCTCATCGTCCTCGCCACCGATCGGCTGCAGCCCGAGCGTGTCTTCGTAGAACGGTCGTGCGGCGGCAAGGTCCTTCACGGCGAGATTGGCCACGGCGGTGGTATCGGCAAGCATTGTGTCTCCCAAAGTTTGGCGGCGGCGCGGCCGCCCTGGTCGTTACGACCGTTGGCCTGCGCCGGCGTTCCTATGCGGATAGCGCGGCGAGCGCGCGCATGACGATGCGAGCATCCCCGGGCTCGAGGGCAAGCGCGACCGCTGCGCGCAAGGGGCGGCAATCGTCGGGAGACCTGAACAGGTGGCGAAGGCGGCGCAGCAGCTGCCGCGAGGCGCCGAGATGCTCGGCATGTGCCGCGAGCGATTCGAGGTACGCCCGCACGACGTAGCGCTCCTCATGACCCTCCCGCACCAGGGCCTCCAGCCAGGCGCGCGTGGCGGCCGGGATCCCCGCTTGCTCGAGCTCGTCGAGCGTCTCGGGCAGGCGGTAGTCGGGCCAGAGCGCACGCGCCGCGCGATCGAGCGTGCGCAGCAATCCGGCCAGCGGAGCCGGACGGTCCGCTGCGGCCGGAGCGTGCTTGCCCGACGCAATGGACAGGGAGCCGAGGACGGCGAACATGTCCACGCGTTTCGGGTCCATCCGCACCGGTCCCGGCGACCCGGACATGGGCGGGGGCGGACAGGGCGCGAACTCGCGGACGGATCCCACGCCGCCCCAGCCTGCCGCGTGCATCTGGGCAACCGTACGCAATGCGGGAAGCTCGGTCGAACGCTCGGCCGCCGAACGCTCGTGCACCACCACGAAGCTGGTGAGCGCCGTAAGCAGGGAATGGCGCAATGCGAGGGCGAGCTGCTCGGCTTCGGGCAGCCGCTCCATCCGCCGCGCCGCCGCGATGCGCGCCACAGTCGGGGAGGCGGACAGCTCCTGCGGCAATCGGACGCGCGCGCCGATGGGCGCGGAGTCGCCGGCCGGATGCAGCGCAACGCCTACCTCGCCCGCCGGCTGCGTATCGAAGCCCGCCATCAGGTGGACGGTTTCGCCGCCGAAGATGCCGACCGGAGGCGAGACCGTCCAGGTCGGCGGGGTGGGCCACGCCACGGTCGCGTGCGCGATCCGTGGCGCACGCAACCGCGCGAACATGCGCAGGATCGCAGGTTCCGCGGCTTCGCGCGGCGCCAGCATCTCGCTCGCGCCGCCGGTCGCCTCCGCCACGCGCCGCAGCACGCTCTCCGCCGGTGCGCTGCCGATGCCGATGGCGAAAACGCGCTGGCCGGCGTTGCGCGCGCGAGCCACCAGCGCGTCGGCGGCCCAGGTCTCGCCATCGGTGACGAGCAGCACGTCGGCGGCGCCGGCCTCGCGGTCCAGCTCGAACACGCTGCTCAATGCCGACTCCATCTCGGTCCCGCCGAGGTCGGCCTCAAGCGCGGCGACGCTCGATGCCAGGCGCCGGATGGTGCCGGTGCTCGCGGGCAGGAGCGATTGGACGGCGTGCACGACCGAGCTGCCGAAGCGGCTGAGGCTCACACGGTCGCGGGGCGTGAGCGATTCGAGCACGCGGTGCAGCGCGCGCCGCGCGGCGGCGATGCTGTCGCCCCCCATCGAACCCGAGCAGTCGACCAGGATCTTGAGGCGCAGCGACTGCCCCGACGCGTCGCTCGGCGCCGCGGCGCACACGCTGGCGAGCGCGACATAGCCGTCGCCATCCCGCCCGACGACCACCAGGGACTCGGCCGGCAGCTCGTCGACGTTGAGAACGAAGTCGCGGTCGAGGCGCGCGCCGCCCGAAAGCGACACGCGCACGGCGCCCGAGTCGCGCGCAAAGGTGATCGGATGGGTCGGGGACGCGATGCGTCCTTCGCAGAGCGCGCCGCGCAGCATGATCTCGAGGGAGAACGGATAAGCGGCGCGCAAGTCGGTCGAGGGAACCTGGTGCGGCGCCAGCTCCACAGGCGTACCGTAGCGCGGCGCGATCACGGTCGGCACGGTGAGGCGGACGGAACCCTGCGCGAAATCAAGCAGCTGCGCGTACCGGTAGCACACGCTCGCCGATTCGCCGGCGAGGAGATTGCCGAGGTTTATCGTGCAGAGCCCGTCGCCCGCGCGCTCGAGGAGCAGCGCGGAATTGCCCGCGTCGAGCGCCGCCTCGTAGCGGGCCTGGGCGGCCACCTTCTCGACCACGACGCCCGCGAGCATGCGCTCGCCGATGCGCACGTCGACGCCCAGCAATACCGCGCCGAAAGGCAGCGGGAACGTGTACACCGCCTCGATGTTGACGGGTGTGCCGTTGCGGTAGCGCTGCGTCACCTCGAGCTCCGTAAGCAGCCCATCCACCGTTCCGCGCGCCTCGACGCCGAGCAGCGTCAGCGGCTCGCCTTCGACCGATTGCAACAATGCCGCTGTCTTGGTCATGCTCAGTCCTCGTGCTCGTGGAGGGTGCGGTGCAGGGCGAGCGCGCCTTCGAGGAAGGCACGCACCTGCGCGGGGGAGAGGCCGGCTCGTTCGGGGTCGAGGACGATCTCGATGCCGTCGGCGACGACAAGATGGCTTTGAACGCGCAACGAGCCCGGCCGTTGCGGCCGCGCGGCGACCGGCGGTGCGGCGCCCAACAGCAGTTCGCGAATGCGCTCCAGCGAAAGCCCCGCGAGCGTCCACTTGCGGATCTCGAGCAGCTGCGACAGATGCCCGGGTCCGTAATGCGCCGCGCGTGTCTCGCCAGTGGGGCGGTCGAGCAGGCCGATCTGGATGTAGTAGCGGACCGTGCGGCGCGGCAGGCCTGCCAGTGCGCAGAGCTGGTCGAGGGTGTAGCGCGGGGACGCGGCGGACGGTGCTGGGTCTTTCACCCAGTCATAATGACAGCATTACTGTACTAATTCAAGCAAATCGGGCAGCGCTCCGCCGGACCGGCTGACGTAGGCCAGGCGGACGCGGCGGTGCGCCGTTTCTCGGCGCGACTGGAAGGCTAGCGGCCCGTGGCCTGCCAGAGCCCGAGCATGGCGCCGGTCGGGTCGACGATGATCGAGAACCAGCCCATGTTAGGCACCTCGGTGACGTCCTTCATCACGTTGGCGCCGAGCGACCGGGCTTTCTGCGTGGCGACCTTGATGTCGTCGACCAAGGCATACGTCAGCCACATCGACGGCGCGTTGGACATCGGATTCTTCATCATGCCGCCGCCGGTGCCGTCACCGACCCCGATCATCGTGTAGGTGAAGCCGTTGCCCATGTCGACGTCCTCGAGCTTCCAGTCGAAGAGGCTGCCGTAGAACGTCTTGGCCTTGGCGACGTCGCTGGTGTTGAGCTCGCAATGCACGAAAGGATTGGCCATTCAGTTTCTCCGAGGGTTGGACCGGTCAATTTGCCAGAAAAGGCCCGAGGCGAGCAAGGTCGCAGGCGGTTTCACTCGGGCGGGAGGCCGGAAGGCGTGCGGCTCGACCGCGCGCATCCGGGATAATGGCGGTTGCAAAGCCGGCGGCGAATCGCGCGCCGACTCAGAAGACGACCGAGGAACGCAATGAGGATCGCCACCTTCAACATCAACAGCATCCGCAACCGGTTCGAGCGCCTGCTGGAATGGCTGCAGGAGACCAAACCCGACGTGGCATGCCTGCAGGAACTGCGCATCTACCACGAGGAGTTTCCGCACGAAGCGCTCGCGGCGGCGGGCTACCAGGCGCTATGGCAGGGCCAGAAGCCGCGCTACAACGGCGTCGCGATCCTCTCCCGCGGCAGTGACCTGGTCGAGATCCGCCGCGCGCTGCCTGGCGACGCTGACGATCCCCAGGCGCGCTACCTGGAGGCGGCGGTAAACGGCATCGTGGTGGGCTGCATTTACGCGCCGAACGGGAACCCGCAGCCCGGGCCGAAGTTCGACTACAAGCTCGCGTGGCTCGAGCGGTTGTTCGTGCACGCTCGCACGCTACAGGATGCCGCTGCTCCGGTGCTGCTCACCGGCGACTATAACGTGGTGCCTACGCCCGCCGACATCTACGCCACGACATCGTATGACAACGATGCGCTGGTGCAGCCAGAAAGTCGCGCTGCCTTCCGGAGGCTGATCGAGCAGGGATGGACCGACGCCATCCGCGCGCTCCATCCTGAAGCGCGCATCTACACCTACTGGGATTACATGCGCAAGCGTTGGGAGCGCGACGCGGGCCTGCGCATCGACCACCTGCTGCTCAATCCGGCGCTCGCGAGCCGCCTCGTCGACGCGGGGGTCGACAAGGCGGTGCGCGGCCGCGCAGGCGCCAGCGATCATGCGCCGACATGGATCGAGGTGCGTTGAGCGCTAGCCCGAGCGCCAACAACTTCAAACGTCAGCTACGGCGGGGATTGTTGGGCGCGCGGTCGACTCCGTTTCGCACCCCGTCGCCATCGCGATCGCCGCGGTTCCAGTGACCCCGCTCCATCCCCCAGCGGCCGTCGCGCTCGTACCAGTGGGGAGCGGCGTAGACGTAGCCGCGTCGCTCACGTACAAACGTGCCGTTGACCCACACGTGGCGATTGCCTCGCCAGTTCCAGTAGCCGGGCGTCCACACATAGCCGCGGCGCGGCTCCGGCACCACCTCGACACGCGGCGCGGGCGGCGCCACGCGGACGAATACGTCCGCCGCAGCCGGCAGGGGCGCGACGGCGAAGCCGAGGCTCGCTGCGATCATGCTGCCCAACAGTAGCTTCTTCATCATTTTGATTTTCCTTTCGGGGTCGTGCGCTCTGCACAGCGCAACGTTGGTGAAGCGTCGTTATCGCGGAGGATCTCGATGACGACGGTCTCCAGGCTTCAACGCGCGCGGCCAAGGGTCGGTGGTCACCGACACAATGTGTTACAGGGCCGGCGACGCGCCGCATCCTTGCACCGAAGCGTGGCAGGAACCCGCGCACCGCGGTATCGACACGTCGTGTGCATGCGGGTAGGACCTGCGCCAGATCGCGTGTAGGAAAGAACCTACGGTCGACGTGCTCTCTGCCGCCCGCGCTGGGCAGCCAGGCCGGCGAGCGCGAGTGCGAGTGCGAGCAACGCGAGCGTCGTGACATCGAGCGTCGGGATCGGCGTCAGCACGGCGCTCCCGCCGACCGGCCCGCTGTCGCTCGCCGAATCGTTGACTGGATTGGCGTCGCCGCCGCCGCTCACGTTCGCCTGGTTCACCAGCGTACCGGAGGCGCTGGCCGAGACATCGACCACGACGACGATCGGTGGATAGGTTCCGCCCGGGGCGAGCGCATCGCCGCGCGTGCAGGCCAGCGGGACCATCGTGCAGCTCCAGCCCGCGCCCGCGATCGACCTAGCGGTGAGGCCCGCAGGCAGCGTATCGGTGACGGTCACCGAACCGACCGTCGGACCCGCGCCCACGTTGCTCACGACGATCGTGTACGGCACTCCGGACTGCCCGCGCTGCAACGTACCGCCGTGCGACTTCGCGATCGCGAGGTCGGCCGGCTGGGCGATGAGGGTCGAATCGGTGGCGACGTTGTTGGCCGGGTTGGAATCGTTGCCGCCGCTCACCGTGGCCGTGTTGACGAGCGAGCTCCCGGCGTTGGCGGCGACGCTGACGCCGATCGTGATGGCGGGATAGGCTGCTGCCCCAGACAACGGGTCGCTGCGCGTGCAGGCGAGCGGCACGAGTGTGCAGGTCCAGCCGGTACCGGCGATCGACGTGGCGCTAATCCCGGCCGGGAGCGTGTCGGTCACCGTGACGAGCCCGCTGCTGGCCGGGCCGCCGACGTTCGTCACGAGCAGCGTGTAGGTGTAGCCGCCCTGGCCCGCGATGAACGTTCCGGCGTGCGACTTCGCGATGGCGAGATCGACCGGCGCAACCGTGGTCGTCGCCGTGCCGGTGTTGTTGGCCGGATTGGGGTCGCCGACACCCGGCGGCGGCGCGACGCTGGCACTGTTGACGATGGGCCCCGTGGGCGGTGCGCTCGCGCCGATCGTGACGGTGACGGACCCGCCGGCAGGCAGCACCGCAGCCGTGCCGGTGACGCTACCGGCGCTCGTCGATACGCTGCCGCACACGGCGCCACCCAGCGCATTGCCGCACGTCGCGCTGACCACCGTGACGCCCGGCGGTAGCGTATCGGTAAAGCTGGCACCGTCGGCGGCGCTCGGTCCAGCGTTGGCGATCGTCAACGTGTAGGTGAGCGCGCCGTTCGGCTGCACCGTCGGAGGTCCGGTCTTGACGATCGACAGGTCGGTCACCCCCGCACCGATGGTGGTGCTGGCCGACGACGTGTTGTTGGGCGCGACCGGGTCGACTTCGTTCGTGGTGGTCACGGTGGCCTGGTTGACGAGCGTCGGTGCGCCGCCGTACGGCGAGTCGACCCGCACGGTGATGGTCCGCGTGGCGCTAGCTCCGTTCACGACCGTCCCGAGCGTGCATGTGACCGTTCCGCCGCTCTGGACGCATCCGGGCGACGCCGATACGAACGTCACGCCGGCGGGCAACGGATCGGACACGATGGCGCCCACACTGTCGTTGGGACCATTGTTCGTGACCTGCAACGACCAGCTGAACGTCGTACCCGGCGTGGCGGCGGCGGGCGCAGTCTTGATCACCTGGAGATCGGCCGTGCGGCGTGAGGTCGTGGCGTTGGTCGACGCGTTGTTGCCGGGCAGCGAGTCGGGCTCCGCCACGGTGACGGTCGCCGTGTTGAACGACGTGCCGGAGATGCCCGATGCGATGCTTTCCGCGCGCATGTCGTAGGTCACGATCGCCGATTGGCCGTTGGCCAGACCCGGGAACGTGCAGGTGAGCGTGCCGGTCGTCACGCCGAGCGCGGGCTCGACGCACGTGCCGATCCCGGCCGGCGCCACGGTGAGCGCGCCCTGGTAGCTGAACGTGGCGGTGGGCGCGCCGGTGGGAAACTGATCCACCAGCACGACGTTGGTCGCGAACGACGGGCCGGCATTCGTGACGGTCACCGTGTAGGTCGTCATCTGACCAAGCGCCACCGGGTCGACGCTGTCGACCTTGTTCACCAGCACGTCGAGCTGCGCAACGGTGACCGGCGTGGTCGTGCTGGCATTGTCGTTGGCGCCGTTGAAGTCCGCCGTCGCACTGGCGACATGCACGGTGTTGCTCACGGTGCCGCCGCCGGCGCTGGTGAGCGGGCGCACCGTGAACGAAGCCGTCTGCTGCGTGCTGGTCGCGATCGACGCCCAGGTGCACGTGACCGTGCCCCCGACGACGCCCGCCGCAGGCACAACGCAGTTACCCGATCCCGTCACGGTGCCGAGCGCGATGAACGCCGCGTTGCCGGGCAGCGTGTCGGTCGCCGTGACCGTCTGAGCGGTGGACGGGCCGTTGTTGCGGGCGGTGATCACGTACGTGAGCGGCGTGCCGGCGCGCACCGGGCTCGGCGTGGCCGTCTTGCTCGCCTGCAGGTCGGCGACGGCGGTCACGACGCTCGTGACGCTGCCGGTGTTGTTCGTGCGCAGGGGATCGCCGACATCCGGCGAGTTGATGGTCGCGGTGTTGGTGCGGTTGCCGGTGACGGCGATG
This sequence comes from Burkholderiales bacterium, assembly GCA_038239945.1. Classification (GTDB taxonomy): domain Bacteria; phylum Pseudomonadota; class Gammaproteobacteria; order Burkholderiales; family Casimicrobiaceae; genus VBCG01. Next base: position 15,285 of record JBBSEG010000057.1, read on the forward strand.
CTCGGCCGCACGACGACCGTGACCGTGGCCGTGCTACCCAGGTTGAGCGTGCCGAGGTTGCACGACAGGTTGACCGTCGGTCCGGCGGTCGCCGCGGCCGGCACGCAGGCTCCCTGCGACGGCGTGGCGGACTGGAAGCCGCCGGCGCCCACCAGCGCGCCCAGCGTATCGCTCACGGTCGCGTTGGTCGCCGGGTCGGGTCCGTCGTTGGTGACCGTGATGACGTAGGTAACGTCCTGGCCGGCGAACACCGGATCCGGGCTGACGGTCTTCGATACGACGCGCAGGTCGGCCTGCGCCGCGGTGGACGCGACCGTTACGGTGCCGCAGTCGTTCGCGGCGTTGTTGTCGCCGGGCCCCGGTCCGGCCATGCTCGCGCATGCGGTGTTGGTGATCGATGCCGCTGCGATGCTGCGCACGGGGATCGTGATCGGCGGCGCGTTCGTGGCCGAGGCGAGCGCGGCGCTGCGCGTGCAGGTGACGAGCACGGGTCCGGCGATCGGGAAGCCGGCATTGGGCGTGCAGGCCCAGCCGGTGCCCGTGGGCGCGGCGCGCAGGATCGTGGCCGCGTCGAGCGTATCGGAGACGGTGATCGTGTTCGAGGCGGGCACGCCGACCGGGCCCAGGTTGCGTACGGTGATCGTGTAGTTGTAGTCCTGGTTCGGCACGACCGGGTTGAGCGTGGCGGTCTTGGTGACCTGGAGATCGGCGCTGTTGCTGCCGGTGATGACGGCGGTCGCGCTGTTGTTGGCCGGCACCGGATCGGTCTCGGGAATCGCCACGACGGCGGTGTTGGAGATCGAGCCCAGGCCGCTGACGGTCGCGACGATCGTGATCGGAGGCATGTTCGCGAACGGTCCACCCGTGAAAGGACCGGGCCGCGTGCACGTGACGGTGGGCGCCGCGAACGCGCACGTCCAGCCTGCGCCGCTGCTCGAGACATACGTGAGCCCCGCCGCGAGCGTGTCGGTCACGGTGATCGGGCCCGCCGCGCCCGGCGCTTCGCCACCGTTGTGACGCGGCGTGAGCGTGAAGGTGACGTTGCCGCCGAGCGCGACCACTGCCGGCGCGGCGGTCTTGGTGATCGCGACATCGGACGAGCCGCCAAGTACGGTCGTCTGCGCCGTCACCGTGTTGTCGGCGGGGTTGCCGTCGGGGAGCGTCGCGCCGACCTGGAATGCTGCGGTGATCGTGCCGGCGACGTTCGCGACCGCCGGGAACGTGAGCGGCGGAGCGCTCGCGCCGGCCCCCAACGCGCCGGTGCGCGTGCACGCGATCGCGCCGCTGCACAGCGGATAGCCGGATGGAGGCGTGCACGACCATCCGGTGCCGGTGGGCAGCGCAGTGATGCAGGCGCCTGCGGGCACGGTCAGCGAGACGGTTTGCTGGTCGCTCGCAGCCAGCGGATCCGGACCCTGATTGGTCGCGGTGACCGTGTACGAATACGCCTGGCCGGCCGCAACGGGATCGGGCGAGTCGACGACCGTGAGCGTCATGTCGGCGGCGACCTGGGCGGTGGTGTCCTCGGTGATGTCGAGATTGTTGGTGGTGTTCGGGTCGCTCGTCGACGCGGTCGCCGTGGCGTGATTGGTGTATACGCCGGCGGCGGGCAGGCGCACCTGGACGGATACGGTGGCGCTGCCGAGGAACGCGACGGCGCCGATGTTGCATGTCACCACCCCTCCGCTTTGCGTGCAGGTACCCTGGGTAGGCGTGGCACCCACGAACGTCGCGCCCGCGGGCAGCGTGTCGGAAAGCATCACGCCCGTCGCGGCACCGGGTCCGTTGTTGTCGATGCGAACGGTGTACGTGAATACGGCGCCCGCCGGGCCGGGGTCGGGTGAATCCGACTGGTTCACGACCAGGTCCGCGGTCTGCGCGGCGGCGGGAAGCGCACACGCGAAGATCAGCAGCGCGAGGAGCGACCGGCCGAGGGCGGCCGCGATGCTCGACCGCGGACGCGATTGCGCAGCGAGGATGGTGCGGTGATTCTTCATTCGAGGTCCCCCAACGCGTTGCAGGCGCCGCGACGCGGTGCGGACGCATGTTGCAAGGACCGGGCCATCGACGCTTCAGTCGGGCTCGGGCGCGGCACCGGTACGCCATGCCCGTGACACTTGTGCGACCGGGCGCGCGTTATTGTTGGCGTGTACAAATTCGCCGGCGCGCCGCGGTGCGATGGCGCCGGGGGGCCACGCGCATGCCGGGCCGCGTCGCAAAGTGCCGTGCGACGGGCGCGACCGGCGCGCGCCTGGCTTGCGTGTTACTCGCCCGGCTTGCGTGTTACTCGCCCGGCTTGCGTGTTACTCGCGTGTCACTCCGTCGGCAGGAAGCCTTCCACCGACAGGTAGCGCTCGCCCGTGTCGTAGTTGAAGCCGAGCACGCGCGCACCGGGCGGCAGCGACGGCAGCTTCTGGGCGATCGCTGCGAGCGTCGCGCCCGACGAGATGCCGACGAGCATGCCCTCCTCGCGCGCGGCACGGCGCGCCATCTCCTTCGCAGCGTCGGCCTCGACCTGGATCGTGCCGTCGAGCAGCGACGTATCGAGGATGGCGGGGATGAATCCGGCGCCGATCCCCTGGATGGGATGCGGCGTGTGCTTGCCGCCGGAGATCACCGGCGACGCGCTCGGCTCCACGGCGAACACGCGCAGCTGCGGCCAATGCGGCTTCAGCGCCTTCGCGCATCCGGTGATGTGCCCGCCCGTGCCGACGCCCGTGATGATCGCATCGAGCCCATCGGGAAAGTCGGCGCGGATCTCGGCGGCGGTCGTGCGCATGTGCACCTCGACATTGGCGGGATTCTCGAATTGCTGCGGCATCCACGCACCGGGCGTCTCGGCGACCAGCGCCATGGCCTTCGCGATCGAGCCCTTCATGCCTTCGGCGCGGGGCGTGAGAACGAACGTCGCCCCATACGCCAGCATCAGCCGGCGCCGCTCGACCGACATGCTGTCCGGCATCACCAGCACGAGCTTGTAGCCCTTCACGGCGGCCACCATCGCGAGGCCGATGCCGGTGTTGCCGGAGGTCGGCTCGATGATCGTGCCGCCCTGCGCGAGCTGGCCCGACAGCTCGGCGGCCTCGACCATCGCAAGGCCGATGCGATCCTTGATCGAGCCGCCCGGATTGGCGCGTTCCGACTTGATCCAGACGTTCGCGGCCGGTCCGAACAGCCGGTTGATGCGGATGTGCGGCGTGCGCCCGACGGTGTCGAGGATGCTGGCGGCAGGCATGACGAATCCTTTCCGAAGTGTCTGGGTTGCGATGCCGGATCTTCGCTTCCGCGGCACGGAGGCCCCGCTCCGCCACCGGCCGGTCACCAGCGCGCCGCATTGTGGGCCCCGGTTGACGCAATGCGCAACGGGCGCTACATTATGACGTTGGCATAGTGCGCGGAGCCGCGGTGGCGCGAGCGCACCATCCTCCGGGAGCGGAATGAAGCTCGCATCCGTGCCGTGCGCGGTCAGACGATGCATGGCCAGCACGCGCCGCACGCTCGGCGTGCTGGCACTGGCCGCGGCAATGGGATCGGCGGTCCCCGGCGCGCACGCGGCACCCGCCGCGCCGCAGGCTCCCGCGGCAACCCGAACGAGCGCGAAGGCCGATCCTGCGCCGGTGACCGTCTTTCGATTCTACAACCGCGTGACCGGCGTCCACTTCTACACCGCCGACCTTGCGGAGCGCCAGATCGTCCTCGATCGGTATTCCAATCTCGTCGACGAAGGACCGGCGTACCGCGCGCTGCCGGCCCCTGGCACCGGGACGACGCCTGTCTACCGCTTCTACAACACGCAGACCGGCGCGCATTTCTACACCGCCGACGCGACCGAGCGCACGCGGGTGCTCGCCACGTATCCCCAGTTCGTCGACGAGGGCGTGCAGTTCCACGCCTATACCGGCGATGCCGTCGATCGCGCGCCGGTCCACCGGTTCTACAACACCCGCACCCAGACACATTTTTATTCCGCCTCCGAAAGCGAGCGCGACTACGTGACGCGCACGTACCCGGTGCTCGCCTACGAGGGCGTGGCGTGGTATGCGCTGCCGCTCCCTAGCGCCGGTGTCGCCGCGCGGCGCGCTGCATTCCGCCTGCTCGACCAGGGCACGTTCGGCCCGTTGCCGCAGGACGTCGACCACGTCGCGCAGGTGGGCGCTGCCGCATGGATCGAGGAGCAGCTCGCACAGCCGCCATCGGGATATCCGGACAGCGAATTCTGGTACGTGTCGCTCGACGAGTCGGCGAACTGCCAGTTCAGCGCGCCGCGCGCCTCCGCCGCGTACGGCTGCGCGCGCGACCAGCTTTCGCTCTTCAAGCTGCGCAACCGGCTGTTCGAGAGCGCGCTCAAGCGGCCCGACCAGCTGCGCCAGCGGGTGGCCTGGGCGCTGTCGCAGATCATGGTGATTTCCGCAATGAAGGATCCGGACCTCGAGACCGCGTACGTGCAGTCGCGCTACCAGCAGATGCTCGCCGAGGAGGCGTTCGACAATGTCGCGACGCTGCTGGCGCGCGTGACGCTTTCGCCGGCGATGGGCCACATGCTGGACCTCGTGGACAACGCCAAGGCCGATACCCACGCGATGACCGAGCCCAACGAGAACTACGCGCGCGAGCTCCTGCAGCTGTTCTCGATCGGACTGCACGAGCTCAAGCCCGACGGCACCGAGCTGCTCGACGCGAGCGGCGCGCCGATCAACACCTATGGGCAACCCGAGGTGCGCGCGTTCGCCCGCGCTCTCACGGGCTGGACCTACCCGTCGTTCGATTCGGTTGCGGTGCCGCGCGGCGGCACCGACGAGCAGCGCTACTACGGCAAGGCGATGATCCCGAAGCCCGAGCTCCACGACATGGCGGCGAAAAAGCTGCTGCGCGGAATCGAGCTGCCGCCCGGGCAAGCTCCGCAGGGCGACCTCGACGCCGCGCTGCGCAACGTGTTCTTGCATCCCAACGTCGGGCCGTTCCTCGGCACGCAGCTCATCCGGCATCTCGTCACGGGCAATCCGAGCCCGGCGTACGTGGCGCGCGTGACGGCCGCGTTCGAGGACAACGGGGCCGGCGTGCGCGGCGACCTGAAGGCAATGCTGCGCGCCATCCTGCTCGATGCGGAGGCGCGCAACGCGCCGGACTCAACCGACGCCGTATACGGCCGCTTCAAGGAGCCGGTGCTCTTCGTCACTGGCGTGCTGCGCTCGCTGGGCGGAAGCAGCGACGGCATCGGCCTCGACGAGTACGCGCAGGGCATGGGGCAGAACGTGTTCTACGCACCGACCGTGTTCAACTATTTTCCGGCCGACTACCGGGTGCCCGGCACGGCGGTCGTCGCGCCACCGATGGGCATTCACAACACGAACACGGTGCTCGCGCGCAGCAACTTCGTCACGCATCTCCTGTGGGACGGCGGCATCGACCCGGATGGCGAGATCGCCGGCGCAACCGGAACGCAGCTCGACCTGAGCGGCTACGCGGCGCTCGCGCCCAATCCGCGCGCGCTGGTGGCCGCGCTGGACGACCGCCTGTTCGGCGGCGGCATGCCGCCCAACGTGCGCAACGAGATCTATCTCGCCGTGCAGGCCATCGACGCGGCGGATCCGCAGGAGCGCGCGCGCACGGCGATCTTCCTGGCAGCCACCGCCTTCCATTACCAGGTGAGCCGATGAGCGTCCTGCCCGGAAATCCGTCATGAGCCGCGCGCCGCTCGATCCGGCGCGCCGCAGGCTCCTCGCCACCGCCGGTGCGATGAGCGCCGCGGGTCTCGTGCCGGGCCTGTCAGCGCTCGCGGTGCGCGCCGCCGCCGCGCAATCGTTCACCGACTACAAGGCGCTCGTCTGCGTCTTCCTCTACGGCGGCAACGACAGCAACAACATGGTGGTCCCGCTCGACGACTACGCTCCGTACGCGGCGGTGCGTGGCGGCTCGAGCGTCGGCCTGCGCGCGAGCGAGCTCGCGCCGATCGTTCCGACGAGCCCAGGCCGCGCGTATGGACTGCATCCCGCGCTCGCCCCGCTCGCGCCGGTGTTCGCGGCGAAGCGCCTGGCGGTGGTCTGCAACGTCGGCACACTCGCGGCGCCGCTCACCCGCGCGCAATACCGCGCCGGCAACGGGGCCGCGCCGCGCAACCTGTTCTCGCACTCCGACCAGCAGCTCCAGTGGCAGGGGCTCGTGCCCGGCGCCATCGCCAACACCGGCTGGGGCGGACGGGTCGCCGACGTCACCGCGGCGGGGAGCAGCCTCCTCGGCATTCCCGGCGTGCTGTCCGTGGCGGGCGATTCGCTGTTCACCATCGGCCGCACGTCGATCCCGCTGGCGCTGCCGGGCAGCGGCGGCAATGGCTTGGCGGGCGACTACGATTCGGCGGCCGGCAAGATCCGGTACGACGCGCTCCAGAAGCTGCTCGCCGTGGATCGCGAATCGACGCTGGTGGGGAAGTCGGCCGACGTGATGGCGCTGGCGCTCAAGTCCGCCAAGGCCATCAACGACGCCGTCGGCACCGTTCCGACGCCGGTGCAGGCCGCGTTCCAGGGCGTGTACTCGGGGCTCGCCGACCAGCTCGCGCGCGTGGCCACGCTGATCGGCGCGCGTGGCGCGCTCGGCGTCAACCGGCACGTGTTCTTCTGCTCCATGGGCGGCTACGACACGCATTCGAGCCAGCGTGCGGAGCAGGGCGACCGGCTGGCCGAGCTCGGTCCGGCGCTGGCCGCCTTTGAGCTGGCGATCGAAGGGCTCGGCGTGGCGCCGCAGGTGACCGCGTTCACGATGTCGGACTTCAGCCGCACCTTCCGCGTGAACGCCAACGAGGGCACCGACCACGCGTGGGGAAGCCATCAGTTCGTGATGGGCGGCGCGGTGAAGGGCGGCGCGTTCTACGGCGCCTTTCCCACCCTCGCGCTCGACGGCCCGGACGACGCCGGCAGCGAGGGCCAGTGGATTCCCACCACGTCGCTCGATCAGTTCGGGTCGACGCTGGCCACGTGGTTCGGTGTGCCCCCGGCCGATCTCGCCACGATCTTTCCCAACGTCGGCGCGTTCGCGAGCGCGAACCTCGGATTCCTCAGCTGAGGCTCGCGGCTCCCGTGCGAACGGGGAGCGAGACGATGGGCAAGTACCGGGCCCCGCCTCCGCGGGTATCAGCGCAACCGCAACGGGGCGAGATACTCCTGGCGCCAGGCCTCGAACGGCAGCGTGTCCGCCGCCTCCATCGCGCGCTGCTCGGCGAGCGAGTCGGCGGCCAGCGCGGTGTAGCCTGCCTCCGCCGCCGGCGGGAACGGCAGCGCCAGCAGCGTCGCGCGATGCGCCTGCGATCGCGCGAGCACGAAACCCACGTAGGAGTTGTCGTGCTCGCCGGCCATTGCAGCGAGCACCCGCGCCGACGGCGTGCGCGCGGCGTCGGAGAGCCGCCCGTGCGCCTCGGCCATCGCCTCCGCGTGCCGGGCGCCCCCCCGCGCCGCATCGAGCGCCCGCGCGATCGGCGCGCATTCGTCCAGCACCGAATGCCCCCAGTCCGCGAGCGCCACCGTCTGCATGCCGCGCTCGAGCACCAGGCCGGGCTCGCGGCCGCGCGCCGCCACGCGAAGCTTGTTGGCGACGATCTCGCCCACCTCCTGCGGCGTATCGGCGGGACTGTCGCGCAGCAGGCAATGGAGCAGGAACACGTCGAGGAAGCGCATGGTCGACGGCGCGATGCCGATGGGCTCGAACGGATCGAGATCCATCATGCGCACCTCGACATACTCCACGCCGCGCGAGCGCAGGGCGTGCAGCGGGCGCTCGCCCGGCCGGATCACGCGCTTCGGGCGGATCGTGCCGTAGAACTCGTTCTCGATCTGCAGCAGGGTCGTCCCGAGTTGGCGATAGTCGTCGCCGTCGCGCAGTCCGATCGACTCGTAGGGCGGGTACGGACGCGTGAGCGCTTCCTCGAGCGACGCGCCGTAGCTGTCGAGGCTGTTGTAGCTGACCTTGAGCGAGGCCTGCGCGTCGCTCTGGTAGCCCAGGCGCCCCATCCGCAGCGACGTCGCGTGCGGCAGATAGAGCGTGTCGCCGCTCAGCGTTTGCAGCTCGTGTGCGCGCCCCGCGACGAACGTCGAGCACACCGCCGGCGACGCGCCAAACAGGTACAGCAGCAGCCACGAGTGCCGTCGAAAATTCCGGATCAGCCCGAAGTACGCGTCGTTGTCCCGGGCATCGGGGAGCGACCAGTTGTAATGAATGCCGGAGATGGTCTGCATCCGCCGGCCGTAGCGATGCGCCAGTCCGGCGCGATAGACCGACTTGGCGCGTCCGACATTCGACGTACCGTAGCGGCCGATCGGGATTTCGGCCTCGGGGGGCAATCGGCACGGCATGCTCGCGGCCCACATCAGCTCGTCACCGATCGCCCGGTAGACGAACTGGTGGATCTCGGTGAGCTCGGCGGCGCACTCGTCGGCGCCGCTATGGACGCCGGTGATGAGCTCGAGTTGCGATTCCGAGAAGTCGGTCGTGATGCGCGGGTGGGTCAGCGCCGAGCCCAGCGCGTTCGCGTGGGGCGTCGTGGCGAGCGCGCCGTCCGGTCGAACGCGCAGGCTCTCCTTCTCGATGCCCCGGTTGAGGCCCGCTAGGGTCGATCGCGGCAGCGCGCTCAGGCGTTCGTCCGGATGCAAGGGCCGGGGCTCACTCGAAAGACGGCCGCGCATTGTAGACGAGCGGCGTTTCAGTCCGGCGTCGTCCCAGCGACCAACGCCGGGACCGGCTTCGCCGCGACTCGGGGATCCGGCGTCGACCGTCTTCTGCGCCAGGCATCCCTCAATCCAATGGATGATGTTCAACCGGCTCGGGATGGCGTACCGTTTCCGCGTACCGCTCAGATGCCCATTCTCAGCCTTGGCCGACGGCATGCCCCTTAGAAGCTCGACCCTTGCACGAATCCGCCGCCTCGCCGTGCGATGCGCCGCATGGGCGTTGCTTGGCGCAATCGGCGGCCTCGCCGCCTGCTCTCACGCCGAGGACACCCCCGCGATCAACCACGGACGCGTCATCGACCAGGACACCGGCGAGGGAATCGCGGGCGCCGTAGTGGTCGGACGGTACGAAGGCAGCTTCGGTCCCCACGGCGCTCCGGGCTGCAACCGGAACGAGGCCGTCGTCAGCGACGCCGAGGGCCGGTTCGAGCTCCCGCTGGATCGCCAGGCAGGATTCCTCCTGATGAGTGCCTACAAGCGGGGGTATGTCAGGGGGAAACACACGCGGTCGGCTTCGCAGACGATCCCTTCGGATTTGTCGAAGTGGCAGGTGGAGATCATCGGGTGGAATGACGACAACACGAAGGGACGGCTTGTGGGGACAGAGCCGAAGACATACGACTCCAAGCAGGCGGCCATGGAGGCATCGGGCGAGTGGCGTGACGTGTATCTCCGATCGACCCGCGGGCGGGAGGGAAATCGAC
>JBBSEG010000058.1:0-21375 GCA_038239945.1 Burkholderiales bacterium
CTGATGTGGTTTTCAGGTTCCCTCGGCATGAAACCCCGGATCGACCGCTCCTGACAGGCCCGGGATACGCAACGAAGTCGCGTTGGAATTCCTATCCTTTGCGTAGGCCTTCTCGTAGTCGATGAGCCCGAAGCGACCCTTGCGCGGGAGCAGGATCGGCGGCAAACCGCCGACGTCGAGCTCGCGGTGCCCCTGCTGGAACACGGCGCGGACATCGATGACCGAATCGACGTTGGCGTCCTCGGGTGTGAACCGCCGTATCGGCGACGCCGGGGACTCCGCAAGGAACCCGACGAGCTGCCGAAGCCGCTCGCCGCTCACGTCGGCGAAGGCGTAGAGGCGCCAGGCCGCGTCGGCACGCGCCGCATGCCCGAGCTGCATCGGCTTGGCATCGGCAAGGCGCACCACGGGCGCGGAGTGGAAGCGCATGCCGATGGCGAAGCCGCTGGCGAGGTGCTGGTGCGTCGCCGGCGCGGTCAGCACGGTTGCGGGCGGATACGTCGTAGCCACACCCGCGGTGTAGCGTCCGGACCGGGTGAAATACGCCTGCAGCTCGGCCGGATCGACCCCGCCCCGTTCCGGGTGCTCGGGATCCTTCGGGGGCGACGACATGATCGTCGACCACTCCTTGTCGAAGTCGATGAGGCGCTGCGCGACGGCGTGCCGCTCGATCGAGTAGGTGCGCAGCAGCTCGGGTCCGGCGCGCCCACCGAGGACGGCGACGAGCTTCCAGCCGAGGTTGAACGCGTCCTGGAGCGAGACGTTCATGCCTTGCCCCGCCTTCGCGCTGTGCGTATGGCAGGCATCGCCCGCGATGAACACGCGGGGCGCCCGCACGTTCGCCAACGCGGGGGGAACGTCGTCGAACCGATCGGTGAGGCGCTGACCGACGTCGTAGACGGAGAACCACACGACGTCGCGCACGTCGAGGGTGTACGGGCGCAGCACGCGCCGCGCCTTCTCGATGACATGCTCGGCGGCGATCTGGCGCAGCGCACCACGGTTGTCGGGATCGACATCGCCCAGATCGACGTAGAGGCGCACGAGGTAGCCGCCCTCGCGCGGGATGAGCAGGATGTTGCCTTCGTCGGCCGACTGAATTGCAGCCTTGAGGCGGATGTCGGGGAAGTCGGTGACGGCGAGCATGTCCATCACGCCCCACGCGTGATTGGCATAATCGCCGCGCAGCTCGACGCCGATCGACTGACGCACGAGGCTGCGCGCGCCGTCGCATCCGATCACGTATTTCGCACGGATGGCGTGCTCCGAGCCATCCGCCACGTTGCGCAGCGTCACCCGTACGGGGTGTTCGCCGTCGGCCACGTCGAGGCCGACGAACTCCACGCCGTAGTCGGGGGCAAGGCGCGTCGGCGCCTTGCGCATGTAGTCGAGCAGGAACTCCTGCATGCGCGCCTGGTTCACGATGACGTGAGGGAACTCCGAAAGCCCATCCTCGACATCCTGGATGCGGCCGGTGCGAACGATGCTCGACCGCGCTTCCGGCGACGGCCGCCAGAACACGGTCTCGTTCACCCAGTACGCCTCGCGCAGCAGCCGCGCGCTCAATCCGAACGCCTCGAACGTCTCGACGGTGCGGCAGGCGACACCATCCGCGCGGCCGAGCTCGAGCGGGCCGCCGCGCTGCTCGACGAGGCGCGTGGTGATGGCGGGGAACGTCGACAGCTGGGCCGCGAGCAGCGTTCCCGCGGGGCCGCTGCCTACGACGAGGACGTCGACGACGTCGGGAAGCGGCGACGGCCGGTCTACGGCGCCGGGCGCCTCGGGCAGGACGTCCGGATCACCGGGCCTGTAGCCACCTAGATAGAATTGCACAGGCGTCTCTTCCTGCTCCATCGGCCGAGAGCGCGGATGCTCCCAAGGCTAGGATATATCAGCACGCCGCGCTGTCACGCGCGTCGAGATCGGTAAGCCGGGAAGCGCGCGATCCGCGGGTCGACGCTCCGAGCGAACGGCTCCAATCCCCGACTCACGCGCGCGCAAGCCCGCCGCCGCGTTCATTGCGGGCCAGCGTCGTGCGAACGCGGTGAAGGCGCCCTGACCATTCCTTTCGAGTCGCGAAGGAGCCCGCCTGCGAGCCCGAGGCCACAGATGAGATAGACGAGGCCCGTCGGGACCCACATGACGAGACCACCAAGCTGCTGATCCTCGAGTGCACTGAGTCCCAGACTCAAGGCGCTGTCGCCGTAGCTCGAGTACCAGGGCGTTTGAGCAAGCGTGAGCAAGGCGCCGAGCGCGCCGGTGTGGACGAAGGTGGTGAAGAGCGACACCAGCGCGCGCGCCTTAGCGGAGGGAGTCACGGCGCCGAGGATGCTCCACCAGAACAACAGCGCGGTGCCGAGGAACGCGGCGTGTTGCACCGCATGCAGGGTGTCGTTCTCCAGCGCGGCGTCGAAAAGAGCGGGGACGTGCCAGAGCCAAAGTGCGAGTGCGTGAAGCGTCCAGGCGACCCAGGCGCCGGTGATGAACGTCCAGGGCCGTTGCCGGGCTGGCGAACGGAAAAACCGACCCGTCGCCCGTCGCCATGGAAGCGGCAATGCCCAAGCCCAGACTGCCAGGGGACGCCCCATCACGAAGAGCGGCGCCGCCACGATCATCATCAGCTCGTGCTGGACCATGTGCGCAGAGAAGAGTCGCTCGCCCAGCACGTCGAGGGGCGAAACCAGTGCCGCGGCCAGGACCCCCCAACCCATTGCGAAGGCCGTCACGCGAAGCCCGCTTACGCCCCGGCCCGAACCCGCATGGCGGCGCAACCGGGCCATACCGACGGCATACAACGCGAAGCTCGCCAACAGCGGCACGATGACCCATGTCTCGAACGACCAGGAGAGGCACCCAACGCAGTTCATCGACCCGATTATCGCAGCGGCGTCTTCGAAGCGGTACCGTGGGCGGGGTCGGACAAATCCGACGTCGCGCTTCACGGCGACCGATAGGCGAGCGTTCCTGACGGGAGCACTGTGACCGGCGTGCGACCTTCGGCCGCGGCGAAATGGGGGACTCGCGCGATGGAACTGCTGGGAATCAACTGGGTGGGCATCAACCCGGAGAACGGCAACAAGCTCCTGTTGTCGTTCGTGTTCATCGCGGCAGTGCTGGTGAGCGGGGCACTGCTGCGCTGGGTGATCGGACTTCTGCTGGGACGAACCGACTACGCGTCGATCCAGACGCGGTTCTGGTCACGCCAGGGCGTCAGCCTCATGACCGCCGTCGTCCTGATCCTCGGGCTGATGTCGATCTGGTTCAACGACCCGGCGCGCCTGGCGACGGCGTTCGGGCTCATGTCGGCTGGACTGGCATTTGCATTGCAGAAGGTGATCACGGCAATTGCGGGTTACTTCGTGCTGTTGCGGGGCTCGACGTTCACGGTGGGCGACCGGATATCGATGGGCGGCGTTCGCGGCGACGTCCTGCGGCTCGGCTTCATCCAGACGACCATCATGGAAATGGGCCAGCCGCCGAGCGTGCAGACCGCGGATCCTGCCCAGTGGGTCAAGAGCAGGCAGTTCACGGGCCGCATCGTCACGGTCAGCAATTCGCAGATCTTCACCGAGCCGGTGTTCAACTACACCCGCGACTTCCCGTTCATCTGGGAGGAGATGGTCATACCCATCACATACAAGGAAGACCGCGGACGCGTGGAGGCGATCCTGCTAGCCGCCGCACAGCAGCACGCTGTCGACGTCGACTCCATGGCGGCCCAGGCCATGGAGGAGCTGCGCACGCGGTTCGGCGTCGAGCCGGTTGACCTCGTGCCGAAGGTCTATTACCGGATCACGGACAACTGGCTGGAGCTCACGGTGCGGTTCATCGTCAGCACCCATGGGATTCGCGGAGTGAAGGACGCCATGAGCCGCTTCATCGTCGACGAATTCGACAAGGCAGGGATCGGGATCGCGTCGGCGACGTACGACATCGTGGGCTTCCCCTCGAGTGTCCTGCAGCCGCCACCCGCGGCGCCCGCCTGACGGGGGCGCGACGTGAGCCGGCTGGATTCCAGTAGGGTCAGTTGCTGCCATGATCTCGGGAGCCGGCACGCGCGTGTCGCCCCGATCGATGCCGCACGCCATCCGGCAGGCGCGTAACGAACTAGCAGCGGGGTGGACAAGGTGCTCTCGTTCGACGGATGGGAAGCTCTGCTGCGTACCGCGATCGTCGGGACACTCGCTTACATCGCGCTCGTCGTCATGCTCCGGTTCTCCGGTAAGCGGATGCTTTCGAAGATGAACGCGTTCGACTTCGTCGTCACCATCGCGTTGGGCTCGATCCTGGCGACGGTGATGCTGAGCAACGCGACGACGCTCGCACAGGGGATCACGGCGTTCGGCGTGTTGATGGGCCTGCAGTTTGCCGTGACGTGGTCGAGCGTAAGGCTGCCCTGGATGCGCAAGTGGGTTACCGGGGAGCCGCAGATGCTGCTGTACGACGGGCAGTTTCTGGACGCCGCCTTGCGCGCCAGTCGCGTGACCGAGAGTGAGGTCATGGCCGCGATCCGGAGCGCCGGCCTAAGCGGGCAGGCGTTCGCGCTCGCGGTCGTTCTCGAAACCGATGCGTCGCTGAGCGTGGTTGCAAGGAACCCCGGTCATGACGAATCATCGCTCGTCGATGTGCGGGGCGCCGCCAAGCCCGCCTAGGGGAGCGACCGGTGGAGGGGGTCGCGCGGCGCCTGCGTCAGGCGAGCGGAGCGGAGAAGAAGAACGCGAGCGCGAGAAGCGCGTAGACGCCGATCAGCAGCACGCCCTCGAACCACGTCGATTCTCCGTCCGTCGCGATCGCATTGACGATCAACGCGGCGCTCACGATGGCGAACAGCTCCAGCGGATTGCGGAAGACCAGCGTCATCGGTCGCCCCATGATCCACGATCCGATCACCAGCAGGGGCGCGACCACCAGCGCGACCTGGATGGCAGACCCGATGCAGATGTTAAGGACGAGTCCCATCTTGCCCTGGCGCGCAAACCACGCAGCCGCGAAGAGGTCGGAGGCGGTACCTACCAGCGCCAGCGCTATGACGCCAATGAAGACCTCCGGTACGCCGAGCGCCTTCGACGTCGCATCCAGTGCACCCGACACCAGGTGGGCCTCCAGCGTGATCGCCGCGGTCGCCGCGACGAGGACGCCGACGGTCTCCAACGACCCCCACTCGGTGGCTGCGCGGCTTTCGCGGTTGGCACCGCGCACGTCGTCGGCCGCGAACACGCCGCGATGCGTGACCAGGGTATAGAGCAGGTTGGCGACGTACAGGAGGATGAGCACGACGGACACGCCGAGGCTCAGGTGCTCGTTGGTCACGAACTGCTGGCTCGCTTCGGTGAGATGGCGCCCGGTGTAGTCGAAAACGGCCGGCAGCATGAGTGCGATGACCACGAGCACCAGCATGCTCGCCAGCTGCCCGGCCTTGGCCCGGTTGAAGCGCTGCCGGGTGCGGCCGATGCTGCCGACGACGATTGCCAGGCCGAGGCCGAAAAGACTGGTGCCGATGATCGATCCGCTGATCTGCGCCCGCACCACGTCCGCGCTGCTGACCGACAACACGAAAAAGGCGAGGATGATTTCCGCAAGGCTTCCGAAGCTGATGTTGAGCAAGCCGCCGATGGCCGGACCGGCCTTGACGGCCAGCGCCTCCGTCGCCCGTCGCACCCAGTCGGCGAGCACGCCGATCGCGACGGCACCGGCGACGAAGATCCATACATCCGAGGCGGCGGCGAGATAGTGCAACGCTGGCGCGACGGGCACTACGAGCAGAAGTGCGAGGGGAGTCTTGAGCTTTTCAAGTCTCATGGTCGAAGTTCCATTCGATTCCTTCGAGCGCGGCGTGCCGCGAAGCCGCAGGTGCATGGGTGCGTCGAACCACGGTACCGATTCAGCGTCGTCGAATCAATCGACGCGTCGCGATCGCGTACGTGACGCCCGTTTCATGACTTGGCGCGTGTGTTCGCCAAACGCACGCAACTGCACAACCTTGCATTGTCGAAAGGTACACGGGCGTTGACAGCGCAGTTCTTAAGTGTCATTGATCGATCCCTGCCGAGGTTCAGAACATTTGCGATCCGCGACACTCGAAGTGCATGAACATGCGACGGCGCGAAATTCTGCGGTGATGCGAACCGAACTCGGGAAATCCAAGGTGCAACGAAGCGGTGGTTCAAATCGCGCCTGGGTGCGCCTCGTGCATGCGGTCCTGGGAATGCTTGGCGCCCTGACACTGGTGCAAGCCTCGGCGCAGTCACCGGACGAGGCGACTATCCCGAGCGCTGCCCGTGTGGCCGGGGGCACCTCGGCGAACTTCGCCCCGAACGACCCGCCGGGCGAATGGCACAGCCAGGCGCGCGACTACGCCAACACGCGCTTCAGTCCGCTCGCCGACATCAACGTGGGGAACGTCGCGAACCTGAAGGTCGCCTGGACGTTTTCCGACGGAACGCAGAACGGCCACGAGGCCGCGCCGCTGGTGCTCGACAACACCATGTACCTGGTGACTCCGTTTCCGAATCTCGCCTACGCGCTCGATCTCACCAAGCCCGGCGCGCCGATCAAGTGGTCGTATGCGCCCAATCCGACGCCCGTGGCGATCGGCAAGGCCTGCTGCGACACCGTCAATCGGGGTGGAGCCTACGCCAACGGCAAGATCATCTACAACCTGCTCGACATGCACACCGTCGCCGTCGACGCCAAAACCGGAAAGGAAGTCTGGCGCACCAAGATGGGCGACGTCACGCACGGCGAGACGATGACGATGGCGCCCCTGGTTGTCGGCAAGCTCGCGTACGTGGGCAACAGCGGCGGCGAGCTCGGCGTATGGGGCTGGATCGCGGCCCTCGACGTCGATACCGGCAAGGAGGTATGGCGTGCGTACAGCACTGGGACCGACGAGCAGGTGAAGATCGGCGCGGACTTCAAGCCGTTCTACCCGTGGATGATCGGCAAGGACCTCGGCAAGACGAGCTGGCCTCCGGGAATGGACCGAACGGGTGCCGGTTCGGTGTGGGCCTGGATCTCCTACGACCCCGACACCAACCTGATCTACTACGGCACGAGCAATCCGGGCCCGCGCGTTCCGGTGCAGCGCCCAGGCTACAACCTCTGGACCAGCGCGGTGTTCGCGCGCGACGCGACCACGGGCATGGCGAAATGGGCCTACCAGTTCACGCCGCACGACCAGTGGGACTACGACGGCGTGAACGAAAACGTCCTGCTTGACATCACGTTCGAGGGACGGCCGCGCAAGGTGCTGGTCCACTTCGACCGCAACGCCTTCGCCTACACGATCGACCGCACCACGGGGGAGGTGCTGGTTGCACAGCCGTTCGCCTACCAGAACTGGTCGACCGGCATCGACCTCAAGAGCGGCATGCCCAACGTGGTGCCGGAAATGCAGCCCAAGCCGAACGTCAAGCTTGCGAACGTTTGTCCGCCCGACATCGGGGGCAAGGACTGGCAGCCGTCGGCCTTCTCGCCACGCACGGGCCTCGTCTACGCCGGCATCTTCAATATCTGCATGGACCTGACCGATCATCCCCAGTCGTACATTCCAGGCACGCCGTACGACGGCATGGAGATGAAGCGGTATGCAGCGCCCGGCGGCAACTGGGGCGAGTTCATGGCGTGGGATCCCGTCGCCGGCAAGAAGGTGTGGGCGATCAAGGAACACTTCATGACCATGAGCGGCGCGCTCGCGACCGCGGGCGACATCGTCTTCTACGGCACGGCCGACGGATGGTTCCGCGCGGTGGATGCGCGCAGCGGCGCGGTGCTGTGGTCGCACAAGCTCGGATCGGGCGTCATCGGCCAGCCGATGACCTACGTCGGCCCCGACAAGCGTCAGTACGTCGCGATCTATTCGGGCGTGGGCGGCGCCGCGATGGTGAGCTCGTCCATGCCGGGCTTTCCGCCGCGCGGAGGCACGCTGTACGTCTTCTCGCTCAACGGCGACTCTCCCCACGGTGGCGCAGGCCAGATGCAGACTGAAGGCGGCGCCGCGGCGGTGCGCCAGGACCATGGAATGGGAGGCAAGCCTTGAACGCGGCAGGGCGCCTCGACGCCCCCCCCCGCGCAACCCGCGCAGCAGGCAACGCATGCCGCGTCCTGGCCCTCGCCGCGCTCGCGCTGACTGGTTGCCAGCGATCACAGGGCGGCAGCACGGCGGCGCCTCCCGCGTCGGCCGTGCCGAGCATCGAAGCGATCGCTGCAGTACCCCTGGGCGATCTCGCGGGCGCCGCCGAGAGCACGCTGGCGACGTCCATCCCGAATCCGTTCGGCAGCAACCCTCAGGCCGTGCAACAGGGGCACGATCTGTTCGTCCGCATGAACTGCGCAGGCTGCCACGGCTACGGTGCCACGGGAGGCATGGGCCCGAATCTTACGGACAGATACTGGAGATACGGCGGCACGCCGGCCGCCGTTTTCAAGTCGATCTACGAAGGCCGGCCCCAGGGCATGCCTGCGTGGAATCCGGCACTTCCGCCCGAAGAGATCTGGAAGCTCGTCGCTTACGTCGAATCGCTCGGCGGCACGTTCACGGCCGCCCAGTACCAGGCGTCGGTGCAGGGTGATCGCGTCGGCGATAACGTGGCGCCCGGCGTCCGGTCGACCCTGGCCGGACAGGATGCTGGCGCCGCCGGTGCGAAGCCTCCCGCGAGCACGGATTCGACACCCACCGTCCAGGCGCGGCCGGATGCCGGAGGGACGCCTCCCGGCAACAAGCCATGACGCGCAGGTTTGCCTTCGGCGGGGGATGGGTTGTGCTGGCGATTCCTGCGAGCGCCCTCGCCGCTGCGCCGATGTCCTACCTGCGCACCTTCGGTCCGGCCGGCGACCCGGCCACCCGGCTGGGACACGGCCTGGGGATCGTCTCCATTGCGGTGATGGTGGTGATCACGGTGCTGCTGCTCGCGGCGATCTACCGGCGCCGCGCTCCTCCCGCCAATACCCGCGACCTCGCGGTGTCGCGCGACGAAGGCGGCGTGGCATGGATCTACATCGGCGTCGGGATCTCGACCGTCGTGTTGGTGGTCTGCATGGTGTGGACCTTCTACACCGTCGCGGCGGTCGCGATGCCTGCGAAGGCCGCCGACCTGACGCTCGAGGTCACGGCGTCGCAATGGTGGTGGAACGTGCGCTACGGCCGTCGCGACGCTGCCCGCGTGTTCGAGGTCGCGAACGAGATTCATATCCCCGTGGGCAAGCCGGTGCGCCTCGAGCTCAGCAGCGCCGATGTGATCCATTCCTTCTGGGTTCCGCAGCTCGTCGGCAAGACCGACGTCATCCCCGGCCAGACCAACGTCATGTGGCTGCAGGCCGACCAGGCCGGCACTTATCGCGGGCAATGCGGCGAGTACTGCGGCGCGCAGCACGCCCATATGGCGCTTTTTGTCGTCGCCGACGCGCCGGAGCAGTACCAGGCCTGGGAGGCACGCCAGCTCGCGGACGCGGCGCCGCCCACCACCGAGCGAGTCCGATCCGGCGCGCAGACCTTCGTCGCCCATTGCGGCGCGTGTCATCGGGTGCGCGGGACGGAAGCGGGTGGAATCCTCGGTCCGGACCTGACCCACCTGATGAGCCGCAAGACGATCGCCGCCGGCGTTCTGCCCAACACGCCCGACAACCTGGCCGCGTGGATCGCCGACGCGCAGGCCTCGAAGCCCGGATCGCGAATGCCGACGCTCGCGCTCTCGGTGCCCGATCTCGCCGCCGTGCTCGCCTACCTCGACACCTTGCAATAGCGGGAGACGGAGCTGGCCGCCAACGACGCCTTTCGTGTTCCCGTCATCGCCCGTCCGGGTGACGACCCGAGCATTGCGCCACGACTGCAACGAATCTGGGAAAGCCGGCGCGGCCTTGCCGGCGTGCTGACGTCGGTCGATCACAAGACCATCGGCAAGCGGTACCTCGTCACCGCTTTCCTGTTCCTGCTCATCGGGGGGCTCGAGGCCGCGGTGATGCGTGCGCAGCTTGCGCAACCCGACCAGTCGCTCCTCACGCCCGAACAGTACAACCAGCTGTTCACGATGCATGGCGTGACCATGATCTTCCTGTACGCGCTGCCGATATTGTCGGGCTTCAGCAATTTCCTGTGGCCGCTGCTGCTGGGATCGCGCGACATGGCGTTTCCGCGGCTCAACGCGTTCTCCTATTGGGTATTCCTGTTCTCCGGCCTCTTTCTCTACGTGAGCTTCCCGCTGGGCAAGGCGCCCGACGCGGGATGGTTCAACTACGTACCCTACGCGTCGCTCCCGTTCAATCCGGGCATCAACATCGACGTCTACGCGTTGGGCATGGTCCTGCTCGGGGTCTCGACGACGGTCGGGTCGATCAATTTCGTGGTGTCGTTGATCCGCACGCGGGCTCCGGGCATGTCCATCAATCGCGTCCCCATCCTCGTATGGGGCACGCTGACCGCTTCGGCCGGCAACCTCCTTGCGGTGCCGGCTGTCAGCCTCGCCTTCCTGATGCTCTGGATGGACCGCCGGTTCGGCTCGCATTTCTTCGACATCGCCGGCGGAGGCCAGCCGCTCCTCTGGCAGCACCTGTTCTGGATGTTCGGCCATCCCTGGGTGTACGCCATCGTGCTGCCGGCCATGGGCATCGTCTCGGACGCCCTGCCGGTCTTCTGCCGCCGCCCGCTGGTGGGCTACACGGCCGTGGCGCTGGCCACGGTGACGACGATGGTGCTGGGGTTCGGCGTCTGGGTGCACCACATGTTCGCAACCGGCCTGCCGCCGGTCTCGCTGTCGTTCTTCAGCGCGGCGAGCTTCATCATCGTGATCCCCAGCGCGGTGGCGGTCTTTGCGTGGCTCGCCACCATCTGGACCGGTCGTCCGCAGTTCACCACGCCGTTCCTCTTCTTTGCCGGGTTCATCGTCGTGTTCGTGATCGGGGGCCTGTCCGGCTTCATGACCGCCGCCGTGCCGGTCGATACGCAGCTGACCGACACCTACTTCATCGTCGCGCACCTGCACTACGTGCTGATCGGCATCAATGTGCTGCCGGTCGCGGGAGGCATTCACTACTGGTTCCCGAAGCTGACCGGCCGCCTGATGAGCGAGCGGCTGGGCAAGTGGAGCTTCTGGATCATGTTCATCGGTTTCAACGTGGGCTTCTTCCCGATGCACATCGTCGGCCTGCTCGGCATGCCTCGACGCGTCTACACCTATCCGGACGGGCTCGGGTGGGGCGCGTTGAACCTGGTCATCACGGCGGGCGCCTACCTGTTCGCGGCCGGCGTCCTGCTGTTCGCGTTCAACATCGTGCGCAGCCTGCGGCATGGGGAGAAGGCCGGCCCCAATCCCTGGGACGCGCCTTCGCTCGAGTGGGCCGTGCCTTCACCGCCCCCTCCCTACAATTTTGCCGTCATCCCCTCGGTGGCCAGCCGTTACCCGCTCTGGGAGGACCGCCTGGAGGGGCACGAAGGCAGCAGCACGATCGGGGAGGGCATGCTCCTCGACGACGGACGCGAGACCGTGGGCACGAGTGCGCTCGACGCCATCCCCGACGTGATCCTGCGCATGCCCGGCGATTCGCCGGCGCCGCTGATCCTGGCCATGGCGCTTGCGGCGTTGTTCGGTGGAATGCTCGTCCATTCGTGGTGGCTGTCCGGGTTCGCGGCCGTGGCGGCCGTGATGGCCATGACTGTCTGGCTCTGGCCCGAAGCCGCGCTCGGGCAAACGATGGACGTTGTCGATGAGCCTCGTGGCTGACGACGTTCGCCTCTACCGCGGCGAGGCGCTGCCGGTCGGCAGCAAGGGCAGACTCTCCTCCGGCTGGTGGGGCATGCTGACCGTGATCGCGACGGAGGCCGCGCTGTTCGCGTATCTCCTGTTCAGCTATTTTTATGTCGCCGCGCAGGCCACCGGCCGCTGGCCTCCGCACGGCCCGCCGAAGCTCGGTTTGGCGGCTGCCGGCACGGTCCTGCTGGTCCTCGGCAGCGCCACGATGTGGTGGGGGGAGAAGGGCATTCGGGCCGGGCGGCGTGGACCGCTGCTGGTCGGCCTCGTATCCTCGATCGTCCTCGCCGTCGGGTTCCTCGTCCTCGAGGTTATCGAATGGAGCGGGAAGGATTTCTCCCTGGCGTCCGACGCCTACGGGTCGCTCTACTACACGGTGACGGGATTCCACATGCTGCACGTCATCGTCGGCGCGCTCATGCTGGCGATGCTCGCCGTGTGGACCGCGCTCGGCTATTTCGGCGCACGGCGGCATTCCACGATTTCCATCGCGGTCCTCTATTGGCACTTCGTGACGGTGGTCTGGATCGCCGTCTTCGTGACGTTCTACGTGACGCCGTACCTTCAGCGATGACGTTGCGCGCACCGGCGGCGCTCATGTCCACGGCGCATCCGTCTCCGCACCGGGGGCGCGTCGGCCGGTGGGCGCTGTGGTTCGGCGTCCTCGGCGCGCCGCTGGCGTGGGCGCTCCAGCAACTCGTCACGCCCCCGATCTTCGCCCACGGCTGCTTTCCGCATGACGTGCCGCTGGCCCAGCCGATCTGGACCCACGCCGCAGCTGCCGCGACGGCGATCGAGGTGCTGGCGCTCCTCGCGTGCATCGCCGCGGGGTTCGTTTCCTGGCGCAACTGGCGACGCACGCGCGACGAGAAGGCCGGTTCCGCCCACCACTTGCTGGAAGGCGGCGATGGCCGCTCGCGATTCATGTCGATGGTCGGCATGCTCTGCAGCGCCCTGTTCCTGCTCGCCGTCGCCTCTGCCATGGGCGCGCTGCATATGGTGGCGGGATGCAACGGATGAGCTCGCCGACGGCATCGTCGATACCTGGCGTCGCGGGATGGGCGAGATGAAGGCGCTGATTGGTGAGGTGGAGGGGAAGTAGCGCAGGTGTCGCGGTGGCTTCGCTATGGCAAGGCGGCGGCGAGGCTGTCGCACGCTGCACGGTAATGCTCCTCGACCTCGCGCAGGTCCCCGCTCTCCCGCAGCTCGACACGCGCCGAGTCGACGATCAGCTCCGCCTGGCGCTTCAGCGCGTCCCGGTCCTCGTTGCGGACTGCCAGGCCCGCAATCACGGCGATGGTGTCGAGGAGGCGGATCGTGACGCCGACGCTCGATCGCGCGTATTGGCGGATCGGGTCGAACGCCGCGTCGACGAGATGTCGGAACGTGGGCGCGCTCACGACGACCCGCAGGGTGCCGCTGTCGTCGATGCCCTGCGGTGCGTCCATCCGTCGCGTCGCGAGGCGACAGAGCGCGGATCCCAGGCGGTCGACGCAGGTGATTGCCGTGAACGGGTCATTGATCCCGGGGGAGAGCGCACGAACCGCGATCTCGACCAGCTGGTGGACGGCGAACTCGACGTCCTGTGACGACGTCCGCTGGTTGCCCATCACGAACGCCGCGTTCGCGCGTGATGCGAGGTCGTCCGTGACGCGGTCGGCCGGTGATGCCTTCAACAGCGGACGACCTTTCACCACGTAGGCGCCGGGCCGATGATCGAGCCGGAAGAACAGGTCGCTATCGGCCGCAATCCGCGTCAGCGCATCCAGATCGACGATCTGGAAATAGCCATCGGTCCTCGACGCGATCGCAAGGGACTCCCGGTCGAAGTGCGGGGGCGTCTCTGCGCGGGTCGTCCTGTCCGTCGGCAGGGCACCGCTGGCGTTGCGCTCGGGAAACAGTCGCTCGATCCCCTGGTTCAGCTCGGTCCCGACCCGTGCCACGACCTCGTCCGCCTGGATGGACACGGAAACGTGATGGATGAAGTAGATCAGGACGCCCAGGCTGGCGAGGGCCAGAAGCACGCCGACGGTCACCGACAGATGCGGCACGAACGCGACCTCGTCGACGCGCCGGATGGTGCGCAGCACGAGCAGGCAGTAGACGAACGTCGCGACGAAGGTGCCCAGAACGATCTGATTTGCGGTGTCGCGCATGAAGCTGCGCAGCAATCGGGGCCCGAGCTGGGACGAAGCGAGCGACAGCACGACCAGGGTCATCGAGAACACGACGCCCGCGATGCCGATCATCGACGCTGCGACCGTGCTCAGCAGGGAGCTCGCCCCCTCCGCGCCGCCGGTGTAGGCCCAGCCGTGCGATTGCAGCCAGCGGTCCGTGACCTCTTCGTCGAGCGCTACGGTGATGAAGGAAAGGGCGATGGCGGCGCCGGCCATCAGCGACGGGATGAACCAGAAGCTCGAGCGCAGCCGGTCCCAGTGCTTGAGGAGGAAGGTCTTCATGGGCTCGGGGCGGATGTCGGCTCGTGGTGCGTACGCGCATGACGTCGGGACAGTGCAGGTCGGTCGGGCGACGCGTACCGGAACCGGCCGCAACACCGATACACTACGACCGCCTCCCGCTCCCCAACCCGTTCGATACACATTCTCTCACCAAGATGCTCGACATTGCCGCGATCTGTCTGGTCATCACCGCGCTCCTCGCCTATCTCAACCATCGGTTCGTGGGCCTGCCCACGACGATAGGGGTCATGACGGCGGCGATGTTGCTGTCCTTCCTGCTGATCGGGCTGGACGTTGCCGGCGTCGCTCCGGGACTCCGGCATCGCGAGGAATCGTTCCTGCGCTCGATCGATTTCTCCGATGTCCTCATGCAAGGCATGTTGTCGCTGCTGCTGTTTGCCGGGGCGCTCCACGTCGATATGCGGGCGCTGAGGTCGTACCGGTGGCTGGTGGGCGGCCTCGCCGTGGCGGGAACGCTGCTGTCGACGCTGCTGGTGGGGTTCGGGCTGTGGCTGGCGCTTCCGCTGATGGGTTTCCAGCTGTCGCTCGTGCCGTGCCTGCTCTTCGGCGCCTTGATCTCTCCCACGGATCCCATCGCGGTGATGGGGATCCTGAAGACCGCCGGCGCACCGAAGTCGCTCGAGATCGTGATTGCGGGCGAATCCCTCTTCAACGATGGCGTGGCGGTCGTGATCTTCGCCCTGCTGATCGGCGTGCAGGCGAGCGGCGCCGTCCCGGCGCCGGGACCGGCGCTGCTCCTGCTGCTGCGTGAAGCCGGCGGCGGCCTGGCTTTCGGCGTCGTGCTCGGGTACGCGACCTTCCTGCTCATGCGGAGCATCGACAACTACCAGGTCGAGGTGTTGCTGACGCTCGCCGCCGTGACGGGCGGATATGCGCTGTCCAACCTGCTGCACATCTCGGGCCCGTTGGCGATGGTGGTCGCCGGCTTGATCGTGGGCAACGACGGCCGTGCGTTGGCGATGTCGGACACGACCCGACGGTATGTCGACATGTTCTGGGAGCTGATCGACGAGATCCTGAACGCCGTCCTGTTCGTCCTGCTGGGGATGGAGATCCTCGTCGTCGCGTTCACCGCGAACGAGCTCCTGGCCGCGGGCGTGGCCATCCTGGTAACGCTCCTGGCCCGCGTGGTGAGCGTGGGGCTGCCTACGCGATTGCTGGAGGGCGTCGCCAAGCTTCCGGCCGGATCCTGGAAGGTGTTGACATGGGGTGGGCTGCGCGGCGGCATCTCGGTCGCGCTGGCCCTGTCACTTCCACCCGGACCGGAGCGGGGAAGCGTGGTCGCGTTCACCTACTGCGTCGTGGTGTTTTCCGTGCTCGTGCAGGGCTTGACCATCGGGCCTGCGATCCGCAAAGCGCTGCGGCCTGCTGCTGCAAAGAGCACCTGAAGCGAGCGCCCGCAATGGATTTCGAGCTCGTACGGCGCCATGGAAGGCTACTGGGTGTCGTGGCTTTTCTCGGTGTCCTGCTGGCGGTATTCGAGATGTCGGGGCTGCGCGATCACCTCGACCAGGTTTTCCTGCGCCGTCTCATCCACGAGCACCAGGTCGGCGGACTCATCCTGTTCGTGCTGCTGTTCTGCCTCGGCAGTCTGATCCAGATTCCCGGGTGGGTGTTCCTGGCGGCCGCGGTGCTCACGTTGGGCCGGATGTGGGGTGGTGCGGTGACCTACGTCGCTGCCGTGCTTTCCTGCACGTTCAGCTTCATCGTGATCCGCGCTCTCGGCGGGAACGCCCTGCGCTTGCTCAAGAACGGCGTCGCAGTCCGGATACTCCGCCAGCTCGACGCGCACCCGGTCGCCGGCGTGGCCCTGCTCCGCATCCTGTTTCAGACACTGCCCGCGCTCAACTATGCGCTTGCGATGTCCGGCGTCACCTTCCGCAGCTACGTCGTCGGAACGGTAGCGGGGCTGCCGATTCCGATCGCCTTGTACTGCGTTTTCTTCGACCTGCTTGCGAAAAGCGTGCACGCTTCCTGACGCAAGGAGGTCGCCGGGTACCGTTTCCGCGGTCGCCGGTATCCGGGCTCGGCGACGGTTTGTGGTATATCCGGAATCCGCGTTTCGCTCCTGCGCAACCGCCGACCTTTCGATCCCGCGCGCCGCCGTGCCCACATCGCCCTTGCCGACCGGGACGGTCACGTTCCTGTTCACCGACATCGAAGGCAGCACGCACCTGTGGGAGGCGAGCCAGGCGGCGATGCGGGCCGCGCTCCCGCGCCACGACGCATTGGTGCGAAGCTGCATCGAGGAGCACGGAGGGCATGTATTCAAGACCGGCGGTGACGCCTTCTGCGCCGCCTTTCCCACGGCGCCCGATGCGCTCGCAGCCGCGCTCGATGCGCAGCGCGCCCTGCACGTGGAGCGATGGCCGGACCCGGCCCGGCTGCGGGTGCGCATGGCGCTGCACACCGGTGCGGTGGAGTGCCGCGACGGCGACTACTTCGGCAGCCCGCTCAACCGCGTCGCACGGCTGCTCGCGGCCGGACATGGCGGGCAGACGCTGCTGTCGGAGTCGACGCACGACCTCTGCCGCGACCATCTTCCACCGCTCGTCACCGCCAAGGCGCTCGGGGAGCATGGCCTCAAGGACCTCGCGCGGCGCGAGGCCGTCTTCCAGCTCTGCCACCCCGATCTTCCGCGCGCGTTCCCCCCGCTGAAAGCCATGGTCGCGCCGCTCGATCGCGAGATGCCGTCGATCGCCGTGCTGCCGTTCGTCAACATGTCGCGCGACGAGGAGAACGAGTACTTCGCCGATGGCCTCTCGGAGGAACTGCTCAACGTGCTCGCGAAGATCCGCGGGCTGCGCGTGGCATCGCGAACGTCGGCGTTCTTCTTCAAGGGCAAGGACGTCGACATCCCGACGGTGGCGCAGAAGCTCAACGTCGCCACCGTGCTCGAGGGCAGCGTGCGCAAGTCGGGCAAGCGGGTGCGCATCACCGCGCAGCTGATCCAGGTGTCGAACGATTCCCACCTGTGGTCCGAGACGTACGACCGCGAGCTCGACGACATCTTCGCGGTGCAGGACGACATCGCGCAATCGGTGGTGACGGAGCTCCGCGCCGCGCTGCTCGGCGAGGGCACGGGGACCGTCGCGGAGGCACGCGCGAAGGCCGAGGTGAAGGCGGCGGCGGAAGGGCGCGCCGACAACGCCGAGGCGTATGGCCACTACCTCCAGGGTCGCTTCTACATCGACCGCATGACGGAAGCCGACCTCGCGCGCAGCATCGACTATTTCCGGCAGGCGATCGCGCTGGATCCGGAGTTCGCGCTGGCATGGACGGGTCTGTCGCGTGCCTACAACATCCAGGCGGGATACGGGTGGGCGAGCGTCGCGGAGGGGTTCGAGCGGGCGCGTGCGGCCGCGCACCGCGCGCTCGAGATCGCGCCCAGCCTCGCCGAGGGCCACGTGTGCCTGGGGCATATCCTGCAGAGTCATGACTGGGACTGGGCCGGCGCGAAGGCCGAATACGAGAAGGCCTATGCCATCGCACCTGGCAACGCCGACGTGCTGCGCGCGATGGCCGAAACCACGCGGATTTTCGAGGGGGCCGAAGCGGGCCTCGCGCTGCTGCACAAGGCTGCCGCGCTCGACCCGCTGAGCTCCTCCGGGCATCGTGGCCTGGGTCTGCGCTGCTTCCTTGCCGGTCACTACGACGAGGCGATCACCGCGCTGATGAAGGCGCTGGACCTCAACCCAAGGGCAGGCCTCGTCCATTGTTTCCTGGCCGCGACCCGCCTTGCGCAAGGCGACGCCAGTGAAGCGCTGGAATGGGCGGAGCGCGAGGTCCTGCCCGATTTCCGGCTGGTGGGCGTGGTCATGGCGCAGCACACGCTGGGCAATGCGGGCGCGTCGGATGCGGCCCTTGCCGAGCTGATCCGCGAGTGCGGGGATACTGCCGCCTACCAGATCGCCGAAGTCGTCGCGTGGCGCGGCGAGGTCGACCGCGCGTTCGAGTGGCTGGAAACTGCCTATACCCAGCGGGATCCCGGCCTGACCAACACCGGCACGGATCCGCTCCTCGCGGCGCTGCACGGCGACCCCCGCTGGGCCGTGTTCATGAAGAAGATGGGGTTCGACTGAACGTCATGGCAAGAATCGTCCTGAAGGTGCCGAAGATCGTCGATCCCGACGCGCCGACCAAGCCGCCGTCGTCGCGCGCGCGGCGTGCGCAGCCGCGGCATGCGCCGCCGAAGCCGGCGGTGCCGGGCGGCGCTGCGGGCGACCCGCCGGCGGCATCGGCAACGCTTCGACCCGCGGTCGCGGCGACGTCGACGGATACGCGTGCAGCCGGTGGCGAGGTGTCGTCGCGGCGGCGCAGACAGCCCCGCGGCGCGTCGTCCGGTTCGCCGGACGCGCCGGGCGCGGATCGCGAGCGTCGTGGCACCGCCAAGGCGCCGCGTGACGGCGCGCCACGTCCGCGCGACGGTGCGCCCCGTCCTCGCGACGGTGCGCCACGTCCGCGTGACGGCGCCCCGCGTCCGCGTGACGGTGCGCCACGTCCGCGTGACGGTGCGCCACGTCCCCGCGACGGTGCATCGCGTTCTCCCAGCGGCGAGCCGCGGCCGCCGGGCCACAAGCATCGTCGCGCGTCGTCCGTTCCGGCGACGTCGCAACGGCCCGCGCCGCCCGCCCTGCCGCTGAAGGTGCCGCGCCATGAGAATCCCGACGACCCGCGCCTGTCCAAACGCATGAGCGAGCTCGGCCTGTGCTCCCGGCGCGAAGCCGACGACTGGATCGAGAACGGCTGGGTCAAGGTGGACGGCAGCGTCGTCACCACGCTTGGCGTGCGCGTGTCGCCGCACGCGCGCATCGAGGTCGACCGGGCCGCCGAGAAGCACCAGAGCGAGCTCGCGACGATCCTCCTCAACAAGCCGATCGGCTACGTGTCGGGCCAGGCCGAAGACGGTCACCAGCCGGCGATGGTGCTGATTACGCCGGAGAACCGCTGGTCCGGCGACCCGTCGCCCACGAAGTTCAAGCCGAGTCACCTGCGCGGCCTCGCGCCTGCGGGACGGCTCGACATCGACTCGACGGGGCTCATCGTCTTCACGCAGGATGGCCGCATCGCCAAGCAGCTCGTGGGGAGCAACTCTTCGGTCGAGAAGGAATATCTGGTGCGCGTGGAGGGCACGCTCGCGCCGTCCGGCATGAAGCTGCTCCAGCATGGACTGGAGCTCGACGGCGTGAAGCTCAAGCCCGCGCGCGTGTCATGGCAGAACGAGGACCGGTTTATGTTCTGGTGGCCATCGTCAAGAAGCGCCTGCACCTCTCCGCCAGCCTCTACGAAATCCTACAGATCTTGAGTCTGACCATGTTTGAACGAATGCCGCTGGATCAACTACTTGCGCAAGCTGTGACCGACCACATCGACCACTCCTCCAGTAAGCAGTTGTTCCTCTTCGAATAACGTTGGGACACTACTGATCGTCGATCAAAGTTTATCCCACGCCGATGTGATGCATCACGCGGCAGATGCCTCGGACGCGGCACTGGGCAGCGCGTCAGGAGTCGACGTGCATTTGCCATGGATAACTCTTGCCACTTCAGGCAAGTAACGCTGCCGCGATTCAGCGCACGCTGCGACTCTCTAGGACACTCATGGCTGACCAACGTTTCGAGAATGCTCCTTTTGACTCAACGGTAAGCGTCCCGGCAATCCATCTGGATGGTCTGCTCGACCCTCCGGCGAAGGGTGCTTGATGGCTACGCACTCCTTCGACTCGGCCGCGGCTGGAATCGCAGACCGGCGAGATCGCTCGGGCGGTAGCAGGATTGCCCGCACTCCGACAACGCCAGAAACGACCGTGGAATGGAGCGTGCGAAGAGCCAGCCGCCTAGGAGAAGGCCGGCGGCGAATGCGAGCCCAAACGCGGCAAAGCGCCTCATTGCTGTCAGTGAGGCCTAACGTTTGACATGAGCGGCGGGGCAAAGGCTGCGAAGCAGCCAGTGGAACGTCCGCTCGATGGAGCGGTTAGGCCGCGGAGCCGCGGCCGGTGGAGTGCTCATGCTTTGCAGCGTAATGGAGAACGTTGCGCGCGAGAAGTGCAGCGGTGCTGGCCGGCGAGTAAGGAATGGAGCGAGGGCGCGTGCGTTATGGGTTTCGTCAGGGCTTGAGCTATCTGGGTCTGGCTTACATGGTCGGCATCACCTCCGTACTCGTTGTCTGGCCACCGGGCATAGCGCCGCGTCCGAGTCCCGTGTGATCTTGAAATCCTACCTTTCGTCGACGAGCATATGAAATCCGAGCGTATTTGCGCACTTCGCTTTTCAACAAACTGCTAATCCTTCCGGCTGATCGCGGGGTACCCACCCCGCGCGCCACCATGACCGCCCATCCCGGTGCACCGGGCGCAGGGGCGAGGCATGACGGAGGTGGCGGTCACGGCGAGCTGCCCGACGCCGTACCGTCGGCGGCGGCCCGAGCGCACGCTCCTCTATCGCACCGTGCAGACCCACTTCGCGACCTGGCTCGCGCTCACCCGCGAGGGGGCCGTTGACGGCGATCCAGTGCCGGCCCACGTCGAGCGCGAGTTCCGCCGCTACCTCACGTGCGGCATCCTCGCCCACGGCTTCGCGCGGGCACGGTGCGGCGACTGTGGGCACCACTTCCTCATCGCCTTCTCCTGCAAGGGGCGCGGCGTATGTCCGTCGTGTAACACCCGGCGCATGGTCGCGACGGCGGCGCATCTCGCCGATCACGTCATTCCGCGCCTGCCGGTGCGCCAGTGGGTGCTCGCGGTGCCGAAGCGACTGCGTTACTTCCTGCAGCGCGACCCCGACCTGCAGGGTGCGGCGCTGCGCCTGTTCCTGCGCGCGGTAGAGCAGTGCCTGCGCGCGCGCAGTGAGGATGCCGGTCCTGCGGCGCGGATCGGGGCGGTGGCCTTCATCCACCGCTTCGGCGCAGCACTCAATCCCCATCTGCATTTTCATTGCGTGGTGCTCGATGGGGTGTTCGCACCCGCGCCCGCCGGGGGCGTCGTCTTCCACGAGGCCACCGGCCTGATGAGCAGGCCATCGCCGCGGTGCAAGCGAAGGTGCGTCGCCAACTCCTGGGGAGCTTCGTGCGCCGTGGTCTGCTCGATGGCGATGCCGCGCACGCGATGCAAGCGTGGCAACACGGCGGCGGGTTCTCCGTCGACGCGTCGGTGCGCA
>JBBSEG010000059.1:0-19203 GCA_038239945.1 Burkholderiales bacterium
CGCTGCACGCCGCGAGCCCGCGTGCCGCGCCCGACGGATTGCGCAGCACGCGGGCCGTGGCGATCGACAACCTCGCCGCGACCCCCGTGCTCGCGCAGGGCGCGCGCAGCGACGCCGTGGTACGGGCGCAGATCCTGCTCGACCGCGCCTGGTACTCACCGGGCGAGATCGACGGCGGCTTCGGCGCTAACATGCGGCGCACCGTCATGGCGTTCCAGTCCGCGAAGGGCCTGAGACCGTCCGGGCGCATCGACGGCCCGACGTGGTCGATGCTGCGCGGCGACGGCAATGGGGCGGGCGTGCTCGCGACGTACACCCTGACCGACAAAGACGTCGCAGGGCCTTACGAGCGAATCCCGCCGGACATGATGGAGCGCGCGAAGATGAAGTTCCTTGGCTACGAATCGGCGCTCGAGGCCGTGGCCGAGAAGTTCCACGCGAGCCCGGCCCTGCTGCGCGCGCTCAATCCACGCGCGACCTACGCGGCCGGCGAGTCCATCGTCGTGCCCGATGTGGCGGACGAGAAGCCCCCTGGCAAGGCGGCTTCGATCGTCATCGACAAAGCGTCGCGCGTGCTGCACGTGCTCGACTCCGGCGGTCGCACGCTCGCCGTGTTCCCCATCAGCATCGGCGGCCCCCGGGATCCGCTTCCGATCGGCAAGATGAAGATCGTCTCCGAGGTGAAGGACCCCTCGTTCACCTATGACCCGCTGCTCCTGCGCGACGCGAAGCCGCACTACGTGAAGACGGAGATCGCGCCCGGGCCCAACAATCCGGTCGGCGACATGTGGCTCGGCCTCAGCAAGCCGCACTGGGGCATCCACGGCACGCCCGAGCCGGCCCGCATCGGCCGCGAGGAAACCAACGGCTGCGTCCATCTCACCAACTGGGACGCGCAGAAAGTGTCGACGCTCGTCGCGGCCGGATTCGTGGTCGACGTGCAGAAATGACGGACGGCGCTTCGCGCCTGCGACGTCGCCGGGGCATGCGCCGGGGGGCGAGCGTCGTCGCGTTCGCGGCATGTGCGTTCGGATTTGCCGTGGGCGGGGGCGGTGCACGGGGCGCGGGCGCCGATCCGTCGGGCGGCGAATCGCTTTCGGCGAGCGTGCGTCCGTTGCGCATACCGGTGGAAGGCATCGCGCCGGGCGCGCTGCGCGACATGTTCGACCAACGGCGCGGCGCCGGCAGGCACGAGGCGCTCGATATCCCCGCGCCGCGCGGCACGCCGGTGCTGGCGGCGGACGACGGGCGCATCGCCAAGCTGTTCACGAGCGTGCCGGGTGGACTGACGATCTATCAATTCGATCCCGGCTCGAACTACGCCTACTACTACGCGCATCTCGACCGCTACGCCGAAGGGGTGCGCGAAGGCGCGGCGGTGAAGTCGGGCGACCTGCTCGGCTACGTCGGCACCACGGGCAATGCGCCGCCCGATTCCCCGCACCTGCATTTCGCAATCTTCAAGCTCGGCGTCGAGCGGGCGTGGTGGAAAGGGACCCCGGTGAATCCCTATCCGTTGCTGCGCGGCAACCCACGCTGACGTCGCGGGACTACGCGCGCGCCTCCCGGGGTCGGTTGCGCGATGTCGACGATGCCTGAGCGACCGAGGAACGACAGCCCCAACGCCGGCAGCTTGAGCGTCAACGCGTATTCGCCGTGTCGGCGCGTCTGGCGGACGTATCTGGCCTCGCACAAGTCGCCGAGCAGGCGGTGCATCGCACTGCGGGGGACGGCAAGGTCGTCCGCGATCGTGGCCATCGGTGCGCCATCCGCATGGCGCGCGAGGTATTCCAGCACGGCAAGCGAGCGCTCTAGGATTCCGCTCATTGGAATCGACCGGCCCGATTGATCGTCGAATTGGAATCCGAGTATAGAGTGCAATCCGATTCCACAATGCGCTAACGCTGGGCCGTCGCTTGCGCTGTGAGGCCACCTCTTGCACTCCGTCGTACACGTGTCGAACGGCCCCAACCTGAACCTGCTCGGCACCCGCGAGCCGGAGATCTACGGCCGGGCCACTCTCGGCGAAATACAGCAGCGCTGCTTGCGCCGGGCGAGCGTTTTGCAACTGGAATGCGTCTTCCGCCAGTCGAACCACGAAGGCGAGCTCATCGACTGGGTGCACGAGGCCGGACAGCACGCCTCCGGCATCGTGATCAATCCCGCCGAGTACTCGTTCACCTCGGTCGCGCTACTCGATGCGCAACCATCTTCGAGTGATCGCCTGTGCGGGCGCCTTGTGCGCGACGCAGGTGCTGTCCCAGCCGGCCACGGTCGTCATCTTCGGCATCATGGAGCTATCGGGGACGGGCGCGACCCCGGGCACGAATTTCGACAGCGGCGTAAAGCTGGCGGTCAAGGAAATCAACGCCGCGGGCGGCTTGCTGGGACGCCGGATCGAGTATGTCGCGCAGGGTACGCAGACCAATCCCGGGACGGCGAAGGCGGTCGCGCAGCGTGCGATCGACTAGGGCGCCTACGTCCCCCCTCGGCCCGGTGCATTCGGGCTCCATGATCGTCAGCATGGGTGAAACGCGTCGCGCGGAGATCCCCAACTTCACCGGTGGCGAGGCGGCCGCGATCACCCAGCAGGGCAATCCCTACGTGTTTCGAACGTCGTTCACGCCGTCGACGTCGATGCCGAAGGTCGCGCGCTACATCAAGGAGCCGCTCAACGCGAAGTCGGTGGCGATCGTCTACACCAACAACGACTTCGGTAAGGGCGGGCGCGACAGGAGGGCGCGCGCGCTGCGGGAGTTCAAGAAACAGGGACTGAACAAGCCGATCGTCGGCGAGACGACCATCATCGGACAGAAGGTGATCGAGCTCGCGGGCCGCCGCGGAAGGTGTGCTCGGGCAGGTCGGAGTGACCGCCGATGCGCCGCAGGCCACGATGAAGACGTTCGACGCGGCTTACCGGAAGGAATACAAGCAGCGCAGCGATCACAACGGGATCAAGGGCTAAACGTCCGTCTACATCGTGAAACCATCACCGACCGGATCGGCAAGATCGACTCGAAGGCGCTGGCAGCGGCGCTGCACGGCGCATGTATCTGATCTGGCGGAGACGCAGGGATTCGAACCCTGGATACAGGTTTTGGCCCGTATGCTCCCTTAGCAGGGGAGTGCCTTCGACCACTCGGCCACGTCTCCGGGAAGGCCGCATTCTACAGCCCGCCGACCCGCCTGCCCCGCGCGAGTCGGCGCAACCTGTCATGTGCTCCCGCCGTCATGACGGCCCCGACTGTCGCCGTTTGGCGTCAGTGGGTTAGACAAATCTTTGTAGGGGTTTGTCTTACGTGTCACCGCGCCCCAAGCTAATCTTTCGGAGCATCCCGGCCGAGCAGCCTTCGCGCGAGTGGGCTCGACGTCACGGACCTTCGATCCTGCCGTTTCGTACCGATTGGTGCGCCCCCGCCCGAGATAACAACGAGTTGCGGGTCATCCCTCACCAGCCCGACGCGTTGACGGCTGACACGCCCGTCGCGCCGCCTCCTCCCGATCCCGGAATAGCGCGGGTAAATCGTGCCTGTTGCCCTGCTCGGCGGATGGAAGCTGCCGATACGCTAATCAAGTACCTTCGCGGAGAACGGTCGTGTCACTGCGCAAGAAGTTGCTCCTGTTGCTCGCCGCCTTCGCCATTGCGGCCGTCCTGTTGCTCGCCGTGGCGCCCGGCAACCAGGACCGCTCGCCGCTCGCGAAGCGCATGAGCGAGGATTCCGCGGCGTGGTTCGAGCAGGAGCAGGACCTGTCCACGCTCGGCGCCGACCTGCGCGCCGGCCGAGTCGAGGCGATCGGGGTGACCGAGCGCTTCGCGCTGGTGTCGCGCATCGACGCCACCCGCTATTACGTGAACGTCCCGACCGGGCACGAGACGCTCGCCTCGCTGCTCGCGCAGCATCTGGGTCGCGACGGTCTCAAGGTATTCGCCATCGAGGGCGTGCAGCCGCCGCGCAATCCCGTCGCCGCAATGTTCGCGAAGGTGCCGGGCCAGGCCGCGTATCAGGTGCTCGTCCTGCTGCTGCTGTGCGGAGCGGCGGCGATGACGCTCACGCCGTTCATGGACCGCAACAACAGCTTCCGCGTGCAGCGTGCGCCCAGGACCCGCTTCGACGGCGTGCTCGGCGTGGCGGAGGCCAAGGCCGCGCTGGCGGACATCTGCGCCTATCTCAAGTCGCCGAAGTCGTTTGCGGCGCTCGGCGCCAAGCCCCCCCGCGGCGTGCTGCTCGAAGGTCCTCCGGGCACCGGCAAGACGCTGCTCGCGCGCGCCCTGGCCGGCGAATGCGGTGCGAATTTCATCGCGTTGTCGGGAAGCGATTTCTCCGACAAGTTTTTGGGCGTGGGCGTGGCGCGTGTGCGGCGCCTGTTCCGCAAGGCACGCGAGCTTGCGCCGTGCGTCGTGTTCATCGACGAGATCGACGGCATCGGCCAGCGCGCGGCCAACGCCTCGAGCGCCGCGGACACGGAGAACAACCGCATCATCGACGCACTGCTGGTCGAGCTCGACGGTTTCAAGGCCAACGACGGCGTCATCGTCGTGGGCGCCACCAACCATGCCGACAACGTCGACCCCGCGCTCACGCGCGACGGCCGCTTCGACCGATGCGTTTACCTCAGCCTCCCGAGCATCGAGGAGCGCGAGCAGCTGTTCCGCCTGTACGCCGAGGGCGTGGCGCTCGATGCTCCCGAGCCCGTGTCGCGCAATCACCTGTTCCGGGCGTTGGCGCGGATGTCGGTGGGCCTGTCGCCTGCGACGATCGCCGGCGTGGTGAATGCGGCGGCCGTGCTGGCGGTGCAGGACGGCGCCACGGCGGTCACGCTGCATCACTTCCAGACGGCGCTCGAGCAAAAGCGCATGGGCGCACCCGTCGAAGCCATGAGCAAGTCGATGCGCGCCGAGGAGCGGAGGCGCATCGCAGTGCACGAAGCCGGGCACGCCATTGTCGCGAAGCTCGCCGATTGCGGCGTGGTCGAGAAGGTGACCATCATGCCGCGCGGCAAAGCGCTTGGGGTCACGCTGGTCACGCAGGACGAGGAGCAGTTCCTGCATACGCGCTCGGAGATGATCGCCCGCATCGAGATGCTGCTCGGCGGCCGCGCCGCGGAGCTGCTCGTCCTGGGCGAGGCATCGAGCGGCGCATCCGACGATCTCAAGCGCGCCTCCGAGCTCGCCTACAAGATGGTCAGCGAGCTCGGCCTCGGCACGACGCTCGGCGCGTTCAGCTACGCGGCGCTGTCCGCGTCGACCATCCCGACGGGTCTGCACGACCAGCTCCTCACGGAAGCGCGCGACCTGCTCGACGCCGCGGCGTCGCGCTGCGAGGGGCATCTGGCCGTGCATCGCCGCGGACTCGAGGCGCTCGTCGAGGCGCTGCTCGACCAGGAGACGGTGGCCGGCACGGTGGTCGACGAATGCCTCGGGCTTCCGGCACGTCCTGCGCCGCTCGGGCTCGCTGCCTGAACCGGCCTGCGCCGCGGTGCCGCGGCCGGGTGGCATAATCCTGCGCTGAATCGCGCGGCGCGTCGTGGACGTCGCCGCGCAGCGGTTGCGCTCGCGCAACCTACGCCATTGCAACGCCGCACGGGGCCGCGCGTCTGCTGCGGCCAGGGGACATGCCATGATTGAGACCACGACCGCGCCGGCGGCCGGCCTCGGCCGGCGCAACGTGCCGCCGTTTCGCGCCGATCACGTCGGCAGTTTCCTGCGGCCCAAGGCACTGCTCGATGCACGTGCCCAGTTCAAGGCGGGTACGCTGCCGGCCGCCGGGTTGCGACAGGTCGAGGACGATGCCATCCGCAACGTGGTCAGGATGCAGGAGGATCTCGGCCTGCAAGGGGTGACCGACGGCGAGTTCCGGCGCACGTATTTCCACACCGACTTCCTGACGCAGCTCGACGGCGTGGAAACCAGGGGCGGCATCAACGTCAGCTTTCACAGCGCGGAGGGCAACGTGGACTTCGCGCCGCCGGTGATGCAGGTGACCGGCCGCGTGCGCCATGGCAAGCCGATCCAGCGCGCCGACTTCGAGTTCCTGAAATCCGTCACGTCGCGCACGCCCAAGGTGACGATACCGTCGCCGACGATGCTGCATTTTCGCGGTGGACGCGGCGCGATCAGCAAGGAGGTTTACCCCGACCTGGACGCGTTCTATGCGGACGTGGCGGCCGCCTATCGCGCGGAGCTGCGCGATCTCGCCGAAGCCGGCTGCACCTATCTGCAACTCGACGACACCAATCTCGCCTACCTGTGCGATAACAAGATGCGCGAAGGCGCCCGCCAGCGAGGCGACGATCCCGACGAGCTGCCGCGCCGCTACGCGAGCCTCATCAACGCCGCGATCGCCGACCGCCCCGCAGCCATGACGGTCTGCGTGCACCTGTGCCGCGGCAACTTCAAGAGCGCCTGGGCGGCGGAAGGCGGGTACGAGCCGGTGGCCGAAGTCCTGTTCAACGAGCTGGACGTGGACGGCTACTTCCTGGAATACGACGATGCGCGCTCCGGCGATTTCGCGCCGCTGCGGCACGTTCCACAAGGCAAGATCGTCGTCCTTGGGCTGGTCAGCACCAAGGTGGGCCAGCTCGAGACACAGGACGACCTCAAGCGACGCATCGACGCTGCCGCGCAGCAGGCACCCCTTGCACAGCTGTGCCTGTCGCCGCAATGCGGCTTCTCGAGCACGGTGCACGGCAACGACATCGCCGTCGAATCGCAGTCGGCCAAGCTGCGGCTGGTCGTGGAGACGGCCCGCGACCTCTGGGGCGGCGCCTAGCGCAACTTCTGGGCGGCGCGCATCATCCGCGCTCGCATTTGCACGTCGAGACGAAGGTCCGGGAGGAAGCGATGTACAGGCAATGGATGGTTCGCGGCGCACTTGCGCTCGCGCTCGTGGCGGGCACGGCCGCCGCCCAGGACACGCTCAAGGTGGGACTGATCCTGCCCATGACCGGTCCGTTCGCGTCCACGGGGCGCCAGATCGAGGGCGCGGTCAAGCTGTGGATGCAGCAGAACGGCACGATGGTCGCGGGTCGCAAGGTCGAGGTGATCGTCAAGGACGACGCCGGCACGCCGGATACGAGTCGCCGTATCGCGCAGGAGCTGGTGATCAACGACAAGGTCGACGTGCTGGCGGGCTTCGGCCTCACGCCCCTCGCACTCGCGACCGCGCCGGTCGCGACCCAGGCCAAAGTGCCGATGATCGTGATGGCTGCTGCGACCTCCTCGATCGTCGACCAGTCGCCCATGATCGTGCGCTCCGGCTTTACCCTGCCGCAGATCACCACGCCGCTCGCCGACTGGGCGGGCAAAAACAACATCAAAACCATCGTGACGATGGTGACCGACTACGGCCCGGGCATCGACGCCGAGACGGCGTTCAAGACCCGCTTCACCGCCGGTGGCGGGCAGGTGGTCGAGTCCTTGCGCGTGCCGCTGCGCAATCCCGACTTCGCGCCGTTCCTTCAGAAGGTCAAGGACAACTCGCCCGACGCCGTGTTCGTGTTCGTGCCGTCGGGCGTGGGCGCGATCTTCATGAAGCAGTTCGTCGAGCGGGGCTTCGACAAGAGCGGCATCCGCCTGATCGGCACCGGGGATATCACCGACGACGACATCCTCAACGACATGGGCGACGTCGCGATCGGCGTGATCACGTCGGGGCACTACTCGGCGGCGCACCCGTCGCCGGCGAACAAGGCGTACGTCGATGGCTTCAGAAAGCTGAACGGCATCCGCCCGAACTTCCACTCGGTCGGCGGCTACGACGGCATGCGCATCATCTACCGCGGCCTCGAGGCATCGAAGGGCGCGACCGGTGAAGCGCTCGTCAACGCCATGAAGGGGCTGCAGTTCGAGAGCCCGCGCGGTCCGGTGACAATCGATGCCGGCTCGCGCGACCCGATCCAGAACGTCTACCTGCGCAAGGTGGAGCGCGTGGGCGGCGAGCTCTACAACGTCGAGTTCGCGACCGTGCCCGCGGTCAAGGATCCGTTGCACAAGTAGCGTCCGGCTCCCGTCATGCTAACGATCCTGTTCGACGGCGTCGCGTACGGGATGCTGCTGTTCCTGATCGCCAGTGGCCTGGCGGTCACGCTGGGTCTGATGAACTTCATCAACCTCGCGCACGGCGCCTTCGCGATGGCCGGGGGCTACCTGGCGGCGCAGCTGTCGAGCCGGCTCGGCGTGCCGTTCCTGCTGACGCTTCCGCTCGCCTTCCTGTTCGCCGCGGCGCTCGGGGCGCTCCTTGAGCCGACGCTCTATCGCCGGCTCTACCAGCGCCCGCACCTCGACCAGGTGCTGTTCTCGATTGGCCTGGTGTTCATGGCGGTTGCCGCGGTGGACTATATGTTCGGCGCGACCCAGCAGTTCGTGCGGTTGCCGGCATTCCTGCGCGGCCGCTTCGAGATCGGCGGCGTCGGGATCGGCAACTACCGGCTGTTCATCATCGGTGTGTGCGGCCTGTTGGCGCTGTTCATCGAGCTGTTCATGGCCCGCACGCGCTTCGGCAGCCAGTTGCGTGCCGCGGTGGACGATCCACGGGTGGCCGCCGGCATGGGCATCAACATCAACGCGGTGTTTCTCGGCACGTTCGCATTCGGCTCCGGCCTGGCCGGCCTCGGCGGGGCGCTGGGCGCCGAGCTCCTCGGGCTCGACCCGACGTTTCCGCTGAAGTACATGATTTACTTCCTGGTCGTGGTCGCGGTGGGCGGGACCACGACCATCACCGGGCCGCTGCTGGCATCGCTGCTCCTCGGCGTAGCCGACGTGGCGGGCAAGTATTACGTCCCGAAGCTCGGCGCGTTCATCATCTACTGCGTGATGATCGGCGTGCTCCTGTGGCGTCCGCAAGGCCTGTTCGCGCGCGCCGGCGCACGATGAGCGACGCGGCGCAGCCGGCGACCGAAACGCTGCGGCGCGCGACGCGCGTCCTACCGTACGAGATCGCGATCTGGGCGGTGGCGGTCGGCGCCGCGGTGTTCTTTCCGCGCTATTCCCCGCTGTGGAACGAGATCGCCATCCTCGCCCTGTTCGCGCTCTCGCTCGACCTCATCCTCGGGTACGCGGGCATCGTCTCGCTCGGCCATGCGGCATTCTTCGGCGTCGGGGCGTACGCGGCGGGGCTCTTCGCCAAGCATGTGATGGGCGATCCGCTGGCCGGGCTGGCCGTGGGCGCAGCGCTGGCGGGGCTGGTCGGCCTCCTCACGAGCCCGCTGGTGCTGCGGGGGTCGGACCTGACGCGCCTGATGGTCACGCTGGGCGTTGCGCTCATCCTCTACGAGCTCGCTAATCGCTTCGACAATATCACCGGCGGCGCCGACGGCCTGCAGGGCGTGGCGATGACACCGCTGCTCGGTGCGTTCACGTTCGGCTTGTCGGGACGCGTCGCGTTCGGCTACAGCCTCGCGGTGCTGTTCGTCCTGTTCGTGATCGCGCGCCGGCTCATGCACTCGCCCTTCGGCTATTCGTTGCGCGCGATCCGCGACAACCGGATGCGGGCGACTGCGATCGGCATCCCGGTCAGCCGCCGGCTTGCGATGATCTACACGATTGCCGCCGCATACGCCGGCGCGGCCGGCGCGCTGCTCGCGCAGACCACGGCATTCGTCTCGCTCGACGCATTCGACTTCCATCGCTCCGCGGACGTGATGCTGATGGTCGTGATCGGCGGCACCGGCTACCTGTACGGCGGACTGATCGGCGCCGTCGTGTTTCGATCGATGTACGACGTGCTGTCCGGAATCACGACGCAATACTGGCAGTTCTGGCTGGGGCTGGCGCTCGTAGTCCTGGTGGTGGTGGGCCACGAGCGGATCGTGCGGCCCTTTCGGGCGATAGGGGAATGGGCACGCGGGCGATTCGGCCAAAAGGATGCGCGGGCGGTGGATGCCCGCGAGCGCGGGGGTGACGGGACGGTGCGCGGAAGCGACGGAAAGCGTGCGCCATGACCGATACGCCCGTCCTCGCGCTGCAGACCGCGCACCTGCAAAAATCCTTTGGCGGCATCCACGCCACGCAGGACGTATCGCTGCAGGTGGTCCCGGGCGCCCGGCACGCGCTAATCGGTCCCAACGGCGCGGGAAAAACCACGTTGGTGAATCTGCTGACGGGCATCCTGACGCCATCGGCGGGCACGATTGCGCTGCACGGCGAGGACATCACGCGCATGCCTCCGCACCGCCGGGTACGGAACGGCCTGGTGCGCACGTTCCAGATCAACCAGCTCTTCACGGATCTCACGCCGCTCGAGACGCTCGCCATGGTGATCGCCGAGCGCGATGGAATCGGCGCCCGGCCGTGCCGCGCGCTCGGGCGGCGCACCGCGCAGGTCGACGAAGCCGCTGCGCTGGCGGAGCGATTCCACCTGGCCGACGTCCTCGACGCCCGCACGCGCGTGCTGCCGTACGGCAAGCGGCGCCTGCTCGAGATCGCCATCGCGGTGGCGGCGCGGCCGCGGGTGCTGTTGCTGGACGAGCCCGTGGCGGGCGTACCTGCCGGCGAGTCGCGCGAAATCCTCGACACGCTGGCGGCGCTGCCGGCCGACGTCACCGTGCTCCTCATCGAGCACGACATGGACCTCGTGTTCCGCTTCGCGACGCGCATGTCCGTGCTCGTCAACGGCGCGCTGTTCGCGGAGGGGAGCACCGACGAGATCGCGCGCGACCCGCGCGTGAAGGCCGTCTACCTCGGCGAGACCAGCCTTGCCTGAGTTGCTGCAGGTCGAGGCGCTGCGCGCCGGCTACGCCGAGGCCATCGTGCTCGATGGCGTCGGGTTCGTACTAGGGGAAGGGCGCTCGCTGGCGCTGCTCGGCCGCAACGGCATGGGCAAGACCACGCTGTTGTGCACCATCGTGGGAGTGACCCGCCGGCGCGCCGGCCGGATCATGCTGAACGGCGTCGACCTCACCCGGCTGCGGCCCGACCAGCGCGCCGCGGCCGGCGTGGGCTGGGTCCCGCAGGAGCGCAACATCTTCCGGTCGCTGACGGTCGAGGAGAATCTGACCGCGGTCGCACGGCCGGGCGCATGGACGGCGGCGCGCGTGTTCCAGCTCTTCCCGCGGCTGGCCGAGCGGCGCCGCAACCTCGGCACACAGCTCTCGGGCGGGGAGCAGCAGATGCTCGCCATCGGGCGCGCGCTGGTCCTCAACCCGCGGCTCCTGCTGCTCGACGAGCCGCTAGAAGGGCTCGCCCCCATCATTGTCGCGGAGCTGCTCGCGGTC
This sequence comes from Burkholderiales bacterium, assembly GCA_038239945.1. GTDB lineage: Bacteria > Pseudomonadota > Gammaproteobacteria > Burkholderiales > Casimicrobiaceae > VBCG01. The sequence continues at coordinate 11,212 of JBBSEG010000059.1, forward strand.
CTCACGCGCGTCGTCCGGGAGGAGGGGTTGTCCGCCATCTTCGTCGAGCAGAATCCTGCGCGCATCCTGCCGATTACCGATGATGCGATCATCCTGGAACGCGGCACCGTCGTGCACGCAGCGCCAAGCGCGGCGCTGCTCGCCGACCCGGCGCTGCTCGATCGCCATCTCGGCGTCGGCGGCGCGGATCACTGAGCCTGTAAAACGACATGGCGACCATCATCGGCGGCATCGGCACCTCGCACGTCCCCACCATCGGCGTCGCGTTCGACCGGGGCAAGCAGAACGACCCGGCGTGGGCGCCGCTGTTCGAGGGCTACGCGCCGGTGGCGCGCTGGCTCGCCGAGCAGCGCCCCGATGTGCTGGTGTTCTTCTACAACGATCACGCGACCAGCTTCTTCTTCGACCTCTATCCGACGTTCGCGATCGGCGTCAGCCCCACCTTCGAGCTGCCCGACGAAGGCGCCGGCCGTCGTCCGCTGCCGGACATTCGCGGGCATTCAGGCCTCGCCATCCACATGGCCGAGGGGCTGGTCAACGACGAATTCGACCTCGCGACCTTCCAGGATCGTCCGCTCGACCACGGCTGCAACTCGCCGTTGTCGATGCTCTGGCCGCACCGGCCCGACTGGCCGGGCGCCGTGGTGCCGATCGCGATCAACGTGCTGCAGTATCCGCTGCCGACCGCGATGCGCTGCTACAAACTCGGCCAGGCGGTCCGTCGCGCGGTGCAGTCCTATCCGGAGGACCTGCGGGTCGTCGTGGTCGGCACGGGGGGCCTGTCGCATCAGATCCACGGCGAGCGTGCGGGCTTCAACAACACCGACTGGGACATGCGCTTCCTCGATCTCATCGAGCGCGATCCGCTCGCGCTCGCGCGCATGCGTCACGCCGAGTACGTCCAGCTCGGCGGTGCCGAAGGCGTCGAGGTCATCATGTGGCTCGCCATGCGCGGGGCGCTTTCGAACGACATCCGCAAGCTTCATCAGCACTACTACCTGCCGATGACCACCGCGATGACGGTCACGATGTACGAGGAGCCGGCGGCGCGTTTCGAGCGCGATCGGGCGGGCGCGAGTACCCGCGTGCAAGAGGTACGCCAGCCGTGAATCCGCAGCTCGACGGCATCGAGTCGTTACCCGGGACCTATCCCTTCGACCTGGCCGCGAGCGTGCGCGCGTTGCGGATCAATCGCTTCTTCTGGCGCATGACCGATCCCGCGCATCGCGCGCGCTTTCTCGCGGACGAGCCGGCGCTGCTGGCCGCGGAGGGCTTGAGCGACGCCGAGCGCGACCTGATCGGGCGCCGCGATTGGCTGGGACTCATCCGCTACGGCGCCAATTTCTTCGTGCTCGAGAAGTTCGCCCGCGTCGCAAGGCTCAGCAATCCCGAGGTGTACGCGTCGATGCGCGGCGAGACGCTCGAGGCGTTCCTCGCGACGCGCAACGTCCCGGACGCGCGCTGAGGAACGATGGCCTCGCAGCCGCCAATCGGGCGACCGACCGATCGCGGGGCCTCCCGCGGCAGCGTGAGCGGGACGCACTCCGATCGCCTCGACCGCGGGCGCGTGGGCCGCAAGACGCAACTCGGTGTCCCGACCGACCTGGTCAAGATGGCCGGACTGGCGATGACGCGCGCGGCGGGCGCACCCGCGATCGAGGGCAACGCGGTGCGCCTCCTGCGCGATGCCGGCGAGAATTTCCCCGCCTGGAAAGCCGCGCTCGAGTCGGCGCAGCATTCGATCCTGTTCGAGTGCTACATCTTCGCCGATGATGAAGTCGGCCGCTCGTTCGCGGCGATCCTGACCGAGCGCGCGCGGGCGGGCGTCAAAGTCGCCGTCATCGTCGACTGGCTGGGCTGCTGGAACTCGCTGCGCGTGTGGCACGACCTGCGCGCCTCCGGCGGCGACGTGCGCGTCTTCAACCCGCCGCGCCTGGCGAGCCCGCTCGGCTGGCTGTCGCGCGATCATCGCAAGACGATCGTCGTCGACGGACGGGTCGGGTTCGTGAGCGGCCTGTGCGTGAGCGCGCGATGGCTCGGTGACCCGGCGCGCGACCTTCAACCGTGGCGGGATACCGGCATCGAGGTCAAGGGGCCGGCGGTCGCCGCGCTCGAGCACGCGTTCGCCCAGGTGTTCGCGGCGTCAGGCGACCCGCTGCCCGAGGCGCTGCTGGCGTTCGACGAGGGCCTCGTGCGCGCCGGTGACGTGCGCATGCACGTGATCGCCAACGAGCCGAACGTCGCGGGCACCTTCCGGATGGACCTGATCGTCGCCTCGATCGCCCGCCAGCACCTGTGGCTGACGGACGCCTATTTCGTCGGCACCACGCCGTACGTCCAGGCGCTTTGCGCCGCGGCACGCGATGGCGTCGACACGCGCCTGCTCGTGCCGGGCGCGAGCGACATCCCCGCATTGTCGCCGCTGTCGCGCGCGCAGTACCGTCCGCTGCTGGAGGCCGGCGTGCGCGTGTTCGAGTGGAACGGCACGATGCTGCATGCGAAGACCGCCGTGGCCGACGGGCTGTGGGCACGCGTCGGCTCGACCAACCTCAACTTCGCGAGCTGGATGTCGAACTACGAGCTCGACGTCGCCATCGAGGATCGCGGCTTTGCCGGGTTGCTGGCGCATCAGTACGAGCAGGATCTGGGCAACGCGACCGAGATCGTGCTGACCTCGCGCAATCGCGTGCGTCGCGCCGAGCCGGATCCGCAGGCAGTATCGGAAGCCGGAGTCGGCGCCTCGCCTCGTGCAGCGAGGCGCGCCGTCTCGGGCAGCGCCGGCCGGGCGGCCGCGGGTGCGTTCAGCGTGGGCAGCGCGCTTGGCGCGGCGTTGACCAACCGCCGCACGCTGGGCCCGGCCGAAGCGGGGCTGCTCGCGATCATGGCGTGCGCCGCGATCGGCATCGGCGCGGTCGCGGCGCTGTGGCCGCGCGTGCTCGCATGGCCGCTGGCGGTGCTGGCGACGTGGGTCGGGCTGGCATGGGCGGCGAAGGCGTATGCGCTGCGCAGCGGCGAAGCGGTTCCGCCGATGACGGAGTCTTTGCCGGACGAGAAGGACGTCGCAGGGTGACCCATCTTCCGGCGCGGTGGCCGGGGAAAGGCTACGGGGTGTCATGCTAAAATCCCAGACAAGCGCCCGTAGCTCAGCTGGATAGAGTACCTGGCTACGAACCAGGGGGTCGTGGGTTCGAATCCTGCCGGGCGCGCCATAAATCAAGGAATTGGCGTGTAAAACCAAGTCCTCCTCATTGCTGTGGGACTCTTCTGGGACCTCTTATCCACAGGTCCGCGCAGAGGCAACAGAATTCAAGGGCTTGGCGGCCGAAACCAAGTCCTCTTTTCCCGGCGTGGGACCGTGTGGGACCTTTTATCCATGCGATCTCGCTGGCGGTCGGCGACGCGTAGCACCGTGCGCGTACCGCGCCGATCGAGAAGCAGATACGCCTGCTTCAGGGCGGCCAACATCGGCGCTCGCATAATGACCAGCCATCGAATGATTGGCATGGCCAAGCAGGGCTTCGCGACCTTCGGCGGAAACGCCCGCTGCTCGCAACCGACACGCGAACGAGTGGCGAAGGTCGTGCACGCGAACCAACGGCAAGCGCACGTCCCGCCGGGCGCGCTGCCAGCCGTTGTTGTTCATCGTGTTGACACGCTTGCCGCGATACGGGAACACCCAGATCGGATGCAGCGATCGCTGTGCTTGTACGATCGACCAGGCGACATCGTTCAGGATGACGACATGCGGTCGTTTGGTCTTGAAGGCTTCCGGAGGAATCACGGAGACGTTCCGTCCGACCTCCGGTACGGCAACCTCCCGCGTCCACTCTAAGCAGCACACGTTGGTGTCGCGTAGACCCGTATTGGCGGCAAGGAGCGCGATGCGGCCGAGGTGGGCCGGTAGCTTACGGAACAACGTGTCTTGCTCCTTCCAGGTGATCGGATAGGGTAAGCGTGGGCTTTCAGGCCACATCGTGAGAAGCGGTAGCATCACTTCGAGCCACGGGCGACCGTCAGCATCGCGGTACGACCGGGCCGCGCGATTCAAGATCGTGCGCACGACTTCCAGACTGCCGTTGATCGTGGTCGCACTCGCGCCATCGGCAAGCCGCGCCTTGACGAAGGGTTCCAACGTCTGATCATGTATTTGCTGCGGTTCGAGATCGCTGATGTACGACTGAAGTAGCGTAACGTGCCACTTGATCACGTCAATGCTGCGCTTGCTGCGCGACTGTGCGACATAACGCGTGGCGCAATCGGTGAAGGTCGGGCGCGCATGCGCCTTTCGTGCGAGGTCACATTGAACACGCGCGATTTCAATCTGCAATCGCTTCTCAGCCTGGTCCTGGGTTACCGCGCCGACGCGCAGGCCGATCCGAACCCCGAGATATCGCTTATCGATGAATCGTCGGCCGTCCGCGAGGACAGTGATGCCTGGTGTGCGTGGGGTGGCCATAAGCTCCTCCTGTGATTGGAGGAGCATTCTCGATAGCGGCTGTAAGTGCAGGCAAGTTATTGACCGAGTTCGAGCCCAGGTCGGGGAGCCATGAACAGCGAGGGGTTGCGTCGTTCCGGCGCAACCTTCTTTGTACTTGGCGGCCTGGTAGCCATCATGGCAGAGTGGTATGCGCGCAGTTGCCCCGCGTCCATGGCGCAACGCCGTGAGTGCCCACACGCTCAGGGCGTCTTGACAAAAACCGTACCGGGGCTAAAATGGCTAGCCTGTCTAGCTACAATGGGAAAGGAGGGGGTTCATGGCGAAGTGGCAGCTTCAAGAGGCCAAGAATCGGCTGTCCGAGGTAGTGAGGAAGGCCTCGGACGAAGGGCCGCAAGTCATTACGCTGAGAGGTGACGACGCCGTTGTGGTAGTCGCCGTGGGCGAATATGCCCGACTCACCCGCAAAACCAAGGGCAACCTTATCGATTTCTTGCGCACGTCGCCGCTGGGCGCCATTGCGCTCGAGGTCACGCGCAGCCGCGATACCGGGAGGCGAGTGGCGTTGTGAACTGGCTGCTCGACACCTGCGTCGTTTCCGAACTGGTGCGGCCAAGACCGAAGGCATCCGTTGCTACCTGGGTACGGGAACGCGACGAAAACGAACTGTTCCTGAGCGTCATCACGGTCGGCGAACTGGAAAAGGGAATCGCCAAGCTACCCGATTCGGCCAGGCGCGCCACCCTGGAGCAATGGGTGCGTCGTGAACTCGCGGATCGGTTTCGCGATCGTCTGCTGGCGATTGACTTACCCGTGGCGGTCCGTTGGGGCGCGATAGTTGGCGCGGCGGAAGCGCGCGGCCAACCATTGCCCGTGATCGATAGCCTGATCGCCGCCACGAGCCTGCAGCATGATCTCGTCGTCGTCACGCGCAACACGGACGACCTGGAACGCTGCGGCGCGCGCTGCTTCAATCCCTGGCTCGGGAGATAACGCGGCATGCCGAAGCGCATCGTGAAATCCGCCAAGCCGCGCTCCAGCGGCAATCTGCGCATCGGTGATCACTGGAATGCCATCACGATCATCGCGCTGTCGCAGAGCAATCCGCTGAAAGCAGTGGCCGAGCTGGTGGAAAACAGCATCGACGCGCGCGCGAAAACGATCGTCCTCACCCGCGGCAAGGAAAAGGGCCAGCACTATCTGCGCGTGAAGGACGACGGCGAAGGGGTGCGCAAGAATGCCGACGGCGAGCCTGATTTTCATTACGTGGCCACGCACGTCTGCGATTCGGTCAAGCGCCGGCTGAAGGAGCAGGGCGCGGGCGGGTTGCAAGGCGAATTCGGCATCGGCCTGTTGAGCTTCTGGACGCTGGGCGAAGAGCTCCTGCTCACCTCCGCCGGCACCGACGGAACGGCCTGCCAGATGCATCTGCGCAAGGGCGATCCGAGTTATCGCATCACGCACCGGCCCGCGCTCTTCCCCGAGCAAGGCACCGAGGTGCTGATCAAGGGCATCCTCCCGGGCATCAAGAACTTCAGCGGCGAGAAGATTCAGTGGTACCTCGCAGCCGAATTGCGTGACCGCATTCGCCATTCCGGCGTTTCGATCCGCGTCGTCGATCGAACCGCGCGGGCGGAGTTCAAGGTCGAGCCCCGCCAGTTCGAGGGCCGCCTGTTGCACGAATTGGACGGCGCTTCGCCGCCGCAAAGCGAAGTGTATGCGGAGCTTTACCTGCACGCCCATGCGCCGGCCAACGTGGTGTCGCTCTATCGTTCCGGCACGCGCGTGCTGGGCGAGCTGGCGGAGCTCGAGGTGTTCGCACGCATGCCGTGGACGAGCGGCTACATCCAGGGAATCATCGACGCGCCGTATCTCAACTTGACCCCCGGCACGCGGCTCGGGGTCATTCAGGACGCGGCTTTGGCCCGCCTGGCCGCTGAGCTCGCGCCGCTCGAGTCGCGTCTCGCCAGGATCATCGAAGACCAGCAGCGGGCGGAAGAGGAGCGGGCGAGCCGCGATGTACTCCGCTCCGTGCAGGGTGCGCTGAAGGAAGCCCTGCTGGCGCTGCCGGCCGAAGAGTACGACTGGTTCGATCTGCATCGTGGCGAGGGCAAGCGTCGGCCGAGGGGGCAGGCCGAATCGGCGTCCGCCGAAGCGCCGCACGCAGAGGGTCAGGCAATGGCGAGCGAGCCTGACGGGGTCCAGGAGCCCGCTGACGGGCAAAGGCAATTCTTCGAATACGCGGGCCCGCTTTTCTCGGTGATGATTTCCCCCACGTCGAGCGTCATCCCCGTCAACGGGTCACGCGCGCTCCGCGCAGTCGCTCGCGATCGGGCGCGACGGCCGGTGGAGCATGATCTTGCGCATGCTTGGTCGATGGTGGAGGGCGATGGGGCGCTGAACCACGCCGGCGGGGAAATCGCCACGTATCGCGCGGCGGCCGAGCCGGGGCTCGCCCGCGTGGAAGTCACCGTCACCCAGGGCGATGTCGTGTGCAGGGCCGAAGCGCAGATCACGGTGACGGCCTCGCTGCTCCCCAAATCAGGCGGCGGCGATTCCTCGTACCAGGGCCTGCCGGGCTACACCTTTCAAAAGGCGGCGGGGGAGCTATGGCGTTCGCGCTTCGACGCGGAGCGCAATCTGGTGGTCATCAACAACGGCCATCGCGATTTCGTCTACGCGGCGCGCAGCAAAATGCTGAAGCTGCGCTATATCTGCCGGTTGTTCGCCAAGGAGCTCGTGCTCAAGAACTTCATCGGCACTCCGCCCGATCAGCTGCTCGAGCGTCTGTTGGAGTTGACGTTGTACACCGAGGAGAACTTGCGGTAAGCACAACGTCAAGCAAGCCGCGCGATCAGAGCTGGCTCGGTCGGTTTGATCCAGATGTCCACATTTCGTACGTAAATTTTCCGCGGTCACGGGCAATCCACGGCCGCAAGTCGTGGCGTGTCCCAGTCGGAGGGAAACGCCACCGAATTCCGATCCGCAATTCCGGGCGGTGCCACGGCCAAGCGGGCCTTGCGGATGGCCAATTCGCGGTAATTGCGGAACGGATTTTGGTGTTGGTATTTGAAAAGGCGAAACTCTACGACAGCCTATTAATCCGCCGCGCTGACGCTACTCGGGCACCGATGGAAATCGCTGGTTTGGATGCCCGTGGCGCTGCGCAAGTTGAAGCAGCTGGCTCTGGCGCGACGTCTCGAGGACCTGCGCGCACCGCCGGCGAACCGCCTGGAGCAATTGAAAGGCGATCGGGCCGGCCAGTGGAGCATCCGCATGAACGATCAGTTTCGCATTTGCTTTCGGTGGACAGGCAGCGATGCCGAGGAGGTAGAGATCGTGGACTACCACTGATGGAGACGGATATGAGCAGGAAACTGAATCCAGTGTTGACCTGCCCGGGTTTTTCGGACCGATCATAACTTGAGACAATGGCTCCCGCTGACGAAGTGAGGAGCTGATGAAAAAGGTTCGGTTTTCCGAAGAGCAGATGGTTGCGATCCTGCGCGAGGCCGATAAAAGCCCCGTCGCGGAAGTCGCCAGGAAGCACAAGATCA
>JBBSEG010000060.1:0-18600 GCA_038239945.1 Burkholderiales bacterium
CTGGTCGTACGCCTTCGCCTCGCCACCGTACTTCTTCGACAGCACCGACGTGATCGCCGCCGTCAGCGTCGTCTTCCCGTGGTCCACGTGACCGATCGTCCCTACGTTCACGTGCGGCTTGTTGCGCTCGAACTTGCTCTTTCCCATTTCGCTCTCCCGGCTCTTTCCAGGTTGTTCCTGTTCGAACCGACTGGCTCTGCCAGCGATCCGGACCTAGCTCGTCCAGGCAAAAGTAGATTGGTACTCTTGCCCGATGAAATTACGTTTTCTTGTTGATGACGGCCTCGGCGACGTTCTTCGGCGCCTCGGTGTAGTGCTTGAACTCCATGGTGTACGTGGCGCGGCCCTGCGACAGCGAGCGCAACGTGGTCGAGTAGCCGAACATCTCCGCGAGCGGCACCTCGGCCTTGATCACCTTGCCGGTGGTCAGGTCTTCCATCCCCTGCACCATGCCGCGGCGCGACGACAGGTCGCCCATCACGTTGCCCATGAAATCCTCGGGCGTCTCGACCTCGACGGCCATCATCGGCTCGAGCAGCACCGGGCTCGCCTTGCGCATGCCGTCCTTGAACGCCATGGACGCCGCCATCTTGAAGGCGTTCTCGTTCGAGTCGACGTCGTGATACGAGCCGTCGAACAGCGTGACCTTGACGTCCACTACCGGGAATCCGGCCAGCACGCCGTTCGGCAGGGTCTCCAGCAGGCCCTTGTTCACCGCGGGGATGTATTCGCGCGGCACCGAGCCACCCTTCGTCCCGTCGACGAACTCGAAGCCCTTGCCCGGCTCCTGCGGCTCCATCTTGATCCAGACGTGCCCGTACTGCCCGCGGCCGCCTGACTGCTTGATGAACTTGCCCTCCACCTCGACGGGCTTCTTGATCGCCTCGCGGTACGCCACCTGCGGCGCGCCCACGTTCGCCTCGACGCCGAACTCGCGCTTCATCCGGTCGACGAGGATCTCGAGGTGCAGCTCGCCCATGCCGGAGATGATGGTCTGCCCGGATTCCTCGTCGGTGCGCACGCGGAACGACGGATCTTCCTGTGCCAGCCGATTGAGCGCGATGCCCATCTTCTCCTGGTCGACCTTGGTCTTCGGCTCGACCGCCACATGGATCACAGGCTCGGGGAAGATCATCTTCTCGAGCATGATCACCTTCGCCGGGTCGCACAGCGTGTCGCCTGTGGTCGCCTCGCGCAGGCCGACCGCGGCCGCGATATCCCCCGCCCTCACTTCCTTGATGTCCTCGCGCTGGTTGGCGTGCATCTGGAGAATGCGGCCGATGCGCTCGCGCTTGCCCTTGATCGGGTTGTAGACCGTATCGCCGGAATTCACGACGCCGGAGTACACCCGGAAGAACACCAGCTGGCCCACGAACGGGTCGGTCATGATCTTGAACGCGAGTCCGGCAAACGGCTCGTCGTCGGCCGCGCGGCGCTCGCCGCCCTTGCCGTTGTCGAGCTCGCCCTTGACCGGCGGAATGTCGGTGGGGGCCGGCATGAAGTCGATCACGGCATCGAGCATCGCCTGCACGCCCTTGTTCTTGAATGCCGAGCCGCAGAGCATCGGGACGATCTCGCCCGCGATCGTGCGCAGCCGCAACCCCTTCTTGATATCGGCGGGGGACAGCACGCCGCCCTCGAGGTACTGGTTCATCAGTTCCTCGTTGGCCTCGGCGGCGCTTTCGACCATCTTCTCGTGCCATTCCGCGGCGAGGTCGGCGAGGTCGGCGGGAATCGGGCGGATGTCGAACTTCATCCCCTGCGACGCTTCGTCCCAGTAGATGGCCCTCATCCCGATGAGGTCGACTACGCCCTCGAACTTGTCCTCGGCGCCGATCGGCACCTGCACCGGCACCGGGTTGGCCTTCAGCCGCGACTTCATCTGGTCATAGACCTTGAAGAAGTTCGCGCCGACACGATCCATCTTGTTCACGAAGGCGAGCCGCGGCACCTTGTACTTGTTCGCCTGGCGCCACACGGTTTCCGACTGCGGCTGCACGCCGCCGACGGAGTCGTACACCATGCACGCGCCGTCGAGCACGCGCATCGACCGCTCGACCTCGATGGTGAAGTCGACGTGCCCCGGCGTATCGATGATGTTGATCCGGTGCTCGGGATAGTTGCCGTCCATGCCCTTCCAGAAACACGTGGTGGCAGCCGAGGTGATCGTGATGCCGCGCTCGCGCTCCTGATCCATCCAGTCCATCACGGTGGCGCCGTCGTGCACCTCGCCCATCTTGTGGGAGACGCCCGTGTAGAAGAGGATGCGCTCGGTGGTCGTGGTCTTGCCCGCATCGATGTGCGCGCTGATCCCGATGTTGCGATACCGGTCGATGGGTGTGGTTCGTGGCACCTGGGTCTTCCCTAGAATCGGAAATGCGAGAAGGCCTTGTTCGCTTCCGCCATGCGGTGCACTTCCTCGCGCTTCTTCACGGCGCCGCCGCGGCCCTCCGAGGCCTCCAGCAGCTCGGCCGCCAGGCGCTGGCCCATCGACTTCTCGCCGCGCTTGCGGGCGGCCTCGCGCAGCCAGCGCATCGCGAGCGCAGTCCTGCGCACCGGACGAACCTCGACCGGCACCTGGAAGTTGGCGCCGCCGACACGGCGGCTCTTCACTTCGACCATGGGCCGCGAGTTCTGCAGCGCCTGGATGAAGACTTCCAGCGGGTCCTTGCCACCCTTGCGCGTGATCTGCTCGAACGCGCCGTACACGATGCGCTCGGCGACCGACTTCTTGCCGGCTTCCATCAGCACGTTGATGAACTTCGCGACTTCGACGCTCGTGTGCTTGGGATCCGGCAGGATCTCGCGCTTCGGTATTTCTCTGCGACGCGGCATGTGGTCTCCATCGTCCGAAAGTAAAACTGCTTTCGGCCGCTTTAGTCTTCTATCGAATCGCTGCTAATCGGCCACTACCGGCCCGTCGATTCGATACGGAAAGGATTGGTGACAACCTCGTTGTGCGAACGGTCAGGCGACCTTCGGTTTCTTCGCGCCGTACTTCGACCGGGCCTGCTTGCGATCCTTGACCCCGGCAGTGTCGAGCGCGCCGCGCACCATGTGATAGCGCACGCCCGGAAGGTCCTTCACGCGGCCGCCCCGGATGAGCACGACCGAGTGCTCCTGGAGGTTGTGGCCTTCGCCGCCGATGTAGCTGATCACTTCGAAGCCGTTGGTCAGCCTTACCTTGGCGACCTTGCGCAGAGCGGAATTGGGCTTCTTCGGAGTGGTCGTGTAGACGCGCGTGCATACGCCGCGCTTCTGCGGGCTCTGCTGGAGCGCCGGGACCTTGCTTTTCGACACGGCGGGCGAACGGCCCTTCCGCACGAGCTGATTGATGGTTGGCATCTAATTCGTCCGCTCTGGTTGTCCTGAGTGTGCGACCCGCCCGCGTTCGGCTGCCGGGCAGTGCGCAGGGCTCATGTTTTCCGCTGCATCAAATCAAAGTGGCCCGTCCGAGACCGCGCAAGCGTGCTGCACGGCACCCGCGCGATACGCTGCGCAGGCAATTCGGCTCGAGGCCACTGTGGTCGCGCTCCGTGCCGCAGATGCCCAATGAACAGGCATCTGCAAAATATTCATGCCGGCCGGGTGCGCATCGCCGGGCCGCCCGCTGGATTCCTAAGGCGACCGGTGGGCGAAAAGACCGCGATTATAGCGGGATAGCGCCGCGGGCGTCAATGCCGGCGCGCGCCGGGATTGAGGCCTGCGCGGACGCCGGAGCGCCTTGACGCGTCGGCGAACGTCCGCGCGCCCGCCGGCGCTCAAGGCGCGACGTCGAATCCGGCCGGAGGATTCCCCCGGCGGCGGCCGTCGGCCATGGCGAGGTAGGCGGTTTCCAGCGACCGGGCAAAAGCCGGGCTGTCGAAGAGCGGGCTCGCGGCCGCCGCGGCGGTGCGCGTGCGCCAGCGGGCACGGGCGAGGGCGTCCATCGCCAAGGCCCGAATCGCGGCGCCGTACGCGGGCAGGTCGGGTTTCGCGGCGTCGGCCAGCCCGGCGCTGGCCAGCACGCTGGTGGCCACGCGAGATGCGAACGTCGCGCCAGTGAGGGTGATCAGCGGGCAGCCCATCCACACGGCATCGCTCGCCGTGGTGTGGGCACTGCACGGCCACGTGTCGACGGCGAAGTCGGCGACGAGGTAGCGGCGCAGGTGGGCCTCCATCGCGAGGCGCGGCGCGAACACCAGCCGCTCAGAGGCCACGCCCGCCTCGAGCGCGCGCCGGCGCAGGGCCGCGGTGGCCACCGGGTTGTCGTCCAGCAGCCAGAGGAGCGTCGCGGGAACGTCGGCCAGCGTGCGCAGCCAGGCTTCGAACACGGGCCGCGTGATCTTGAACGACTGTGCGAACGAGGCAAGGACGATCGCCTCGTCGGGGAGTCCGTGCGCTGCGCGCGCTTCCGCCACCACCGGACGCGCGCGCCGGCGATCGTTGCTCTGGTAGCAGACGGGCAGGCGCACGACCTGCTCGGCGTACCAGCGCTCGTCGCCGGGGGGAATGACGCGCGCGTCCGCCATCAGGTAGTCGTAGGCCGGCACGCCGAGCGTGCCGGGGAATCCGAGCCAGCTCACCTGCACGGGAGCGGGCCGGCGTGCGGCGATCCCCATCCGCCCATTGTCGGTATTGCCGTTCAGGTCGACCAGGATGTCGAGGCCGAGCGACTCGATCCGCGCCGCCGCGCCGGCGTCGTTAAGCTCGCGCAGCTCGATGAACGCACCGCCCCCGCGAACGAGCCGCGCGCGCATGGGCGAGCCGTCGTCGGGTCCGTATGACAGCAGCGTCACGTCGAAACGGTCCTTGTCGTGGAGTTCGAATAGCTCGGCGGTGAGGTAAGCGGTCGCGTGCTCGCGAAAATCACCCGACAGGTAGCCGACGCGGAGTCGCCCGGCGACGGCGGCAGGCGGATACGACCTCGCGGGCGCAGCGCTCACCGTGCCGGCATTGGCGCGCGCGGCGGCGAGCTGCTGCGCGGGCGTCGCTTCGGGCTGGGCGACGAGGAGACCCAGCGGCACCCCCGGCCGCCCCTGCGCGATCGCCTCGGCCAGCATGGGCCAGTGACGCTCGAGCGCTTCCCAGTCGCAGGTCTTCTGCAGGAGCGCGCACAGGTTGCAGCGCACGCCGAGCCACGCCGGTGCAAGCGAGAGCGCACGCTCGTAGCCCGCGCGCGCGTTCGTGAGACTGCCGGCGCGGTGCTGCGCGACCGCGAGGTCGGCGTGCGCCGCGGCGGATTGCGGCGCGCTCTTCGTCCAGCGCAGGAGCGCCGCCATCGCGTCGTCGGATTGCCCATTCGACAGCAGCAGGCGCGCCAGCGTCGCCCATGCATCGTCGAAGTCCGGCAGGATCGCGCAAGCGCGGCGCTGCGCATCGATGGCCGCGCTGCGCTCGCCGCGGCGCGCATGCGCCAAGCCCAGGTTGTGCCACGCCCGCGCGTGATCGGGCGATTGCTCGAGGACCGCGCGGAAGCACTCGATCGCCTCGTCGAGGCTCCCGCGGGCCAGGAACAACGTGCCGAGGTTGTTGCGCGCGCCGGACTGGCGCGGGTCGAGCGCGACGGCAATGCGGTAGCTCGCCATCGCGCCGTCGAGGTCCCCCGCGTCCTTTCGGATATTGCCGAGGTTGGCGGCGAACACCGGGTTGTCGGGCTGGGTCGCGAACGCCTGTCCGACGCGCTGGAGGGCTTCGGGGGTACGTCCCTGCCGATGGTCAATCAGGCCGAGCAGGTGCAGCGCATCCGGGTGCCCCGGCTGGGTGGCGAGAATGTCGCCGTAGACCCGGGCCGCGCCGGCCAGGTCGCCGCTGCGATGCAGGTCCATTCCGCGCCGCAGCAGCGTCGAATGGCTGTCGGTGGCAGCGCTCATCCGGCATTCTAGCGGCGCGCCGACCCGGCGCGCGCCTGGAAAAAAAAAGGCCGACCCGCTAAGGTCGGCCGAGCAACACCCACAACCTGCCGGCAGGCGGGCGCCGCGCGGGCGCCCGCTGCCATAGAGACCAGCGTTACGCGGCGTTCGCCGACACCTCCGTGGCCACGGGGACCACCGCGGCCGCAGCGGCCTGCTCCTCGCCCGTCATGAACGCGGCTTCGGCGGCTTGCGCTGCCTCGCCACCGGCGAGCTTCTCCTTGCGCCGCGCGGTGTGATACGCGAGGCCCGTGCCCGCCGGGATGAGCCGGCCGACGATCACGTTCTCCTTCAGCCCGCGCAACTCGTCGCGCTTGCCCATGATCGCGGCTTCGGTGAGCACGCGGGTCGTCTCCTGGAACGAGGCCGCCGAGATGAACGAGTCGGTCGACAACGACGCCTTGGTGATGCCGAGCAGCAGGTGCTCGTAGACCGCGGCTTCCTTGCCGTCGCCCGTCGCCTTGTCGTTCTCGTCGAGGATGTCCGACCGCTCCGCCTGCTCGCCCGTGATGAACCGAGTGCCACCGGCGTCGGTGATCTGCACGCGGCGGAGCATCTGACGCACGATCACTTCGATGTGCTTGTCGTTGATCTTCACGCCCTGCAGCCGGTAGACGTCCTGCACCTCGTCGGTGATATAGCGCGCGAGCGCCTCCACCCCCAGGAGCCGCAGGATGTCGTGCGGATCCGCCGGACCGTCGACGATCATCTCGCCCTTGTTCACCACCTGGCCGTCGTGCACGGTGACGTGCTTGTCCTTCGGGATCAGGAACTCGTGGGCAACGCCGTCGAGGTCTGTGAGGACCAGGCGCTGCTTGCCCTTCGTGTCCTTGCCGAACGACACGGTGCCGGTGATCTCCGCCAGCATGCCGGCGTCCTTCGGCGAGCGCGCCTCGAACAGCTCCGCGACGCGCGGCAGGCCGCCCGTGATGTCGCGCGTCTTCGACGTCTCCTGCGGGATCCGCGCGAGCACCTCGCCCACGCTCACCTTCTGCGCGTCCTTCACCGTGATGATGGAGCCGAGCTGGAACGTGATGTTGACGGGCATGTCGGACCCGGCCAGGTGGATCTCCGCGCCGTTGTCATCCAGCAGCTTGACCTGGGGACGCACGCCCTTGGCCGACGCGCCGGTGCGGCGTTGCTTCGGGTCGATCACGACGAGCGTGGACAGCCCCGTCACGTCGTCGACCTGCTTCGCCACCGTGACGCCTTCCTCGACGTTCTCGAATTTCACGGTGCCCGCGTACTCGGTGATGATCGGGCGGGCCGTTGCGTCCCACTGCGCCAGCACCTTGCCGGCCTTCACCACGTCTCCGTCCTTCACCTGCAGCGTGGCGCCGTACGGCACCTTGTGGCGCTCGCGCTCGCGGCCGTTGTCGTCGTGGATCATCACTTCGCCGGAACGGGCGATGACCACCAGCTCGTTCTTGGCGCTGGTGACGTAGCGCATCAGCGCGGTGAACCGCACTGTGCCCGCCGACTTGGACTCGATCTGCGAAGCCGCCGCGGTACGCGACGCCGCGCCGCCGATGTGGAAGGTCCGCATCGTGAGCTGGGTGCCCGGCTCGCCGATCGACTGCGCGGCGATGACGCCCACCGCCTCGCCGACGTTGACGAGATGACCGCGGCCCAGGTCGCGGCCGTAGCACGTCGCGCACAGGCCGTAGCGCGTGTCGCAGGTGAGCGGCGTGCGCACCTTGACCTCGTCGACGCCGAGCACCTCGATCTGGTCGACCTCGTCCTCGCCGAGCAGCACGCCCGACTCGAACAGCGTCGCCTGCGTCTCGGGGTTGACGACGTCGGCGGCCACCGAGCGGCCGAGGATGCGCTCGCGCAGCGGCTCGATCACCTCGCCGCCTTCGACGAGCGCCTTCATGGCCACGCCGTTCTTCGTGCCGCAATCGTCCTCGATCACCACCAGGTCCTGCGTCACGTCGACGAGACGGCGGGTGAGGTAGCCCGAGTTCGCAGTCTTCAGCGCCGTGTCCGCGAGCCCCTTGCGGGCGCCGTGGGTGGAGATGAAGTACTGCAGCACGTTCAGGCCCTCGCGGAAGTTGGCCGTGATCGGCGTCTCGATGATCGAGCCGTCCGGCTTGGCCATCAGGCCACGCATGCCCGCCAGCTGGCGGATCTGCGCCGCCGAGCCCCGCGCGCCCGAGTCGGCCATCATGAAGATCGAGTTGAACGAATCCTGCTTGACCGTCTTGCCTTCGGCATCGGTGGCTTCCATGGTGCCGAGCTGCGCCATCATCGCCTTCGCGATATCGTCGCCGGCGCGGCCCCAGATGTCCACCACCTTGTTGTAGCGCTCGCCCTGCGTGACCAGGCCCGAGGTGTACTGCGCCTCTATCTCCTTCACCTCGGTCTCGGCCGCGCCGATGATCTGGCGCTTCTCCGGCGGCACGAGCATGTCGTCGGCGGCGAACGAGATGCCCCCGCGCGTAGCCAGCGCATAGCCTGCCTGCATCAGCTTGTCAGCGAAAATCACGGTCTCGCGCAGGCCGCAGCGGCGAAAGCTCGCGTTGATGATGCGCGAGATCTCCTTCTTCTTGAGCGGCTTATTGATAAACGAGAACGGCAGCCCCGGGGGCAGGATCTCGGACAGCAACGCCCGGCCGACGGTGGTCTCGTGCCGCGTGATCTTCTCGACACGGTCGACCTTGCCTTCCGCGCCTTCGTGCAGCTCGACCTCGCGGATGCGGACCTTGATCCTGGCGTGGATCTCGACCTGCCGCGACTCGTACGCCCGGTTGACCTCGGACACGTCCGCGAACAGCGCGTTCTCGCCCAACGAGCCGACCTTCTCGCGGGTGGCGTAATACAGGCCCAGCACGATGTCCTGCGACGGCACGATGCACGGCTCGCCGTTGGACGGCAGCAGCACATTGTTCGACGCCAGCATCAGCGTGCGGGCCTCCATCTGCGCTTCCAGCGACAGCGGCACGTGCACGGCCATCTGGTCGCCGTCGAAGTCGGCGTTGAAGGCCGTGCAGACCAGCGGATGCAACTGGATGGCCTTGCCCTCGATCAGCACCGGCTCGAAGGCCTGGATGCCGAGCCGATGCAGCGTGGGCGCGCGGTTGAGCAGCACCGGATGCTCGCGGATCACGTCCTCGAGGATGTCCCACACCACGGGCTCCTGCGCCTCGACCATCTTCTTCGCCGCCTTGATCGTCGTGGCGAGCCCCATCGTCTCCAGCTTGTTGAAGATGAAGGGCTTGAAGAGCTCGAGCGCCATCAGCTTCGGCAGGCCGCACTGGTGCAGCTTGAGCTGCGGGCCCACGACGATGACGGAGCGTCCCGAGTAGTCGACGCGCTTGCCGAGCAGGTTCTGGCGGAAGCGGCCGCCCTTTCCCTTGATCATGTCGGCGAGCGACTTCAGCGGACGCTTGTTGGCGCCCGTCATCGCCTTGCCGCGGCGGCCGTTGTCGAGCAGCGAGTCGACGGCCTCCTGCAGCATCCGCTTCTCGTTGCGCACGATGATGTCCGGCGCCTTGAGCTCGAGCAGCCGCTTCAGCCGGTTGTTCCGGTTGATCACGCGGCGATACAGGTCGTTCAGGTCGGAGGTCGCGAAGCGGCCGCCGTCGAGCGGCACGAGCGGACGCAGCTCGGGT
The DNA here is from genome assembly GCA_038239945.1 of Burkholderiales bacterium. Lineage (GTDB taxonomy): Bacteria > Pseudomonadota > Gammaproteobacteria > Burkholderiales > Casimicrobiaceae > VBCG01. Next base: position 9,506 of record JBBSEG010000060.1, read on the forward strand.
GGCAGCACCGGCAGCACCTCGAGGATCATCCACTCGGGCTTGATCCCCGATTTCTGGAACGCTTCCAGCACCTTGAGGCGCTTGGCGATCTTCTTGATCTTGGTCTCGGAGCCGGTGGCGGCGAGCTCGGTGCGCAGCTTCTCGATCTCGCGCACGACGTCGAGGCTCTTCAGCAGCTCACGGATGCCCTCGGCGCCCATGGTCGCGGAGAAGTCGTCGGCGTGCTGCTCGAGCTTGGCGAGATAGTCGTCCTCGGTCAGGAGCTGGCCGCGGTTGAGCGGCGTCAGGCCGGGATCGGTGACCACGAACGCCTCGAAGTACAGGACGCGCTCGATGTCGCGAAGCGTCATGTCGAGCACCATGCCCATGCGGGACGGCAGGCTCTTCAGGAACCAGATGTGCGCGACCGGCGAGGCGAGCTCGATGTGGCCCATGCGCTCGCGGCGCACCTTGGCGAGCGTCACCTCGACGCCGCACTTCTCGCAGATCACGCCGCGGTGCTTCAGGCGCTTGTACTTGCCGCACAGGCACTCGTAGTCCTTGACCGGCCCGAAGATCTTGGCGCAGAAGAGCCCGTCCCGCTCCGGCTTGAACGTGCGGTAGTTGATGGTCTCCGGCTTCTTCACTTCGCCGTACGACCACGAGCGGATCTTCTCCGGCGAGGCGAGGCCGATGCGGATGGCGTCGAACTCTTCTTCCTGGGTGACCTGCTTGAACAGATCGAGCAATGCTTTCATTGAACTCTCCGAGTTCCAGGCGTCGCGAAGTCGACACCTGTTGTTTCCAAGTTTTGGCCGCTGAAAATCGACCGGCTCTGCCGGCGATTTTCAGGTGACCGATCCGGATGAAAGTAGGTTTCCACTTTCATCCGTTTCAATCCCGGTCCATATCCACGTCGATCGCGAGCGAGCGGATTTCCTTCACCAGCACGTTGAACGACTCGGGCATGCCCGCCTCGATCTTGTGCTCGCCCTTCACGATGTTTTCGTAGACCTTGGTGCGGCCGTTCACGTCGTCGGACTTGACCGTGAGCATCTCCTGCAGCGTGTAGGCCGCGCCGTACGCTTCCAGCGCCCACACCTCCATCTCGCCGAAGCGCTGTCCGCCGAACTGCGCCTTGCCGCCCAGCGGCTGCTGTGTGACGAGGCTGTACGGGCCGGTGGAGCGCGCGTGCATCTTGTCGTCGACCAGGTGATGCAGCTTCAGCACGTGCATGTAGCCCACGGTGACCTGGCGGTCGAAGGGCTCGCCGCTGCGTCCGTCGTGCAGCGTGACCTGGCCGCTGCGCGGCAATCCCGCGAGCTCCAGCATGCCCTTGATCTCCTCCTCCGTCGCGCCGTCGAACACCGGCGTGGCGAAGGGAACGCCCTCGACCAGGTTGCCCGCGAGGCCCAGCACCTCGTCGTCCGTGAACGACGCCAGCGCCTCCACGCGTCCGGTGCTGTTGTAGATCTTCTCGAGGTGCTTGCGCACGTCGGCGGCCTTGGCCTGCTGCTTGAGCATCACCTCGATGTTCGCGCCCAGCCCCTTGGCCGCCCACCCGAGGTGGACCTCGAGGATCTGGCCGACGTTCATCCGCGACGGCACGCCGAGCGGATTGAGCACGATGTCGACCGGCGTGCCATCGGCCATGTAAGGCATGTCCTCCACCGGCACGATCTTCGAGACGACACCCTTGTTGCCATGCCGGCCGGCCATCTTGTCGCCCGGCTGCAGGCGGCGCTTCACCGCGACGTACACCTTCACCATCTTCTGCACGCCGGGCGGCAGCTCGTCGCCCTGGGTGAGCTTCTTTTTCTTGTGCTCGAACATCTGGTCGAACTGCACACGCAGCTGCGCGAGCGACTCCCGCATCGCCTCGAGCTGGCGCGCGGAATCCTCGTTCGCAAGCCGGATGTCGAACCAGTCGTGGCGGGCCACGCTCTCGAGGTACTCCTGGTTGATCTTCGCGCCCTTCACGAGCTTCTTCGGGCCGCCGTTGACGACCTTGCCGTTGAGCAGCCGCTCGATCCGAGCGTACGCATCGTTCTCGACGATCCGCAGCTGGTCGTTCAGGTCCTTGCGGTAGCCCTTGAGCTCGTCGTCGATGATCTGCGCCGCCCGCTTGTCGCGGTCGATGCCCTCGCGCGTGAACACCTGCACGTCGATCACGGTGCCGCTGATGCCCGACGGCACGCGCAGCGAGGTGTCCTTCACGTCCGAAGCCTTCTCGCCGAAGATCGCGCGGAGCAGCTTCTCCTCAGGCGTGAGCTGCGTCTCGCCCTTCGGCGTGACCTTGCCCACCAGCACATCACCCGCCTCGACCTCGGCGCCGATGTAGACGATGCCGGACTCGTCGAGCCGCGACAGCTGGCCTTCGCCCAGGCTCGAGATGTCCCGCGTGATCTCCTCGGGGCCGAGCTTGGTGTCGCGCGCGACCACCGACAGCTCCTCGATGTGGATCGACGTATAGCGGTCGTCGCCGACCACCCGCTCGCTGATCAGGATCGAGTCCTCGTAGTTGTAGCCGTTCCACGGCATGAACGCCACGAGCATGTTCTGCCCGAGCGCCAGCTCGCCCATGTCCGTCGATGCGCCGTCGGCGATCACGTCGCCCTTCGCGATCTGGTCGCCGATGCGCACCAGCGGGCGCTGGTTGATGTTGGTATTCTGGTTGCTGCGCTTGTACTTGGTAAGGTTGTAGATGTCGACGCCCACCTCGCCCGCCTGAGTCTCGGTGTCGTTGACGCGCACCACGATGCGGCTCGCGTCGACGTAGTCCACCTTGCCGCCGCGGCGCGCCATGACAGCCGTGCCGCTGTCCACCGCGGCCGTGCGCTCGACGCCCGTGCCCACCAGCGGCTTCTCCGGACGCAGGCAGGGCACCGCCTGGCGCTGCATGTTCGAGCCCATCAGGGCGCGGTTCGCGTCGTCGTGCTCGAGGAACGGGATGAGCGACGCGGCCACGGACACGATCTGACTCGGCGCCACGTCCATGTACTGGACCTTGTCGGTCGTCGAAAGCATGAACTCGTTGTGGCTGCGGCAGCTCACGAGCTCGTCGGACAGCTTGCCTGTCTTGTCGATAGCCGCGTTCGCCTGCGCGATCACGTACTGCCCCTCCTCGATGGCCGAGAGGAAGTCGATCTCGTCGGTCACCTTCGCGTTCACCACCTTGCGGTAGGGCGTCTCGAGGAAGCCGTACTCGTTGGTGCGTGCGTACAGCGCGAGCGAGTTGATGAGGCCGATGTTCGGCCCTTCCGGCGTCTCGATCGGGCACACCCGGCCGTAGTGGGTCGGATGCACGTCGCGCACCTCGAAGCCGGCGCGCTCCCTCGTGAGGCCGCCCGGCCCGAGGGCCGAGACGCGCCGCTTGTGGGTGATCTCCGACAACGGGTTGGTCTGGTCCATGAACTGCGACAGCTGTGAGCTGCCGAAGAACTCCTTGATCGCCGCGCTGATCGGCTTGGCGTTGATGAGGTCGTGCGGCAGCAGGTTCTCGCTCTCGGCCTGGCCGAGGCGCTCCTTGACCGCGCGCTCGACGCGCACGAGTCCCGAGCGGAACTGGTTCTCGGCAAGCTCGCCCACCGAGCGCACGCGCCGGTTGCCGAGGTGGTCGATGTCGTCGATCTCGCCGCGGCCGTTGCGCAACTCGACCAGGATCTTGATGACCGCGATGATGTCGTCGTTGGTCAGCGTGCCCGAGCCCTTCAGCTCCGGGTTGCCGACGCGCCGGTTGAACTTCATCCGGCCCACGGCGGACAGGTCGTAGCGCTCCTCGGCGAAGAACAGCCCGCGGAACAGCGCCTCGACTGCATCCTCGGTGGGCGGCTCGCCGGGACGCATCATGCGGTAGATCCCGACCTTGGCGGCGTACTGGTCGGGCGTGTCGTCGGTGCGCAGCGTCTGCGACATGAACGGACCCATGTCGAGATCGTTGGTGTAGATGGTCTGGATCTCGGCGATATCGCTCGCGACCAGCTTTTCGAGCAGCTCGTCGGTGATCTCGTCGTTCGCCTTGGCGAGCATCTCGCCGGTGGTCTTGTCGATGACGTTGGTGGCGAGCGAGCGGCCCACGACGTAGTCGGTGGGTACCGCGATGCGCTTGACGCCGCCGTCGGCGAGTTCGCGCACGTGCCGCGCCGTGATGCGCTTGTCCTTCTGCACGACGACCTTGCCGTCCTTGCCGGCGATGTCGAACCGCGCCATCTCGCCGCGTAGCCGCTCGGGCACGAACGCCAGCTCGGCGCCGCGCGGGCTCAGGTTGAACGTGTCGAAGACGAAGAAGTGCCGCAGGATGTCCTCGTTGGTCAGTCCGATGGCCTTGAGCAGCGTGGTGACCGGCATCTTGCGGCGGCGGTCTACGCGGAAGAACAGGAAGTCCTTCGGGTCGAACTCGAAGTCGAGCCACGAGCCGCGATAGGGAATGACGCGCGCGGAGAACAGGAGCTTGCCCGAGCTGTGCGTCTTGCCGCGGTCGTGCTCGAAGAACACGCCCGGCGAGCGATGGAGCTGGGAGACGATCACCCGCTCGGTGCCGTTGATGATGAACGAGCCGTTCTCGGTCATGAGCGGGATCTCGCCCATGTAGACCTCCTGCTCCTTCACTTCCTTGACCGTGTCCTTGGGCGCCTCGCGATCCATGATGACGAGGCGCACCTTGGCGCGCAGCGCCGAGCAGAACGTCAGGCCGCGCTGCTGGCATTCGACGACGTCGAAAGCCGGCGGAAGCAGCGAGAAGCTGACGAACTCGAGCCGGGCATTGCCCGAGTGGCTGGCGATCGGGAAGATCGACGTGAACGCGGCCTGCAGGCCTTCGTTCTTCCGCTCCATCGGAGCCGTGAACTCCTGGAGGAACGCGCGGTAGGACGCGAGCTGGGTCTCCAGGAGGAAGGGCACCTGGAGCACGCTCGCGCGCTTCGCGAAGCTCTTCCGGATGCGCTTCTTTTCGGTAAACGTATAGGGCGTGGCTTGGGGGGTCGCCATGAATGGTCCATCTCCGGTTCGTACGCAGGCCGTCGCACTGGGCGCCGGCCCTTCAATCCCACACCCGGACGGGCGTGGAAGACCGCAAAATCGACTGGTGCGGGACATTGCGTCCCCGGAGTGGTGGCTGGCCGCTACCAGCCGCTGGCGGACGACGGCCCGATGCTCGGGACGTCCGACCAAACCCGCTTTCCTGCAGTCGTCTCAGGAAGCGAAGCGAAGCATTCCGATATTGGGACGGAACACTTCGCTTCAATCCCTTCGTCAGGAAGCAGACCCATACGGAGTGGCCGCTCGGGTCTATGGATCTGTTTCTACGGCAAAAATCCGGCTCTGCTGGCGATTTTCAGGAAGCCCCTGCCCAGCGAAAGGCAGGGGTTTACTTTTCGACGCTATTTGATCTCCGCCTTCGCGCCGGCGTCTTCGAGCTTCTTCTTGGCGGCGTCGGCATCGGCCTTGGAGATGCCTTCCTTCACGGCCTTCGGCGCGCCGTCGACCAGGTCCTTGGCTTCCTTGAGGCCAAGGCCCGTCAGCTCGCGCACGGCCTTGATGACGTTGACCTTGTTCTCGCCGAAGGACGACAGCATCACCGTGAACTCGGTTTGCTCTTCGACGGCAGCGGCGGCCGGACCCGCGGACGGCGCGGCGACGGCAACCGCGGCAGCGGCGGAGACGTTGAACTTGTCTTCCATCGCCTTGATGAGCTCGGACAGCTCGAGGACGGACATCGACGAGATCTTGTCGAGGATTTCAGTTTGGACAGCGGACATCGTGTGCTCCTGGATGGGATTGGAAAGAATGGTTGCGGAGGCTCACGCGGCCGGCCGCGCATCGCGCACGGCGGCGAGGGTGCGGACGAACCGTCCGGGCACCTCGTTCAGCGTGCGGACGAGCTTGACGATCGGCGCCTGCATGGTGCCGACCAGCCGTGCCAGCAACTCCTCGCGCGAGGGCAGCGACGCGAGGGCGGAGACGTCCTTGGCGGACATCACCTGGCCCGGCATCGCGCCGCCCGTGATCACGAACTTCTCGTTGCCCCTGGCGAAATCGTTGAGGACTTTCGCCACGGCCACGGGGTCGGGGCCGATGCCGTAGGCCAGCGGACCGACCATCTTGTCGGCCAGCGAGGCGAACGGCGTGTCGGCCACGGCCCGGCGCACCAGGGTGTTCTTGACCACCCTGAAATACACGCCGGAAGCGCGCGCCTTCGCGCGGAGTTGCGTCATGTCGGCGACTGCCATCCCCCGGTTCTCGGCCATCACGATGGCCTGCGCGCCGGAGACCTGCTTCGCCACTTCCGCAACGACCTGCTGCTTCTGCTCTAGGTTGAGACTCATGGTCACCCTTGTTTCGTCGCCGGCGAACCGGTGGTCACCCACCGTGCCGCCGGCGGTTTGCGGTGACTCGTCCAGGAAGCACTGCGATCCTGACCGAGGGCACCATCTGCGCTGGATCGGGTGTCCGGCCGGGTGACGAGAGATCCGTCGCCATGCCACGACCCGGTTTGAGCCTTCCGCTCCAGCGGTCTTTGACGATCCGCCGCACCCGCCTCGCGGCTGGTATGGCGTTCCCTCAAAACCTGCACGTCCGTCATCCCCGCGCACGGGGAGGCCTGCAACTTCGATACCTAGGCGTTCGAGCCCTGCGACTGCGCAAAGCCCGTCGTGTCGACCCGGATGCCGGCGCCCATCGTGCTCGAGACGCTGACCTTCTTCATGTAGATGCCCTTCACGCCGTTGGGCTTGGCGCGGTTCAGCGCGTCGATCAGCGCGACCAGATTGGTCTTGAGCTGCTCGGGCGTGAACGACGCGCGCCCGATGGTGGCGTGGACGATGCCGGCCTTGTCGGTGCGGTACTGGACCTGGCCCGCTTTCGCATTCCGGACCGCGAGGGCGACATCAGGCGAAACGGTCCCGACCTTCGGGTTGGGCATCAGGCCGCGCGGGCCGAGGATCTGGCCGAGCTGGCCGACGACGCGCATCGCATCCGGCGACGCGATCACCACGTCGAAGTCCATGAAGCCTTCCTTGATGCGCGCGGCGAGGTCCTCGAAACCGACGATGTCGGCGCCGGCCTCCTCGGCCGCCTTGGCGCGATCGCCCTGCGCGAACACCGCCACGCGGACGTTCTTGCCCGTACCGGAGGGCATCACCACCGAGCCGCGGACCGTCTGGTCGGACTTCTTCGCATCGACGCCCAGGTTCACGGCGACGTCCACCGACTCGTCGAACTTCGCGGTGGCGGTGTCCTTGACGAGCTTGAGGGCGTCGTCGACCGGGTAGGCCTTGCTGCGGTCGACCTTGCCGCGCACCGCACGGATGCGCTTGGAGAGGTTCTGCGTCTTCGCCTCCGCCATGATCACTGCACTCCCTCGACCGTGATGCCCATGCTGCGGGCACTGCCGGCGATCGTGCGCACGGCGGCATCGAGATCGCCGGCCGTGAGATCCGGCTGCTTGGTCTTGGCGATCTCCTCGGCTTGCGCACGCGTGAGCTTGCCGACCTTGTCGGACTGCGGCTTGCTGCTGCCCTTGTCGACCTTTGCCGCCTTCTTGATCAGCACCGTGGCGGGCGGCGTCTTCATGATGAAGGTGAAGCTCTTGTCCGCGAACGCCGTGATGATCACGGGCACGGGCAGGCCGGGCTCCATCTTCTGCGTCTGCGCATTGAACGCCTTGCAGAACTCCATGATGTTGAGTCCGCGCTGGCCGAGTGCCGGGCCGATCGGGGGGCTAGGGTTCGCCTTGCCCGCCGGGACCTGCAGCTTGATGTAGCCGATGACTTTCTTTGCCATGTCGCTTCTCCTGTGGGTGCAAGCGGGTCGCTCGACCCTCCCCGTTCATGTCGTCATCCCGCCGCAGCGGGAATCCGGCTCATGCCTTCTCGACCTGCGAAAAATCCAGCTCCACCGGCGTCGAGCGACCGAAGATCGTCACCGACACGCGCAGCTTGCTCTTCTCGTAGTTCACGTCCTCGACGTTGCCGTGGAAGTCCGCGAACGGACCGTCCTTCACGCGCACCGCCTCGCCCATCTCGAACAGCACCTTGGGCCGCGGCTTCTCGACGCCTTCCTGCACCTGCCGCAGGATCGCGTCGACGTCCTTTTGCGAGATGGGGGTCGGCTTGTTGGCCGTTCCGCCCACGAAACCCGTGACCTTGGGCGTGCTCTTGACCAGGTGCCAGCTGTCGTCCGTCATTTCCATCTCGACCAGCACATAGCCCGGAAAGAACTTGCGTTCCGAGATGGCCTTCTGGCCGGCCTTCATCTCGACGACTTCCTCGACCGGAACCAGGATCTGGCCGAACTGCTCTTGCATCTCCGACCGCTTGATGCGATCCAGCAACGTGCGCTGCACGCTCTTCTCGAAGCCCGAATACGCATGCACGACATACCACTTCTTGCTCATCACTGGTTTCGCCCCGTCATCAAGCTCATCGCCCAGGCAATACCCGAGTCGACGCCAAACAGAAACAGCGCCATCACCACCACGAACGCGAACACCACGGCGGTCGTCTGAACGGTTTCCTTGCGCGTGGGCCATGAGACCCGCGACGCCTCCTGCCACGACTCCTGTGCGAAGGCGAAGAACTCCTTGCCCTGCGCGGAGGTCCACGCGACGCCAGCGGCCGCCAGCAGCCCGCCGAGCACCATCAGCACGCGCAGGACGAGTGCGGTATCGGCGAACCAGTAGTACGCCCACAGCCCGAGCACGACGCACAGCACCGCCCCGGCAATCTTGACCTTGTCGAGCATTCAGATATCAAAGGGCAGGCAACCGGAAACCCGCAACCCGCCACCCATCCATGTTCCTTCGTTGGTCCGTTGTGACGCCATTCCGACCGCGCCAAGATCGCCTGTTGCCCGACCTCGGCTGCCTGTCGCCAGAATGGCAGGCCAGGAGGGAATCGAACCCCCAACCTGCGGTTTTGGAGACCGCCGCTCTGCCAATTGAGCTACTGGCCTACGTTTTGAATCACTCGAGGATCTTGGCCACCACGCCGGCACCCACCGTGCGCCCGCCCTCGCGGATCGCGAACCGCAGCCCGTCCTCCATCGCGATCGGCGCAATCAGCGTCACCGTCATCTGCACGTTGTCCCCCGGCATCACCATCTCCGTCCCCGCCGGCAGC
>JBBSEG010000061.1:0-17747 GCA_038239945.1 Burkholderiales bacterium
GGCTCGGGCACGTTCTTGCAGCACTCGTCCGGCGGCAGGTTGCCGACGATGAAGTTCTGGTGGCCGCTGCCGCTGACGAGCTCGGTGATGGTCCAGCCGGCACCGGTATAGCTGCCCAGATTGGCCAGCCACATGTTCGCCTGCGAGCGCGCCGCGGTGCCGTTCGCGCCACCACCGGTGGCCGAGAACCCGCTGCCCATCGTCACGTCCAGGTTGCCGGAGTCGTACTCGAGCTCCCAGATGGCGAGCTGGAACGCCGCGGAGAAGATGTTGAATGACGCGGCGGCTCCCGAGGCCTCCTGGAACAGCTGCGCAAGCTGCGTCGCGAGCGCGCCCGACAGCGTCATCGGCGAGTAGTCGGGATAGCTCATGCCCAGATTGAACGTGTGGTCGAGGTCGAAGCACCAGAACGTGATCGGCACCGCGGCAGGCGGCAGTACCGTGTGATAGGTGCCCGTGAAGCCACCCGCGTTGACATTCTGGTTGTTCGCGCCGCGGTGGGTGGTCTCGGGCACGAAGCCGTTGAGCCAGCCCGTGGTGTCGAGCTGGTTCGCGTGAACGGGCGCGGCGATTGCAACGGCCCCCGCGAAGGCACAGGCCGCTGCGGCCCGATGGAGCAATGAGGTCTTGGAGTTCATGGGGTCTCGCTAGGGTTGCCAGCACGATCCGGAAAGCCCGGGTGTGCAAGGTCCCATTGCAACGCGCGTACCAGCGCGGTCGCCGCCTATCAGCCCTTGTTAATCATCGAGTTAAGAGATCGTTCTGTAGCGTACCGGACGTGGCCCACCGACACTGTAAGGCTGGGCGACAGGTGCAGTCCGCGGTATCGGCCCTGCTGGCACACGCCGGCCCCTCGTCTGCCGGTAGGCGATGTCCTACGCTCGCCGCCGGCATGGGGAGGACAGCCGACGCGCGAGATCGCCGTAGGCTGCCGCCGCTGAAGCGATTCGGACGGGGAACGCCGGGTGGCGTTTTGCAGCCGATGCGAACACCGGGAAACAGCGATGCGGAGACTTGCGATGGCGGAGAGACAGGGATTCGAACCCTGGATACGTTGCCGTATACCTGATTTCGAGTCAGGCGCCTTCGACCACTCGGCCATCTCTCCGCGGACGTCAATTATAGCGTGCGGGCCGAAGGCCCCGCGCCCCCGCCTGGCCCCCGCTCCAGCGCGCAACGGCCGGTTGGCACGAGCCGCATTGCTGGTTTCCGCAGCGCTCCTCGCACTCGGCGGGTGCGCGAGCTCGCCCCCCCGGCGGCGACTATCCCCACGAGGCCTCGAAAACACTCGAGGCCAATGCCGACACGACGCTCGGCAAGCTTACGCGGGACTGGTCCGGCGCCCATGGGGGTATGTCCGGCTTTCGCCTCCTGCCGGCCGGTATCGGGAGCTTCACCCTGCGCGCCGAGATGGCCGACGCGGCCGAGCGGACGCTCGACGCGCAATATTTCATTCTCCATGGGGACGACACGGGCGCATGTTCATCAGCCGCGTTCTCGTGGCGGCCGACCGCGGTGTGCGCGTGCGCCTCCTCATCGACGACGCGAACACGGTGGGCGGCGACGACGACGTGGTGCGGTTGGCCGCTCATCCGCGCATCGAGGTGCGGCTCTTCAACCCGTTCCGCTTCCGCGCGGGCGGCCAGCTGCTGCGGGTGACCGAGAGCGTGCTGGGTGGCTTCGAGCGGCTCTCCTACCGCATGCACAACAAGCTGATGGCGATCGACAACGCGATCGCGGTGGCGGGCGGTCGCACCATCGGCGACGAATATTTCGCGGCGAACCACAGCTTCGAGTTCGGCGACTTCGACGTGTTCGCCGCCGGCCCCGCCGTGCGGCAGCTCTCGGCGAGCTTCGACGCATACTGGAATTCGGCGCTGGCGGTGCCGGCGCAGGCGCTCGAGCGCATCACGCCGGAGGCGCTCGAGGCCTATCGCCGGGCGCTCGCCGAGCATGCAACGCGCATGGCCGACAGCGAATACGCTCACGCGGTCGACCGCCGCGACCCGCTGGTGACCTTGCCGAAGGCACCTCGCCGCTCGAGTTCGCTCCCGCGGAGGTCCTCTACGACAGCCCGCACAAGGCCGCGGTCGAGGACGGGCAGCGGCGCGGGCGCCTGCTGCGAGACCGGCTGCTCGAAGCCTGCCGCGACGTCCAGTCGGAGCTCCTGATCGTCACTCCGTATCTGGTGCCGGGCGCGGAGCAGCTCGACCTGCTGCGCGGGCTCCGCGCGCGCGGCGTGCGCGTGCGCATCCTGACCAACTCGCTCGCCTCGACGGACGTGCCTGTGGTGCATGCCGGCTATCGGCGGTACCGCCTGCCGCTCGCGCAGGCGGGCGTGGAGCTGTTCGAGGTCAAGCCCGAGCTCGGGCGCCCGCGCGTCGGTCGCATGACGCTCGTGCGCGAGCCCCGCGGCCAATTTTCGCTGCACGCGTAAGTGTTCGTCTTCGACCGCAAGCGCGTCTTCGTCGGCTCTACCAACTTCGACCTGCGCTCGTTCAATCTCAACACGGAAGTGGGGCTGCTGATCGACAGCCCGGCGCTCGCCGCGCGTGCCATCGAGCGCTTCGATGCGATCACGATTCCGGCGAACAGCTATCGGGTGACCGCGGCCGAGCGCTTCGGCGACTCGGTCCCGCACTGGATCACGGAGGAGAACGGCGCAATGGTGGAGCTCGACCGCGAGCCCGGCCATGCGTTCTGGCGCGAGTTCGTGGTTAACGCAGTATCGATCCTTCCGCCCGACGACCAGCTCTAGTTCGCGCCGTGCGTGCAATCCTGCGTCAAACCAGGCATCGATTGAGCGGCCCCCCGGCTCCGCTCTGTCCGGAGGAACGCGCGAGCCGCGCAAGGCGCTCTGCTACCATTGACCGGCTGCCTCGACCCGCTGCATCGATGAAGACCTTCCCGCTGCGTGACGTGCGCGTCGCGCACATCCCCGCGCCCACCGGCGCCGCCGCCGTGCCCACCGGCGCCCCCGCCGCGACCGCCGGACCACTCGCGGACCGCCGCGGCCGCGCGTTGCACGACCTGCGCATCTCGGTCACGGACCGCTGCAATTTCCGGTGCGTCTACTGCATGCCTAAGGACGTCTACGGCCACGACTATCCGTTCCTGCCGCACGATGCGCTCCTGACCTTCGAGGAGATCACGCAAGTGGCGCGCGCATTCGTGGCGCTCGGCGTGCGCAAGATCCGGCTGACCGGCGGGGAGCCCCTTCTGCGCCGCCATATCGAGCGGCTGGTGGGGATGCTCGCCGGCCTCGGCGACGTCGACCTGACGCTGACGACCAACGGCGCGCTGCTCGCGAAGAAGGCCGCGTCGTTGCGCGACGCCGGCCTGCACCGGGTGACCGTGAGCCTCGACGCGCTCGACGACGCCACGTTCCGCGCAATGAACGATGTCGACTTCCCGGTCGCGCGGGTGCTCGAGGGCATCGACGCCGCCGCGGCGGTTGGGCTCGCCCCGATCAAGATCAACGCGGTTGTCAAGCGTGGCGTCAACGAGCATGCGGTGCTCGACCTCGCGCGGCATTTTCGCGGCACGGGGCACGTCGTCCGCTTCATCGAGTACATGGACGTCGGCCATACCAACGGCTGGCGCATGGACGACGTGGTTCCGGCGGCGGCCATGATCGAGCGCATCGGCGCGGAATTCCCGCTCGAGGCGGTGGCGCCCGCGTATCCGGGCGAGGTCGCCAGCCGGTGGCGCTATCGCGATGGCGCCGGCGAGGTGGGCGTGATCGCGTCGGTCACGCAGGCGTTCTGCCGCGACTGCACCCGCGCGCGGCTCTCCACGGACGGCAAGGTGTACACATGCCTGTTCGGCACCGCGGGCCATGACCTGCGCACCCTCCTGCGCAACGGCCACTCCGACGCGGCCCTCGAAGGCGCCATCGACGCGCTGTGGCGCGCCCGCTCCGATCGGTACTCGGAGCTGCGCACCGCGAGCACGCCGCGGGCGGCGAAGGTCGAGATGTCCTACATCGGCGGCTGAGCGAGCGCATGCGGCGGGTGCCTTCGCGGCGCGCGCGCTGCGACTGCGGGTGGTGCGCGCCGCGGACGGTCGCACCGGCGCCTTGCGCATGACGATTGCGCGTGCCTCGATCACCGGCGTCGTGCTAGCGGGCGGCCAGGGCCTGCGCATGGGCGGCGTGGAGAAGGGCTTCGCGATGCTCGACGGCCGGCCGCTGGTGGAATGGGTGCTCGAGCGATTCGCCCCGCAGGTGGGCGCGCTCCTGGTCAGCGCAAACCGCAACGCGGATCGATACGCGCGGTTCGGGCACCCGGTTCTGCCAGACGCGCACGCCGATTTTGCGGGCCCGCTCGCCGGGGTGCACGCAGCGCTTGCAACAGCGGCGACGCCCTGGCTCGCGAGCGCGCCGTGCGATTCGCCGTACTTGCCTGCCGACCTGGTGGCGCGACTCGCCGGCGCCGTGGACGCTACCGGTGCCGCGCTCGCGGTCGCCCGCACGGCGGAGCGCACGCACCCGGTGTTCGCGCTGATGCGCACGGACCTGCACGCGCATCTCGCCGCGTACCTCGCCGCGGGCGGCCGGCGCGTCGAGCGCTGGCACGCGTCGCTCGCGGTGGCCGAGGTGTTGTTCGACGAAGAAGCCGGCGCCTTTCGCAACCTCAACCCGCTTGCGGAACTGGCCGCCGCGCAGGCGCGCTAGCGCGATGCCGCGGCGCCGCGTCGTCTCGCGCCCGCCCCTGCCGCGGCGCGCGATCGTCTGGTTTCCGCCGGCCGATGCGGTGGCCGACCTCGAGCGCTTCCGCGCCCGCCACGATCCCCTTGCCGCCATCGTTCCGGCGCACGTGACGCTCGTGTTTCCATTCGCGTCCGCGCTCGGTTCTGTCCAGGTGGCCGCGCACGTCCGGCGTGCCGTGGCTCGCTGGCCGGTGCTGCCCGTTCGTTTCGCGGGTCTCGGGCACTTCCACGCCGACTGGCTGCATGTGCGCGTCGCCTCAGGCGCGGCGGCGGTGATCGCGCTGCACGACCGCCTCTACCGGGGCTCGCTTGCGCCGTTCCTGCGCCGCGACCTGCCGTACGAGCCTCACCTCACCATCGGCCGCGCGGCCCATCCGGCCGATTGCGACGCGCGGCTCGTCGATGCGACCGCCGCGGGGCTCGACCGGCCGCGCGATGCGGTGATGCGCACTCTGACGCTATGCACGCTGCGCGACGATCGCACCATCATCGCGGACGCCGAGTTCGGACTCGGATGAAGCTCGCGCGGCGTGCCGTGGCGGACGAAGCGCCGCCGCAACGGCCGGTCCGGCTGTCGGCGTGCAGCACCGGACGCGCCAACAACATCCTGCTGCTGCGCCTCCTTGCCGCGCTGGCGGTGCTGCTCTTCCACTGCTACGCGCTCACGGGCCACTGGACGGACGAGCCGTTGTGGCGGCTTGCGCCCGAGCTCAACCTCGGGGCGCTCGGCGTGCAGACCTTCTTCCTGCTCTCGGGGTTTCTCGTCGCGCAAAGCTGGCACCGGCGGCCGCGGCTCGCCGAGTTCGCCGTTGCACGTGCGCTGCGCATCTACCCCGCGCTCCTCGCCGCGACGTTGCTGACCCTCGCACTCGGGGAGCTGTCCTCACCGCTGCGCGCGTCCGCGTTCTGGCGCGATCCGCTGACCCTCGCCTACCTCGCGCATACGCCGCTGGGATTCGTCGTGCGCCATGTGCTGCCCGGTGCGTTCGCCGGCAATCCGCTGCCCGGCGCCGTCAACGGCTCGCTGTATACGCTGCCCTACGAGGTCCGGCTGTATTGCGCGGTGGCGCTGGTCGGCGTGGTCGGGGTGCTCGCGCGCCGCGTCGCATTGGCGGCGCTCGCGGGGGTCCTGCTCGCGGTCGCACTGATGGCGCCGGCGTGGCTGGCACCGGTGTTCGGTTACGCGACGACCGATCACGGGGAAGCGCTGGTGCTGATGTTCGCGCTCGGGGTGCTGGCGTATGCATGGCGCGACGCGATCCGGCTGTCGCGCTTCGCGGCGCTCGGCGCCGTGGCGCTCGTCGCGGCCGATCCGTTCGGCGTCGCGCGCGGCGTGCTCTACCCGCTCCTGCTGGGCTACGTGCTGCTAACCCTCGCCTACCATCCGGCGCTGCGCTGGCGCGCGTTCGAACGTTGCGGCGACTATTCCTACGGCCTGTATGTGTATGCCTTTCCGATCCAGCAGACGCTGATCGAGCGCTTGCCCGGCGTCCTGCCACCCGCGCTGCTCGCGCTTGCCCTGCCGGCCGCCCTCGCGGCGGCGATGCTCTCGTGGCAT
Organism: Burkholderiales bacterium; assembly: GCA_038239945.1. Classification (GTDB taxonomy): domain Bacteria; phylum Pseudomonadota; class Gammaproteobacteria; order Burkholderiales; family Casimicrobiaceae; genus VBCG01. Next base: position 6,269 of record JBBSEG010000061.1, read on the forward strand.
GCGCTCGAACGACCCGCGCTCGGCCTAAAATCGCGCTTTCGACCACCGGACACCGCCTCATGACCGTACCGATCACGCCGCACGCGTCCACGGGCGCCGACGATTACGACCCCGAGTCCATGCCCGTCGACGCGGCGCGCGCCCTGATCCGGCGCTCCCTCGCGCCCGTCACCGCAGTCGAGCGGATGCACGTGCGCAACGCGCTCGGCCGGGTGCTGGCCGAGGAGATCGTCTCGCCGCTCGACGTGCCCGGGCACGACAACTCGGCCATGGACGGCTGGGCCGTGCGCTTCGCCGACCTTCCGCACCAAGGCAGCGTCACCCTGCGCCGCGTGGGCGAGTCGTTCGCCGGGCGTCCCAGCGCCGTCACGCTCGGCGCAGGCGAGGCCATCCGCATCTTCACCGGCGGCGTGATGCCGGCGGGCGCCGATTCGGTGGTGATGCAGGAGCGCGCGACCGAAGTCTCCGGCGGCGTGGTCGTCGCCGCGGACGCGCTTCGGGCGATCGGGCAGAACCGGCGTCTTGCCGGCGAGGACTTAGCGCGCGGCTCCGCCGTGTTCGAGCCGGGACAGCCATTGCATCCCGCCGAGGTCGGCATGCTCGCCTCCCTCGGCATCGCGGAGGTGGCGGTGTACCGGCGCCTGCGCGTGGCGTTCTTCTCCACGGGCGACGAGCTTCGCGCAATCGGCCAGCCGCTCGGCCGCGGCGAGATCTACGACAGCAATCGCTACACGCTCCACGGGATGCTGACACGCCTCGGCTGCGACGTGCTCGACCTCGGCGTCGTGCGCGACGATCCCGGCGCGCTCGAGCACGCCTTCGCGACCGCCTCGGCCAGCGCCGACGTGGTGATCACCTCGGGGGGCGTATCGGTGGGCGAGGCGGACCACGTCAAGCCGCTGCTGGCACGCATGGGCCAGGTCGTGTTCTGGAAGATCGCGATGAAGCCCGGGCGCCCGCTGGCCTGCGGCCGTCTCGGCGCCGCGCATTTCTTCGGCCTACCCGGCAATCCGGTGGCCGTGATGGTCACGTTCTACCAGTTCGTCCGCGAGGCCCTGCTCGTGCTCCAGGGGCGCCGCGGCGATACCGGGATGCCGACCTTCCCGGCGCGGTTGACGTCCCCGCTCCGCAAGGCAACCGGACGCACCGAATTCCAGCGCGGCGTGCTCCTCGCGCATCCGGACGGGGGTTACGGCGTTCGCACCACCGGCGCGCAAGGCTCGGGCATCCTGTCGTCGATGTCGCGCGCCAACTGCTTCATCGTGCTGCCCAACGACTGCGGCGACCTCGCGGCCGGCGACACCGTGCAGGTGCAGCTGCTCGAAGGGCTGCTCTGAGCTCTGAGCCCCGTCGTCCCGCCGCAACATGGACGAACCGCCGCGCCGAGACGGCACGAAGCCTTCCGCTACTGGCTGCTCGGGCTCCGCACATGACGCGGCGCGGGGCGTCGCTTGGGTCGCGCGGCCTCTCAGTAATAGCGGAAATCGCGCTCCATGTCGCACAGGCGCCGCTCGACGTCGGCGATGTCGGTGGCGCGCGCGAGCACCGCGTCGCGGTCCTTCTGTCGCTGGCGCCAGGACCACCGATCGAGGCGGTCGAGCAGGGACAGCGGATATGGCTCGGGCGCCCCGGCCAAAGCAGTCGGAACGGCCTCGCCCACCGGGGGGCGCAGCGCCTCGGCGACGAGATCGCACCAGTGCGCGAGGGTGCTGGTACGGTAGGAGGATTCGATCGACATAACGGCTCCTTGCGCCGGTCGGGCGCGCTGACAGTCGGACGACGCAATTTTGCTGCGCCGCACAATGGCACTATAGGGAGCGCCGATCGCAGGGTCCAATCGCCAGTTCGGATGAAGCGGATCAGGCGGGCCGATCGGCATGCAACCGGAATCCACCCGGCAGCGTCCAACGTAAGTCCGGAGGACTTCCGACCGACGGTACCCACAGCAGGCGCCCGCCACGCGCGGCGCGGCCTGCGCTCACCTGGAGGTATGCATGAATCGCCGCTCCATCCTGCGCGCCATCGGCGCGACGCTTTTCGCCGCGGGACCGCCCGCGGCGCACGCCGCGAGGCCCGCCGGCCCGCCCGTCGCGGATCTGCAGCGCGACTGGCGCCTGCTGCTCGCCAAAAACGCCAAGGTCGCCGCCGACCCCTCGCCCGACCGGCGCAGCGACGACGAATGGAAGAAGGTGCTGCCCGACGACAGCTATCGCGTGCTGCGGCACGAGGACACGGAGCGCCCGTTCTCGAGCCCGCTCGACAAGGAGCACCGGGCCGGCGTGTTCGCGTGCGCCGGCTGCGCGCTCCCGCTCTTCTCGTCCGACATGAAATTCGACAGCGGCACCGGCTGGCCGAGCTTCTTCACCACGATCCCGGGCGCGTTCGTCACCAAGACCGACACGCTGCTGATGTTCCCGCGCACCGAGTACCACTGCGCGAAATGCGGTGGCCACCACGGCCATCTGTTCGACGACGGGCCCGCTCCAACCGGACAGCGCTACTGCAACAACGGGGTCGCGCTGCGCTTCATCCCGCGCACGGCCTGAGCGTAACGACGCCCGCGCGCCCGACCGGGCGCCGCGCCGGGTCGGCGCGGTGATCGAGCTCGCCGGCGTTCGCAAGACGTTCGGCCGCGCATCGCGCGCCGTCGTGCTCGACCAGCTCGCGCTCGCGGTACCCGCCGGCGAGTTCCTCGCCGTGCGCGGCGAGTCGGGGATCGGCAAGTCGACGCTGCTGAACCTGATCGCCGGCCTGGAGCGGCCCGACGCGGGTCGCGTCGTCGTGGACGGCGTGTCCTTGAGCGAGCTCGACGACGATGCGCTGACCCGGTTGCGCCGCGAGCGCATCGGCTTCGTGTTCCAGGCGTTTCACGTGCTGCCGTACCTGACGGTCGCGCAAAACGTCGCGCTGCCCCTTGCGCTCCTCGGGCGGCGCGATGCGACGGCGCACGAGCGGGTGGTCTCGATGCTCGTCGCGGTCGGCCTGCGCGAGCGTGCCGCGAGCCTGCCGCGCGAGCTCTCCGGCGGCGAGCTGCAGCGCGTGGCGATCGCGCGCGCGCTCGCGCATCGGCCCGTAATCGTCCTGGCCGACGAGCCCACCGGCAACCTCGACCCGCGCAGCGCCGCTCAGGTGATCGACCTGCTGCGCAACGCCGTCAGGGAAGCCGGGGCGACGGCCGTGCTGGTGACGCACTCGCCGACCGCTGCGGCGGCGGCCGATCGCGTCCTCGAGCTGACCGAGCGGGGGCTGGTGCCCGCATGAGCCAGGATGTGCCGGCTCGCGCAAGCCACGTCGGCCTCGCGCGGGCGACCTTAGGCGGCTTGCGCACGGCGCGCGGAGCGGCCGGGCGCACGCTGCTGGCGACGGGCGCGATCGCGCTCGGCGTCGCGCTCGGCTTCGCAGTGGCACTCATCAACCATACCGCGGTCGCGGAATTCGCGGCCGGCCTCGCCACGCTTTCCGGCGATGCCGATCTCACGGTGCAGGGCGGCCGCACGGGCTTTGCCGAGGCGCTGTATCCCACGCTCTCGCGCGATCCCGCGATCGCGGTGGCCAGCCCGGTGCTGCAGCTCGACGCCACCCTGCCCGGCCGCGACCGTACGCTGCCGCTGGTCGGTCTCGACGTGCTGCGCGCCGCCGCCGTCACCCCCGCGCTGGTCGGCGTGGGGGAAGACCGCTTCGACACGCTGCGTCCCGATGCCGTGTTCCTGAGCGCGGCGGCGTCGGCCTGGCTCGGCGTGTCCCGCGGCGGCACGATCGACGTACAGAGCGGGCTCGGCCTGGTCACGCTGCGGGTGGCGGGCAGCGTGCCCGCCGATCCGGGCGCGGTCGTGGGCGTGATGGACATCGCGGGGCTGCAGGATGCATTCGACCGCGTTGGCCGGCTCACGCGCATCGACCTGCGCCTGCGGCCGGGCTTCGATGTCGCGGCGACGTCCGCTCGTCTGGCCGGCACGCTGCCGCCGGGGATCGCGGCGGTCGCACCGGCGGCGTCGCTCGAATCGACGGCGCGCCTCACCCGCGCCTATCGCGTCAACCTGGACGTGCTGGCGCTCGTGGCACTGTTCACGGGCGCGCTGCTCGTGTACTCGACGCAGTCGCTTGCCGTGCAGCGCCGCCAGGCGCCGTTCGCGCTGATGCGCAGCCTCGGCCTGACTCGCGGCTCGCTCGTGCGGATGATCGTCGGCGAGGGCGCAGTGCTCGGCATCGTTGGCAGCGGCGCCGGATTGCTGGCGGGCTACGCGATTGCCGCGGTGGCCACGCGCTGGTTCGGCGTGGACCTGGGCGCAGGGTTCTTCCGCGGACGCGTTCCCGGCGTGGTGATGGACGCGCCGGCGGCGCTGCTCTTCGGGACGGCGGGAATCGTCGCGGCCATGGCCGGCAGCTACGGGCCGGCGCGCGCCGCCGCCGCCATGGCGCCGGCCGCCGCGCTGAAGTCCGGCGTGCCCGCGCTGTCCCCCGGCACACATCCCGCGCTCGGCATCGCCGCCTTCGCGCTCGGCGTGGCGCTCATTCCGTTGCCGCCGGTGCGCGGCTTGCCGCTGTTCGGCTACGCCTCGATCGCGCTGCTGCTCATTGGTACGCTGCAGGGGCTGCCGGCGCTCGCGACGCTGTTGCTCGGGTGGGTGCCGGCGCCGCGCTCGCCGCCGGCGGCACTCGCGCTTGCACAGCTGCGCCACACGCCCGCGCAGGTGCGCCTCTGTCTGGCCGCCATCGTGGCCGCGGTATCCCTGATGAGCGCGATGACGGTCATGGTCGCGTCGTTTCGCGGGTCGCTCGACACCTGGCTCGGCCAGGTGCTGCCGGCCGACCTGTACGTGCGCGCCGGGGGCGGGGGCGACACCGCCTTTCTCGCGCCCGATACGCGCCGCGCGATCGCCGCGCTGGAAGGGGTCGAGCGCGCCGAGTTCGTGCGCGCGACCGCGCTCGCGCTCGAGCCGGACGCGCCGCGCGTCGCGCTGCTTGCGCGCGACATCGACCCCGGCGCGCCGGAGCGGCGCCTGCCGCTGGTGGGGGCGCAAGTCGCCGCACGCACGGGCGGGGCACCGCCGGCGTGGATCAGCGAATCGGTCGCCGACCGCCGGGGTTGGCGCACCGGGCAGGCCATCATACTGCCGATCGAGGAGCGGATGATCCCGTTCACGGTGGCGGGCATCTGGCGCGACTACGCCCGCCAGCAAGGCGCGATCGTGATCGAGCGCACCGTGTACGCGGCGATGACAGGCGATGCGCGCGTCACGGACGCCGCGCTGTGGCTTCGCGCGGGCGCGTCGCGCGATCACGTGCGGCGCGCCGTCGAAGCGCTCGCGGGCGCCGATCGTGTCGAACTCGCAACGCCCGGCGAGCTGCGCGAGCTGTCGCTGCGGATCTTCGATCGCACGTTCGCCGTCACCTATGCCCTCGAGGCGGTCGCGGTGCTGATCGGATTGTCCGGACTGTCGTCGGCATTCGGCGCGCAGGTGCTTGCCCGCCGCCGCGAATTCGGCGTGCTCCGCCACCTCGGCGCCACGAAACGCCAGATCGGCGCGATGCTCGCCGTCGAGGGACTCGCCCTCGCGGCGCTCGGCGTGCTCGTCGGCATGCTGCTCGGCTTCGTGATCGCACTGATCCTCGTCCATGTCGTCAACCGCCAGTCGTTCCACTGGAGCATGGACCTGATCGTCCCGTTCGGACCGCTCGCCGCCCTGGCCGCGGCGCTCGTCGGCCTCGCGACGCTCACCGCCTGGCTCGCTGGACGACGCGCGATGACCGACGATGCGGTGCGGGCGGTGAAGGACGACTGGTGAAGCGGCGCGACTTCGTGCGCGCCCTGGCGCTGTCGCCGGCGCTGATGGACGGGACGGCGACCGCGGCGACCGCCACCCCTCCGGCAACCACGGCGCCCGCCACCCCTCCGGCGACCGCGGCGCCCGCCACCCCTCCGGGGCCGGCGGCAGCGCGGTCCGGCACGCCCGTGTTCGCGGCCGTCATGCCCGCGCCACTGCGCTTTCCTCGCGATCACGGCAGCCACTCGGACTTTCGCACCGAATGGTGGTACCTGACCGGCTGGACCGAGGACGAGCGCGGCGTCGTCCGCGGCGTGCAGGTCACATTCTTCCGCAGCCGTCCCGGCGTCGCGGAAGGCCTGCGCAGTGCGCTCGCACCGGTGCAGATCCTGTTCGCCCATGCGGCGCTCGCCGACCCTGCCGCCGGCCGCCTGCGCTACGACCAGCGCGCCGCGCGCACGGTGGCGGGCCTTGCGCATGCCGCAGAAGCGACGACCGACTGCACGCTCGACGACTGGTCGCTCGTGCTGGCAGGCAACGAGTATCGGGCCCGCATCAGCGCGCGCGACTTCACGCTCGACCTCGCGTTTCGCGCCGACGCGCCGCCGCTCGCGCAGGGGGATGCGGGCGTAAGCCGCAAGGGTCCGGATCCGGCGCAGGCGAGCCATTACTACAGCCGGCCGCAGCTTGCGATCGCCGGAACGCTCGCCCTGAACGGCGGGACGCTGCGGCTGACCGGGACCGCTTGGCTCGATCACGAGTGGTCGAGCGCCTATCTCGCGCCGGGCGCGCGCGGCTGGGACTGGACCGGCATCAACTTCGACGATGGCGCCGCGCTGATGGCATTTCGCATCCGCACCGCCGCCGACGCGCCACTCTGGGCCGGTGGCACGTGGCGGGCCGCGGACGGCGCGGTGCGCACGCTCGATCCGGGCGAGGTGCGCTTCACGACGCTGCGGCGCTGGCGCTCGCCGCGCACCGGCATCGAGTATCCGGTGGCCGTGCGCGTCGACGCCGGCCCGGCGAGCGTGAACCTCACGCCGCTGTTCGACGACCAGGAGCTCGACGCGCGCGGCAGCGTGGGCACCGTGTACTGGGAAGGCGCCGTGCGCGCGAGCGGGGGCGCAGGCGCGGGGCGCGGCTACCTGGAGCTCACCGGCTACGGCGCCGCGCTCCGCCTGTAGTCCCCCGGCTCGACCCGACGCGCTCTGTCCGCGCGACGCTAGCGGCGGGCGGCCGTGAATACGCCGCGCACGTCGCGCACGAGGCTCAAGCTTCGCGCGAGCTGCTCGACGCTGCTCACCTCGAGCGTGAACGCCATGCGCGCCTGGTGCGCGCGGGTGAGCGTGTGCACGGCGGTCACGTTGATCTTCTCGCGCGACAGCACCTCGGAGATGTCGCGCAGCAGGCCCTGCCGATCCGACGCCTCGACCACGATGTCCACCGGGAACACCTCGTCACGCGCCGCGCCCCAGCTCGCCTCGATCATCCGTTCGGGCTCGCGCGCAAGGATCCGCGCGACGTTCGCGCAACCGGCGCGGTGGATGGTGATGCCCTTGCCGCGCGTGACGAAGCCGACGATCGGATCGGGGGGGGCAGGCTTGCAGCAGCGCGCCAGCCCTGTCATCAGGCGATCGACGCCCACCACCAGGATGCCGCTGCCGGAACCGGCCGCGCGGCTCTTCCGCATGACGACTTCCGGCGGCGCGGCCGTAATGGGCACCGCTTCCGCTGCGGCCGGCTGCGCCACGGCCTGGATCGCCACCTGCACCTGCCGCGCGTTGATCTCGTCGCGCGCGTAGGCGCCGAAGAAGTCGTCGAGCTTGGCAAAGCCGGCCTTCTGCGCCACTGCGTCTAGCTTCAGCGCGGTTTGCCCCTGGCGCGCGAGGTCGCGCTCCACCATCTCGCGACCCTGCGCCACCGTCGCCTCGTGCTGCTGCGCCTTGAACCACTGCCGCACCTTGGTCCGCGCCCGATGGCTGCGCACGTAGCCCAAGTCCGGGTTGAGCCAGTCGCGCGACGGGCCGCCCTCCTTCGCCGCGACGATCTCGACCCGCTGGCCGTTGGCGAGTGCCGTATCGAGCGGCACCAGCTGCCCGTTCACGCGCGCGCCGCGGCAGCGGTGGCCAAGGGTGGTGTGCACCGCGTACGCGAAGTCGACCGGCGTGGCGCCGCGCGGCAGGTCGAGCACCTTGCCCTGGGGAGTCAGGACGTAGATCGACTCGGTGAAAAGGCTGCTGCGAAAGCCCGCGAGCCAGTCGCCCGCGTCGGCGACGGCGTCCTTCCAGTCGAGCACCTGGCGCAGCCACGCGATCTTCTCGTCGAATCCGGGATCGCGGCGCAGTCCGCCGTCCGCGCCCTCCTTGTACCGCCAGTGCGCCGCGACGCCGTACTCGGAATGCTGGTGCATCTCCAGCGTGCGGATCTGCACCTCGAGCGGCTTGCCGCCCGGGCCGATGACGGCGGTGTGCAGCGACCGGTAGTCGTTGGCCTTGGGCCGCGCGATGTAATCGTCGAACTCCTGCGCCAGGGGCGTCCACAGGTGATGGACGACGCCCAGGGCGGCGTAGCAGTCGCGTACCGTGTCGACCAGAATGCGCACCGCGCGGATGTCGTAGAGCGCCTCGATCCCCGCCTGCTTGCGGCGCATCTTGCTCCAGATGCTGTGGATGTGCTTTGGCCGGCCGGTGACTTCCGCGCGAAGACCGGCGGCGTGGAGCTCGCGGGTCAGCGTGGCGATGATATCGGCGATGAGCTGCTCGCGATCGAGCCGCCGCTCGTCGAGCAGCTTCGCGATGCGCTTGTATTCGGCCGGCTCGAGGGCGCGCAGGCTCAGGTCGTCGAGCTCCCACTTCAACTGCCACACGCCCATCCGGTTCGCCAGCGGCGCGTACAGCTCCACCGCCTCGCGACCGGCCTCACGTCGCAGAGCCTCGTCACCGTTGACCAGCCAGCGCAGCGCCTGGGTGCGCTCGGCGAGCTTGATCAGCACCACGCGAATGTCCTCGACCATCGCCAGGAGCATCTTGCGCAGGTTTTCCGCCTGCGCGGCCTGCTCCTCGCCGGCGAGCGCTGGCGCCGCCTTGATGGAACCCATGCGGGCGACCCCGTCGACGAGCGTGACCACGTCGGCGCCGAACTGCGCGGTGAGCCCGTCGGTGTCGAACGCCGCCACCACCGGCAGTCCAAGGAGCACACCCGCAACCAGCGAGTCCAGGTCGAGGCGGATCGCGGCCAGGATCGACGCCGTTCCGAGCGCGCGCTCGAGCACGGGCTCGCCGTCGGGCATGCGCGCGTCGGCGCAACGCTCGCGCGCGACGTCGATGGCGCGCTCCAGCACGGCCCGTCCCTGCGCGCCGTAGGCCGGCGCGATGGTATCGAGCCAGGCCGCGACCGACTGCGGCGCAGTGGCTTGCGGCGCAGCGTGCAGCACGGCGACCATGCGCCGATTATAGCGGCGCGGCCGCGCGAAGGATGGCTAGAGGCGCTGCCCCGCGGCGTGCGCGATCGCCTGCGCGAGCGCTTCGGCGTGGCGGTCGGCAAGCCCGCGCTCGCGCGCCTCGACCATCACGCGCAGGACGGGCTCGGTCCCCGACGGCCGCAGCAGCACGCGACCGGCATCGCCGAGCGCCGCCGTGGCGGCGCGCTCGGCCGCGCAGACCGACGCGTCGTCGTGCCAGTCGAAGCCGCGCTGGACCGGGACGTTGATCAGTCGCTGCGGGAAGAGCTTGACCGCGCCCGCGGCCGCGGACAGCGTCGTGCGCTGCTCGATGAGCGCGCGCAGCACGGCAAGCGCCGCCACGATCGCGTCGCCGGTGGTGTGCTTGTCGAGGCAGATGACGTGGCCGGAGCTCTCGCCGCCCAGCAGCCAGCCGCGCGCCTGCATCAGCTCCTGCACGTAGCGGTCGCCCACGCTTGCGCGCGCGAGCGGAATGTTCGCCCGTTGCAGCGCTTGCTCGAGCCCGAGGTTGCTCATCTGGGTGCCGACCACGCCGCCGGCGAGCACGCCCCGGCGCTGGTAGTCGTGCGCGATGATGTACAGGAGCTCGTCGCCGTCGTAGCAGCGCCCGCCGGCGTCGACCATGAGCAACCGGTCGCCGTCGCCGTCTAACGCGATGCCGATGTCGGCCGAGTGCCGCTGCACCTGCTCCATCAGGAAGCGCGGGTTGGTCGCGCCCACCTCGTGGTTGATATTGAGGCCGTCGGGCGTCGCCGCCACCGTGACGACCTCTGCGCCGAGCTCGTGGAACACCCGCGGCGCAACGTCGTAGCCCGCGCCGTGCGCGCAGTCGACGACGATGCGGAAATCGCGCAGGTCGAGCTCGGCCGGAAACGTGCTCTTGCAGAACTCGATGTAGCGGCCCCCGGCGTCGGCGACGCGCCAGACCTTGCCGAGCTCGGCGGAGGCCACGCATTCGAGCGGCAGCTCCATCGTCGCCTCGATCGCGGCCTCGACCGCATCGGGCAGCTTGCTGCCGCGCGCCGAGAAGAACTTGATGCCGTTGTCGTCGTATGGGTTGTGCGACGCGCTGACCACGATTCCCGCCGCCAGGCGCAAGGCGCGCGTCAGGTAGGCGATGCCGGGCGTCGGCAGCGGTCCGCACAGGTGGACGTCGACCCCGGCCGCGGACAGGCCCGATTCGAGCGCCGCCTCGAGCAGGTACCCGGAGATGCGCGTGTCCTTGCCGATCAGGACGCCGGGACGCTCGCCGCGCTTGTCAGGCGCCACCCGGCCATCGGCGACGAGCGTGCGACCGGCCGCCCAACCGAGCTTGAGCACCAGCTCGGGCGTGATCGGCGCCTGCCCGAGCCGCCCGCGCATGCCGTCCGTGCCGAAATAGCGACGTTTCGCCAAGTCCGCTCCAACCGCGAAACCGCCATTGTATGCGTGCGGTCGCGCGCGCCCCGGCGGCGCAGGGTCCGGCGCTCAGCCGTCCTGCACCGCCCGCCAGACGGCCAGCGCATCCACGGTCTCGCGCACGTCGTGCACGCGCACGATCGACGCGCCGCGCGCCACCGCGGCCAGCGCGGCGCCCACGCTCGCGGCCATGCGCTCGGCAACGGGGCGGCCCGTGATCGTTCCGAGCGACGCCTTGCGCGACCAGCCGGCCAGAATGGGATAGCCCAGCTTTGCGAGCTCGGGCAGGGCGCGCACCAGTGCGAGGTTGTGCGCGAGGGTCTTCCCGAAGCCCAGGCCGGGATCGACCACGATCCGGTCGCGGGCAATGCCCGCCGCCACGCACTCCTGCGCACGCGCGGCGAGGAAGGCGCGCACGGCGGCGACGACGTTGTCGTAGGCCGGCGCATCCTGCATCGAGCGCGGCCTGCCCTGCATGTGCACGAGGCATACGGCGGCGTCGCCGGCCGCGACCGCGGCAAGCGCGCCCGGCTCGCGCAGTGCGCGCACGTCGTTGACCAGCGCGGCGCCTTCGCGCAGCGCGGCCGCGATCACGGCGGCCTTCGACGTGTCGACGCTCACCAGCACGCCTGCGGCGGCGAGGCTGGCGACGACCGGGAGGATCCGCGCGCACTCGGACTCCGCGGAGACCGGCGCGGCGCCGGGCCGGGTCGATTCGCCGCCGACGTCGATCAGGTCGGCGCCGTCGTCGAGCAGGCGGTGCGCATGCTCGAGCGCCGCGGCGCGGGCCGCCAGCCGGCCCCCCGCCGGGCACCCAAACGGGGGGGCCTTGGACGTTGCCCAACACCCCCGCCCC
>JBBSEG010000062.1:0-13763 GCA_038239945.1 Burkholderiales bacterium
ACGGCCAGCATCTTGCCGGCGAGATTCGCGACCTGAGGCGACGCCATCGACGTGCCCGACTCGGCGAGCTTCTCGCCGCCGGGGATCACGCTCTCGACCTGGTAGCCGTTGGCGTGGGCCGCCACCGTGGGGCCGTAGCTCGTGAAGCTGGCTTCGTCGCCGGCGCGATCCACGGCGCCGACCGTCATCAGGTTCGGCAGCACGATGCCCGCGGGGATGCTCTCGACGAACGACGCGTCCTGATTGCTGTTGCCCGCCGCAGCGACGAACAGGATCTCCGGCGCGCTCGCGAACGCGCGCGTGAGCGCCGTCTTCTGGATGTCGAACAGCTCGCGGGCGATGCGCTTGCGGTCGTCCGCGTCCTTGCCCGTGTTGCAGGTCTCGAGCTGCTCTTCGACGTCCTTCACGCTGCCGCCCCAGCTCATGTTCACGACGCGGACATTGTTGCGCTTGAAGAAGTCGACCGTCACCTGCGCGTTCTTCGCGTCGCGCTCGGCCAGCTCGCGCGTGGGGCACGGATCGGGCAGCAGGTGCCAGTCGAACTCGATGCGGCCCACCACCAGGCGCGCATACGGATTGCCCGCGACGGTGATCCCGGCGACGTGCGTGCCATGCATCCAGTTGCCCGCAAGGCCGATCTCCTCGATCGTCGACTTGTATTCCGCGGGCTTCAGCGACGACAGCATCGTCTTGACCTCGGTCGCCTCCGGGCCGTCGATGTTCGACTGAAGGTCCGAGAAGCCCTTCAGCCGCGACTTGAGCTGCGGCACCTTGTTTCGAAGGGCTGCCGGGATAGGCATCAGCTCGCCGGTGGCGGGCTTGGCGTAACGGTCGAACGCAATCACCGGCACCTTGCCGCCGGCACGGGCGACGCGGTTACCGAAGAGCCCCGTGTCCACGCCGCTGTCCCAGACCGCGATGTTCACGGGCGCATAGCCTTTGCCGGACGGCAGCTCGACGCTGCGCGCCGACCAGATCTCCGGCTTGTCCACCTTCCGGGCGGCGAGATAGCCACCGAACGTCGACACCAGTGTCGCCTTGAGCGGCAACGTGCCGACCAGCCGATACCGCGCGTTCACGATCGCGGGGGCGATGTCCGAGCTCACCGATCCGGTCTTGTCGACGACCGGCTGCACGACCTCACGCAGGTAACCGAGGACCAGCGCCTCGCTCGCGATCTCCGCGCTCGCCTTTGCCTCGCGGATCTCGTTCTGCACCACCTCGTAGGGCATCCCCTCGATGTCGGCGCCAATGCGCCCGCACACGTCCTTCCGATAGGCATCGCTGGGTGGGTGCGCGCAGGCGCTGCTCGTGGCCGCGCCGGGGTGTCATTCTAAGCGGGTGGAGCGGACCCGGTCTTCGGACTGCGTGGAAAGCGCCCGGCACGCCGTCGTCGATTACGGTGCGCGCGTTGCCGACCAGTTTGTCGCAGCCGATTCCGGCGGTTGGGCCGGTGGGATGGGGGATCCGGTGCTGTTGATGGTGGTGGGGGGGGGTGGTCGGGGGTCGGCGGCGGGGGTAGGGGTTAGGTGGTTCGGTGGGCGCCGTTGCGCAGGCGGCGGTGCCTGCCTCTTCACATCGCCCTAAGACGTGCATTGCCGACGGTGGTGCTCGGGGAAGGCGCGCGGCCTGACTACTGAGCCGTCTACCAAGGTGCGCCGCACCGGTTTTAGATCACCTCCAGACCCAGGTTCCTAAAATACTCGAAGGTCTCATCGTAAAAGGCGGGTGGTCGGGTCGGATCCTCGCGATCGCCAGGCGGGACGAAAATTGCCATTCCCTGGCGGGCGCGTGTCAGAAGTACTCGGTAGGCGTTCTTCAAGTTTCGCTGATTCTCCACGCTGTGAATATTCTTCCACTTGCTGCCGCTGAAATCATGGTGACTCCACCCTGTTGTACCCATGCGGAGGTCAGCGTCCCACGCCACGCACGCCCAGTCCAGCTCGAGCCCTTGCACTTGAAATTCAGTGGCGCAGTCCTCGAGGTAGAAGCTGGATCGCACGTCCTGTCGTTCCGCCAGAAAATAGTGGACGGGATCTGCAGCGAGCCGTACCTCCACCGCATGCGGTCTGAGTCGCATGGCTTTTGACGAACCGAGCAGTCCGAAACGTTCGTTCCCACGAGCCTTGTCCTTGACCCATCGTTTCGCGGCCGCCAGGTCGCGACTGAGCACGATCGGGTAGCGCTCGCGGAAGGCGGCGAGCGTTTGCCGCGCCGCGGTTCGGTCCAGATCGAGCAGTGCCTTCACGAACGACGAGACCTTGTCGGCTCGAAACGAGCGAAGCGACACCGTTAGGTGCAGGTCGGCGAACAACGCGGTGCGCGCGCCTGCCTGGGCGCGCGACAACGGTTCGCCCCCGCCATACTCTGCCTCCATTAGGCGGTCGGACATGCATATGAGCCAATGTGGAAAGCGCGTCGTGCATGCTTCGACCCAGGCGCCGATACCAGCTTCCCCGGTGTGAATCTCCTGTCCACCACCGACGAGACAGACGATGACCGCCCAACCGTCATGTCGATCGATAGTCTCGATGAGGAATTCCGGCTCCGACTGATTGAAATCCGGCCGCCCCTTCTTCTGGCGCATGAACAGCGCCGTTTTCGCGCGATTCCAGGCGCGTTGCGCCTCATCGAAAATGACAATGCGGTCGATCGGGGGCGTCAGGTCGCGGAGAGCCTCATCACGGAAGTGGTGGACGTTCTGGATGAAGGCTTTGATGGGCTTGGATGCATTGATCTTGGTGATCGACTCTCCGGCGCGCTTGTGACGTACCACGTCGTCCCGGGTTAGCGCCTCGCAGAGCACGGAAACCAGCGGTCCATTCCCTGAAAGGAATACAGCATGCGAATCGCCGCTTTCGCGGTGAGTCGTCGCGAGGTTCAACCCTACGAGCGTCTTACCAGCGCCCGGCACGCCGGTGACAAAGCAAATGACCTTGTCGCCGGAAGTCCGCGCTCGCGTAATTAGCGATTCGAGCCGCTGAGCAGTGGCGGTGAGGTTTGTGACGTCGGCCTCGGTCCGGATGATATCCGTGACGTCGTGTTGCGCGTAGAGGTGTCGAGCAGCCTCGACGATCGTGGGCGTGGGTCGATAGCGACCCGCTGTCCATGACCCGGCATCGATTGAGTCGGAGAAGTCGCGGGCGAGTTCATCGAGCAAGGCAGGAACCTGTTGCGGTGCGAGCGATACAGGTTCTCGAACGCCGTCGGAGGCATAGGGCGGCGCACTCGCCTCGCGAACGGCGCTGTTCGTCGGAATCAACACCGGAATGATCGGCACTGCGTGGCTGGTCTCGTGAAAGTTCTTTGTGTCGAGCGCGTACTGCCAGACCTGAGCAAGTGCGTGCCGCGCCGCTGATTTCTCGCCGACCTTGAACTCCAGTATGACAACGCAGCCGGCTATCAGCAGTACCGCGTCGGCTCTGATGCCCATCCGCGGAATATTGAACTCCAAGAACACCGACCCGGAACGGCCGCGAACCCACTGCTTCAGGAAGTCAATCTGCACCCGCCACGCATCGCGCTGCTCCAGATCGACGCTCCGGTTGCTGTTGTTCGTCAATTGCCCAATGATTTCATCTTCTGAGTGGGCGATGAACTCCGCAAACGACGCCGTGTACCAGGCGCGTTGGAGAAGTGGGGTCGAAACGGCAGGGCGCATAGCGCGGACGAGGTTACCAGACACAACCATAGGATCACAACGCACCCGCGTTCCACCGAGCCGGTCGCGGACCGGGTCGACCTGCCGCGGGTATGTGGCCGAGAAGTGGCATGGGGGGAGACGTTGCGGCAGACGGACTGTCAGGCGCTCGCTGCGCTGCCGTGGATCGTCACGGCGCCGAGGACGTCGGATCACGAGATGCGTGAGGAACGGTTCCGGCCTCATGGACTGACGCTGAACGCGTCGGTCGACGCCAACAACGACCTGTTATTGCGAACTTTCGTCCCCGACGGCGTGGGTGTGGGCTTGGTACGCGCCGACCACGCGGCGCTGGGCAAACGCAACCGAACGTACATGACCTGCCCGCTCGGCAAGGGCCACACGAAGCTGCTGCTCATCTACCCCCAAGGCGCGCCCGGACCATCCAGTGATCCAGGCGGTGGTCGAGGGGGTGCGGAGCAGCTGGCCGGAGCGCCCGGTCGGACATACCCTTTCGGAGGCGAGTTAGCAAAGATGCTAACCAGTTAGCAGAGATGCTAAGTTCGTCCGAAAAGACACCGCACCCCCCGAGGCGGGGCGGCCGCGGGGGCCCAGCGCTCGGACGACTGCGGGCCCAGCAGCCCCTTGCGGCGCCTACTTAGCAAATCTGCTAAGTAGTTAGCAAAGATGCTAACCCCGGTTGGAAAGGGGCGTCGCACCCCCACCGTTTAAAGTAACGCCCGCGGCCCAACCTGCAACCGATCGCCATGCTCCACCTCACCTTCTCCAATCGCTACGAAGCACTGCAGGACGCCCTGCTGGACGCGCTCGCGGATCGGACGGGCTCGCCCCTGGCCGCCGACCACATCATCATCCCGAGCTTCGCGCTGCGCCGGCAGGTGGAGCTGGCGATCGCGGACCGCTTCGGCATCTGCGCCAACGTCGAGTTCGCGTTCCTGGCGCAGTGGCTGTGGCGGCAGATGAGCCGGCTGATCGCCGTGGGGGACGCGTCGCCCTTCGCGCCCGGCGTGCTCATCTGGCGCATCTTCGAGCTGCTGGGGGACGAGCGCTTCGCCGCCGACCATCCGCGGCTGCGTCACTACCTGCGGCAATCCGACCCGCTGATGCGCTACGAGCTGGCGCAGCGCGTCGCGGGGCTCTTCGACCAATACATCACCTACCGTCCGGACTGGCTGGAGCAATGGAGCGACGGCAAGCCAGCCACGTTGGGTGCCGCGGGTGCGGCAAATGCCACCGCCGAGGACGACCAGCGCTGGCAGGCCGCGATCTGGCGTCGCCTGATGCGCGACCTCTGCGCCGCGCGGCATCATCCGTTCACCGACTTCGTCACGGCGATGCGCGAGGCCGGCCCCGAGAGCGTGCGACGCGCCGGCATTCCCGAGCTCGTGCACGTCTTCTGCCTCCCGACGATCCCGCCGCTCTACCTGTCGATGCTGGGGCAGCTCGGGCGATTCGTGGACGTGCGTCTCTCCGTGCTCAACCCGAGCCGCGAGTACTGGTTCGACATCGTCGATCCGCGGCGGGTGGGGTACCTCGCGTCACGCGGCAAGCTCGATCATCACGAAGTGGGAAATCGCCTGCTCGCGGCATGGGGCAAGCAGCGGCAGTCGCAGTTGCGGCTTTTGTTCGGCGACGACATCGACGCGGAGGTCGAGGACGATCGGTTCGTCGAAGCCGGCGGCGCGAGTGTGCTGGCGCGCGTGCAGAACTCGATCCTCGACCTGCGCGATCTGTCGCCGGGGAGCCTCGGCGAGATCGATGCGGACGACCGCAGCGTCGAGGTGCACGTCTGCCACTCGTTCACGCGCGAGCTCGAGGTGCTGCACGACTACCTGCTCGACCTGTTCGCCGCGCCGGCTGCGCCGCGTCCCGGCGACGTGCTGGTGGTCACGCCCTCGCTCGAGGAAGCCGCGCCGCTGATCGACGCGGTCTTCGGCACCGTGGAGCGCGCGCGACGCATCCCCTATTCGATCACCGGACGCGGACGCAGCACGGTCAACGTCGCGGCGCGTGCGGTGCTGGACGTGCTGCGCATCGTCACGTCGCGCTTCACCGCACCCGACGTGCTCAACCTGCTGCAGCAGCCGATCGTCGCGCGACGCTTCGGGACCGGCACCGCGGATCTCGACTACATCCGCGCCTGGGTGCATGCCGCCGGCGTGCGCTGGGGCGTGGACGCGCCGCATCGCGAGCAATGCGGCGTGCCGCCGTTCGCGCGACACAGCTTCGAGGATGGGCTGCAGCGGCTTTTCCTCGGGTATGCGTCGCCGGACGCGCCGACCACGCCGCTCGCGGGACGCCTGCCCGCCGGCCACGTACAGGGCATGGGCGCGGTCGCGCTCGGCGCACTGTGGGCGTTCGTGCGCGAGCTCGTGCGGATGCGGACGGCGGTCGCGCAGCCGAAGCGACCGGCCGATTGGATGCAGGCGCTGCTCGACGTCACCACTACGTTTCTCGCGCCCGACGAGACGATGGTCGAGGACGCACGCGAAGTCGACACCGCGATCGGCGAGCTGCATCGCGCCATGTCGGCGGGGTCGAGCGCGGCGGTACCGCTCGACGTCGTGCGCGTCGCGCTCGAAGACATCCTCGACGACCCGACGCGTGGTGGCGTCCCCGCCGGCTCGGTGACGTTCGCCTCCATGTCGAGCTTGCGCAACCTGCCCTATCGCCTGGTGTGCATCGTCGGCGTGAACGACGCGGCTTTCCCCGGCAATGCGCGTCCCGCGGAATTCGACCTGATGGCCGCGGCGCCGCGCCCCGGGGACCGCCAGCGCGGCGAGGACGACCGCAACGTCTTCCTCGACCTGCTGCTGTCAGCGCGCGGCCGGCTGTACGTGAGCTACGTGGGCCGCAGCGTGCGCGACAACGCGTCGCTGCCGCCGTCGGTGCTGGTGTCGGAGCTGCTCGACGCGTTGGTGACGGCGATTGCTCCGGTGGGCGCGACCGACGCGGAAGTCGCCAGGGTGCGGCGGCGGTTGGTGGTCGAGCATCCGCTGCAGCCGTTCTCGATCCTGTCGTTCGAGGCAGGATCGGACGTGCGTATCCGCAGCTTCAACGGCGAGTATTGCGAGGCGTTGCGACGACAGTTGCGCGTCGTGCGTCCGGCCGCGCCGGCGGGCACCGCGCATCGGCCCGCACCGGAAGCCGACGCGACGGACGATCCGCAAGGCGAGGCCTTCGTCGACGAGGACAAGATCCAGGACACGCTCCTCCCGTTCTTCGAGACGCCACTGGAGCGGCCGGGCGAGGAGTGGCGTACCGTCGAGCTCGACCAGTTGACGCGATTCTTCCGCAATCCGTCCCGGTATCTGCTGGAGCGGCGGCTGGAGATTCGCGTCGAGACGCCGGAGGACGAGCTCAGCGATCGCGAGCCCTTCGTCGCCGACTGGCTCTGCCGCAACGCGCTGGCCGAGCGGCTGCTGCCAGCCTACCTGCGAGGAAGCGATCACCAGACGTTGCGGGCGCTGGCGCACGCCGGCACCGAGTATCCGCCGGGACGCTTGGGCGAGCTGCTGCTCGAGCGCGAGCTGCAGCACCTCGACGAGTTCGCGGCCGGCGTGGTGAACGACATCGCAACCCCGCCGCTTCCGCCGCTCGATGCGACGATCCCGTTCGACCTCGACGGCGAAGCGTGGACGATCCACGGCGCGCTGGGGGACGTGCGTCCCGGTGGGCTGGTGCGGCATCGCTACGACGACGCGCGTCCCGTCGACTACCTCTACGGGTGGATAACGCACCTGTTCCTGAACGCGGCCGCGCCCGCCGGCGTGACGCCGCGGACGCGCTGGCATTCGCGCGACGGCGTCTACACCCTGCCGCCGTATCCGGATGCGCATGCGCAGCTCACGGCGCTGCTGCAGCTCTACCGCCAGGGGTTGCGCGCGCCGCTGCATTTCTTCCCGAGGTCGTCGTGGACGTTCATGACGGGGGACGAAGCGCTGATGAAGGCGTCGGGCAAGTGGCACGGCAATCCGTTCTTCCCGGGCGAGAAAGCGGATTGGGCGCACGGGCTGGCGTTGCGCGGCCAGGAGGATGCCATCGACAGCGACTTCCAGGAGAGCGCGAAGGTCGTGATTGGGCCCTTGCTGGCCGTCATCGACGATCCGCGGTTGCGTACATGATGGACGCCGTCGCTATCGCTCCTTCCACGTCGACGCCCGAGGCGTTCGACGTCTTCGGGTGCGAGCTCGCGGGCATCAATCTCGTCGAGGCGTCGGCGGGCACCGGCAAGACGTGGAATATCTGCGGCCTCTACCTGCGGCTGCTGCTGGAGCGCAAGCTCGACGTGCAGGACATCCTGGTGGTCACGTTCACCAATGCCGCGACGGCGGAGCTGCGCACGCGGGTGCGGACGCGGATGGTGGAGGTGTTGGGGTATTTGCAGGAGGCAGGGGCGGGGCATGATCCCTTCATCGCCACGCTCACCGCCACGCTCGAGTCGCGCGGCGTGACGCGCGCCGACATGGCGACGCGCCTCGACCACGCGCTGCAGACTTTCGACGAGGCGTCGATCCTCACGATCCACGGCTGGTGCCAGCGCGCGCTGGGCGAGACGCCCTTCGCGGCCGGCCTGCCATTCGCGGTCGACCTCCAGCCCGACGACACCGAGCTTCGGCTCGCGGCCGTCCACGACTTCTGGCGCCGCCACATCGCGGGGAAGCACTGCACGCTCGAGCTGGCGGCGTGGCTGCAATGCAAGAAGGACACGCCCGACCGGTACGCGAAGCTGCTGGCGCGTCATCTCGCGAAGCCGCTCGCACGGACGATCTGGCCGGCGGACCTCGACACGTCGTCGCCGATCGACGGCGCGACACTGTTCGCGTCGTATCAAAAGGCGCGCGCCACGTGGCTCGCCACGCGCGACGATGCACTGCAGGCCGCCGAAGCCGCGCTCCCCCATCTCAACAAGACGTCGTACAAGCCGACGTCGTTGCGCGCTTCCGCGATCCGCTGGGACGCCTTCTTCCGCCACGACGATCCCCTCGCTCCCATGGGCAAGGAAGATGACATCAAGAAGTTGTCGTTGCTGAGCCATTCCTGCCTGAAGCGGCTGACGAACGGGGGCAAGTACCAGTTCACGCCGCGTCACGCCTTCTTCGACGACATCGACGCCTTCCTGACCGCGCGCGGGTCGGCCGAAGTCGAGCTCGAGCGCATCCGCCTCCGTCTGGTCCGCACGCTGTTCGACGAGGCCGGCCCGGCGCTCGCGACGCGCAAGCGCGAGGCGCGGCTCGCCTCCTACGACGACCTGCTCCACAACCTGCACGCAGCGCTCACCGGCGAAGGCGGCGACGTCCTGGCGCGATCGCTGCGCGAGCGCTTTCCCGCGGCGCTGATCGACGAGTTCCAGGACACCGACCCGGTGCAGTTCGCGATCGTCAAGGCGATCTACGGCAACGGCGAGGTGCCGCTCTTCCTGGTCGGCGACCCCAAGCAGGCGATCTACGGCTTTCGCAACGCCGACCTGCATACCTACCTGCAGGCGCGAAGCAGCGTCGACGCCGAGTACACGCTCGGCGAGAACCAGCGCTCGACGCAGGGGCTCATCGCGGCGGTCAACGCCATCTTCAGCGCGAACGGCCGCGCGTTCATGCTCGACGGACTGGACTACCACCCGGTGCGGCAGGGCACCAAGCCGCGCGAGGTGCTGGTCGACCGCACCACGGGACCGCACGCCGACCTGTGCGTCTGGGCGATGCCGCACTGGGAAAGCGGCGCGGCACTGGACCGGCGTGCGGCGTTCGAGGCATCGGCGAGCGCGACAGCCGGCGAAGTCGCGCGGCTGCTGCGCGCCGCGGCGGCTGGAGAGATCACGCTCGACGACAAGCCGCTCGAGCCTGGCGACATCGCCGTGCTCGTGCGCACCAACAAGCAGGGCAACGACATCAAGCTGGCGCTCGCCGACCTGGGCGTGGGCAGCGTGGAGCTTTCGCAGGCGACGGTGTTCGGCGGCGCCGACGCCGAGGACGTCGAGCGCGTGCTGGCGGCCATCCTCGAGCCCGCGAACGCGCGCCTGATGCGCGCTGCGCTCGCCACGGAGCTGCTCGGCCGCAACTCGACGCAGATCGCGCAGATGTCGGCCGATGAGTCGCTGCTGCTGCCGTTCGTCGAGCGCTTCGTCGGGTATCGCGATGCGTGGATCGCGTCCGGCGTGGGGGTGATGTATCGCGAGATGCTCACGGAGGAAGGCGTCGCGGCACGGATGCTAGAACGGCCCGATGGCGAGCGCCGTCTGACGAACCTGCTGCATCTGGGGGAGCTCTTGCACTCGGCGGCGCCCGCGCACCGCGCGCCGGATGCGCTGCTGCGCTGGCTCGGCGCGCAACGTCGCGAGGGCGGCCGCGACGAGGTCGCGCAACTGCGTCTCGAATCCGACCGCAACCTCGTGCAGATCGTCACGATCCACAAGGTGAAGGGCCTCGAGTATCCCGTGGTGTTCTGCCCCTTCCTGTGGGACGGCTACAAGTTCTCGACGTATCGCGGGATCGAGGGCTGCGAATATCACGACGACGAAGGCGGCGCGGTGATCGACTACCGCAGCGCCGCGGAGATGGCCACGGACGGTGACATCAGGGGGCGGATTTCACTCGAGGCCTCCGCGGAGAGCCTGCGCCTGATCTATGTGGCGCTCACGCGGGCGAGCCATCGGTGCTACCTCGTCGCGGGCACCTACGGAAGGCTCTACTACGGCAGGATGCTGCCGCGCGAGTCGACGACGTCGCTGCTCAACTGGCTGGTCGCGGGCAACGGCATTGACCCCGACGCCTGGCTCAAGGGCGGCGCACGCGAGGCGGAAGCGATCGAGGATGCGTGGGAGCGCTTGGCGGGGGGGCCGGCGTCAGGGATCGTCACCGTGCCGCTGCCGATGACGCCCGGCGTGCCATTGGTGCAGCAGCGTCCGGCGGCGGAGTCGCTGTCGGCGCTGAAGCCCCCTGCGCGCATCGCGGAGCCGTGGCGCATCAGCAGCTTCAGCGGACTGGCCAATGGCGCGGTGAGCGAGAGCGCGGCGGTCGATCACGATGCGATCGACGGGAAGGAGGTCGACGAGGCGGTTGACGCACGGGAAATCGATGGCGAAGGGCCGCGTGTGTCGAAGCCACAGAACCCCCCGCCGCCGGCCGTGGCGGTCGGGACGACACTTTCGTTCGACTTCGGCGATCCGGGCGGCGCCGGTGCGCCCGCGGCGAAGCCCGAGGCGCCAGACAACGCGACGCCCGGCACGCCCCCCGCCATCCCCTCCGACGACATCCTGCGCTTCCCCCGCGGCATCGCCGCCGGCGACTGCCTGCACGCGGCGCTGGAGCGCATCGACTTCGCGGATCCAGGCGGCTGGGACGACGCCGTCGGCCGCGCACTGTCCGCGCATCCGGTCGCTCTGCCCGGCGTCCCCGCGGCAGCCCAGCGTCCGATCCTGCGCCGCATGATGGCCCGCATGGTCGCCGACGTGACGCGCACGCCACTCGTCGACGGCTTCCAGCTCGACACGCTCACGCCCGACCGCCGCTTGACCGAGCTCGAATTCAACCTGCCGGCGCATCGGCTCTCGGCCACCGCGCTCAACACGGCATTGAAGGCGCTCGGCTATCCGGTGGACCGCCTGACCTTCGCCCGCCTCGACGGCTACCTCAAGGGCTTCATCGACCTCGTCTTCGAGCGCGATGGCCGCTATTTCATCCTCGACTGGAAATCCAATCACCTGGGCACGACGCCCGCCGACTACGGCCCCGCCGCGCTCGAGATCGCGATGGCGCACCACGGCTACCATCTCCAGTCGCTGCTGTACTCCGTGGCGTTGACGCGATATCTGAAGCTGCGCATGCCCGACTACCGACACGACCGGCATTTCGGCGGGGCGCTGTACCTCTTCATCCGCGGCGTTCGACCGGAATGGAAACGCGCCGATGGATCGCCGGCGGGCGTGCATTTCCATCGACCGTCTCAGGAGACGCTCGCGCGCCTGGAGGCGCTGCTCGCCCCGGAAGACACGGCGGTCGCACGATGATGGCCGACGACACGGCGGCCGCACCATGACGTCCGGCGAAACGACGGTCGCACGATGACGCCGGACGCTGACGCCACCCCCGGCCACTGGCTCGCGGAAGGCTTCGCGGAACACGCGGTCGGCTGGGCGCGCGAGTTGGGCGCGCCATCGGCGTCGCTCGACTTCTTGCGCGAGGCCGCCTACCAGGTGAGCCGCGCGACGACCCTCGGTCACCTGTGCATCGACCTGTCCGACCTCGAGGGCGCCCGCGCGGATACAACCGACGCGCGCCGGCAGCTCCTTGCCAGCCAGGTCGTCGGCACCGCCTCCGCGCCCGCCAACCTGCCGCTGGTGCTCGACGACGACGGCCGCCTCTACCTGAACCGCTACTTCGACTACGAGCAGCGGCTGGCGACGTGCCTGATGGCGCGCGTCGCCGCACCGCTCGCGCAGACGCCGCCGCGCCTGCACGCGACCCTCGACCGGCTGTTCGG
The DNA here is from genome assembly GCA_038239945.1 of Burkholderiales bacterium. Classification (GTDB taxonomy): domain Bacteria; phylum Pseudomonadota; class Gammaproteobacteria; order Burkholderiales; family Casimicrobiaceae; genus VBCG01. Next base: position 12,140 of record JBBSEG010000062.1, read on the forward strand.
CGTTACCGCACGCGGCGGTCGCGACACGCCCGACTGGCAGCGCATTGCCGTCGCGCTCGCGATGATGCGCAACCTGACCGTGATCAGCGGCGGCCCCGGCACCGGCAAGACCACGACCGTCGCCAACCTGATCGCCTGCCTGATCGAGGCGCAGCCCGGGTGCCGGATCGCGTTGGCCGCACCCACCGGCAAGGCCGCGGCCCGCATGCTCGACGCGCTTCGCGCCAACGTCGGACGGCTTCACGTCGAGCTCGCATCCCGTTTCCCGACGGAATCGTTCACGGTGCATCGCCTGCTCGGCGTCATCCCGGGGTCGGACCGCTTTCGTCACGACGCCGGTAATCCGCTGCCCTACGACGTGCTGGTGGTCGACGAGGCGTCGATGCTCGACCTCGCGCTCGCCACGCGCCTGCTCGAAGCGATGCCGGTCACGTCGAAGGTCGTCCTGCTGGGCGACAAGGACCAGCTCGCCGCGGTGGAGGCCGGGTCCGTGTTCGCGGAAATCTGCAGCGACCCGACGCTGGACGCGCAGGCGCGCATCCGGCTCGCCGAGGCAACGGGTGTCGCAGCGGACCGAATCGTCGCGGCCCCGCCGATCGAGCGCACGCTGCTGCGCGACAGCGTGATCTGGTTCACCGAGAACTATCGCTTCGCTGCCGGTTCGGCCATCGGGCGTCTCGCGGGCGCGATCAACACAGGCGATCTCGAGGCGGCGATCGAGACGCTGCGCACCACGAAGGATCAGTCCGTTGACTGGATCGAGGACGACCAGCGCGTTCCCCGGACGCCAACGCTCGCCCGCATTCACGGGGGCTTCGCGCCCTACCTCGCCGCGGTCCGGGCGGCAACGGTGTCCGGGGCCACGAGCATCGACACGGCGCTTCACCTCGCCGACCTGTTTGCCTCGCTCGACGCCTTCCGCATCCTCTGCGCCGAGCGCGAGGGCCCGCGTGGTGTCGCGGGTATCAACGACGCGGTCGGTCGATGGTTCCGCCAGTCGCTCGACCATCCGTTCGATCGCGGCCCGCGGTCGCCGTGGTATCCGGGTCGTCCCGTGATGATCGCGCGCAACGACTACGCGCTGCGCCTCTTCAACGGCGACGTGGGCATCGTGCTGCCGGACGAGCGTGACGAGCTCGGCGTGGTCTTCGCCGATGGCGCCGATGGCGCCGCCGGGTTCCGTCGCGTGCCGATCACCCGCCTGCCCGAGCACGACACGGCGTTCGCCACGACCGTCCACAAGGCGCAAGGCTCGGAGTTCGACGGCGTGATGATCATGCTGCCGTCGCGCGAATCGCGCGTGGTCACCCGCGAACTGCTCTACACCGGCGTGACGCGCGCGCGATCGTCGGTCGTGCTCGCGGCCGGCGCCGACGTGCTGCGCGCAGGCATCGCGACGCAGATGCGGCGTGCCTCGGGACTGATCGCGCGCTGCGAGTCGATCGCCACGCCGGCGCCGACGTCTCCACGATAGCCCGTCATTCGCGCGACGGTCGCCGGACGACACGCACCTTGGCACTCGTTACACCGCCGCAGTACATGTGCCCATCGTTGCCCGCCTCCAGCCCCGACACGTGCATGCCGGCCGGCATGTCGAGCGCTTCTTCCACGTCGCCTGTCACCG
>JBBSEG010000063.1:0-13346 GCA_038239945.1 Burkholderiales bacterium
ATGCCGCGCGCTGCCAGGCGGCGTTCGCGCCGGGCGTTCCACTGCTCGCGCCGCTGCGCAGTGCCGGGAGGCGCGCGCGACTGGTCGTGCTCGCCGCTGAAGGCGACGCGCATGCGCAGGACATTGCGCGCCGGTTCGCCGCCACGGCGGATATCGTCGTCGCCTCCGTCGCCGGTGCGGAGACGTCCATCCCGACTGCTGGAGCCGGCAGGGTCGCCACGGTCGCGCTGGCGCCGACGCCCACGCTCGACGACGCGAAGCGTCTCGCCACGCTCGACGCCGACGTCCTCGTCGACCTTGCGGGACTCGACGCGCCGGTCGGGCCGCTCCTTGCGATGCGCCCGGCGCGGCGGATCGTGACGCCGCAGGATTTTGGCGCCGCGCTGCCCGGGCCGCTCGTCGACCAGCCGTTCGAAGGCGATGCGGCGCTCGCCGCTGCGCTGGCGCAAAGCGTCGCCGGCCCGGCTTCGGCGGCCGATCGCCAGACGCAGGAATCCGCATGGCGCGCTGCGGTCGCCGCGCATCGCGGCGGCGCTCGCGCCGCGGCCGCCGATGGCTACGCGCAGGTGCTCGCGTGGCAACCGGGCCACCCGGCGGCGACGTACCTGGCCGCGGCGCTGGCCCGCGAGGCCGGCGACCTCGACGCGGCGCGCGCAGGCTTCGCGGCGGCGCTCGCGCGCACCCCGGGCCATCACGATGCGCGGATCGCCGCGCTGTCGATGGCCGAGGTGGAGCGCGATGCGCGGCGCGTGAGCGAGCTCACTGCCGAGGTTCCGGGCGACGCGCCCGTGGAGCTCTTGCGCGCCTGCGGTCTCGCCTGGCTCAGGATCGGCGCGCCGGGACCGGCCGAGCAATTCTTCGCCGCGGCGTTGCTGCAGGCGCCCTTCGACGGCGAGACGCACTACAACCTGGGCGTGGCGTTGCAGAGCCAGCGGCGGTTCGAGGACGCGGCGCGGGCCTACCAGCGTGCGCTGGCCTGCAATCCGGCGCTGACCGGCGCCGACTTCAACCTGGGCGTGATCTTCACCGAGCTCGGCAACCGGGACGGTGCGATCGCGGCGTTCCGCGAAGTGGTGGCACGCAGCCCCGCGCACGTCGCCGCGCACGTCAATCTCTGCGAGGCGCTGCTCTTTGCGGGTCGCATCGACGAATGGCTCGCTGCGTTCCGCCGGTTCGAGGCGGCGTGCCCCGATGCGCTGCCGCTGGCCGCGCAGGGCATCGAGGCAAGCCACTACGCGGGTGACTTCGCAGCGCTCGAGCGGATTCTCGAAGGCCTGCGGCAGGAGCGCTACGTCGCGCGCGGACCCGTCGAGCTCGCCGACGCGCTCGAGCAGCTCCTCTATCTGCTGCTCTACGTCGACGTCGAGCCGCAGATGCTGCGCCGCTTCGGTGCGACCTACGCCACCGCGGCGGAGCAGGTCTATGGCCCGGCGCTGCCTGCGCGGGTCGAGCGCGCGCCGGGCCGGCTGCGGATCGGCTATCTCTCGGCCGACCTGCGCAACCACGTGATGGGCAAGATGATGTACCAGGCGCTGCAACACCACGACCGTGCGCGCTTCGACGTGCGCCTCTATTCGCTCTCCTCCACGCACGACGACTGGACCGGGCGCTTCATGGCGATCGCCGACGGCTTCGTCTCGCTGGCGGCGCTCGACGACGCGAGTGCGGTCGCGCGCATCGCCGCCGACGACCTCGACCTGCTCGTCGACCTCAATACGCACACCAGGGGTGCGCGCCCGGCGCTGCTCGCTGCCAAGCCTTCGCGCGTGCAGATCACGCACGTGGCCAGCGCCGGAACGCTCGGCATGCGCACCATCGACTTCAAGCTCACCGATCACTTCGCCGACGTGCCGGAAAGCCAGGCGGACCAGCTCGAGCCGCTCCTGCCGATGGACGGATGCGTCTACCCGTACCGGCGCATCGAGTTGCCCGCGACGCATCCGTATTCGCGCCTCCGGTTGGGCATCCCGGCGGATGCGTTCGTCATCGGCGCGTTCGTCAATCCCCTGAAGCTGTCGCGCCGCACGCTCATCCTGTGGCGCGAAGTGCTCGAGCGGGTGCCGCGCGCACTCGTCGCGTGCTCGCCGCTCGACGCGCGCCTGCGCGACGTCTATCGGCGGGTCGCGCACGCCGGCGGCATCGACCCGGCCCGGCTCGTGTTCGTGCCGGCCGGACGCGACGAAGGCGAGAACCAGGCGCGCTACGAGGTGATCGACGTCGTGCTCGATCCGATGCCCTTCGGCGGCGTGAACGGCACCCTGGAAGCGCTCGACCGTGGCGTGCCGGTGGTCACTCTGGCGGGACGGCGGCACGGCGAGCGAACGTCGTACTCGATCCTCGCCAACCTGGGCGTCACGGACACGGTGGCGCACACCGGCCGCGAGTACGTGGCCCTCGCCGTGCGACTCGCCGAGGACCCGCCGTTCGCCGCGTCGGTCCGTTCGGCCATCGCCCGCGGGCTCGCCCGTTCGCCGCTCACCGACATGCCGGCGCATACGCGCAACCTCGAGGCGGCCTACCTCGAGGCGCTGCGGCGGGCCGCCCCGGCGGCGCTGGCCGCAGCCGGCGCATGAGAACGCGGCTGCTGGTCGAGGCGCAGGCGCGCCTCAGGGCGGGAGACATCCGCGCCGCGGTCGTGCTCCTCGACGGACTGCTGGAGCAGCGCGTCGCCGGCCGCGTGCGGTCCGAAGCGCTGAAGCTCCGCTCGCGCGCGCGCGAGGCGCAGGGCGACCTGGGGGCCGCGATTGCCGACCTCGAGGCGGCCATGGCCGCAGCGCCGGGCGATGCGCATGCGTGCAACGCGCTCGGCATCCTGCACAGCGACGCCGGAGCGACGACGCGCGCGCTCGAATGCTTCGCCCGCGCGGTGGAAATCGACCCCGCCTTCGCACGCGGGTGGAACAATCTCGGCAACGCGCGACGCGCGCAGGGCGACGTGGCCGGCGCCGAGCACGCGTTCGCGCGGGCCACCGCGGTCGACCCGAACTATGCGCTCGCGTTCGCGAACCTGGGCGCGTTGCGCCGCGAGCGCGGCGATTACGCCGGTGCGGACGCGGCGCTCGCGCGCGCACTGGCGCTCGAGCCCGGCCGGCGCAGTGCGCGCATTGCACTCGCGGGATTGCGACGGCAGCGTGGCGCGATCGATGCCGCCGCGGCGCTGTACGCGGAGGCGGCGGCGGCCGATCCCCGCGATGCGGAGGCGCGCCTGCTGCTTGCGCAAACCGTCGCCGAGCGTGACGAGCTCGCAACGGCGCAGGACGCTTACGACGCGGCGCTGGCGCGCGATCCCGCCCTGCTGCGCGCATTGCTCGGCCGCCACCTTACCCTGCCGATGATCCCGCCCAGCCGAGCCGCGGTGGACGCGGCGCGCGCGACCTACCTCGCCGGGTTGACCTTCCTCGAGCAGGCGCTGCCGGCGCACGCCGCTCGCCTTTCACCCGAACGCGTCGCGAGCGAGCTACGCTGGACCAATTTTCTCCTGGCCTACCAGGGGTACGACGACTGCGCCGCGCAACGTCGCTACGGCGACCTCGTGCATGGCTTGCTCGAGCCGCGGGAACGGCGGCCGCCTGCGCCGGCTTCGCGGGACGCGCCGGGCGGGCGCACGCGCGTGGCATTCGTCTGCGCGTTCTTTCGGGACGGGACAATGGGCCGCTACTTCGAGCGCTGGGTCACCGACCTGCCCCGCGAGCGCTTCGACGTGCACCTGTATGCGCTCGATGCGCGCTGCGACGCGCTCACCGAGCGGCTGCGCGCCCGCACCGAGCGCTTCGACGAAGTCGCACGCGTGCGTCCGGCGGAGCTCGCGAGCGCGCTCCGCTCGGCCCACTACGACGTCATTGTCTATCCCGAGGTCGGCATGGACGCGACGACGTTCGTGCTCGCCGGCCAACGGCTCGCACCGGTGCAATGCGCAGGATGGGGCCATCCGGTGACGACGGGACTGCCCACGATCGACACCTATTTCACGAGCGGCGAGATGGAGCCGGCCGGCGCGCAGGCGCACTATCGCGAGCGTCTCTTCCCGTTGCCGGGGCTGGGCACCCGCTACGCGGCGCCCGCCGACCCCGGCATCGACTCCGCGGCGGCGCGCGCCGCGTGCGGCCTGCCCGCCGCTGCGCCTCTGCTGCTGTGCGGAGCCTCGCTCTTCAAGATCCACCCCGACAACGACGCGCTGTTCGCGCAGGTCCTGGCGGCGCTTCCCGGCGCGCATCTCGTGCTGTTCGAAGGGCGCCACCCGGCGCTCACGGCGGCCTATCTTCGCCGCCTCGACCAGGCGTGCGCTGCCGCCGGCGTGCCTGCCGCGACGCAGCGGGTGCGCGTGCTGCCGCAATGCGAGCACGCGCGGTTCCTGCAGGTTAACCGCGCTTGCGACGTGATGCTCGACACGCTCCACTGGTCCGGCGGCAACACGAGCCTCGATGCGCTGGCCTGCGGCCTCCCCATCGTAACGCTGCCCGGCCGGTTCATGCGCGGGCGCCAGAGCGCCGCGATGCTGCGTGCGGTCGGGCTGGAGGATCTCGTCGTCGACGCGCCTGGCGCGTACGTGCAGCGCGTGGCGGAGCTGGTCGACGACCGCGGCGCCCGTGATCGCTTTCGCCGGCGCATCGAGTCGGCGCGTGGCGCGCTGTTCGACGATGCCCGGCCGGTGCAGGCGTTTGCCGATGCGCTCGAAGCGCTCGTCACGGCTTGAGCCTGCAGTTCTGCTGACCAGCGGACCCGCGCCCCGAGCGCCCTCAGCGCGCGTGCCTCGCGGCGTCCGCGTCCATGTCCTCGGGCGGGCCGCGCGCCATCGACTCCATCCCGTCGAGCGCCGCCGCCACGCTCGCGACCACCTCGTCCCAGGCGCCCGCGCGGGGCTGGCGAAACAGCCGCGCGCTGGGGTACCAGGGGGTGGAATCGCCGTGAATTCCCCAGCGCCAGTCCGGTGCGAAGGGCAGCAGTACCCACACCGGCTTCCCCAAGGCGCCGGCGAGATGCGCGACGCTGGTATCGACCGTGATCACCAGATCCAGGACGTCGATCAACGCCGCCATGTCGTCGAAGTCGATGCGCTGCGCGATGCGGGCCAGGCTCGCGTGCCATTGGGACGAACCAGCTTCCGCGTCATCGTCGTGCTGCAGCGAATGAAAGGCGCAGCGCACGTCGGCGAACAGCGGCGCGATCGTGTGGAGCGCAATAGAGCGGCGGCGGTCGTTGGCGTTGTCGCGCGCGCCGCGCCAGGCGATGCCGACGGCGCGCCGGCCTGTCGCCCTGGCGAGAACCGTGCGGGCGGCACGGGTGCGGCGCGCGGCGTCGACGGCCAGGTACGGAAACTCGATGCGCGGGAGCTCCGGCGTCGCGGCGAGGAGGCCGGCGATCGACAGCAGCGGCACGATCGCATCGGCGGTCGGCCACGTCGCGCCGCGCACCGATACCTCCGCCACGCCGGGGACGGTCGCGACAAGCGCCGCGAGCTTGCGCGGTACGCGCGCGATCACGTGCAGCCCGCGTTCGGCGAGCACGCGCGCGAAGCGGATGAATTGCAACGCGTCGCCCAGGCCCTGCTCGGCGTCGACGACCAGGCGCTCGCCCGGCTGCGCGTCACCGGTCCAGCGCGGCAGGCCCGGGGACGCCTCCACCGGACGAAACGCGTCGATGGAAAGGCGTGCCTCGTATTCGCGCCAGCCTTCGGCATAGTCCCCGCAGGCGAGCAGCGCAAGGCTGCGGTTCCAGCGCGCCGCCGGCAGACCGGGTGCTAGCTCGAGCGCGCGTCGATAGGCGGCGTCGGCCGCGTCGAGCGCCTGGTCGGCCGCGAGTGCCAGGCCGAGGTTCGTCCATGCTCCCACGTAGGCCGGATCGAGCGTCAGCGCGCGCCGGTAGGCCGCGATCGCTTCGGCGAGGCGGTCCTGCGCCGCCAGCGCCAGGCCGAGGTTGTTGTGGAACTCCGGCTCGGCCGGGATTGCGGCGACGGCGCGCTCGAGCTGCGGCACCGCAACGTCGAGCTCGTTGCGCTGATACGCGAGCACGCCAAGATAATGCAGCGCGAACGGGTGGCCAGGCGCCTGCGCGAGCGCCGCGCGGTAATCCCGCTCCGCCTGCGCGTGGTCGCCCCTCTGATGAGCGTCCATTCCGCGGCGGACGAGCCCGGTGGGATCCAGAGTGGCGTTGCCGGTCCGTTCAGCATTCGATGGCCCGATGCTGGGCGCGGCCGATGCGCCGGTGCTGTCCAAGGTCGACGCGCCGCTGCCGGCCGCGACGCGATCAGCGGCCTGCAGCGCGCCGTGGCAGTGCTTGAAGCGCTTGCCGCTGCCGCACGGGCACGGGTCGTTGCGTCCGGCCGCCGGTGCGCGGGTGGCGTTGGCCTGCGCCGCACCGAGGAGCGTGCGGGTCTCGACGTCGTCCGGCAGCGCTTCAAGGCGGCGTCGCGCAAGGGCGATCGCCGCGTCCCACAGGTCGAGGGTCATGCAGTTGCGCAGGAGCTGGGCGAGCTGCGGCGAGCGCGCGATGGCGTCGGAGAAGCCGTGCGCCAGCGCGGCGATCTCCGCGTGCGGCTCGACGCGCGCAAAATTGAAGAGCCCGTGGAATCCGAACGGTCGGCCGATCGGATACGCCGCCTCGAACGAAAACCGGTCGGCGAGCTGCTCACTGGCGTAGCGGATGCCGTGCGCGTTTTCCAACAGCGGGCGCGCGGCGCGGCCGATGGTGAGGTCCTCGGCCTCGACGAGCTGGACGCGCCGATCCTGCAGCGCCTCGAGCAGGCGCCGCGAGCGCAGCGAGAAGCCGCCGTTCCCCACGCGGTGCGCGTCGTCGTACCAGAACCACTTCGCGCCGATGTAGTCGCAGGCGAGGAAGGCCGGGTCGAACGCCGCGGCGTTGACGGCATAGCCGTCCCACTGCACCACGAGCACGTGCGGCGTCGCCACGTGCTCGAGCAGCCCCTTCAGCATCAGGTGCGAGTAGTCGTCGCGCGAGCGCAGCGGGTCGATGCGCACGACGTCGATCCCGCCAGGCGCGCCGAGCGCCGCCGGCGTGGCGTCGGTCAGCAGCACGGCGCGCGCGAAGCGGATCTGCGCGCGCGAGCGCTCGAGCGCCCGCAATGCGAGCCGTGGGTTGGCGGTGTCGGCGGATAGCAGCGTGACGCTGCGCAGGTCAAGCATGGGCGCGCGGCGCGCCTTCTGCGTCGCCCGGCTCCGCGACGGCTTGCGGCGCCGCACGCAGCGCGTAGCGCCGGAATACGACCACCGCCCACAGCGCGGCGAGGGGGGCGAGGTGGAGCGTGGCCCGGTTGACGGTCGTCTGGTCGGCGACCCAGTCGCGCGCGTTGGTGACGCCGAACACGATCAGCAGGAATGCCGCGCCGGCTGCGATGAGCGTGGTGAACGCCTGCATTGGACGCTCCAGCGCTTCCCGGCGCGCCAGTACCGCCGTGCCGATTACGGCGTACCAGAGCAGGTTCCAGTTGCCCAGCATGAAGAAGCTGTCGCCCAACGCTCCCCACGACGGCGCGAACGTCAGATGGATCGTATAGCCCAGGACCGTGGGGCTATAGCGCGACGTGGCGAGCAGCAGCACCGCGAAGGCCGCCGCGGCGATGCCCACCACCCGCAGCCCCGTGCGCGGCCACGCGCCGACGAGCGCCGCGCCGACGATGGTCAGTGCCCACACGATCCCGGGCGTCTTGACGAGCGCGCACGAGGCGACGAAGAACACGGCCAGCGCGGCGTCGTCCCGCCGCCGGCGTTCGACCCACCGCAGGGCCGCCACGGCGGCGACGGTGTAGTACGCCGCCATCGGCAGGTCGGCGTAGCCCGCCAGCGCGACGTGCACGTTCGCGAGCGGCAGCGAGGCGACCAGCCAGGTGCCCACCAGCGCGCCGATCCGGCCGAACTCGAACTGGCGCAGGGTGGCGTACGCGACCAGCGCCAGGGCGAGGGCGGTCTGCCACCAGAACACGTTCATGAGCGAATCGTCCCAGCGGCCGAGTGCGACGCAGGTCCAGACCTGCCAGAGCGGCACGGTGGCAGGGTAGTGGGGCGACGCGTCGAAATAGCTCGCTCCGTTGCCCGCCAGCCACTGGTCGGTGAACTCGAAGGGCACGATCGTGCCGAGCGAGTACCAGACCTTCGCCTTGGTCGCCCATTGGATCCAGGCGTCCCACGGATAGAGCGGCTGCCAGAGCACCTCGGAGAGAAGGAGCGCGAAGCGCACGCCGAGCCACGCGAGGAGCGCGAGCCAGGCGATTCGTCGGATTCCCGTCAGGCCCCGGCCGAGCAGGCTCGCAAGGCCGTCCCGCGCCTGCAGCGTAGCGCCGCGCCACGTCGCGTTCGACATGCGCGCGACCAATGCCGCCGCGCACGTGGCGACGAGCGCGAGCGGTACGCCGATCGACAGCCGCCCGAACGGAAGGCCGAGCCGCGCCGTGGCCCGCATCACCAGCGTGACGAGCACGGCACCGAGCAGCCAGCCGGCGCCGGCGATCCATGCGGCCGAGCCCGGTGCGCCGCCGCGCGAAGCCGGCAGCGCCGCCACGATCCCGCTGCCGGCCGCCCACGGCAGGGCGATCGCCGCCAGCAACGCGAGGACATCCATCGGGCTCATGGCGGCAGTATGAGGAACAACGCGGAGCCGGGCTCGGTGAGCTTCATCTCCGCCGGGTATTCGACGCCGTCCATGCGCAGCCGCTGGCGCGTGGCGTCGTACTGGATGCCACGGCGACGGTACACGAACACCCAGTCACCCGCGTGCAACTGACCCTTCGGCGGCAGCGCATCGTGGTAGGGATCGAAATAGACGTTGTGCGGGTAGAGATGAAACGCGGCGCGGCCGCGAAAATAATGCGCCTCGGCGACCACGAACACGCGGGCGGGCGTGGTGGGCATCACGGCGTGCGCATGCTGAATGAAGCGGAAGAGCGCTCCGTCGACGTCGTCGAGGTGCTTGTGCGTGTAATCCTTGCCGGCGTAGAGGCGCGCAGTGATGTCGGCCTGGCGCGCCAGGTTGATGACCCACCGCGCATCGAGCACGGCCCACCCGAGGAGCACCGAGCCGGCGAAGCCGGCGGCGATTGCGTGGCGCGTCGACAGGCCGCGCCGGCGCGCGATCAGCGCGAGTACGAGGCACGCGAGCAGCGCGGCTGCGGCGAGCAGGAGGGGTAGCGGGAGGTCCTGGATGTCGGCCCCGCCGGTCACCGAATTGATCGAGGTGCCGCTCCAGCCCTCGAACGCCAGCCATTCGGCGATCCGGTCGCCGAGCGTTCCCGCCATCCCGGAGGGCTTGGCGACGACACCACGGACGCGCACCGTTTCCCCGCCCGCAAACCGCACGGCGAAGGCAAGCCCGCGGATGGTGCCGATCCATTCGCCATTGCCCGCGAGGAGCACCGGCAGGACGCGCCCGGACTCGACGACCAGGCCGACGCTGCTCACCTTGCCGGGGGTGTAGTCCGTGCGCCACAGAAGGCGCACGTCCGCGCCCGGCGGAATGTCGACGGCGGCCCACGCCACCACCGGGTAGTCCGCGGAGCGGAACCCCGTGTCCACCGAAAGGAGCGCCAGTCCCGTCGCGTCCGGCGCCGTGATGTGCATCTCGTCGCCCTGCACGCTGCCGCTGCCGCGCGCGAGGCTGAGCTGCGCGGCCGACCAGCCAAGCTGCGGGGCCTGGGTGAACCAGTGCCCGGGTGCATTGAGCGCCAGATAGAGCAGCAGCATCGCGGCGACGGCGCCGGCGAAGACCCACGCAATCGTCGCCGGGCGCGGCCACCCTTCGCGGGCCGCCGCTACGCCTACTCCGGGCTGCGAAAGCTCGTCCATGCGTGCTCGACTTCAACCCCGAACGCCGCGCGAAAGTGCGGTCGGGAGAAGCGCTCGGCGTTGGCCCGGCATGCCGCGCGATCCGCGCCCGCGCGTGACTCGAAGCGCTCGACCGCGGCGATGAGCGCCTCGGCCGTCGGCGCATCGAACAGCTCGCCGGTGGCGGGAACGCCGACCCCGACCGTTTCCTGCACGCCGCCGCGGCCGAACGCAATCACCGGCACGCCGCATGCCTGGGCCTCGAGCGGGGCGATGCCGAAGTCCTCCTCGGCGGCGAACACGAAGGCGCGCGCCGATCGCACCAGCTCCACGAGCTTCGCGTCGTCCACATGGCCGCGCACCTCGACATTCGGCCTGGCGCGTGCCCGCAGCGCAGCGAGCTCGGGTCCGGCCCCGGCGACCACCAGGCGCCGCTGCGGCATGCGCGCGAATGCATCGACGAGCAGGTCGACCCGCTTGTAAGGCACGAGCCGCGACACGGTGACGTAGTGGTCGGACGCCGCGCCGCCGGGCGTGAACCGTTCGGTGTCCACCGGCGGGTGGATCACGTTGGCGTCCCGTCCATACAGGCGCGCGATCCGCTGCGCGACGTTTGCGCTGTTCGCCACGAAGCGCGTGATGCAGGCATTCGACGCGAGATCCTGCCGCTGCAGCCGGTCGAGGACCCGGCGGACGACCGCGCCGCGCCAGCCGTGGGCGAGCCCGGTGCGCTCGAGGTAGGTCTCTCGCAGGTCCCAGGCGTAGCGCATCGGGGTATGGCAGTAGCAGATGAAGAGCTGGTCCGGGCGGGTGCGTACGAACTTCGCGATCGAATGCGAGTTCGCGATGATAACGTCATAGCGCGAGAGGTCGAGCGCACGCATCGCGCCGGCGAACCACGGCAGGTAGCGGCGAAAATGCGGATTCGCGAAGGGCAGGTGCTGGATGCGCGAGGTGACCACCCGAGCCCCCGCGAGGCGCGCGTGCAAAGGCGCCGGCATGAAGTCCACCAGGGTGTGGACATCGGCGTCGGGAAAGACGATGCGCAGGTCGACGAGCACGTTTTCCGCGCCTCCCCAGGTGAGGAGCCAGTCGTGCACGAGGGCGATACTGGGGGCCATGGGCGGGAAGCGACGCGGCCGTCCGCGGACGGCGCCGGGCGCTAGTAGGCGTGCCGGCTGCGCACGACCTGGACGAGCGTTAGCGCGAGCACCCGCACGTCGAACCAGAGCGACCAGTTCTCGATGTAGAAAAGGTCGTACTCGATGCGCCGGTGCAAGTCGCTGTCGCCCCGCAGGTCGTTCACTTGTGCCCATCCGGTGATGCCCGCCTTGACCAGATGCTTTTGCATGTAGCCCGGGATCTCCGCGCGGAAGCGCTCGACGAACTCGGGCCGCTCCGGCCGCGGTCCCACCAGTGACATCTCGCCCATCAGCACGTTCAGCAATTGCGGTAGCTCGTCCAGGCTGTAGCGTCGCAGGAAGCGTCCGACCCGCGTCGCCCGATCCGCAGCGCGGGTAGCCCATACGGGACCCGTGCCCCGCTCCGAGTCCACGGGCATCGTGCGGAATTTGAGGATCCGGAATACCGAGCCGTTCCAGGTCAGGCGCTCCTGCCGATAGATGAGCGGGCCGCGCGAATCGAGCGCGATGGCCAGCGCGATGATCGCCATCAGCGGGGCCAGCACCAGCAGCAGCGCGGCGGCGAGCAGGTAGTCCTCGACCGCCTTCAGGACCCCGTTGAGCCCGGCGAGTGGCGTGTCGGTCAGGTTGATGATCGGCAGGCCGGCGATTTCCGAGACGGTGTGATTGATCAGGTGGAATCCGTAGATGTCCGGGACGAACGAGATCTGCACCGATACCTGCTGGAGGCCGGCGAGCAGCGCCTTGATCCGCTCCTCGGCCCGCAACGGAAGCGCGATCCACACCTGGTCGAGCTTCAGTCCCGCGAGGTCCCGCACGAGGTCTTCCGGCGAGCCGAGCACGGGCACGCCCTCGAACCACTGCCCCGCCAGCGCGCCGTTGTCGTCGTAGAACCCGCGCACCGCGAACCCGCTCCAGGCGTTGGCATGGAGGCGCCGCGCGACGTCGCGTCCCAGCGAGCCCGCCCCGACGATGACGATGTGCCGCTGGTTGAAGCCGCGCTTGCGCAGCGACCGCAGCAGCAGCCGCAGGGTGATGCGTATGCCAAGGTGCAGAATGAATCCGATCGACAGCCACAGCGCGGTCCAGACCCGCGAGAACTGGGCGCCCGACTTGGTCACGAAGAAGACCGCGAAGACCATGGCCGCGAGCAGCGCCCACGCCGACAGCAGCGTGCGGATCTCGATCGTCAGCGTCACTCCCCGCTGGGGCTCGTACACTCGCAGCAGGGGAAACAGGGCGATCGCGAGGATCGCCACGCCGGCAATAGCGAGCCAGTAGGACTCGAGCGGCCCGAAGGTCCCGAAGTAGAGTCGATGGGCGAGTAGCGCCGCGCCGACCACCAAGCCGGGGTCGAGGACCCGGACCGCGAGTTCGAGCAGATTGGCGTGGGACTTGAGAATCGAGCGCTGCATCGGAGTCGCGGTCGCCGGTAACGTGCGACTGGCGCGTCGCCGCGTCGTCGACCCGAAAGCGGCCATCCGACGCACTGCCGCCGGCGCCGCACCCGCCGCCGGCCCGGCCCGCGCGAGAGTCGGCCGTGACCGCCAGCGTCCGGACATTTAAGCACATCGACCTGCGCGCCGCCCGGCGCGGCGCGCAGGTCAGGCGCGCGCGCCGCCGGGGTTGCCGCGATGTTCCGGTCCCTGCGCTCCGCCGATTTTTTCTGCTACCCAGGCACGCGGGCGCCTAAGGAGCTGTTGACGATGAGCCGAAACGTTGTATAATCGCCCCTCTCTGCTGGTGGCGTTTTGGAATTGCCCTTTACCGGGCAACGACTTCGCGCCGGGCCAGCCGCTCTTTAACAATTTGCAACCGATAGGTGTGGGTGCTGGGGTGTCGGCAGCCCTGTACCAGGTGTGTGCTGCGTGCGAACGCGGTGCTGGCCTGATGCCGGGTGTGTCCAACAAACTTGGTGCTCACACGACGCTAGTGCGGTCGTGTCCGGTGTGCGCAAGCGCATCGGCTCGGCCGTCCGCTGTCCGCGGTCCTTCGAGGCGCGAGCCGAAGGGGAACGCGGGTGGCAAGTCAAGTGAGTTACTTGCAAGAGATCTAACGCTTCGAAATCAATTGAAGAGTTTGATCCTGGCTCAGATTGAACGCTGGCGGCATGCTTTACACATGCAAGTCGAACGGGGTGAGGGGGCAACTCCTCATTCAGTGGCGAACGGGTGAGTAATGCATCGGAACGTGTCCCGTAGTGGGGGATAACCCGGCGAAAGCCGGACTAATACCGCATATGCTCTACGGAGGAAAGTGGGGGATCCGCAAGGACCTCACGCTATGGGAGCGGCCGATGTCCGATTAGCTTGTTGGTGAGGTAATGGCTCACCAAGGCGACGATCGGTAGCTGGTCTGAGAGGATGATCAGCCACACTGGGACTGAGACACGGCCCAGACTCCTACGGGAGGCAGCAGTGGGGAATTTTGGACA
>JBBSEG010000064.1:0-12332 GCA_038239945.1 Burkholderiales bacterium
GAAATCGGGGCGCGTTCACCGCTGCACAGGCGAAGCGGAACCAACGCACGATCGGTCATCGCGGCACCTTCGCGGGATCGACGATCTCACTTCGCGATCACCGAAGGTGGATGCGCGGGCAGGTCCGGATGCAACGCGGGCGGTGTTCGCACTCCCGCGGACGGTGCTCGCACTCGCGCGGGCGGTCCGCGGGTCACCTCCGACCGCCGGGCGGGCTCGGGCATGTTGACCGCGCCGATGCTGAACAGCACGGCCAGGACGTTCACCACCAGGCGAGTTCGCAATCGCGCTCCGAAATACCAACCGCACGCCCAGTAGGTGACGGCGACGCCCAGGCCGATCACGCTACCGGCCAGAAACCACGGAAGCCCGCTCAGGTCGACGCACCGCGCCCACGCGCAGCCCAGCCTGTAGAACACGACATAGGCCCCGAAGCCAAGCCCGAGGGCGACCGGCACCTCGAGAACACCGAAAGCGATCCTGACCGGCGGGGTATCCCGAGCTTCAGACATGCCTCATGAACGAAGCGGATTGACGGTCGGGGTCAATTCGGTTGAAGGTACGCCGGACGCGTCGTCATAGCTGCAGTGTCATGAAGACGCTGTTCGGATCCTCGACATAATCGCCGAACGGACCGCAATACGCGAAACCCGCGCGCTGGTAGAGACGCTGGGCGGGGGCGAACCCTTCCATCGACCCCGTCTCCAGGCTCAGCCGCGCGTACCGGCGTGACTTGGCGACCGCGATGATATGGGCAAGCAGCGCATGCCCGGCACCGCGGCGTCGCTGGGACGACGGCGTGCGCATCGATTTCACCTCCCCGTGCGCCGGGTCCAGTTCCTTGAGAGCGCCGCAACCGAGCAGTACGTCCTCGTCCCACGCCGACCAGAAGGTGATTTCCGGCCTCCGGAGCTTGTCCAGATCCAGCGCATGCACGCTCTCCGGAGGCGAGAGCGCGTACATGCATTGCAAGTGCTCGTCGAGCAATGCGTGGACGGCTGGCCGGGTCAGGTCGTCGAGCTCGATCTTCACGCGGGCTCTCGGGTGCGCTTGCTCAAAAAAAGATGAGTGGCGCGCTCGCCGTGCACGTGCTTCCGGCATTCATACCCGAGTTCGCGAACATCGAGGGCGTTCCAGAGCGCTTCGCCGGACCCTAGCACCACAGGCCGAACCGCAACATGCAGTTCGTCGATCAGCGAGGCGCGAAAATATTGACGGACCGTTGCGACGCCGCCGCCGATCCGCACATCGCGGCCGTCCGCTGCCTCGATCGCCTGCTCCAGGGCGTGGCGGATGCCCTCGGTCACGAAGCGAAATTCGGTTCCCGCGTTCATCCGGATCGGCGGCCTCGGGTGGTGCGTCAACACAAAGACGGGCGTGTGATACGGCGGCTCGTCGCCCCACCAGCCCTTCCAACCGTCGTCCCGCCACGGACCACGGACTGGACCGAACATGTTGCGCCCCAGGATCCAGGCGCCGATACCGGCGAGCCCCCGTTCCCCGACCTCGTTGTCGATTCCGGTCTCGCCGTCGCCTTGACCATGCATCCGGCGCCAGGCCCGGGTATGGAAAAACCACTCCATGAGCTCGGGCCCGCCAACGCCAAGCGGGTTCTCAAGATCCTGCCGCAACCCGGCACCATAGCCATCGATGCAAACGGCAAAGCATTGCACGCGAACGTTGGTCACGAGGCTACATCCTGACGAAATGCGCAACGCACGGGACCCACTTCCACTCGTCGCTTCCGTGACGCAAATCATCGTCCTCGTGCTGCACCCACAGCACGGGCACGCCGTGCGAGCGGGCGCGCTCCACCGCGCGCGCAACATTTCTCACGATCCGTGCGGCATCCCAGGTGCCGCTGATCACGCCCACCTGGACGTCGACGACGAGGAGGAAACGCATCGATTGCCCTTGCGCACGGTCGCCATTTGCAGTGCCCCGCCCTCAACGACGAATGGTGATCAAACCGTTCACAACGTCTTTGTCTTGCGTGCGACTGCCTTCAGCTCGACTGCCCAATTGCCCGCGAAGTCCGACGGGATATAGACGTCGGCGGAGTAGGGTCGAAGTCCCCCGGCATTGATTTCGAGCCTGAATCGGCCGAGGCCGATGCGTTGGAAATCGAAAACCCGTGCTCGTCCGTCGTCATCGAATATACGACCGACGCGTCGGGCGGATCGTGCCGCAGCCGGACAGTCGCGCGCGGCTGCTTGGCGACATAGGCGACGTTTTCAAATGCGACTCAGCCATGCAGGCTCGCGCCCCCGGATTGGGCCCGGCAGGCGGCCGACGCGGCCGCCATGAGCGCGATCATCAACAACGCAAGTCTCAGCACTTGGCAGCCTTCGCAGCGCACCGCTCCCTTGGCGCTCCTGCAAACGCGAATGCTCCGCGGACCATTGCTCGGGCTGTCGTGGTGGCGGAGAGCATTACGTCGGATCCTTGTCGAATGCGGTCGTACCGGGCGGCAGCTGCACCCAGGCGTGCCTCCAGCTGTCGTAAACGGATACCTGGGGCGTTGGAAAGTGCGGGGCCGCGAACGCACCCACGGCAACCCCCACCGAGTCGTCAACACCTGTTTCGCTATGGAAAACGGTCGTGCCGCATATCGGACAGAATCGAAAGACGAACCTGGCACCCCCGTCGCCGGTGCGGGCGTATTCGGTGGCCGTCCCGGAGACCTTGAACGGAGCGGCGAAGCTCGCCAGCGCCGCAAACGCGCTGCCGGTCCGTTGCTGGCACGCCAGGCAGTGGCAGAGCCCCACGCCTCGCGGCTCCCCTTCGACTTCGATGCGCAATTGCCCACAGGAACAGGAGGCGGTGCGGGTAGGCATCGGTCGTCTCGTCAAATGATCCGGCGCAAGGCGCAGCCGGAATTGTGCGCCAGCCGGCGGGCGGTGCTCAAGCAGGGGTTGAGTGCCAAGACTGATGCTATCTGCATGGATCCCGATTTCCGGAGCGGCGATGCTCACGTAGCCGACGGATAGACTTTCCACCATCCGATCAACAATATCGCCGCGGCGACGGCCCACGCCAAGACAGCCAAAAGGAGCGCCCACCCGAGTGGGAAGCGAAGGCTCAACCAGTAGACGACCAACAGGTACGCGGCATACGGAACCAGCGACCACATGCCGAAGAGTGCGGTCGTGCGGAGGTCCTCGACCGAGCGCTCCGTTCCCACGATGTAGTGCGCGATGAGCGCGAACGTGGGAAAGAGCGGAACCAGGCCGGCAATGAAGAAGCCCGGTGTCCTGGAGAGCAGCGCAATGACCAGAACTGCCAGGGCGCCGAGCGTGCATTTGAGAAACAACGCGATCATGTCGCGGCCCCGGCAACGAAGCGCTTATCGCACCAGCAAACGCTGATTACCCTTGCAGCGGACGCTGATGAACGGCCGTGTCAGTGTATTGCTCATCGCTCGATTATGCCTTGAGCGCAACCTCGACGCCCGCACGCCTCGAGGACGTCCAGAAGCCGACGGTTGAACTCCACCGACGACACCTAAAGATCGGCGGCCAGCTCTCGGGTCAAAAGGGCCGCCGGCATCGCTTTGCAACCACTCGCATTCTGGCCGCACCACAGCGGCGAGAAGTCACCGGAGCCCTGGCTTTCGGCCTTGGCGCGCAAGGGCGCGATGGCGGCGGTGGCATACGGGAAGGCAGGAACGGAACCGCTCATCGGACCCAGCTCCTGCATGATCCGGTTCACGATTCCGCGGGCGGGTCGTCCGGTAAAGAGATTCGTGAGCGCCGTATACCGGGCGCCCGCACTCTTCAGCGCGGCGCGGTGGACTGCGCTGGTGGTGGCTTCAGGACATAGCAGGTAGCTCGTTCCGATCTGCACACCCGCCGCGCCGAGCGCGATCGCGGCCGCAACGCATTTTGCATCCGCGATTCCGCCCGCGGCGATGACCGGCAGCGTCACGGCGCGCACGATCTGCGGCAATAGCGCAAACGTTCCAACTTGAGTGCTCAGGTCTTCGAACAAGAAGGTGCCACGGTGCCCCCCTGCCTCCAATCCCTGGGCGATGATGGCATCGACACCCTCTGCCTCGAGCCAGCACGCCTCTTCGACGGTCGTTGCCGAGGAGAGGATCTTGGCGCCCCACGCTCGTACGCGCGCCAGCAAGCGAGGCGACGGCAAGCCGAAGTGGAAGCTCACGACCGGGGGCTTGAACGCGTCCAGTACGTCGGCCGCGTCGGAGCTGAAGGGCGCACGCCCCGCGCCGGCGGGATTGGTCGCGATGTCGATCGCGTACTTCGCGTAGTAGGGCGCGAGCGCCGCGCGCCAGGCCGCTTCGCGCTCAACGCTGGGCGCAGAAAGTGTATGACAGAAGAAATTGACGCTGAAAGGCCGGCCGGTGCCGGCGGCGATGACCGACAGCTCATCGCGCATGGCGTCAAGGTCGAGCATCGCACAAGGAAGCGAGCCCAGCCCGCCCGCGTTCGAAACTGCCACCGCCAGCGCACTGCCCTGTACGCCGGCCATGGGGGCTTGAATGATGGGTAGCTCGATCCCCAACAGTTCTTCCAGTGTCATCGCGTGAGCTCCCGGCCGGCCGCCCTCACGCAAGCTCGACACGATAACGAAGGCCAGGCTTGTTCCCAAACTGTGTCGGCTTCACGAAGTCCTCGACGAACACGCCCCCGTTATTCTCGATGACCCGGTGCGACGCGATATTGTCCGGGTCGGCCGTGATCTCGACATAGCGAAGCCCCTCCGCCTTCGCCTCGGGCAGGAGCTGCCGAAGCGCAAGCGTCGCGTAGCCAAGATTCCGCTTCCACGGGACGACGGCGTAGCCGATGTGGCCAAGGCAGTGTGGCGGAAGCTGCTCCGTCCCGCGCTGCCACCGAAGACCGATGACCCCGCAAAACTCCCCGTCCCAGAGCCAGCGGCGATAGCCCGGCAATCGGGCGACCCGGCTTCCGTCGGGTAGAAGGACCGGATCGCCTTTCGCGTCCTTATCGACCTGGCTCGCGAGGAAGGACTCCGCGTCGACACCGATCTTCAGGAGCTCCTCGCTCGCGGCAGCTTCGAGTCGGACATTGTCGGGAGACCAGCCGCGCAAAAGCGCAGCAACGTAACCGGAGAGGTATTCCTTCGAGGGCCACACGAGCTGCATGCCGGGGACGCGCGTCGTCACCCGGGCCCAGCGATGAACGCAACCCGCGACGCTGCCGGGCCGGCGTTCGCATCGAGCGACCCTTCAGGGCTCACCGGCTTTGGACCTTGTTGCGGCCGAAACGCGCGTTGAACTCGGCGAGGCCGGCCCAGGACGCCTTGCCAGTGAGCCGGTTGACGAGAATGGGGTCTTTCGCCACATTGTTGGCGTACCCGACCTTGAGCGGGAACACCCAGTTGTCGCCCTGCAGCGATGGTTCGGCCACGACGGCCTCCATGCCGATCTCGGTGGCGAAAAAGTGATTGGCGATGACCGTTGCTTCGGCCCTGGAGACACCCGCAGCCTTCGGAGGGTCCGCCGCTAGTGCCCCTGGCGAAAGGCCGAAGCCCGCACAAGCAACGAGCAACTGAGTAACGACGCGTCTGCGCATGAGAAATCCGTCCTGATGTTGAGGTTGACCGGCGCGGTGGGCCACGCCTGACGCCTGAGTCCACGCGCCGGCCAAGGGCGCGTGCGCAGCCCAATGCCAGTCACCCGTCTTTTGGGGGGCGGGTTCTGATCAAAGCGCGCCGCTGACCCGCAGCGTTTCCAGCCGCAGCGCAATCTTCTGCTCCAGCTCCACGAGTTGCCGCCGGAAGCCAACCCGGGCCGGCTCGTCGGGCGCTGCCTTGACGCATTCGCGCAGCCGGGCGCGCTCGTGAAACCATGCGATCTCGGCCGGCGCGGCGCCCGCGTCCTTGAGGATCTTCATCGGCATGCGCAGCGCCGGGGGCGTGCTGTCCCAGCCCGGGTCCTGCTCGATCGGCTTGCCGTAGCCCCTGGCGCGGCCGAGCTCGCCCGACTTGGCGGCCGCCTGGATACTGCGTGCGATCTCTTCGTCGAAGGTGCGCATGCGCGGGCTCCGCTGCGATGGCGCGAGGGGGCGCCGGTCGATCCGGATTTTGCGGCCGCGTCCGGCGCCACGCAAGGGACCGGCCCGCGCCTACTCGAGCGGATCCTGCACCGACGGCTCGTCCAGTATCCCGAGATTTCGGTAGATCGGGCGCAGCGACGCTCGCATCGCCGGCAGCTGGCGCCAGAATCCGATCGCCGCCACCACCGCCACGGCGCCGTTCAGGACGAAGGTCATCGGCGCGCCGATCGCCCCCGCGAGCGCGCCGGCGGCCAGGTTGCCAAGCGGCGCGATGCCCAGGAACGACAGCGTGTAGAACGCAGCCACGCGCCCGCGCAGGCGGTCCTCGACGATGGTCTGAACGATGGTGTTGGTTCCCGCCGCAACGAGAATCAGCGCGCCGCCCGCCACGAACAGAGACGCCAGCGCGAGCGGATAGCTCCGTACGCTCGCGAAGGCGGCGAGCGCAAACCCCGACACCGCGGCCGCGCGCGCAATCAGGCCGGCCAGGCCGCGCACCGTCGGGCGGCTCGCGAGGTAGCCGGTGCTCAGCAGCGCGCCGGCGCCGGCCGCCGACAGCAGCCAGCCGAGCGTGTGCGGACCGCCCCCGTAGATGTCCTTGGCGAAGACGGGCATGAGCGAGGTGTACGGCGTGATCGTCCAGGCGAGCGCCGCCACCAGGATGAGCAGCGCGCGCACCGCGGGCATCGACGCGGTATAGCGCGCGCCCTCGAGCCAGCTCGACCACCATCCCGCGGCCTTCACGACGTCGACGCGCGGGGGCCACCGGATCAGCAGCAGCGCGACGATCACGGCGACGAACGACAATGCGTTGAGCGCGAAGCAGACCGCCTCGCTTGTGACCGACAGCAGTATCCCCGCCAGGGCAGGCCCGACCACGCGGGCGCAGTTGACCAGCAGGGAGTTGAGCGCGATCGCGTTCGGCAGGTCGGCGCGACGCTCGACGAAATGCACGTACATCGACTGGCGCATGGGCAGGTCGAATGCGGTGCAGGTGCCGAGCCACAGCGCCAGCACGACCAGATGCCAGGTCGTGACCACGCCCGTGCCTGCCAACACCGTGAGTACGATGGCCTGCACGAGCATGAGCGATTGCGTCACGAGCAGCCCGCGCTGCCGGTTCACGCGGTCGGCGAGCACGCCGGCGACGTTGCCGAACACGAGAATCCCGATGTTCGAGCAGAATGCGATCACGCCGAGCAGCCATGCGGACCCGGTGAGTCGATAGACGAGCCATCCCATCGCGACCTGCTGCAGCCACGTGCCGATCAACGACAGCCCCTGGCCGACGAAGAACAGCCGGTAGTTGCGCGATCCCAGCGCCCGGAACGTGCGCGGCAATGACGGGGCCATGGGCGGCGCGGGTGGCGAGGGGGGCGGCCTGGGCGTCAGGCGCTGCGCATCACGTCGCCAGCCGCTCGTATTGCTCCGTCACCTTCTGCAGGGTCGCCTCGAATTGTGCGAGCCGCGCGCGCTCCTGCTCGACCACCGTGGCCGGCGCGCGCGCCATGAACCCCTCGTTCGCGAGTTTGCTGCGGGCCTTGACGGCCTCGGCTTCGAGACGCGTCTTCTCCTTGCGCAGGCGCTCGCGCTCGGCGGCCTTGTCCATCTCCACATGCAGCATCAGGCGGAACTCGCCCACGATCTGCACGGGCGCGTCGGTCGCGGGCAATGCAGCGACCACCTGCACGCCGGATACGCGCAGCAGCGCGGCAAGATACGGCGCGAAGCGCTCGAGCTGTGCGGCATCGCCCGCCGCGATCAGCGGAACCTTCTGCGCCGGCGACAGGCCCATTTCGCCGCGCAACGCCCGGCACGCGTTCACCAGGTCCTTGAGACACTGCATCTCGTGCATGGCAGCGGTGTCGATGCGCTCGGGACGAGCGATCGGATACGGCTGCAGCGAGATGGTATCGCCCTGCTTGCCGGCGAGCGGCGCCACGGTCTGCCACAGTTCCTCGGTGATGAACGGAATGAACGGATGCGCGAGCCGCAGTGTCGCCTCCAGCTCGCGCACCAGCATGAAGCGGGTGCCGCGCGCCGCAGCGACGTCGCCGGACGCATCGGCACGCTGGAGCTGCACCTTGGCGAGCTCGACATACCAGTCGCAGTACTCGTCCCAGACGAACTCGTAGAGCGCTTTCGCCGCGAGGTCGAACCGGTAGGCGTCGAGCTGCGTGGTGATGTCATGCTTCGCCTGCTGCAGCCGGCCGAGCAGCCAGCGATCGACGAAGGTGAGCGACTGCGGCGCGGCGGTGTCGAGTCCCACGTCCTTGCCCTCGACGTTCATCAGGACGAAGCGCGTGGCGTTCCACAGCTTGTTGCAGAAATTGCGGTAGCCATCGCAGCGACCGAGGTCGAAGTTGAGCGTACGGTTGAAGGTGGCCAGCGAGGCGAACGTGAAGCGCACCGCATCGGCGCCGAAGGCCGGAATGCCGGCGGGGAACTGCTTGCGCGTGCGCCTGGCGATGGACTCGGCCTGGCGCGGATCCATCATGTTCGCGGTGCGCTTGGCGACCAGCGCCTCGAGCTCGACCCCGTCGATCAGGTCGAGCGGGTCGAGCACGTTGCCCTTCGACTTCGACATCTTCTCGCCTTCCTCGTCGCGGACGATGGCGTTGATGTACACGTCGTGGAAGGGAATCCTGCCGGTGAACCAGGTCGTCGTCATGATCATCCGCGCGACCCAGAAGAAGATGATGTCGAAGCCCGTCACCAGCACCGACGACGGCAGGAACGTGCGGAGCTCGCGCGTGTCCGCCGGCCAGCCCAGCGTGGAATGGCTCCACAGCGCAGAGGAGAACCACGTGTCGAGCACGTCCTCGTCGCGGCGCAGCGTGGCGGGCGCGCGGCCGAGCTTCGCGGCGGCCGCCGCGCGCGCGCTGTCCTCGTCGCGTGCCACGTAGACGTTGCCGGCCTCGTCGTACCACGCGGGAATCTGGTGGCCCCACCACAGCTGCCGCGAGATGCACCAGTCCTGAATGTTGTCGATCCAGTGCAGGTAGGTCGAGATCCACTCGGGAGGCACGAAACGCACGCGGTCGCCCGCGCCCGTCAGCCCGCCCTCGCCGACCGCCGCGAGGCACAGCTCCTGGATCGACTTGCCGGGAAAGTGCGGATGCGTGGCGGGCGCGGCACGCGTCATCCCGACAAACCACTGGTCCGTGAGCATCGGCTCGATCGCCTCGCCGGTGCGCCCGCAGCGCGGCACCACCATCCGGTGCGCTTTCTCGGAGACCACCAGGCCGTGCGCCGCGAGGTCGGCGAGCACGGCCTTGCGCGCGACGTAGCGATCGAGCCCGCGGTATTTCGGCGGCGCGCTGTCGTTCACTGTCGCATCGAGGTTGAAGATCGACAGCGCCGGCAGCCCGTGCCGCTGGCCCATGGCCCAGTCGTTGAAGTCGTGCGCCGGCGTGATCTTGACGACGCCCGTGCCGAAGGCAGAGTCGACATATGCGTCGGCGATCACCGGGATGGTCCGGTCGGAGAGCGGCAACGCGACCGACTTGCCGACGAATGCCGTGTAGCGCGCGTCGTCCGGATGCACGGCGACGGCGGTATCGCCCAGCATCGTCTCCGGGCGCGTGGTGGCCACCACCAGCGCGCCGCTGCCGTCGGCGAGCGGGTAGCGCAATTCCCAAATCCGCCCTTGCTCCTCCTCGCTGTCGACCTCGAGGTCCGACACCGCAGTGCCGAGCTTCGGATCCCAGCTCACGAGCCGCTTGCCGCGGTAGATCAGCCCGGCTTCGTGCAGGCGCACGAAGGTCTCGATCACCGCGGCCGACAGGCCCGCATCCATCGTGAAGCGCTCGCGCGTCCAGTCGGCCGACGCGCCGAGCCGCCGCATCTGCTGCGTGATGGTCGAGCCCGACTGCTCTTTCCAGGCCCACACGCGCTCGACGAACTTCGCGCGGCCGAGGTCGCGCCGGCTCGTCCCCTGCGCGGCGAGCTGCTGATCGACCACGATCTGCGTCGCGATGCCGGCGTGGTCGGTGCCCACCTGCCACAGCGTGTTGTCGCCGCGCATCCGGTGATAGCGGATCAGCGCGTCCATCAGCGTGTGCTGGAAGGCGTGGCCCATGTGCAGCGTGCCCGTGACATTGGGCGGCGGTAGCTGGATGCAGTACGGCGCCGCGCCCGGCGCGTAGGTGGGCTTGAAGTAGCCGCGCGATTCCCACCGCGGATACCACTTGGCCTCGATGGAGTGGGGCTCGAAGCTCTTGGCGAGTTCCATGGGATGCCGGGGACGCAAAGCCGCGAATTATAGCGGCCGGGCGCGCGCCACTCGGTGCCCGTAGCGCATGCGGCCGCGCTTCATGCCATCGCCGGCTCGTTCGCGGCCGGCGCTTCGCGCGGCAGCGACAGCGAGCGCCCCATCACCGCGGCGAGCGCGCCGAGGCGCTGCATCAGGCGCGCGAACTCGTCGGGCGACAACGCCTGGTCGGCGTCGCACCACGCCTCGGAGGGGCATGGATGCACTTCGATCAGCAGCCCATCGGCGCCCGCGGCAATGGCGGCGCACGACAATGCCGGAACCATCCACGCCTTGCCGCCGGCGTGGGACGGGTCGACGATGACCGGCAGGTGCGTTTCGCGCTTGAGGACGGGGATCGCCGTGACATCGAGCACGTTGCGATACGCCGTCTCGAACGTGCGGATGCCGCGCTCGCACAGGATGATGCGGTGATTGCCGCCTGCGGCGATGTACTCGGCGGCCATCAGCCACTCCGCGATCGTGGCGCTCATGCCGCGCTTGAGGATCACCGGCACGTCGACCGCGCCCACCGCCTTCAGGAGGTCGAAGTTCTGCATGTTGCGCGTGCCGATCTGGATGACGTCGACCTTCTGCTCGAGGAACGTATCGAGCATGCGCACGTCCATCAGCTCCGTCACCACGGGCAGGCCATGCTCGCGCGCCGCATCCTTCAGCATCGCCAGCCCCTCGACGCCCTTGCCCTGGAAGGCGTAGGGACTGGTGCGCGGCTTGAACGCGCCGCCGCGCATCAGGCGCGCCCCGGCCGCGGCCACTCCTGCGGCGGCCGCGCGCATCTGCGGCACGGTCTCCACCGAGCACGGGCCCGCGATCACCTGCACCTCGGGACCGCCGATCTTCGCGCCGGCCACGTCGACCACGCTGCTCGCCTTGTGCCATTCGCGCGCGACCAGCTTGTACGGCTTGAGGATGTGCAGGGAGCGCTCGACGCCCGGCAGCGGGTCGAACATCTCCGGATCGAGCTTGCGTTCGTCGCCGACGGCGCCGATCAGCGTGCGCTCGGTCCCGCGCGATACGTGGACGTCGAGCCCATGCGCGCGAATCCGCGCTTCGACCGCGGCGATTTCCGGCTCGCCGGCATCCGGCTGCATCACGATGATCATGGCGTGCTCCTCGATTGGACGACGTGAAAAAGTTCGGGCGGCCTTTTCGAGGGGCCGCCCGATGCGCTGTTTGCTGCTGGTTCGGTCAGGTGCGCGCGCGGCCCTCGGCGGTCGGTTCGACGTAAAAATAGAACGCGTACGCGACGGCAGGCGTACGGACCGGGACGGCGATGCACCAGAAGCTCATGGCGACGACTCTAGCATGGAACGCGGGGACCCGCTCATCGGCCATCGGCGCGCCAGCGCTCGATCTCGCGCTCGATCGCCTCGGCCACGTAGGAGCGCAGCAGCACGCCCACATGCTGGTTGATGGTGGCGACGAGATCGGCGCCGGCCCGGTCGACGATCGGCTGCAGGCGCGCCGCGAGCTGCTCGCGCAGCCCGGTATCGGTGAACAGGTCGATGCGCTGGAGGACCTGCATGCGGATCTCTTCGGCGAGCGCGACCCAGCGCGCGTCGTCGTTGGGCGGGGGCGCGGAAACAAACGTCGCGCCGGGCGTGAGCGCCGGCGGGGTGGCCGCGGGCAACGCCACGCCGGGGAGCGTCGCGTCGAGGCCCGGGTCGTGTGAATTGGCTTCCTCGAACGGCGTGGCGGCGGGCAACGCGTCGGCGGGGGCGGCGGGGGCGACCGGTTCGTGAGGGACGTGCGCCACAGGTGCGAGCGGCTCGATTGCAACCGCGCGCCATTCCCGCGCATCCGCCGGGTCGGCGCGCCAGTGGGTCGTCGCGTCGGTCGTCGCGTCGGTCGTCGCGTCGGTCGTCGCGTCGGTCGTCGCGTCGGTCGTCGCGTCGGTCGTCGGTTCGGTCGTCGGTTCGGTCGTCGGTTCGGTCGTCGGTTCGGTCGTCGGTTCGGTCGTCGGTTCGGTCGTCGGTTCGGTCGTCGGTTCGGTCGTCGGTTCGGTCGTCGGGTAGGTCGTC
>JBBSEG010000065.1:0-9347 GCA_038239945.1 Burkholderiales bacterium
AGGCATGCCTCACCCAGGTCGATCGCGGCCTTGCGCGACATGCCCCGCACCCGCTGCGGCGCCTCCGTCACGTTGCCGAGCACCGTCATGTGCGGCCAGAGGTTGAACTGCTGGAACACGATGCCGAGTTCGCGACGGATGCGATTGATCTCGGCGAGCGAACGCGGCTTGCGATCGCCGTCGGCGGCGCCGCGAAAGCACAGCGACTCACCGTCGATGAAGATGTCGCCGGCGCTCGGTACTTCGAGATGGTTGATGCAGCGGAGGAGCGTGCTCTTTCCCGAGCCGCTGGCGCCGATCATGCTCACCACGTTGCCGCGGTGCACGTCGAACGACACTCCTTTCAGCACGTCGAGCGTGCCGAAGCGCTTGTGCACGTCGGCAACGCGAATCATCGGCATGTCACTCATCGTTCGCGCAGGCATCGATCCGGGGGGAGGGACTCGCGCGACGGGAAAGCGCGGAATCGCCGCAGGACGGGTGCGCTATCATCACTTAGGGCAAGCCGCCTTGGCAAGCGAACGAGGAGTGCGATGCACCAGTGCCCAGCCCGGATCGGCGCGACGCAGGACGAGATCGACACACCTGCGCTGGTCGTCGACCTCGACGCGTTCGAGCACAACCTCGACAAGATGGCCGCGTTCGCCGCCGAGCGAGGCGTGCGTTTGCGGCCGCACGCCAAGACGCACAAGTGCCCCAGCGTCGCGCGCCTGCAGATCGCCGCCGGCGCCGTCGGCCAATGCTGCCAGAAGGTCGGCGAAGCGGAGGCGCTGGTCCGTGGCGGAGTGCGGGACGTGCTGGTGAGCAATGAAGTCGTGGGCGCGCACAAGCTGCGTAGACTCGCCGCGCTGGCGCACGAAGCCACGGTCGCGCTGTGCTTCGATGCGCCCGAGCAGGTCGCGGCCGCGTCGCGGGCGGCTACCGAGGCGGGCGTCGTGCTTGGTGGGCTCGTCGAAATCGACGTCGGCATGCAGCGCTGCGGCGTGGCCGGCCCACCGGCCGTCGCACTCGCGCAACGGATCGCGGACGCCCCCGGCCTCGTGTTCCGGGGGCTGCAGGCGTATCACGGCAACGCGCAACACCTTGCGAAGTGGCAGGAGCGCCGCGCGGCTATCGACAACGCGGCCAGCATCGTGCAAGCCACCGTCCATGCGTTGCGCGGCGCCGGGCTCGCGTGCGCGCTCATCAGCGGGGCGGGCACCGGCACTTTCCGCATGGAGGGCGCAAGCGGGCTCTGGAACGAGCTCCAGGCAGGCTCCTATCTGTTCATGGACACCGAATACGCGCGCATCGGCGGCGAGGGCGGCGGTGCGTACGACGAGTTCGCCCATAGCCTCTTCGTGCTGGCGACGGTAATGAGCACGCCAACGCCGGACCGCGCCATCGTCGACGCCGGGCTGAAATCGTACAGCGCCGAAAAAGGTTTCCCCTGGGTGCATGGCCGGCCGGGCCTGGAAGTCACCGGCGTGTCCGACGAGCACGGCAGGATCCGGATCGGTCCTGATGCGCAACCGCTGAAGCTCGGCGACCAGGTGATGCTCATCCCCGGTCACTGCGATCCCACGATCAACCTGCATGATTGGTTCGTGTGCCTGCGCAACGGCCGCGTGGAGACGCTCTGGCCCATCACCGCGCGCGGCGCCAGCACGTAGGGCCGGCAATGCCTTGAAGCTGACGCTGGCGCAGCTCGAGGCACTCTTCTGGGTCGGCCGGCTCGGCAGCGTGCGCGCGGCCGCAACGCGTCTCTCGGTCACGCAGCCGGCGCTGTCGCTGCGCATCAAGGAGCTCGAAACGGCCGTCGGCGGTGGTCTCCTCAACCGCGACTCGTACCGGGCGACGCTGACGACGCTTGGCGCGGAGGTGGCGCAGCAGGCGGAGCGGGTGCTCGATCTCGCGGAGCGCATCGGGGAGCGTGACCCGGCCGGCGACGACATCCGCGGCCTCATCCGCATGGGCGCCACCGACACCTATGCCTCCCGCTATCTGCCGTTGCTGCTGGTCGACATCGAGACGCACTACCCGCACGCCAGTGTCGAGCTGGTGGTCGAGTTCAGCGTGAACCTCTACCAAAAGCTCCTGCGCGGCGAGCTCGACGTCGCCGTGATCTCCGGTCCTACGCTCTCGCCGCTCCTGGCCTTCGAGCGGCTGCTCGACCTTCCGCACTACTGGGTGGGGTCGCCCCGACGCCTTGGCACCATGAAGCAGGCGACGCCGGCGGCGCTCGCGAAGATGCCCATCTTCACGCATCCCGCACCCTCCCTGCTGTATGAAACCATCCTCGCCTGGTTCGCCGGCGCCGGCTTGACGCCGCTGCACCTCAGCACGTGCACGAGCCTGTTCATCAGCAAGGCGCTGGCCGTCGAAGGCGTCGGCCTGAGCCTGCTGCCGAAGGAGATCATCGAGCCCGAGCTCGTGGCTGGAAAGCTGCGCGTGCTGCCGTCGCGCCCCGCCATCCCGCGCTTCCCCATGTTCGTTTCCTACCGGCGCGATGCCCCGCCGACCCGGCTGCAGCGGTTCGTGGAGCGCGTCCGGGCCAGCGTGGCGCTGCAGGGCCGCAGGCCGCACCGCCGGCCGCCGCGACATGATTAGAATCGCTTATCGAATTCGCAAACATATCCAAAATATCCCTTATTCTCTCGCGCGCCCATAATTGGTGGCTCGCATGCTTGCCCCAGTGACCCTTCCAATGGCCAGCCTCGACCGGACGAACGTGGTCCCGGAACCGCGCGGTGGGCGGCGCGAGCCCCCGCCGGGCCGCGCGTCGTGGATCGAGGTCGACAGCGGGGCGATCCGCCACAACCTGCGCTTGATCCGGCGCCTGGCCGGAACGGCACGCGTCTACGCGGTGTGCAAGGGAGACGCGTATGGCTTCGATGCCGCCAGCGTGGCGCGCCTCGCCGCGGACGCGGGCGTCGACGCGCTGGCCTGCGGCGACCCGGACGACGCCCGCGCGATCCGCGCCGCCGGCGTGACGCTTCCGATCCTGCTCTACGGCGTCACCGATGCGCGCGATCTGCCGGCACTGGCACCGCTCGAGGTCGTCGTCACCGCGCACGATGTCGCCACCCTCGACGTCTGCCTTGCGCACGACCTCGCCTTCAGCGTGAAGCTTGACGTGGGGTTCAGCCGGCTCGGCTTTCGCGAGCAGGACCTGGCTCCGGTGCTCGCGGCCGCCGCGCACCATTCGCGTGCCCGCGTGCGGGGTCTCTACTCCCATCTGTTCGACAGCGATGTCCCCGCGTCCGTGGCCGCGCAGGTCGCGCGCTTCGATGCGATGGCAGCGCGCATCGCCGCGGCGGGCTGGCGCGGCTGTGAGCGCATGGTCGCGAGCAGCCGCGTCCTGATCGACGCGCCGCAACTCGCGCTGGATGCGATAAACCCCGGTCGCCTGGTCTACGGGCTGCTCGAGCCCCCGTGGAACAACCGTGTCGACTCGCGCAGCGCGCTCGCCGCCGTGAAAGCACGAGTCATCTCGCTGAAGCGCTTCGCGGCAGGCACCGCCCCGGGTTACTCGGCACGCAGGGTCGACCGCGACAGCGTGATCGCTGTCATTCCCTTCGGATTCGCGGACGGCTACCCGCGGTTTCCCGCCGGCGGCACCGTGCTGGTGCGGGGTCGCCGCGCCCCACTGGTCGGACCGCGACACACCGAGCATGCGCTGGTCGACGTCACGGACGTGCCCGGCGTGGCGCTCGGCGACGAGGTTGCGCTCCTCGGCGCGCAGGACGACGATGCGATCACGATCCACGAGATCGTCGCGGCCACCGGCGTCCCGCTGATCGAGCTCGTGCCGCGCCTCGCGTGCAATCCCCGCCGCCGCCTGCTTTGAACGCGACGATTCCTCCCGTACGTTGCATGCGCAGCACCGCCCTCCGATCGCACCCTTACCTTTCCCTGCAAGGAGACAGCAATGACCGATAACGTGAAAGATGGCAAGCGAGATTTCCTCCGCAGCGCCGCGCTGCTCGGCGTCGCGGGCGGCATGCTGAGCAGCGCGATCGCGCCGCGCGAGGCCGTGGCCCAGATGCTGGAGACTGGCATCCGGGAGGATTCGAGCCTTGCCAAGATCCGCAAGGAAGGCGTGATGCGCGTGGGCTACTCGCAGACCGGTCCGTGGTTCTACAAGGATGCGAAGACCGGCGATCTCGGCGGTATCTACAAGGACGCCGTGGAGCGCCTGGCGAAGGAAATGGAAGTGAAGGTGGACTGGAAGGAGGTCACGTTCCAGAACTCGACGGTCGGCCTGCGGAAGGGCGACTACGATCTCTACGGCTCGTCGCTGACGTACACGACGGCCCGGGCCGTCGTGGTCGACTATGTCGGGCCGTTGTGGTCGAAGGGCAGCCTGCTGATGGTGCACAAGGACAACGCCGGTCGCTTCAAGAAGTTTTCGGACTTCGACGATCCGAAGGTCACGTTCTCCGTCGTCGCCGGGGGAAGCGAGGAGCCGCGCATCCCGATTCTCTTCCCGAAGGCCAAGCTCATCACCACCGCAGGCCAGGTGGTGCTCGGCGCCGAGCCGGTGCGTGCCAAGCGCGCCGACGTGTGGATGAGCGGAGACAGCGACGTGCTGCTGTTTGCGAAGCGGAACAACTGGGCGCAGGTATTCGATGCGAACTCGCCGATCGACAAGCGCCCCAATACGTGGGCCGTGCGCTACGGCGACACCGAATGGAAGCACTTTCTCGACATGTATGGCGCGTTCCTGGTCATCAACGGCGAGATGGAGCGGCTCTTCAAGATGCACATGGAGAAGCTGGGCGCGGCCTGACCCAGCCCGCGAATGATCGTCGACTGTCACGCCCACATTTTCCGGCACTGGAGCGGCGCCTGCGGGCATCCGTCGGCCGCAGTCCATCTCAGGTACCTGCAGAAGGTCGTGACGCGGCCCGCCGCGCGCGCGTTTCGCGTGCGCGACGGGGCTGAGATCAAGCCATCGATGCTGTACCGCGCCGGCGACAGCACGTGGTCCGGATTGACGGACGTCGACTTTCGCATCGGTCGCTTCGGCCAGCTGGCGTTCACGCACGACGGCGACGACTACTACGTGCAGTACCTTCCGGTGGGCATGCAGGAGCTCGCGTGTCCGCCGGAATTGATGCTGGCGCAGATGACCGTCGCGGGCGTCGACCACTGCATCCTGCAGGCGGGCGGCGGCTACGGCGCGATGAACGACTACAACGCGTTCGCGCAGCACCAGTATCCGGCGAAGTTCACGGGGCTCTTCCACGTCGACGAGTCAACTGCAGACCGCGCGGAAACGCTCGCGGAAGTGACCCGCGCGGTCGATACGCTCGGCCTGCGCGGCCTCTACTACGCCCAGGATTTCTCGCGCCACGGCTACGCGCACAACGTCGACCACGACGAATTCCGTCCGTTCTGGGAGCTCATCGTGCAACGCGGGCTGCCGGTGTTCATCGAGCTTTCCGCAACGCCGGGCTACGATCGAGCCGGGTACCTCGCCAACCTGGCCGCGCTCGACCGCCTGCTGGCACGTCATTCGGCGCACCGCTTCCTGCTCGTAATGGGGCCGCCGGTCGGACATTTTGCCGCCACCGGCGCCTGGGATTTCGCGCCCGAGGTGCTCGCGACGTACCAACGCGACAACCTGCAGCTCGAGATCATGTTCCCGATCACGTGGGGCGGCGTATGGGATTACCCCTACCCGGAGGCGCAGGCACTGATCCGGCAGCTGCGCGACCGATTGGGCGCCGGGAAGCTGATCTGGGGATCGGACATGCCGAACGTCGAGCGCTTCTGCACGTATCGACAATGCGTCGACTACGTGCGCCGGCACTGCGACTTCCTGTCCGGATCCGAAAAGGACCGCATTCTGGGCGACAACGCGGCCGAGCTCCTGCATCTCCACTGAAGAGCACAAATGCAAACCCGTATCGGCATCGACATCGGTGGCACCTTCACCGACCTCGTCTTCATGGGAAGCGAGGGGCAGGTGCTACGCGCGAAGGTGCTCTCGACGCCCGACGACTACAGCGAGGGGATTGCACAGGGACTTACCGAGGCGGTGCGCAAAGGGCTCGATATCGGCGGCATCTCGCGCATCCTCCACGGCACCACGGTCGCGACCAACGCCCTGCTGGAAGGCAAGGGCGCGCGCGTGGCACTGCTCACGACGCACGGCTTTCGCGACGT
This sequence comes from Burkholderiales bacterium, assembly GCA_038239945.1. Lineage (GTDB taxonomy): Bacteria > Pseudomonadota > Gammaproteobacteria > Burkholderiales > Casimicrobiaceae > VBCG01. Next base: position 6,154 of record JBBSEG010000065.1, read on the forward strand.
GCTGGAGATTCGCCGCCTTCGAATGCCCGTGCTCTACGACATCCGGTGGCGCAAGCCGGAAGCGCTCGTGCCGCGGCGGCTTCGTTTTGAGATCCAGGAGCGGGTGGATAGCGACGGCCGCGTGGAGCGACCGCTCGACGAAGCGCAGGCACGTACCACGATCGCCACGATGCTCGACGCTGGCGTCGACGCTATCGCCATCTGTCTCCTGAACGCCTACGCCAACGGCGCGCACGAGGTGCGCCTGCGCGAGCTAGTGCGCGAGCGCGACGCGGACATCCCGGTCACGCTGTCCAGCGAGCTGCTGCCCGAGATCAGGGAGTACGAGCGTACCAGTACAACGGTGGTGAACGCGTACGTGCTGCCGCTGGTCCGGGATTACCTCACCGGCCTTGAGGGTCGGCTGCGCGACCAGGCGATCGACAAGCCGCTGACGATCATGCAATCCAGCGGGGGCGCAATGAGCGCCGCCGCAGCGGCGGAACGGCCGATCCACATCATCGAATCGGGCCCGGCCGCAGGCGTCGTGGGCGCGGCCGAGCTCGCGCGACGGCTCGGCAACCTCAGCCTGCTCAGCTTCGACATGGGTGGCACCACGGCGAAGGCGGCGCTCGTCGACGCCGGCCAGTTCCTGCGCGTGAATTCGCTGGAAGTGGGCGGCGGCATCAACATCGCGGGCCGGCTGCTGAGCGGCGGGGGCTACCACGTGCGCGCGCCGGCCATCGACATCGCCGAGGTCGGCGCCGGGGGCGGCAGCATCGCGCGTCTCGACGCAGGCGGTGGGCTGCGCGTCGGTCCCGACAGCGCCGGCGCCGTACCGGGACCGGCGTGCTACGGTCGCGGCGGCACGATGCCCACGGTGACCGATGCCAACCTGATCCTTGGCCTCATCAATCCGCGCGCGCTCGCCGGCGGCGGCTTGAGGCTTCGGCCGGAGCTCGCCGAGCATGCGCTGCAGAAGGAGGTGGCGGGCCCGCTGCGGCTGACGCTGGAGGACGCGGCGTGGGGCGTGCACCGCGTGGCGAACGCGACAATGGCCCGCGCGTTGCGCGCGGTCTCCACGGAGCGCGGGCGTGATCCGCGCGACCTCGCGATGCTCGCCTTCGGCGGGAACGGCCCCGTCCACGCCGCGACGCTCGCGCGCCTGCTCGACATCACGCGTATCCTCGTCCCCCCCGTGGCGGGTCTCTTCAGCGCGCTCGGCATGCTGTTCCCGGAAATGGAGCACCACTACGTTCGCACGTTCAAGCAGCGCCTGGAACGCCTGGATGCCGCGGCGCTCGAGGCGACCTTTCGTGCGGTGGAAGCCGAAGGCGGCGCAGCGCTCGTGGCCGAGGGCTTCGCCTCGGCGGAGCACCGCTTCGAGCGGCTGGTGGATTTGCGCTACGCGGGCGCCAACTCCGAGTTGACGTTGCCGTTGGGCAAGCAGGACAAGCCGGCGTTACTGCGTGAGCGCTTCGCCGTTCTGCACGAGCAGCAATACGGATACCGATCCGACACGGAAGCGGTGGAGACGATGAACGTGCGGGTGATCGCGCGCGTGACCGGCAATGAGTCGCACGTCCCCGACCGGATCACGCTCGACGAACGCGCATCAGCACCGCACGGGCCCCGCAACGTGTATCTCGGCCCACAATTCGGCACCTTGCCCGCACGCGTATGCGGCCGCGCCGATCTGACTGCCACCTGGACCGCGGGCCCTCTGCTGGTCGAGGAATTCGACAGCACAACGGTCGTGCCGCCGGACGGACGGGCCCGGCTGGCCGCCTGGGACACCATCGAGATCGAGCTCGCGCAATGACCAATCTTCAGGACGCTCCGAACCTTTCCGCAACTTCCGCCACCTCGATCGCGCACGACCCCTTTGCGCTCGAGCTCATCAAGAACGCGCTGGTGGCGCTCGCCGACGAGATGGCGCTGACGATCTACCGAACGGCGCGCTCGTTCGTCGTGAAGGAGGCGCTGGATTTCTCGACGGCGCTGTTCCTGGCCGACGGTCAGCTCATCGCGCAGGGCACCTGCCTTCCCTTTCACCTTGGCGCCATGCCGTTCGCCGTGAAGGCAGTGATGCGCGCGTACGAGGATCGCATCAAGCCAGGTGACCTCTTCATCACCAATGATCCGTACGACGGCAGCACGCACCTGCCCGACATCGTGCTGGTCAAGCCGATCTTCCACATCGGCGCGCTGCTCGGCTATGCGGTCGCACTGGCCCACATGACCGACATCGGCGGGCGCATCCCGGGCGGCAACGCCAGCGATTCGACCGAGATCTACCAGGAGGGGCTACGTATACCGGCGTCACGGCTGTGGCGCGAAGGCGAGCCGGACGAGACGATGGAGCGGCTCATCGAGAAGAACGTGCGTGTGCCCGACAAGGTGCTCGGCGACATTCGCTCGCTCGTCGCCGCCTGCGTGGTGGGCGAGCGCGAGATGATCAAGCTGGCCAATCGCTACGGCGCGGCCGCATTCGAGGAGCATTGCCGGGACCTGCTCGACTACACCGAGCGCTTTACGCGTGCCGAGATCGCGAAGCTGCCGAAGGGCACGTGGACGTTCACCGATCACCTCGACAACGATGGACTCGATCCGCAGCCCATTCCGATCGTCGCCACGGTCACCATCCGAGCCGACAGCATGGTCATCGACCTGACCGGCTCCGCGCCGCAGGTACGCGGTGCGATCAACTGCGTCTATCCATTCACGCTGTCGACGGCCCTCGCATGCGTGCGATCCATCGTCGATCTGGCGATTCCGAACAATGCCGGCTACTTCCGCCCGATCGAGGTGATCGCGCCCGAAGGCAGTGTGGTGAACCCCCGCATGCCGGCCGCGGTGGCCGCGCGCGGCATCACCGGCATCCGCATCGGCGACGCGATCTTTGGCGCACTCGCGCAAGCCGTGCCCGACGTGCTGCCGGCATGCGGCTCGAATGCGCCGGACGTCGGCATCTCGTTCGGCGGCGTCGACGAGCAGGGTCAATCCCACGTGTACCTGGAGTTCCTGCTGGCGTCGTGGGGAGGTGGCCCCGATCGCGACGGCATGGATGCGTGCACCGGCACGCTCGTCAACTATTCGAATGCGCCGGTGGAGATGATCGAGGCCGACCAGCCGATCGTCGTCGAGCGTTATGCGATGGTGGCCGACTCGGGCGGCCCGGGGCGGTATCGCGGCGGCCTGGCCCTCGAGCGTCA
>JBBSEG010000066.1:0-5650 GCA_038239945.1 Burkholderiales bacterium
AGCGACGTCATGCCGGCGTCTCCGGGCGACACGTCACGATCGCCGCGCTCGACGACGACGCTGCGCGCGGCGTCGTCGGCGGCGACAACGGCGTCTCGATCGACGACGTCGCCTACGACGCCGGCGCGCCGTTCGCGTGGCGGCCGGGCCAGACGATGGTGCTCGGCGGCGCGCTGCCCGGCGAACCCGGCTGCACGCTGACGCTCGCCACCGCCGCCGGGGACTGAGATGGCACCGACCTACGCTCGTAGCCTGATCACGCCGCTCGAGCCCGGCCGCGCGGCGCGTGCGCCGGCCTTCGCGCGCCCCGCTCACGCGGCCTATTCGAACGCCTTCCGCCGCCTCGAGGCCGCTGTCGCGTCGACTTGCGGCAGCGCGCACGGCGTCAACGAGGACGCGCACAGCGCGCTCGGCGGCGCGGGCCGGCTCTTCGTCGTCGCCGACGGCGTCGGCGGCGGCGCGCTCGCCCAGCTGGCGAGCCGGCTGCTGGTGGCGCGCCTGCACGCGGCGCTCGAGGCGCATGCGCCGGACGCGCGCCGCGTCGAGGCCGCCGTGCTCGACGCCGACCACGCCATCGCCGACGCGATCGCGCGTAGCACCGACCGGCCCGGCGCGGCGACGTTCGCGCTGTGCGCGGCGGCCGACGCGTTCGCGACACGCTGGCTCGTCGCCTGGGTCGGCGACTGCCGCGTCTACCGCTGGTCGCCGCGCGCGGCCGCGACGCTCGCGCTGCTGACACGCGACGACACCTTCGCCAACCTCGGCGAGCCGGTACCGCCCGGCGGCGCGCCCGACGATCCGGCGCGGATGGTCGGCAACGGCGCGACCGACGGCGCCAACGTCGCCGTGCACGGCCTGGCGCGCGGCGAGCTGCTCGCCCTCTGCAGCGACGGCGTGCACAAGCATCTCGACGCCGCCTCCTGGAACGCCGCGCTCGACCGGCCGGCCCCGCTCGCGCAACGCGCCGCGGCGCTGGTCGCGAGCGCGCGGGCGCACGGCAGCACCGACGACGCGACGGTGCTCCTGCTGGGGCGCGCCGACGCGGCTTGGCGCGACCTGCGCTGGCCCGGACGCGCGCCGGCCACCGGCCCCGGGAGCGCACCATGACGCCCGCCGACATCGATCGCGTGTTCGGGCGTGGGCGCCTTCGCATGGTCACCGGCGACCATGTCGAGGTTTTCCGCGAGGCCGCGCTGGCGGGCGAGCGCCGGCGCTACACCAAGCGCTTCCTGGCCACGCCGGAGGGCGATTTCCGCGAGTGGACCGAGCGCGAATGGCGCATTCTCGCGCGCCTCGTCGGCCACGGCGTTCGGGCGGTGCCCGACGTGGTCCAGTTCGACCGCGGCGCGGCTGACCGGCCGGCGCTGGTGCAGACCTTCGATGCCGGCGTGACCGTCGATCACTGGGCGACGCTGCTGCCGCTGGAGCGCGACGGCAGCTTGTTGAAGAACGTGTTCGAGGACTGCGCCCATTGGTGGGCGCTTGCGCGCCACTGCCTGATCGCGCTCGACGCGATCCACGAGCTGCGCTTGGTGCATCTAGACCTGAAGGCCGATAACGTCTGCATTCCGGTGGGCCCGGTCGGCTTCGATCCGCACGACCGCGCGCAGGCATTGCGACCGTCGTTCGACGGCCTCACGCTGATCGACTTCGCCTTCTCGCTGGTGTCGGGCGAGCCGCTCGAGAGCGCGCTGCCGATTGCCCAGCAGGCCGACTACGAGTATCAGTCGCCGCGCCTGCTGCGCGCGCTCGAGGCAGGCCGTGACGGCGACCTTGCACCGACGCGCCTGCTCGACTGGCGCTGCGATCTGTTCAGCCTCGCAGCGATGCTCTGGCGTTACCTGCCCGAGCTCGACGAGACGACACGCGGCGCTTGGACGCGGCCAATGCACGCCAAGGCGCGCGCGCTGGCGCGGCGTCTGGTCGAGGCGCACGACGCCGAGCTGCCGGCCCAGCGCCCGCATGCGGCGCTGATCGCGCTCGCCAGCGAGCCGCTCGAGCAACCGAACCTGCGCCTGTCGCTGCAGCGCGGTTGGTCGCTCGCGCTCGACGGCCGGATCGCAGGCGACGCATCGCGCACGCCGGTGACGCGGATTGCATTGCCGATCGCGCCGACCGGTCCGACGGCCGCGATCCCCGCGCCAACACCGGCGGCGACGCGCGAGGCGATGTTCGCGGACGTCGGCGATGCGCCGCTTCGCGTCGATCCGACGGATGTCGCGGCACGCGCCGCGAATCTGCGTCGGCGCCAGCAACCGCGCCTGCACCGTGTCGGCTGGATCGCGGGCATGGCGGTCGCAGGGCTCGCCGTGGCTGGCATCGCGCTGGTCGGGCCGCTCCAGCGCGTACCGCGCGCTGCGACTCCGGCGAGCGTAACGACCGCGCCGGCGCATGCCGAGCCCGTGCGCGAGCAAGCGGTGCGCGAAGAGCGTGTCGCCGCGCGCGTGTCGCCCGCGACGCAGACGCCGTCGACTTCGGCTGCGGCGCCCGCCGACAGCGTCGCCCGCGCCGGTGCGGCGGCGGTGTCCGAGGCACCGCGGATGGCCGCCGCGCCGCCGGCCGTGGTTGAATCGAACCCCGTCGGCACGGCCGGTGCGGCGCTCGAGGTCCGAATTCCGAGCCTCGTGCGCAAGGCACCGGCGCCGAGCCGCGTCGCGGTGATGGCGCCGGCGGGCGCGAAGGCCGCCGCGGTGCCGAATGCCGGAGCGCGTTCCGCGCCCGCAATGCTCAATCGCCTCGCGCACGCGAGCTCCGGCGCGAATGCGCGGAGCGGCAGCAGCGCCGCGCGCGCGCCGCGCGCGTTGCCGCCAAGCCTGCCGATGCGAACGTTCGCATCGCGCGACGGTGCAGCGCTGGTTCCGTGGGCCGTCGCGGGTCGGCGCGCGCCGCGCCCCGTCGTCGCCAGGGGCAGCGCCGCGCGCGCGCCGACGTTGCTGGCATTGGCGCGCGTTCCAGCACGCGGCGGCGCATTGGCGCCGGCCGCGAGCCTCGCGACGACGCCGGCCGCGTTCCCGGCCAGCGGTGCGATCATCGCCGCGGCCGCGATGCGCGACGTCGCGCCGGCGCCGCGCAGCAACCCTTCGCTTACAGTGACGGCGCCGACCCTGGCCATCGCATCGATGACGCCCGCGCCGGCGACCTCCACGGCGTCGCTCGGCGCAGTCCCGACCGCAAGCGGCGTGCCGGCGCCTGAGCGCATCGACGACCTGGCGGCGCGTGATTTCCTCGCCCGCGCCAACGACGTGATGGCGAACCACGTGCCGCGCCTGGCGCAACGCGCCGAGCGACTGGTCTCGCGCGTGCTCTTCTTCGCCGGTCGCTCGACCCACGTGATCGACGACGACGAGGTCCGCGCCGCTGCCGCCGCCATCGACAGCGGTCCGCCCGATACGCTCATCGGCATGCAGGTCTCGACTCGCGACGCACAGGTCCTGAACGACGCGGCGCGCGCCGAATACGCCCGCCATGGCGGCACGCGCGAGGCGATGATGTTGCAGGTGCGCGCGTTCGGCGCCAATCCTCTCGATGCCGAAGCGGCCGGCCATCTCGCCTTCCTGCTGCTGCGCCAGCGCCCGCCGCAGCCCGAGGCCGCGCGCCAGCTCGCGCTGCACGCCTTGACGCTGCACGGCGCGCGCTATCCGGAAGGGCGGATCGAGGACTGGGCGACCCTCGCGATCGCCAGTGCGCTGTCCGGCCGCGACCGCGACGCGCGCAACGCGCTGCTCGTCACGCTCGCGCTGGCGTCGAACGTCGACCATCAATGCAAGGCGGCACTCGACGTGTTCGCGCTCTATGGCGAGCGCCTGCGTGCGCCGGTCGAGGCCATGCTCGCCAGCGCGCGCGCGTCGGGGCGCTCGCGCCAACCGGGCGCCTGCGAATGGCCGTCGCGCTGGGCCGCAAACGATAGCGGCCGGTAACGCCCGGAGCCGCTTCGCGGCGGGGCGGCGCTGGCGGGAGACGGAGTGCGCCGCTACCTAAATATTGGTGCGGGTTTGCGACCGGTGGCGGACTTCATTGCCTTACGGCATTGCGACTGCGAGGAGCAGCCAGTCAGCTCTGATTGGACGTCACACCCTTACCTCCGAAGAGTCATCCACGGGTAGCGCTTCGAGGCGTTTCTCCGGGAGGAGCGAAGCATCTACGCGATGCCGGGATTACGGGGCGTAGGAAGGCTACTACCGCCGAAGAGGGCGCCCCCCTGCGTCCGCATCGACGGTCAAGCTTCAGACTCGACCTGCGATTGCATTGCGACTGCGACTGCGACTGCGACTGTGGCGCGTGTCTGGGCGCGATCTTCGAAGGAAATCCTATGAAAAACAAATCCGCCTTTCGTCGTCCCGCAACTGCGCTACTCGGCAGCCTCGTCCTCCTGTGGAGCGGCTTGGCCGCAGCCGAGCCGCCACAGCGCGCGGCGCGCCTGGGCTACATCGGCGGGACCGTCAGTTTTTCTCCCGCGACCCAGCCCGACTGGGTGCAGGCGGTGGTCAACCGGCCGCTCACGACCGGCGACCGGCTCTGGGCCGATGCGAGCTCGCGCGCCGAAGTGCAGCTGGGCGGCGCCGCGCTGCGGCTCGGTGCGAACACCAGTGTGACCTTGCTCAACCTCGACGATCGCATCGCGCAGGTCCAGCTCTCGCAAGGCACATTGAAGATCCGGGTGCGCCATCTCGCGCCGGAACAGAGCTTCGAAGTCGATACGCCCAATCTCGCGGTCATGATCCGTCGGCCCGGCGAGTACCGCATCGAGGTGGATCCCAACGACGACGCGACCGCGGTGTCGGTGCAGAACGGCGAGGCCGAGGTCTACGGCGAAGGTGCCGCCTATTCGGTCACCCCGCGGCAAGGCTATCGCTTCTACGGCACCGGCCTCTCCGACTACGACGCGATCGGGACGCGGCGCGAGGACGACCTGGACCGCTGGGCGCGCGAACGCGACATGCGGGCCGACCGCTCGGCGTCGGCGCGCTATGTCTCCGATGAGGTCGTTGGTTACGAGGACCTTGACGCCAACGGCTCGTGGCGCAGCGACCCGACCTACGGCAGCGTCTGGACGCCCGCCCGCGTCGCGCCCGGCTGGACGCCGTATCACGACGGCCACTGGGCCTGGGTCGATCCGTGGGGCTGGACCTGGGTCGACGATGCGCCCTGGGGCTTTGCCGTCTCGCACTACGGCCGCTGGGCCAACTTCAACGGCACATGGGGCTGGGTGCCCGGGCCGCCGCGCGAGCAGGCGGTCTACGCGCCCGCCCTGGTCGCTTTCGTCGGTGGCAGGAACTTCCAGGTCTCGATCAGCGCGGGCAGCACCGCGCCCGCCGCGGTCGGCTGGTTTCCGCTTGCGCCGCGCGAGGTCTACCAGCCTTCCTACACCGTGAGCCGCGACTACTTCGACCACATCAATCGCAGCAACGCGGCAATCGCCCCGACCACCATCACCAACGTCTACAACACGACGAACGTCACCAACACGACCATCGTCAACAACACCAATATCGTCAAGACCGTTTACGTCAACCAGCAAGTGGCCGGCGCCGTCGTTGCCGTGCCGGCGCAGGCGTTCTCGCAGTCGCAGTCGGTGGCGCGTGCCGCGATCCCGCTGTCGCGCGAGATGGCGTTGAGCGCGCCGGTCGCGCACGTGGCGACGGTTGCCCCC
>JBBSEG010000067.1:0-4257 GCA_038239945.1 Burkholderiales bacterium
CATCGACCCACCGGCCGCGCAGGCCTGACCATTCGTCCAGGATGACACGCAGCCCCAGCGGCGCGTGGATCGAAACCGCGGCGACAAAGACGGCGTAGAACAGCGGCCATCCGGCGCTGGCGTGAACGCGCTGCAGCATGGCGCCGGCCGAGAGCCCCTGCCGCGTCGCGTACAGGATCGTGCCAAGATGCACCAGCACGCATCCGGCCAGCACCGCGGCGCTGGCGCGCTGCGCAAGCCACCGCCAGGTCGTCGCCGTGGCGTCGCTCAAAGCGTGCCCTTGAGAGCCGCAACGGCGACGCGGCGCTTGAGACCTGCGATCGACGCGGTGGGTGCGAGGTGCTTGGGGCAGCGCTCCGTGCAGGACTGGTGCGTGTGGCACGCATGGCATCCGGCATCGCCGGCGACCGCGCGAAGCCGTTCTACCATGCCGCCGTCGCGGACGTCGTTGACGAGCGTCCACGCCCGGTTGAGCGCCGCAGGCCCCAGGTACCCCGGCTTCCAGGCGACCACGTCGCACGACGCGTAGCACACCGCGCAGCCGATGCACTCGATCGCGGCGTCGACCGTCTCGCGTCGCGCCGACGATGGCCGCACGACGGCGAAGGGATCGTGGCGCGTCGCCGTGGGCACGAACGCGCCGCGCGCCTCGGCCCACCGGTCGAAGAAGCGGCTCATGTCGACGACCAGGTCGCGCACGACGGGGAGGTTGGCGAGCGGCGCGATCTCGAGCGGCGCGGCCCCCGCGACGGTATCGACGTGCGTGCGGCAGGTCCAGCGGGCGCGCCCGTTGACCGTCATCGCGCAGGAGCCGCACATCCCGACCCGGCAGGCGTAGCGGTACGCCAGGGTCGGATCGATGAATCGCTGCACATGGGTCACGACGTCGAGCACGCTCTGCGCAGGGTGCCGCGGCACCCGATAATCGCGCAGTGCGCCGTCGCCGCCGCCGCGCCAGATGCGCACCGACAGCGTGGCCGCGTTGTCGGAGACCGCGTTGTCGGAGACCGCGTTGTCGGAGGGCGCGTTGTCGGCCGCCGCGTTGTCGGAGGGCGCGCTATCGGAGACCGCGTTGCGGGCCGCCGGGGCCGGATGAGTCACGTCCTCTTCTCGCCGTGGTAGAGGCGGACCGTATGGCGCGCCTCCGCGAAGAAGAGCCATCGTTCCGCCAACAGGCCGATGATACACGCGACCAGCGCGCCGACCCGCGCGGCCGCCGACCCGCTGGCGGCCAGCAGCAGGAACGCGGGCAGCACGAATCCCGCGCCGATCGCCGCAGCCTTCAGGGCATGGGCATGCGCGCCCGCGTCGGCCATGAACTCGCGCGTGAGGAACGTGCCGCGCGAGTGTCCCGCGTCGAGCAACCGGGCGGCCATCACGCTGCGCGCACCCGGCGGACGTACGCCTTGCGCGACGCCGAGCGCCCGCTCGAGCGTCACCGATCGCTCGTTGCCGCCTGCAAAACGCCAGTACTCGAGCTTCGCCAGTGCTGCGACGACGAGCAGCAGCACCGCCGCCGGCACGAGCCAGGAGCGCCCCGCCAGGACCACCGGCATGCACGCGAGGACGACGAGGACGCCGGACGCATGCCCGATCAGCAGGTATCCGACCGGCACTCGCGTCGTATGCCATTGCCGGATCGGCTTGAGGCTCGCGTAGATCATCGCCGTGCAGAACAGCATCGCCCAGGCGAGCGGAACGAGCAGCACGGCCAGCGCGATGCGCATGGCGGCGGCGTCCTGCCACCCGGCGAGCGCGTACGCCGCCGCGACGGGAAGCAGGACGAGCGCCAGCGCCGCCTCGCGCGACAGCCATGACGAGCGCCAGCGCGTGAGCGAGCGCCACGCGTTGCGCGGATTCGCGAGATGCAGCGTCGAGAAGCACAGCCCGATCACGACGAGCGCGATGCCCGCCGCCACGGCCGCCAGGGAGTCGGCGCGCGCCATGGCCGGGCCGGCTGCGACGAGGGCAGCACCCAGGTCCAGCAGCGCGACCCATGCCAATGCGCCCAGGCCCGCGCCCGACAGGACGGTGAACAGGATGACGGAGAACGCCGGGCGCATCGCGCTTCGCTAGTGTAGTGCTTCGTAGTTAATGCAACTATTCATAATCTGTCGCCTCCAAGGTGTATACGATGCACCCTGGAGACGGCGATGCGAAAAGCAAGTGCGATTGAACTGGGTGACGCGCAGCGGGAGAAGCTGGTGAAGCTGGCGCATTCGAATACCACGGAAGTGCGTTTGGCGCGCCGCGCCAGCATCGTGCTGTTGGCGGCCGACGGGCTGGACAATTATCGGATTGGCGAGATGCTCGGGGTGGGCCGGATCCAAGCGGGACGCTGGCGTGAGCGCTACGCCGTGGGCGGATTGCCAGCCATCGAGCAGGATTTGCCGCGCGGGGGCCGCAAGCCCAAGATCGACCCGGCGGAGATTGTGCGTTTGACCACGCAGACCAAGCCTGAGGGTGCGACCCAATGGAGTACCCGGACGCTGGCGGCGGTGGCCGGGGTGAGCGATACCACGATTCAGCGTGTTTGGACCGCGCGGGGCCTGAAGCCGCACCGGGTCAAGCGTTTCAAGGTGTCGCGCGATCCCAAGTTCGTCGAGAAGCTCGAAGACATCGTCGGTCTGTACATGTCCCCGCCCGAGCACGCGTTGGTGCTGTGTTGCGACGAGAAGAGCCAGGTGCAGGCGCTCGATCGAACCCAGCCGGGCTTGCCGATGAAGCCCGGCCGTGCCGCCACCATGACGCACGACTACAAGCGCAACGGCACCACCACGTTGTTTGCCGCGATGAATACCCTCGACGGCACGGTCATCTCGCGCTGCGAGCAGCGTCATCGGCATGTCGAGTGGCTCGACTTCCTGCGCCAGATCAACCGTGAAACGCCGCCAGACCAGTCCCTGCATCTGATCTGCGACAACTACGCTACGCACAAGCATCCGAAGGTCACCGAGTGGCTGGCCAAGCATCCGCGGTTCCAGGTGCATTTCACTCCTACCTCGGCGTCCTGGCTCAACATGGTCGAGCGCTTCTTCCGCGACATCACCGCCGCACGCCTGCGCCATGGCGTGTTTCGCAGCGTCCCTGAGCTGATCGCCGCCATCAAGGAGTACATCGCCTTGCACAACAACAATCCCAAGCCTTTCGTCTGGACCGCCAAGGCTCACGACATCCTCGCCAAGGTGATTCGCGCCAATCGCAACTTAAGTTCCAAACAGAACGAAGCACTGCACTAGCGCGGCATCCTCCGGCCCGCCCGGACGGTACAATCAGCGGGTCATGAACGACCTTGCCATGCCTCGCCTTGCGGCCGTGACCGATCTCGCGGCGTACATGCACGACGTCGGCACGAGGGCCCGGGCCGCGGCCCGCGAGCTCGCACGCGCCGACACGCTCACCAAGGACCGCGCGCTGCAGGCGATCGCCGCGGCGCTGCGGCGCGACGCCGCCCGTCTGCTGCAAGCCAACGGCTCCGATCTGCAGCGTGCGCGTGCCGCCGGGCACGACGCCGCGTTCGTCGACCGGCTCGCCTTGGGCGCCACGGGCGTGGAGGCGATGGCGCGCGGCGTCGAGGAGATCGTCGCGCTGCCCGATCCGGTCGGCGAGGTGACCGACCTGCGCTATCGTCCCTCCGGCATCCAGGTCGGGCGGATGCGCGTGCCGCTCGGCGTGGTGGGCATCATCTACGAATCGCGGCCGAACGTGACGGTCGACGCCGCCGCGCTGTGCATCAAGTCCGGCAACGCGGCGATCCTGCGCGGCGGCTCCGAGGCGCAGGCGAGCAACCATGCGATCGCGGCCTGCGTGCACGAGGGCCTGCGCGAGGCGGGCCTGCCGGCCGACGCCGTGCAGGTGCTCGCCACGGCCGATCGCGCCGCCGTCGGGCTGCTCGTCACCGACGAGGCGCACGTCGACGTCATCGTGCCGCGCGGCGGCAAGAGCCTGACCGCGTGGATCGCACGCGAGGCGCGGGTTCCGGTGATCAAGCACCTGGACGGCGTCTGCCACGTGTACCTAGACGCGGGCGCCGACCCGGCGCAGGCCGTCGCGATCGCCGACAACGCGAAGACGCAGCGGTACTCGCCGTGCAACACGATGGAGACGCTGCTCGTGCACGAGGCGATCGCGTCCGAGGTGCTGCCGCCGCTGGCGGGCCTCAACGCCGCCCAAGGGGTGGGGGTGCGCGGCGGCGCGGGCGGGCGGGCGCCGGGTGCGGCGCTGGTTGCGGCCACCCACGAGGTCTGGTGGTGCCGC
>JBBSEG010000068.1:0-3989 GCA_038239945.1 Burkholderiales bacterium
CGGCGGGGCACGTGCCGCACGGCATCGCCAACGAGATCATCGCGCTGCCGCCGGCGCGCCCGGCGGGCGGGTCCTCGCAATGAGACGCGCCGCATTTCGCGTCGCGCTCCTCTGCGCGTGCGCCGCCGGGTCGCCGGCTGCGACACCGGCCGACGCCGAGGGCTATCGCATCGGCGTCATCCACATCGAGCGGATCCTGCGCGATTCGCCGCCCGCGCGCGCGGCACTCGAGCGCATCGAGCAGGAGTTCAAGTCGCGCGATGCCGAGCTCGCGACGCGCGAACTCGCGCAGCGCAACGCCCTTGCGCAGTACGAGAAGGACAAGGCACGTCTGGCCGAACCGGAGCGGGAGGCGCGCGAGCGCGACGCCGACGCGCAGGGCCGCGAGCTGGTCCGGCTGCGCCAGCAGCTTGCCGAGGACGTGCGTGCGCGCCAGTTCGAGGAGCTCGACCGGCTGAAGGAGCGGCTCGACCAGGTGCTCACGCGCCTGGCGCACGACCGCGGCTACGACCTCATCCTGCAGAACGCGCTGTGGGTCGGCAAGTCGGTCGACATCACCGACGAGGTCATCAAGGCGCTCGCACCGTAGCGTGCCTCAGGCGGGCATGCGGCCGCGCAGCGGATACGCGGGATCGTTGTAGCCGGGAGTGGACGGATGCCCCGGCGCGACCAGCGCATCCACGCGCTCCTCGTCGGCGGCGTTCCACGGCGTGCCGAGCGAGGCGACGTACTCCTGCCATTGCGCCAGGGTGCGGGGTCCGGCGATCACCGAGGTCACCAGCCGGTTGGCCCAGAGCCATGCGAGCGCGAATCCGATCGGCGTGCGCCCCGTTTCCCTGGCGTGCACGCCGATCCGCTCGGCGACCGCGAACGATTCCGCACGAAACTCGGTCTCCATCAGCCGCTTGTCCTTGCGCGCCGCGCGCGAGTCCTCCGGGACGCCGCCCGCGTACTTGCCGGTCAGCACGCCGCGCGCGATGGGCGAGTACGAGGCCACGCCCAGCCCGTAGTGCTCGCACGCCGGCAGCACCTCGACCTCCGGCATCCGGTTGAGTAGGTTGTAGTACGGCTGGCACACGACCGGAGCCGGCACGCCAAGCCGCTCGCACCAGCGCACCACCTCGGCGATGCGCCAGCCGCGGAAATTGGATACGCCGAAGTAGCGGATCTTGCCGGCACGGATCAGGTCGCCGAGCGCCGCGACAGTCTCGGCGATGGGCGTGACGGGGTCGTCGCGGTGCAGGTAATACACGTCGATCCAGTCGGTGCCAAGGCGCTGCAGCGAGCGTTCGCACGCCATCGTGAGCCAGCGCCGCGACGAGCCGCCCGTGTGCGGCGGCGCGTCGTCGGGCCCGCGCATCGGATTGCCGGCCTTGGTGGCGAGTATCCACCGGGACCGTGCGCCGCCGATGGCCGCGCCCGTGATCCGCTCGGACTCGCCGTTCGCGTACACGTCGGCCGTGTCGATGAAGTTGATGCCCGCGTCGAACGCGTGCGCGACGATGTCGGCGGCAGCCTTCGCGTCGGTGCGGTCGCCGAACATCATGGTGCCGAGGCACAGGGGCGAGACGGCGAGTCCGCTGCGCCCGAGCGGGCGACAGGTCATGGCAGGCATGGCATCCTTCGAGCGTTGAAATGGCGCGGCGCGCCGCGGGTCGATGCTCACTGCTCGCTATAATGCACGATGCGCGGCCGCCGGCCCCGCGGCCGAACCGTCGCGCAACGCCCCTATGAATGTCCTGTTCGAGGACGATGGCCACCTCAAGGCCGGCAGCGTCCTCGCCGACCACGACGCGTCGCTGCAGGTCGAATCGGCGTCGGGCAAGCGGCTCAAGATCAAGGCGGGGGCGGTGCTGCTGCGCTTCGCATCGCCGGGCGCGGTCGAGCTGCTCGCGCACGCGCAACGGCTGGTCACCGAGCTCGACGCCGGCTTCCTGTGGGAGGCCAGCGGCGACGGCGAATTCGGTTTCGACGAGCTCGCCGGCGAGTATTACGGCGGCGCGCCCGCGCCGGCGGAGGCGGCGGCGATCGCGCTGCTGCTGCAGGCGGCGCCCATGTACTTCTACAAGCGCGGGAAGGGCCGCTATCGCAAGGCGCCTCCCGACGCGCTCCGTGCCGCGCTCGCGTCGGTCGAGCGCAAGGCGCGCGAGGCCGTCCAGACGGGTGCCTGGGTCGACGAGCTCGTGCAGGGCCGCCTGCCGGAGCCGCTGCGCGCGGCGCTTCCCATGCTGCTCTACCGGCCGGACAAGAGCGCGTTGGAATGGAAGGCCGTCGCGGCGGCCGCGGCGGCGCAACGCACGAGCGTGGTGGCGCTGCTTGCGCGCGCCGGCGGCATCCCGTCGACGCACGAGTATCACTTCAACCGGCTGCTCGCCGAGGCGTTCCCGCGCGGGACGGGCTTCGCGCCGGCCCCGCCGCTCGTCGTGGGCGCCGACGCGCTGCCGCCTGCAACGGTGCAGGCGTTCTCGATCGACGACGCGACCACCACCGAGATCGACGACGCATTCTCGGTGCGCTTCCTTGCGGACGGCAACGCCGAGGTCGGCATCCACATCGCTTGTCCCGCGCTCGCGCTCCCGCGCGGCAGCCCGTATGACGCTGGACGCGCTCGCCTGTCGACGGTGTACATGCCCGGACGCAAGCTCACGATGCTGCCCGCGGAGACCATCGCCGCGTTCACGCTCCGGGAGGGCAGCGCGCCGCCCGTGCTGTCGCTGTATATCGAGATCGACCGCCAAGGCCGGCCGCTGCGGCACGAGACGCGCGTCGAGCGGGTCGCGATCGCGGCGAACCTGCGCCTTCCGGACGTCACGGAGCGCTTCACGAAGCTTGCCGCCGCCGACGATCCGCCCTTTACCGCGGAGCTGCGTACGCTGTGGTCGCTCGTCGGCCACCTCGCGGCCGCGCGCGCGAAGCCCGAGTTCGCGCGCGTCGAGTACAGCTTCTATGTCGACTGGGACGCAGGCGGGGTCGCGGGGGAGGCGGGCCGGGTCGCTATCGTGCCGCGCGCGCGAGGCAGTCCCCTCGACAAGCTCGTCGCCGAGCTGATGATCCACGTGAACGCCACCTGGGGGCGCCTGCTCGCAGACGCCGGCGCGGCGGGTCTTTATCGGGTGCAATCGGGCGGCAAGGTGAAATTCGCGACGCAGCCGGGCGAGCACCAGGGTCTCGGCGTGAGCCACTACCTGTGGGCGAGCTCGCCGCTGCGCCGCTACAGCGATCTGGTCAACCAGCGCCAGCTCCTCGCCGTGGTCCGCGGCGAGCGGCCCCCCTACGACGAGCGCGACCCCGAGCTGTTCGCTACGCTGGCCGATTTCGAGACCACCTACGCCCAGTATGGCGAGTTCCAGGATCGAATGGAGCGCTACTGGTGCCTGCGCTGGCTGCTGCAGGAGGGCGTCGGCGAAACCACGGCGCGGGTGCTGCGCGACGGCCTGGTGCGCTTCGAGCGGCTGCCGCTGACGCTGCGGCTGCCGGACGTCGCGGGCGTGCCGCCCGATACGGCAGTGCGCGTCGCGATCGGCGCCATCGACCTGCTCGCCGAGACGCTCGAATGCCGCTACGCCGGACCGGTGGACGTCGCGCCGGATCAGAACGGCGGGGTGCGGGAGCCGACGCTCGCCGTCGACGCGCCGGAGCCGACGCTCGCCGTCGACGCGTCGGAGCCGGCGCTGGTTTTAAACGCGACGCAATCGCCGGCCAGCGACGCCGCCGGTCCCCCGGAAGCGACCGCCTGAGCCGTCGGCCGAACGTGCCATGACACCGGCATGGCGCGTCGGTACAATCGGTCGTCCACGTCCGAGCCGGCTCCAGCCCTTGCCGCGTCGCTCCACCCAACCAAGCCCTGCCGGTGCGCCCGTCGTGCCCGCGGCGGCCGCTGCGCCGCGCAAGCCCGGCAAGGTGGCGGCCGCCCGTGTTGCGCCGGCGCCCGCGCCCGCGCTGCGCGCCAAGCCCCCGGCGAAATCGGTGCATGCGCCCGTCGGCGCGGC
>JBBSEG010000069.1:0-3172 GCA_038239945.1 Burkholderiales bacterium
AGCGGATGTCGCTCATCGCATTTCTCCTGCGTAGACGTGGGCCGTGAAGCGCTCGCGCAGCACGGCTTGCCAGCCGCTCCCGTATTCGGTGCGCATTGCCGGTCCACGATCCCCCCAAACGTGCTCTGCACCGTGGCGCGTCGTCTCGACGAGGCGCCCACCGATGCGAGGCTCGAACGCGCAGCGCGCAGCGTCTGCGCGCCCGACCGAGTGGGTCGCGAGCGGCCACCCCGTGCCGATGTCCTGCGTGAAATAGTCGAATGCGCGGTCGCAGGGGCAGGGCACCACCACCCTGACCACCAGCGGCGCCACCGATTCAGCGTGTCCGGCCACGCTGGCACTCCGCGTCGGCGACGTGCTTGGCATAGGCGCCCATCGCGTCGTGCCACATTTCGTCGAGGTAGGCGCGCAGATCGAGCACGGTCGCGGGGTTGATGCTGAAGTAGTGGCGCGTGCCGACCTGGCGCACGGTGACCAGCGCGGCGGCCCGAAGCACCTTGAGCTGCTGCGACACGGCAGGACGCGACACCGGAAGCCCCGCCGCCAGCTCGCCGACCGTCTTGCTTCCCTTGCGCAGGCGCTCGAGCACGGCACGGCGCGTCGGGTCCGCGAGGGCGGCGAAGGCGGGCGGTAAAGGCGATGCGTAAGCCATGGCTTACGGTAAGCGATAGCTTACGGATTGTCAAGCGACGTCGGCAGTGCCGACACTGAAACGATGGAACAACAGGCCGTCGCGGGTGCGCGACGTTGCGCGGCCTAGTCGCTGAACTCGCGCAGGACCACCTCTATTCGCGAACGGTCGGCCAGGAAGGCGTCGACCGTGCGGGGGTCGAAATGACGGCCGCGCTGGCCCTTGAGGTACTCGATGCCCTCGTCGATCGGCCATGCATGCTTGTACGGTCGCTCGGAAACGAGCGCGTCGAAGACGTCGGCCACCGAGACGATTCGCGCCACCAGCGGAATGTCCTCGCCATGCAGTCCGTTCGGGTAGCCGGACCCGTCGAACTTCTCGTGATGGCCGAGCGCGATGATGGCGCCCATCGAAAGGTACTTCGATGGCGAGCCTTTCAGGATGTCGTAGCCGATGCGCGGATGGTTGCGCATCGTCTCCTCCTCCGCCTTGGTGAGCGGCCCTTCCTTGAGCAGGATCGCGTCGGGTATGCCGATCTTGCCGATGTCGTGCATCGGCGCGGCCACCTCCAGTACGTGAACGGTCTCGGCGCCCAGGCCCAGGTTCTGCCCGATCAGCGCGGAGTACTTGGCCATCCGTGTGAGATGGTTGCCCGTGTTCTTGTCGCGGAACTCGCCGGCCTTGGCAAGCTTGGCGAGCGTCTCGAGCTCGCGCTCGTGGATCTCGGCCACGGACTTGTCCACCTGGTACTGCAGCACGCGCGCCTGGTCGGACAGCACGATCTTGTGGCGGCGCAGCTCGAGCAGGTTGGCGCAGCGCGCGCGCGTCTCGTGGTCGTCGAGGGGCTTGATCAGGAAGTCGGTGGCGCCGGCCTCCAGCGCGTCGTAGCGGATCTTGCGGTCGTCCACCACGGTGATGACGACGATCGGTACGTCGACGCAGTGCGGCAGGGCGCGCAGCTGCTTGACGAGCTCGATGCCGTCGAACTCGGGCAGCTTGTAATCGGTGAGGACGATGTCGACGCGATTGTTGCGCGCGAACTCCAGCGCACGGGAGGGCGTGTCGAACAGCTCGAGGTTGAGCTTGCCGTCGATCTGGCGGACGATCTCGGCGAGCAGCAATCGGCTGCTGAACAGGTCGTCGACGATCAGGACGGTGTTGCGCTGCGCCCGGGCGAAGGCAAGCTCGGACACCACACCAGCGGGCGTGCCCGATCGAAGCTGTGCGGCGGACATGGCTGACCTCTGTATCGTTTCAGAGCGCGAAAAACGGTTACAGCAATATGGGTGCCACCGTTCGGAACTTGTAGCCAACAGGCGCCTACGCTATTAAAACGCCGGTCCTGGAAGCTCCGGCCGCAGCCTGGCGTCGGTCCGGACGGAAGCAACCGCTCCTCGACCTTGTGGGACCCTGATTTAACCCTGGCAGAATATCAGCAATTTACGGCGCGCGTCTCACAAAAAGGATGAATTATCGGCGCTATCCCGACGTGCGGTCGGGAAGGCGGTGTTCTGGACCCCACCCGGCGCCTCGAATGGGGAGACCAGCGCTTGCACCACCGGCGTCGCGCGGCATGGAAGGACGGGAACACGCCGCCGCAGGCGCGTCCGGCGTGGCGGCCCCGCCGTGGCCGATCACTCGAGCTTCGCGCCCGACGCCTTGATCGCCTGCGCCCACTGCTCGCGCTCCCGAACGAGAAAGCGGTCGAAATCCGCGAAGGGCAGGTAGGCGCGGTCGGCGCCTTGCGCTGCGAACTTCTCCTGCACGTCGGGCGCCGCCATGACCCGGCCGATCTCCTGGGACAGCCGCGCGACGACGTCCCTGGGCGTCGCCGCGGGGACGACGATGCCGAACCATGCGACCACGTTGAAGTCGGGATAGCCGAGCTCGGCCACGGTCGGCACATTCGGCACGGACGCGGCGCGCTCCCTGGTGCTCGATACGATGTACTTGAGCTTGCCCGCGCTCACGAACTGCGACACCTCGACGGGGCTCGCGAACATGACGGAGATGTGGCCGGCCACGAGGTCGGTCACCGCAGGCCCGCCGCCCTTGTACGGCACGTGCGTGAGGTCCGTGCCGGTGCGCAGCTTGAAGAGCTCGGTGGCGAGATGCGGGACGCTCCCGTTGCCGGGCGATCCGTACATCAGCACGCCGGGCCTGGACTTCGCGAGCGCGATGAGCTCCTGCGGGGTATTGGCGGCCACCGCGGGGTTGGCGGTCAGCACCAGCGGTGAGGACGCGATCAATGCGACGCCGGTGAAGTCGCGGGCGGGGTCGTACGGCAGGTTCGGGTACATGAGCGGGGCGATGATGAACGGCGCCGGTGCGAGGAGCAGCGTGTATCCGTCGGCGGGGGCCTTCGCGACTTCGGCGGCGCCGATCGTCGTCGCTGCACCCGGCTTGTTCTCCACCACGACCGGCTGGCCGAGACGCTCGCTCAACTTCTGGCCGACGAGGCGGCCGAGGGCGTCGGACGCGCCGCCCGGCGCGAAGGGCACCACCAGCCGGATGGGGCGTGACGGATAGGCCTGCGCGGCG